>JAWKHR010000051.1:0-42224 GCA_041394725.1 Vicinamibacterales bacterium | reverse complement strand
TCGGACGTGCCGCCGGACGTGCTGCCGGAACTGGTCCGCGAGCGTCTAAGTGAGAGCGAGCGCGCGCTGTTCGAGCGCGTGGCCGCGCTCGAGGCGCCGCCGGCCAACGCGGCCGACTGCGTGGGCGCGCTGCGCCGGCTCCGGCTGGAGCGGGAGCGGATGGCGCTGCAGGACGAGATTGACCGGCTCCAGGACGAGGCCGGCGCGGCGGCGGGCCCCGAGCGGGCCGGGCGCCTGCGCGACCTCTGGGAGCGCAAGCGGGACCTGATTCGGAAGCTGGAAGCGATCTAGACGCACGTCACACGTTTCCGCAAGGAGAAGCCGTTGTCCATCGAAGAAAAATACGACGAGATTCGCCAGCTCATCGCCATCGGCAAGGAGAAGGGCTACCTCCTCTATGACGAGGTGAACGAACTGCTGCCGGCCGACATCACGTCGTCGGAGGAGCTCGACGATCTCTTCGCGACCTTCGGCAGCGCCGGCATCGAGGTGGTCGATTCCGAGAAGGCGTACCGGGACGACCGCGGCGGCGGGTCGCAGAGCGACAACACCGAGGAAAGCGGGGACCTCGACCTCTCGCCCGGCACGCTCGACAAGACCAACGACCCGGTCCGGATGTACCTGCGCGAGATGGGCACGGTGCCGCTCCTCACCCGCGAGGGCGAGGTGGCGATCGCCAAGCGCATCGAGCAGGGCAAGCTGGCCGCGGTGAAGGCGATCTCGCGGACGCCCAAGGTGACGCAGGAAGTCATCGAGATGGGCGAGCAGCTCAAGCGGGGCGAGCGCACGGTGCGCGAGCTGGTGGTCTTCAACGAGGAGGAGATCACCGACGAGAAGATCGCGGCGCGCCAGCGCGAGTTCCTGAAGCAGGTGGACAAGGTCCGCGCGCAGCTCGAGGTCGTCCGCAAGCTCGAGGACAAGTACGGCGGCACGCCGAAGTCCGACAAGCGGAAGTACCGCCGCGCGAAGTGGAAGATCCTGCGCGCGCGCGTGGAGCTGTCGAAGCTCATCCGCAAGGTCGAGCTGACCGAGCTGGTCAAGCGCCGGCTGATCGACGGCATGAAGGCGTCGGTCGAGGACATCCAGTACAAGCAGCGCGAGATCCGGCTGATCGACCAGAAGCTCGAGTCGAAGGGCCGCCGCAAGGTGCGCGAGGAGGAGAAGAAGATCCTCCAGAAGCACAAGGACGAGCTGCGGAAGGAAGTCCGCGAGATGGCGAAGCGGCTGGACCAGCCCGTGGACCAGCTCACCGCCACGCTGCACACGATCCTCGAGGGCGAGGCGCAGGCCGAGCAGGCGAAGAAGGAGCTGGTCGAGGCCAACCTCCGCCTCGTGGTCTCGATTGCGAAGAAGTACACGAACCGCGGCCTGCAGTTCCTGGACCTGATCCAGGAGGGCAACATCGGCCTGATGAAGGCCGTCGACAAGTTCGAGTACCGGCGCGGCTACAAGTTCTCGACCTACGCGACGTGGTGGATCCGGCAGGCCATCACCCGCGCGATCGCGGACCAGGCGCGGACGATCCGCATCCCGGTCCACATGATCGAGACGATCAACAAGCTCATCCGCACGTCGCGCGCGCTGGTCCAGGAGCTGGGCCGCGAGCCGACCTCGGAGGAGATCGCGCAGCGGATGGACATCCCGGTCTCGAAGGTCCGCAAGGTCCTCAAGATCGCGCAGGAGCCGATCTCGCTCGAGACGCCGATCGGGGAGGAGGAGGATTCGCACCTCGGCGACTTCATCCCCGACACGAACGTGGTGTCGCCGTCGGAGGCGGTCATCAACCTGAACCTCAAGGAGCAGACCGACAACGTCCTCAAGACGCTGACCCCGCGCGAGGAGCGCGTCATCAAGATGCGGTTCGGCGTGGGCGAGGGCTCCGAGCACACGCTCGAGGAGGTCGGCCAGAGCTTCGCCGTCACCCGCGAGCGCATCCGGCAGATCGAGGCGAAGGCGCTGCGCAAGCTGCGGCACCCGTCGCGATCGCGGCGGCTCAAGCCGTTCCTGGAAGGACGGTAGGCGGCAGGCGGCCGCCGCGGGCGCTTCGATGCGCGGCGGCGGTGATTGACCTTGAAGTTCGAAGGTCGAACTTGGAACCCAGGAAGGGGCGCGCTTCGGCGCGCCCCTTCTGCGTTTCAGGCCTTTTGCTTGCTCCGCTCCCGGGACTGATCTACCCTCTTCCACCCCGTGCCGGACGCCCTCCGTGGCGTGGCGCCCCAGAGGACCGCCGGCCGTCTCTCCGCCCAGGAGCCCGGCATGCCTACTCCCGCCGCGATCGCGGCCTTCCGCTCCGCCCTTCGGGGCGATCTGATCGAACCGACCGACCCGCGCTACGACGAGGCGCGCCAGGTCTACAACGCGATGATCGACAAGCGCCCGGCGCTCATCGCCGAGGTCGCGAACGTGGGCGACGTCGTCACCGCCGTCAATTTCGCGCGCACCGAGAAGATGCTCCTCGCAGTCCAGAGCGGCGGCCACAACGCGGGCGGCCTCGGCAGCTGCGACGGCGGGCTCGTGATCAAGCTCGGGCGCATGAAGGGCGTGCGCTACGACCCGGTGACGAAGACCGCCCGCGTCGAGGGCGGCTGCACGTGGGGCGACATCGACCACGCGCTCCATGCGTTCGGGCGCGCCGTGCCGGCGGGCATCGTCTCGACGACCGGCGTCGGCGGCCTGACGCTCGGCGGCGGCATCGGCCACCTGACGCGCGGCTGCGGCCTGACGATCGACAACCTCCTCGAGGCCGACGTCGTCCTCGCGACCGGCGAGCTCGTGACCGCGAATGCGAAGAAGCACGCCGACCTCTTCTGGGCGATCCGCGGCGGGGGCGGCAATTTCGGCGTGGTGACCTCCTTCCTGTTCCGCACGCACCCGGTCCACACCAACTACGCGGGGCCGATGCTCTACGAGCTGTCCGAGGCGCCCGACGTGCTGACGTGGTACCGGTCGTTCATCGTCAAGGCGCCGAAGGAGCTGACCGGCTTCTTCGCGTTCCTCACCGTGCCGCCCGGGCCGCCCTTCCCGGCGCACCTCCACCTGAAGAAGATGTGCGGCATCGTCTGGTGCTACTCGGGTCCGCTCAGGAAGGCCGAGAAGATCTTCAAGCCGATCCGGGCCCGCCGCACGCCCGCGCTCGACCTCGTCGGGCCGATCCCGCATCCCGTGCTGCAGAGCCTGTTCGACGGGCTGCTGCCGCCCGGCGACCAGTGGTACTGGAAGGCGGACTTCGTCGAGACGATCAGCGACGAGGCGATCGCCCTGCACGCGAAGCACGGCGCACTTCTGCCGTCGATGCAGTCGACGATGCACCTGTACCCGATCGACGGCGTGGCGTCGAAGGTGAAGAACAGCGCGACGCCCTGGGCCTACCGCAAGGCGCACTGGGCCGAGGTCATCGTCGGCGTCGATCACGACGCGGCGAAGAAGCCGGAGCTGGTGAAGTGGGCGCGCGACTACTGGAACGCGCTCCACCCGCACTGCGCACCGGGCGCCTACATCAACTTCATGATGGCCGACGAGGGCCAGGAGCGGATCCAGGCCACCTACCAGGGCAACTACAAGCGGCTCCGCCAGGTGAAGCGGAAGTACGACCCGAAGAACCTGTTCAGGGTGAACCAGAACATCGCACCTTAGGGCACGTGGGGTGCCTGGGGCACGTGGGGAGAGCCAGGGGCCATGGGGACGTGGGGCGACGTGGGGACGTGGGGAGGGCTCCGTCGCCCCACGTCCCCAGGGCCCGGCCTTTCTCCACGGACTCCAGGAAACTGGCGTCGATCTTCCCCCTGTGCCATAGTCCGGACGGCGCCGAAACACCTTGCAGGACCGAAGCCCCGGCGTTCGAAGTTCGAACTTCCCCGTTCGAAGTTCCGCGCGGTCCTTCTCACCAAGAGGGCCCCTAGCTCAGCGGTCAGAGCTGCCGGCTCATAACCGGTTGGTCCCAGGTTCGAATCCTGGGGGGCCCACCACTACCGCGCGCCTGCGGCGCGCGGAACTTCGAAGTTGGAAGTTCGAACTCGGAACCGAGGTGGGCGCCACCGCAGCGCGGGCTCTGCCGGGCGCGGACGCAGCCGGAGGGGGGCTCAGCCGGGGCGCGGGCTCAGCCGGGGCGCGGCTGCGGCGTGCCGGTTGCGGGCGCGCGGCGGGTCGCTTCGGCCTCGGCGTCGCGGGCGCGGGCGAGGGCGTCGCGCCGGGATCGCGCGGGAACGGAGCAGACATGATCGGCACCTGGCTCGTCGCTCTCGCCGTGGCCGGCAGCCTCGGCGCGCTCGTCACCGGCGGCATCTACGCCCTCCGCCCGTCGGATCGCGTGCTCGCCATCCTCCGGCCGCTGTCGCTGGCCGGTCTCTTCGCCTCGATCGGCAGCGTCGGCGGCGCGGCCGGGACGATCCTCAAGGGCGCCTCGAACACGGCGACCTGGGTGGCTGCTTCCCGACAGAGCCTGCTCGCCGGCTGCGCGGAGGCCCTGCTGGTGCTGACGGCGACCTTCACGCTGCTCGCCCTCGCGTGGCTGCTCGTCGCCATCGGCATGTACCGGCAACCCTGAGCCCGTCGAAGGGGCAACCCTGAGCCCGTCGAAGGGAAGCGAGTGCGATAGACTGCCGCGGCCTTGACTTCCGGCCGTCCCTCGTCGTTCTGGGCCGCCTTCGGACCCGGCCTGCTGTGGGCCGCGACCGCGGTCGGCGTCTCGCACCTCGTCCAGTCCACGCGCGCGGGCGCCGACGCCGGGCTCGGCCTGGCGGGCGTGATCCTGCTCGCGCTCGTCCTCAAGTACCCGTTCTTCGAGTACGGCCCGCGCTATGCGGCCGCCACCGGTGAGACGCTCGTCGAGGGCTACGGCCGCATCGGCCGCTGGGCGCTCTGGACGTTCCTGCTGATCACCGGCTCCACCGCGTTCATGGTGGAGCTCGCGGTCGTCATGTTCACCGCCTTCCTGCTCCAGGCGGCGCTCGGCCTGACGCTGCCGCTCCCGGTGACCGCGGCGGCCATCATCGCGTGCTGCGCGCTCCTGCTGCGGGTCGGCCGGTTCCGCGGACTCGACGTGACGATCAAGATCATCATGGCCCTGCTCGCGGTCTCGACGCTCTTCGCGGCCGCGCTGACGCTGCCGCGCGTGGACCCGACGACGCTGGCGCTGTGGCCGCCGGCGTCGGCGGCCGTGCCCTTCGCCTTCATCCTCGCGCTCTCCGGGTGGATGCCGTCCGGCGTGGACAGCGCCGTGTGGAGCTCGGCCTGGACGCTCGCCAAGAACCGCGACACGGGCACCACGGCCTCGGTCGCGCACGCGCTGCTCGACTTCCGCATCGGCTACGTCGCCACCGGCATCCTGGCCTTCGCGTTCGTGGCGCTCGGTGCCGGCGTGATGTACCACTCGGGCACCACGTTCAGCAACGCCGGCACGCAGTTCTCCATCCAGCTCGTGGACCTCTACAGCCAGGCCCTCGGCGGCTGGACCCGCCCCATCGTCCTCGTCGCGGTCGTCACGACGATGGCGTCCACGGCGCTCACGGTGATCGACGGGTTCCCGCGCGCGATCGCGCGGACCGTGGCGGTGCTCCGGGGCGACGAGGCGGCGGCCGCCGCGCGCGAGACGGGGGGCGTCTACTGGATGCTGGTCGGCGGGCTCGGGCTGCTCACGGTGGTGTTCATCATCTGGTTCGCGGGTACGCTCACGGCGCTCGTGGACTTCGCGACGATCGTCTCCTTCCTCACCGCGCCCGTGCTCGGCTACCTGAACCTGCGCGTGGTCACGGGCGCCGCGGTCCCGGCCGCGCACCGGCCCGGTCCGGGCCTGATCGCGCTGTCGTGGGCCGGCCTCGTGCTGCTCGGCGGCACCGCGGCCACCTACCTCTGGGGCCTCTGGTCGTGACGCCGGGGCCGGAGGGCGACACGACGCGCGCCACCGGCCCGGTCGGACGCGTGACCGTCTGGGTGTTCCTGTCGGCGCTGCTGCTCTACGTCGGCACGGCCGGAGGCAGCCTGACCAGTTCGGACGCGTCCATCGCCTTCGATCTCACCCGCAACATCGTCGACCACCATTCCGTGGCCCTGTCGAGCAACATGCCCGGATCGACGGTCAACGTGGGCCTCGACGGCCGTCCCTACTCGCAACAGGGACTGGGCTACTCGCTCTACACGATCCCGTTCTTCCTGGCCGGCCGCGCCATGGAAGCCCGGTTTCCGCACACGCCCGGCCCGCCGGACACCATCACCAAGGCCACCGTGGCGATGTCGAGCACGGTCGCGGCCGCCACGGCCGTCGCGATCGTCTTTGCCTTCGCGTTCGCCCTGAGCCGCGACGGCCGCGCGGCTCTCCTCTCGGCGGCGACGGCCGCGGCGGGCTCGCTGCTCTGGCCCTACGCGACCTTCGGCTTCAACGCCACGCTCGCCGCCGCGTTGCTGACGGCGTCGGCCTGGACGCTCTGGCTGGGCACGGAGCGCCATCGGACCGGCCTGATCGGACTGGCCGGCCTGCTGGTCGGCGCGCTGTGGCTGACCCGTCACGAAGGCCTGCTGATCGGGATCGCCGGCCTGGCCTGGCTGCTGGCTTCGGTGGATCGGACGCGCCTGCGGAGCGTGGTCCCGGCCTACCTCGCCGGGCTTGCGGTGGGCGGTACGGCCTGGATGGCCTACAACGTCAGCCGCTTCGGTACGCCCTTCGAGGTCGGCCATCACCCAGGCTATGGCGGGCAGGGCTACCTCGGTCTTCTCGTCTACCCGGGCGCGTCGGTCTTCGTCTACACGCCGAGCATCATCCTCGGCCTCGGAGGTCTTCTGCTGCTGGCCCGCCGGGGACAGGGCGCGACGGCGTGGCTGCTCGGCGGACCGGGCCTGATTCACTACGCGTTCGTCGGAGCGCTCGAGGACTGGGTCGGCGGTCGGGCCTACGGTCCGCGGTACCTGGTGGCGTGCCTGCCGCTGCTTGCGGTGGCGGCGGTGGAAGTCTACGGGCGCCCCTCGCCCGCGCCCGCCGCGGTGTCGGATCGACCCCGCTTCGCCCGCGTCCTGAACCGGACCGCCGTCCCCGTGCTGCTGATCTCGTCGCTTCTGCAGCTTCCGGGCGTGCTCGTGGACTATTCGCGGGTGAGCTTCGCCTGGGCTCGGGCCGCGTCGCCCACGGCCGTGTCCGAGCGGCTCGAACACTGGCGATCGTCGCCGCTGGTGCTCAACGTCCGCGAGGCCGCCACGTCGGTACCGCGGAACCTCGCGATCCTCGCGGGGCGCGCCACGCCGCCGCCGATCGTCCGGGATGCCGGCGACCAGCCGGGCGGGTTCTCCCAGCAGTTCGCCTTCAGCCTCGATTTCTGGTGGCTGTACCTCGTCTATCTGCACGTGCTGCCGCCGGCCGCCGGCGTGGCGATCGGCATCGGGCTGATCCTGGCCAGCCTGTGGGCTGGCCGGCGCGCGTGGCGTCTCGGCGCCGCCCTTTCGCGAAGCGGCGCACCTATGGAACACTTAGCGCCGTGATTCCCGCCCTGGCGGCGCTCGTCGCCCTCCAGAAACTCGATTCGGCCGCCGACACCGCGCGGCGCAGGCTGGCGGAGATGCCCGACGCCGAGGCCGCGATGGCCGGGCGCATCGCCGAGGCCGAAGCCGCGGTCACCGCCATCCAGGCACGGCTGGCGGAGAACCAGCAAGCCCGGCGCGGGCTGGAGAAGGACGTCGCGGGCGTCGAGGCGCGCATGAGCCGCTTCAACGACCACAAGGCCGCCGTCAAGACGAACCAGGAATACACGGCCCTGCTTCACGAAATCGAAACGGCGAAGGCCGAGAAGGACGGCTACGAGGAGAAGATTCTCGAGCTGATGGAAGCCGCCGACGGCATCACGGCCGAGCTCGAGGCCGCGCGGGCCGCGGTGGCCGACGCGAAGAAGGCCGGCGACGCCGGTCGCGCCGAGATGAAGAAGGAAGCCGCCGCGCTCGAGGAGGAACTCGCGCGGATCGCCGCCGCCCGCAAGGGTGAGACGGCGGATATCGAGCCCCCGGCGCTCGCCCGCTACGAGCAGCTGCTCAAGGGTCGCAAGGGCGTGGCCGTCGCGGCCCTCACCGGCGAGACGTGCTCGGCCTGCTTCGTCAGGCTCCGCCCGCACGTCACCCAGATGATCCGGCGCAACGACTCGCTGATCGAATGCGAGAACTGCCAGCGGATCCTCTACTACGAACCCCCCGCGGAGCCGCCCTCGTGACCTTCGAGCCGATCCGGCGCCCGTGCATCGGGAACGCCGACCGCGTCGCCAGCGAGGCGATGGACGAGGCCGGGCGGGGTGTGGCGGGTTGACCGGCGCCACGGCGCGGGCCTGATCCCGCTCGCGGTCCTCGCGGTCCTCGCGGCGGCGTGCGCGCAGGACGTCCCGTCCGACGCGTCTCCCGCGCCCACCGCGAGGCCCGCCGCGGCCGCCGACGCCGCGCCGGCAGCCGATGTCGCGACGATCTCCGGCGACGGCCGTCCACTGGTGCCGTGCCTGTCCATCCGCGTCGAGGGGCGGCTCTTCCGCTGCCCCGACGGCACCCCCTTTCGCTGGCGCGGCGTGACCGGCTTCCGGCTGGTCGCCGACGTCGCCGCCGGCCGGGAGACGCGCGCCGAACGCTACCTCGACTGGGCCCGGGCCACCGGCTTCACCGTCGTCCGCGTCCTGACCACGGAGACGATCCTCTTCGACCTGGCGCCCGACGCGGGCCGCGCCGCCCTGCCCCGCGCGCTGGCCCTCGCCCGCGATCGCGGGCTGATCCTCTCGGTCGTCGCCATCTCCGACAGCGCGGAGCGGGCGTTCGACGTCCGGCGCCACGCACGCCTGGTGGCCGAGGCCTGCGCCCGCGCCGGCAACTGCGTGTTCGAATTCGCGAACGAGCCCGGCCACCCGAGTCAGATCGTCGAGTTGCACGACGCGGCCGTCGTGGATCGCCTCGCCGCCGAGGCCACCGGCGGCCTCGACCTGCCGTGGACCGCCGGACCGTCGTGGGCGAGCGACGTCGAGACCGCGCCGGCCGGGCGGTTCGTGACGCGCCACCTGGAACGCGCCGGGACGGGCTGGGCGCAGGCCGGCCGGGTGGCGGAGCTGGCCGCGCTCGGCGCCGCGCTCGACAAGCCGGTCGTCAGCAACGAGCCCATCGGGTTCGACGAAGAGGACGGCGCGCGCACGGGCCGCCAGCGGATCGCGGACTGCGACGTCGCGCTGGCCTTCGGCGTGCTGAGCCGCGTCCTCGAAGTCGGCACGACGTTCCACCTGCAGGCCGGGCTGCAGGACGACGAGCCCGGGCCGGTGCAGCAGCGCTGCGCCGCCGCCTTCATCGACGGGACGCGCATCCTGCCGGATGCGATCACCCTGACGGCGGCGCTCGCCGGTACCCCGGACTCCCCCCTGCCCGCGCCCGCGCCGGTCGAAAACGGCTGGCGCGTGGCGGGCGTCTCGGACCGTGCAGCCATCGCGGTCGAGGGCGGACGGCCAGCGGGGGCGCCGCCCGCGTGGCGCGGGGGCTGGACGATGGACGCGCTCGTCGTGGATCGGCCGGAGCTTCGCGTCTGGCGCCTCACGCGCGGCACCTCGTCGTCGGGCGGACCGCACGATTGACGTGTCGGCCCGATCGGGCCAAAGATGGAGTGACCCACCGAATGTCTGATCGCAAGTACCGCCAGCGGGGCTACCAGGACAGCGACCGCGAGCGGCGGCCCCAGGGCCCGTCACGCCCGCAGCCGCCCCGTGAGCCGCGTGATCCCCGGATGCCGCGCGACCCACGCGTGCCGAACATGCCCGGCTTCCGCCAGGTGTTCCGCTGCGCGCGCTGCGGGCGCATCGAGTCCACCGACATCCTGCCGCTCAGCCGGTGCGGCGGCTGCGGCGTGGCGCTCCGCGCGTGCATCCAGTGCGACTCGTTCGATCCGGGTGCCAGGTTCGAGTGCCGGCAGGACCTGACCGCGCGGGTCAGCCCGAAGGACGAGCCGAACGAGTGCAGGCTGTTCGCGCCGCGGGTGCAGGTCGAGCGCGAGACCGGGTCGACGCCGTCGTCCGGATCGTCGGGCGGCACGTCGGCGGCCAAGAAGGCCTTCGACGACCTGTTCAAGTTCTGAGGTCCGTGTTCTGAGGCGCGTGACGCGCCCGCCCGGCGCGACGGTCAGGCACGCGGCCTGATGGCCGCGACCATTCGTCCCGTGTCCGGTCCTTCACGCCGATACGAGAAGCACTGGTCCAGCGCGTCGCCCGTGCACACGCGAGACAGGTGAATCGACGCGGCGGGCACGCCGGCTGCCTCGAGTTGCTCGGCGTTGGCCCGCCACAGGTCGAGCTTCCAGCGGCCCGGACCGTCCTCGGCGAACCACTCGGCCGCGTCCGGCGTCATCGCGAGAAACGCCGTGCGGACGCGCTCGTCCACCTGGTAGCAGCACGGGCCGATGCTCGGGCCGATCGCGGCCACCAGGTCCGCCGCGGCGAACCCTTCGTCGGCCAGGGCTTCGACCGCGACGCCGGCCACGCCCGCGCACGTGCCGCGCCAGCCCGCGTGCACGGCGGCCACGCCGGGCCCGGCGCGATGCGCGATGAGCACCGGGACGCAATCCGCCACCCGAACCGCGACGGCCCGATCGGGATCCCGCGACACCAGGGCGTCCGCTTCCGGCGTGTCCTCCATCGCCTCGCCGGGCCGAACGATGACGACGGCCCGCCCGTGGACCTGGCGGGCACGGACGATCGACGCGGGCGCGACGTCCAGCAGGCGTCCCAGCGGGCCGTAGTCGGCGACGTCGCGAAACGACAGGTGTCGTGACGTGAACACATGCGGCGCGACCCGGTCGAGCGCGGCGCACCGCAGGCCGGGACCGGTCGCTCCGGGTTGCCACGTCCATCCGGTGGGTACTTCGGTTGCCACTCAGGTGCTCCTCGACCCGTTCAGGGTAACCCGGGGTGTCATCGCGGCGCCGGACTGCCGTGCGCCCGACGTCGGGCCGAGCCATATCCCCCGCCATCACCGGGCCTTCCGGCGACGATCGGTCCGTGACCGGGCACGGCCCGGTCCTTGCTCCTGACGAGGACGGCCGGCGTCGACCGGCGGAGGGCGATCACATGACAGTCAAGTTCGTGGCGAACGACCGGGGCACCCCCGTGGGCAAGCTGGCCGACGCGGAACTGCACTTCTCCGGCGGCCCGCTCGACGGGCTCAAGCTCGTGGGGCTCGCGGTGTGGGAGCGTCGCGGCGGCGGCCGCAACGTGACGATGCCGGCGCGGCAGTACTCGGTCAACGGCGAGCGGCGGAGCTTCACGCTGCTGCGGCCGATCGCGGACGCGAAGTCGCAGGACCGGCTTCGCGATCTCATCCTCGAGGCCTACAAGGAGCACGAGGCCGCGCTCGCCGAAGCCGTGTGACGGGGCCACCGGGCCGTGTCCCGGTCGTCGCCGCTTCAGGCGTCGGGTGCGAGCGTGCGCACGAGGCTGGCGTTCTCGCGCGCCCGCTTCGGCGGCAGCGTCCATTCCTCGCGCAGGCTGCGATCGAACTCGGCCTGGAAGAAGCCGTGGCGCGCCGGGCCGTCGATGATCTGCCACGGCAGGAAGCCGTCCTGCGTGCGGTCGCGGTAGAGGTAGGCATCGGCGTCGAGACCGGCCTCCGCCACGGCGGCGCGCCACTGGCCGCCGTTCGCCTCGGCGCGCTCGATGACGTCGGCGACGCGCCGGTCGCCGAGCGACAGCAGGCCCTGGTAGTACGAATGACGCTCGGACTTGATGTTGAAGTAGACGTTGTCGAGGCCGGCGACGAGCGCCCGCAGCCGGGCGACTTTCGCGTCGATCTCGCGCGCGGGTGTCATCGGGAGCCACTGGAACGTGGTGCCGGGCTTGGGCACGAGCGGGTTCACCGACGCCACGATGCGGCCGAGGGCCCCGCGCGACCGGCCGTGCGCAAGCATCCGGTCCCGGATCTCGGTCGTCAGCCGGGCGATGGCCTGCAGGTCGTCGTCGGTCTCGGTGGGCAGGCCGAGCATGTAGTAGAGCTTCAGGTTCTCGATGCCGTTGCGGAAGATCAGGTCCGCGCGGTCGAGGATCTCGTCGTTGGTGACGGTCTTGTTGATCACGCGGCGCAGCCGGTCGGATCCCGTCTCGGGTGCGATCGTGATCGAGCGCTCGCCGCTCTCGCGGAGCATCGCGACGATCGGATCGGTCAGGTCGTCCAGGCGGAGCGACGCGGGGCTGATGCCGTAGCCCATGTCGATCAGGGCACGGAGGATTCGCTCGATCTCGGGATGGTCGCAGAGGGCGATCGACACGAGCCCGACGCGGGTGGCGTGCGGCCGGGCGGCCTCGGCCAGGGCCAGGACGCGGTCGGCCGGGAAGGCTCGCACCGGCAGGTAGTTGTAGCCGGCCCAGCAGAACCGGCACAGGTTGGCGCAGCCGCGGACCACCTCGATGAGCAGGCGGGCGCCGAACTCGGTGTCCGGGGTGAAGATCCCGGTGACCGGCGGATCGAGCTGATCGGCGGTCTTCACGGCGGCCTTGCGCACGATGGCGGGCGCACCGGTCTCCGCCCGCGGCGTGAGCGCGGCGATCCGGCCGGGGCCGTCGTAGACCGGCTCGTAGAACGACGGCACGTAGAACCCGGTGCCGGCCGCGAGCCGGCGCAGCAGGGCGTCGCGCGCGCGCTCGTCGTGCCAGGCGTCCACGAGCGGCGTCACGAGGCGCTCGGCCTCGCCGGCCGCGATGACGTCGGCAAACGGCGCGAGCGGCTCCGGGTTGACGAACGTCACCGCCCCGCCGATGACGACCAGCGGATCGCGGGGGTCCCGGTCGGCGGCGCGCGGCGCGAGGCCGGCCAGCCGCAGCATCGAGACCACGTTCGTGTAGTCCCACTCGAAGGACACCGAGAAGGCGAACACGTCGAACTCGCGCACGGCCGTCTGGGACTCGAGCGTCACGAGCGGCTCGTGCCGGGCGATCTGGCGCGCCAGGTCCTGCTTCGCCGGCAGGAAGGCGCGCTCGCAGACGACGCGGTCGTCGGCGTTGAAGAGCCGGTAGACCGTCTGGAGCCCCAGGTTCGACATCCCGACGAAGTAGGTGTTCGGGAAGGCCAGGGCGACCCGCAGGCGGCCCCCGTGGGGCTTCACCACGTAGCCGACCTCGCGCGACAGCGTCTCGCGCGCGAGGGCACGGGGATCGGCCGCGCGCGTCCGGGCCGCGGCCCGCGCGGGTCTGCTTCGGGTGGATTTGGGCACGTCGAGATGGTACCGGGCGTCCGGCACGTGCGCCTCAGGCGCCGGCGCGCGCGCGGACGATGGCTCTGGCGATTGTACCTCGATTGAATCAGGCCCTGGGCATTGGGCACTCGGCACCGGCGAATCGCCCACGTCCACGCCCGCCAGTGGCCGGCGCCTGATGGCCAGTGCCCAATGCCCAATGCCCAGTGCCCAATGCCCAGTGCCCGATGCCCGGTGCCCGGCACGCGATCCCCGCCGGTCTGCGCCGGCGGCGCCGCTACTCGTGCCGGCGCAGGAACGCCGGGACGTCGAGCGGCGACGCGTCCTCGGAGGCGCTCAGCAGGTCGGCGTGCTGCGCGGCCACGGCGCCGAGGTCCAGCACGGGCCGGCGGCTGACGATGACGCGGCCGCCGTTGGACACGAGGCGCTCCTCGGTTTCCACGCGCGGCTGGGTGTAGGCCGAGAGGTCCACCGGCGTGGTCTTGTCGGCCTGCGCCGACGGCGCGGACTCGGCCCCCTCGCGGTCGAAGCCGGTCGCAATCACGGTGATCTTGATCTTCCCTTCCATCGTCGGATCGACGACGGCGCCGAAGATGATGTTCGCCTCCTCGTGCGCGGCGCTGTAGACGATGTCCGAGGCTTCGCTGACCTCGGAGAGCGTCAGGTCGGGGCCGCCGGTCACGTTGATGATGACGCCGCGGGCGCCCTGCACCGACGCGTCCTCGAGCAGCGGGCTCGACACCGCGGCGGTCGCCGCGGCGCGGGCGCGGTCGGCGCCGGTGGCGACGCCCGTGCCCATGATCGCCATGCCCATGCGCGACATCGTCGTCTTCACGTCGGCGAAGTCGAGGTTGATGAGCCCCGGCACGAGAATCAGGTCCGAGATCCCCTGGATCGCCTGTCGCAGCACGTCGTCGGCCGTCTCGAACGCCGCGGACATGCTGGTGGACCGGTCGACGGTCGCGAGCAGCCGCTCGTTCGGGATCGTGATCATCGTGTCCACGCTCTCGGCCAGGTCGCGCAGGCCCTGCTCGGCCTGCAGGTGCCGCTTGCGGCCCTCGAAGCGGAACGGCTTGGTCACGACCGCGACGGTCAGCGCGCCGAGCTGGTTGGCGAGGCTCGCGATGACGGGCGCGGCGCCGGTCCCGGTGCCGCCGCCGAGGCCGGTCGTCACGAAGACCATGTCGGCGCCGTCGAGCGCCTCGAGGATCCGGTCCGTGTCCTCGAGCGCGGCCGCGCGGCCGACGTTCGGGTCGGCTCCGGCGCCGAGGCCCTTGGTCAGCTGCCCGCCGAGCTGCACCTTGACGGGCGCCGCGCTGTTGCGCAGGGCCTGCTGGTCGGTGTTGGCGACGATGAACTCGACGTCGCCGAGTCCCGCGTGCACCATGCGGTTGACGGCGTTCCCGCCGCCCCCGCCGACGCCGATGACCTTGATCCGGGCTCCCGCCTGGATGAGGTCCTCCTCGAGAAGGATGCGAAGCTTGTCGGGCTGCCGGTCGATGAGTGGGCGCGCGTCCATGGGTCCTGCTTTCTCCTGCGTCAGCCGGGTTGGAGCCGGGGCTAAAAGAATTCCTTGAACAGCGTCCTGAGCCGCCCCGTCAGGCGGCCGAGCGGCCCGGCGGCGACGCGCACGGGCTCGAGCTGCTGGTTGCGGTGCGTGTAGACGACCAGGCCGACGCCGGTGGCGAACGCCGGGCTGGCGACGTGGTCGGCGAGCCCGCCGACGCCCTCGGGCGCGGCGCGGCGGACCGGCAGATCGAAGATCTGCTCGGCGATCTCGGCCATGCCGTCGAGCAGGGCGCCGCCGCCGGTGAGTACGATGCCGGAGTTGAGCGACTTCTCGTAGCCGGCGCGCCGCAGCTCGTCCCAGAGCAGGTGGCACACCTCCTCGGCGCGCGGCTGGAGGATCTCGGAGAGCACGCGGCGCGGCATCGTGCGCGGCCGGCGGCCGGCGATGCTCGCCACCTCCATCGTCTCGTCCTCGGGCACGAGCGCGGTCAGCGCGCAGCCGGACCGGCGCTTCAGCTTCTCCGCCTCCGGGATCGGCATCCGCAGGCCGACGGCGATGTCGTTGGTGAAGTGGTCGCCGCCGACCGCGATGACGCCGGTGTGCCAGAGGCTGCCGCGCTCGAAGACCGCGAAGTCCGTCGTGCCGCCGCCGATGTCCACCAGCGCGATGCCCAGCTCCTTCTCGTCGTCGGTGAGCACGGCCTCGCTGGCCGAGAGCTGCTCCAGCACGGTTTCGACCACCTCGACGCCGGCGCGGTTGACGCACGCGATCATGTTCTGCATCGAGGACGAGCTGCCCGTGACCACGTGGACGTTGACCTCGAGCCGGCTGCCCGTCATGCCGACGGGCACGGCGATGCCGTCCTGGTCGTCGACGACGAAGTCCTGGGGCAGGACGTGCAGGATCTCGCGACCGCCGGGGAGCGCCACCGCGCGCGCCGCGTCGATCGCGCGCTTGACGTCGTCGCGGCTGATCTCGCGGTTGCGGCCGGCGACCGCCACCACGCCGCGGCTGTTGAACGCCTTGACGTGGGCGCCGGAGAGCGCGAGGTAGACGCTGTCGATCTCCACCCCCGCCATCAGCTCCGCCTCGTCGAGCGCGCGCTTGATCGACTCGGCCGCCGTGTCCACGTTGTTGACCACGCCCCGGCGAATCCCCCGCGCGTCGGCGGCGCCGAGGCCGATGATGTCCAGACTGCCGTCGTCCATCACCTCGCCCACGATCGCGGCGACCTTCGACGTCCCGACGTCGAGCCCCACCAGATACCGTTCCCTGCGTGCCATCTCGGTCTCCCGCCTACTGCCGCGACACCGCGGTCCGGCGTCCGTGCTCGCGCACGAACACGTTGTCGCCGAACCGCAGATCCACGTAGTCCAGATCCGGCATCCGTTCCCGGAGCGACGGCGCCAGCTCCAGGTACCCTGCGAGCCGATCCGGGAAGTCCTCGTCCCCCAGGTGCAGCCACGCCGGGTCGTCGGTCAGCAGCGCCGCGACGTCGTGCGGGTCGCTGACGTCCACCTGCGAGATCCGCTCCCGCAGCTCCGGGTGCCCGTCGAGGGACGCGAGGAAGCTCCCCGTCAGGCGCGCGCGCGCCGGGTCGACGACGGGCGCGTCGCGCATCGGCCGGGTCATCAGCCCATCGACGATGGGCAGGTCGAACGCGGCGTACTCCGGGCCGTACTCGTCGATGATCACGCCCGCCGGATCCACGAGGTAGAGCTGGCGGCCGAGACGCGCCACGGCCATCGGCTCGCGCTCGACGACCTCCACGCGCACCGTCGCGGGCAGGACCCGGGACATCCGCACGTCGGCGACCCACGGCGAGGCGAGCACCTGCTGGCGCGACGCCTCGAGGTCCACGCGGAAGATGCTCTGGCCGCGCAGCGTCGTCACGAGCGCCTCGAGGTCGGCCGCCGCCAGCCGCACGTTGCCCTGCACGACGACGTGGCGGACGTGCAGCGCGTCGGCGTCGAGCACCCGGCCGGCGGCCCAGACGAACGCGGCGAGGCCGACGAGCGCGGGCACGCCGTAGCGCGCGACGCGCAGGGCCATCAGCCCGATCTGCCGCCGGCGTCCCGGCCGCACGTCCGCGCGCTTGAATCGACGGTCGGACGGCGCGCTCACCTCGGCGCGCGAGGGCAGGCCGCGACGGCGGGCCGGCTTCGTGCGGCTCATCGCGACACCGCCCCGGCGCCGATCGCCGACAGGATGCGATCGGGCACGGTCGCCACCGACCCGGCGCCGAGCGTGACGACCAGGTCACCCCCGGTGGCCAGCCGCGCCACGGCGGCGGGCACGTCCTCGAGCCGCGGGACCACGTGCACGCCCGGGACCACGCGACGCACGGCCGCCGCGAGCGCGTCGAGCGTCACGCCCGGGATGGGCGCCTCGCCGGCCGGGTAGATGTCGGTCAGCACCACCACGTCCGCGGCGGCGAGCGCCGGGCCGAACTCGTCGATCAGGTCGCGCGTCCGGCTGAACCGGTGCGGCTGGAACACCGCGACGAGCCGACGCGGACGGTCCTCTCGCGCGGCGGCGAGCACCGCCGCAATCTCGGTCGGGTGGTGGCCGTAGTCGTCCACGACGGCGACGCCGCGTGCCTCGCCCACGCGCTGGTAGCGCCGCTCGGCGCCCTGGAACCCGGCCAGCGCCCGGGCGATCTCCGCGAACGGCACGCCCAGCTCGAGCCCGACGGCGGTCGCCGCCAGCGCGTTCTGCAGGTTGTGGCGGCCCGGCACCGCCAGCGTGAACGTGCCCTCGCCGGCCCCGCCGGGCAGGCCGCTGATGTCGTAGACCACCCGGCACGGCGCGCCGGCGCCCGTGACCACGCCGCGCACGTTCGCCCCCGCCGCGAACCCGTAGGTAATCACGCGGCGCGAGAGCCGCGGCACGAGCGCGGCCACCGTGGGGTCGTCCACGCAGGCGACCACCGCGCCGTAGAACGGCACGCGGTCCGCGAAGTCGGCGAACGCGGCCACCAGGCAGTCGAACGATCCGTAGGTCTCCATGTGCTCGCGGTCGATGTTCGTGACGACGGCGATGGCCGGGGTGAGCTTGAGGAACGACCGGTCGCTCTCGTCCGCCTCGACGACGATCACGTCGCCGCGGCCGAGCCGGGCGTTGCTGCCGAACGCGCTCAGGCGCCCGCCGATCACCGCGGTCGGATCGAGCCCGGCGCGCTCGAGCATCAGCGCGATCATCGACGTCGTCGTCGTCTTGCCGTGCGCGCCGGCGACGGCCACGCCGTAGCGCAGCCGCATGAGCTCGGCGAGCATCTCGGCGCGCGGGATCACGGGCAGGTGCGCCGCTCGGGCCGCCACGACCTCGGGGTTGCCGGCCGGGATCGCCGAGGAGGTCACGACGACGTCCGCGTGGCCGACGTGCGCGGCGTCGTGGCCGACGTGCACGTCCACGCCGAGCGAGGCGAGCCGCGCCGTCACGTCGGACGCCCTGGCGTCCGATCCCGACACCTCGTAGCCGAGGTTCACGAGCAGTTCGGCGATCCCGCTCATCCCGATGCCACCCACTCCCACGAAGTGCACGCGTCGCGTCCGTCCCAGCCTCATGCGCCGACCCGGCCGGCGAGCGCCATCACGCGGTCCACGATCCGCGCCGCGGCGTCGGGCCGCGCGAACGTCCGCATCGCGGCGCCCATCGCCGTCCGTCGCGCCGGGTCCGCCAGCAGCGCGTCGATCCGCGCGGCGAGCGTCGCCGCGTCCAGCTCGCGCTCCTCCACCATCTCCGCCGCGCCGCCGTCGACCAGCACGCGCGCGTTGCGCCGCTGGTGGTCGTCGGTGGCCGCCGCGTACGGCACGAGCACGGCCGGACGGCCGGCCGCGGCCAGCTCGGCGAGTGTCGTCGCGCCGGCGCGGCAGACCACGAGGTCGGCCGCGGCCATCTCGGGCGCGACCGGGTCGAGGAACGGCGCCACCCGCGAGGGCAGCGCGGCCGCCGCGTACGCGTCCTGCACCAGGTCCAGGTCGCGCGCGCCGGCCTGGTGCACCACCACCGGCGCCGGCACCCGCCGGGCCAGCGTGCCGGCCGCGCCGGCCATCGCGACGTTGATCACGTGCGCGCCCTGCGATCCGCCGATCACCAGCACGCGCGGCGCCCCGCCCGCCCTCGTGACGGGCGCGCCCGCCTCGCCCGCCGCGGGCGTCCCGGCCGGCCGCTCGCCGGCCTCGAAGAACTCGCGTCGCACGGGATTACCGGCCACGAAGCCCTTCCCCCGGAAGTACGGCAGCGTGTCGGGCCACGACACCGCGGCGGCGCGCACCACCCGCGCCAGCAGCCGGTTGGTCAGCCCGGGCGCGGCGTTCTGCTCGAGCACGAGCGTCGGCACCCGCCGCAACGCGGCGAGCAGCACGACCGGTCCCGAGGAGTAGCCGCCCACGCCGATCACGACGTCGGGCGCGCGGCGCGCCAGGAGCCGCCACGCGTCGATCAGCCCCGGCACGAGCATCGCCACGCCGCGCAGCCGCGCGACGATCGACTTGCCCTTCAGGCCGGCGCTCCGGATGACGTCCAGCTCGAACCCCTCCTGCGGCACCACTCGCGCCTCGAGGCCCCGCGACGTGCCGGCGAACGACACCCGGGCGCCCGGATCGCGCGCGAGCACCTCGCGGGCCACCGCGATCCCCGGATACAGGTGCCCGCCGGTTCCCCCGCCGGCGATGACCACGGTCAACGGCATCGTCGGGCCCCGTCACGCACGCTCCTCGAGCCCCGCCGCCAGCGGCGACGCGCGCTGCGAGATGTTCAGCAGGATGCCCATCGCGATCAGGTTGACCAGCAGCGACGACCCGCCGCTGCTCACGAACGGCAGCGGGATGCCCTTGTTCGGCAGCAGGCCGGTCGTGACGCTCATGTTGATCAGGCCCTGGACGGCGAGCATCGCGGTCAGGCCAATCGCCAGCAGCGCGCCGAACCGGTCCGGCGCGCGCAGGGCCGCGCGCAGCCCCCGCCAGGCGATGACGACGAAGCAGGCGAGCACGATCGTCGTGCCGATGAGCCCGAATTCCTCGCCGATGACCGAGAAGATGAAGTCCGTGTGCGCCTCCGGCAGGTAGTTCAGCTTCTGGACGCCGTTCATCAGGCCGCGCCCGAACACGCCTCCCGACCCGATGGCGATGAACGACTGGATGATCTGGTAGCCCGAGCCGAACGGGTCGCTCCACGGATCGATGAACGCCATGATGCGCTTCATCCGCCAGGAGTACAAGAACACCAGGAAAAAAACTCCGGAGAGCGCGAGCAGGCCGCCGCCGACGACGTAGCGGTAGCTGAGGCCCGCGGCGAAGAGGATCGCGCCGACGATCGCGCCGATCATGGCGGACGTGCCGAGGTCCGGCTGCAGCACGATGAGGCCGATGAGCCCGCTGGCCACGATCAGCACCGGCATCAGCGCGTAGCCGACGTCGTCGATCCGGTGCATCCGGCGCTCGACGAAGGCGGCGGTGAAGAAGGCGACGGCCAGCTTGGCCAGCTCGGACGGCTGGAGCGTGAACCCGCCGGCGCCGATCCAGCGGGTGGCGCCGTTGCGCGCCGGGAACAGGAAGACGGCCAGCAGCAGGAAGACCGTCACGCCGAGCAGCCCCCAGATCACCTGCGGGCGCTGGTAGGTGTGGTAGTCCACCCGCATGACGGTCAGGAGCAGGCCGATGCCAATCGTCGCCCAGGCCATCTGCTTGGCGAAGAAGCCGATCGTCGGCCTGGCCTGGTCCAGCGCGTCGGCCACCGAGGCGCTGTAGACCATCACCACGCTGGCCGCGACCAGCAGGATGGTCGCCCAGAACAACAGCTTGTCCGACCGCAGCGTACGCGCCATACTGCCTTCCCCGCAGGCCGGCTGCCGGCCCCTAAAGGTCCGGCCGCCGTCCGCCGACAACTCCGGGCGGTGCCCCACGGGGCCCCCGACCCGGCGAATCCAGCCCCCGCGCGGGGGCTGTCGGTGAGCGGTCAGCAGTCATCAGTCGGGCCGGACGAGAACACCAGCCTCACAGGCCGGGGCGGCCTGTGTTCCCAGCGGCTCGCTTCGCGCCGCGTGCCCGAGCTGATGACTGCTGATCGCTCAGCTAATTCACGACGTCTCCCGCCCCCTGCGCCGCCAGCCGGCGCACCTCGGCCTTGAAGACCCGTCCCCGTTCCGCGTAGTCGCGGAACATGTCGAAGCTCGCGCACGCCGGCGCGAGCAGCACCACGCCACCGGGCCGCGCGAGCGCGTACGCGCGGCCGACCGCGTCGGCCATCGACCCGGCGTCGGTCACGGTGACGACCGGGTCGAGCGCGGCGTGGATGGCCTCGCGCGCCTCGCCCATCGCGACCACCGCATCCACGCGCCCCGCCATCGCGTCGCGCAGGTCGTCGAACGACCCGCCCTTGGACCGGCCGCCCAGGATCGCGACGACGCCCTGGTCGAAGCTCTCGAGCGCGCGCCGCGCCGAGACGACGTTGGTGGCCTTCGAGTCGTTGACGAACCGGACGCCGCCGATCTCGGCGACCCGCTCGAGCGCGTGCTCGAGGCCGGCGAAGCCCTCCACCGCGCGGCGCATCGCCTCGGCCGGCACGCCGGCCAGGCACGCCACGGCGGCGGCGGCCAGGACGTCGGCCAGCAGGTGCCGGCCCGGCAACTGCACGGCGGCGAGCGGCACGAGCGGCGCGACGGCGCCGGCGTCGCGCCGCACGATCTCGCCGCCCTCCACCGTCACGCCGTCCTGGAGCGGGGCGTCGAGCGCGAAGTCGAAGCGGCGCGCGCGCCCTCCGCGCGCGAGCGCGAGCGCCGCCGGGTCGTCCGCGTTGACGACCGCCCAGTCCGATGCCGTCTGCTGCGCGAACAGGCGCGCCTTCGCGCGCGCGTACGCGTCGAACGATCCGTGCCGGTCGAGGTGGTCGGCCGAGAGGTTCAGCAGCACCGCCACCCAGGGATGGAACGAGGTGGTCGTCTCGAGCTGGAAGCTGCTGACCTCGACCACGTGCCACGAGCCCGGGTGCGACACGGCCACCTGCGTGCTGAGCGCGGTGCCGAGGTTCCCTCCGGCCGTGACGTCGAACCCCGCCTCGGCCAGCATCCGCGCCGCGAGCGTCGTGGTGGTCGACTTGCCCTTCGTGCCGGTGATCGCGATCACCCGGCCGGCCAGCCACCGCGAGGCCAGCTCGACCTCGCCGATGACGGGCACGCCGTCGCGACGCGCCGCCTCGAGCGCCGGCTGGTCGGGCGGGACGCCGGGGCTGACGACGATGAGGTCCGCGCCGGCGAAGGCGCCGGCGGGCTGGGGCCCGGTCCGCAGGGCGATGCCGTCGGCGCGCAGCCGGTCGGCATCGTCGATGACGTCGGCGGTATCGGCCAGCGTCACGCGCGCGCCGCGCGCGCGCAGCAGCGCCGCCGCGGCACGCCCGCTGCGCCCCGCGCCCACCACCACCACGTGCCGGTTCTCCACGCTGAAGGGCATCGCCATCACCGCAGCTTCAGCGTCGTCAGGCTGAACAGGGCGAACATGATGGCGAGGATGAGGAACCGCGTGATGATCTTCGGTTCCTGCCAGCCCATCAGCTCGAAGTGGTGGTGGAGCGGCGCCATCCGGAACACGCGCTTGCCGGTCATCCGGAACGACGCCACCTGGATGATGACGGAGAGCCCCTCGAGGACGAACACGCCGCCGACGATCGGCAGCAGCAGCTCCTGCTTGATCAGCACGGCGATCGTGCCCAGCGCGCCGCCGAGCGCGAGCGACCCCACGTCGCCCATGAACACGTCCGCCGGGTGCGCGTTCCACCAGAGGAACCCGAGGCTCGCGCCGACCAGCGCGCCGCCGAACACGGTGACCTCGCTCGCGAGCGGCTCGAAGTGGAGCAGCAGGTACTGCGCGAAGATCGCGTGGCCGATCACGTAGGTCAGCGCGGTGTACGTGGCGGCCGACACCGCGAAGGTGCTGATCGCGAGGCCGTCCAGACCGTCCGTCAGGTTGACCGTGTTCGACGCGGCCACCAGCACGAGCATCACGAACGGGATGTAGAGCAGCCCGAGATTGGGCGTGAAGTTCTTGAAGAACGGGAAGTAGAGCGCCGTGCTGAAGCGCGGCGCCGCCTCGAGCGAGAGCATGTACACCGCGAGGCCGACGGCCGCGGCGATCGCGAACTGCGTCAGGAACTTGTAGCGCGCGAACAGCCCGTGGTGGCTGCGCCGCGTGACCTTCAGGTAGTCGTCGAGGAAGCCGATCAGGCCGAAGCCCGCGGTCGAGCCCATCGCGATCCAGACGTAGGGGTTGCCGAGGTCCGCCCAGAGCAGCGTCGGGCCGAAGACCGCCGCGAGGATCAGCAGCCCGCCCATCGTCGGCGTGCCGGCCTTCGTCTTGTGGCTGGTCGGGCCGTCCTGCCGGACGACCTGGCCGATCTGGAACTCGCGCAGCCGGCCGATGAGCCACGGGCCGAGCGCCAGGCTGATCGCGAACGCGCTCAGGCTCGCCGCCGCCGTCCGGAACGTGATGTACCGGACGACGCCGAGGCCCGCGAACTGGTCGCCGAGCGACGGGAGGAGGTAGTAGAGCATCAGGCCCCCTCCCGCAGCCGGTCCGCGACGCGCTCCATGCGCGTGCCCCGCGATCCCTTCACGAGCACCAGGTCGCCCGGGGCGACCAGCGCGCGCACCGGCCCGGCGGCCGCCGTGCTGTCGTCGAAGAGGTCGATTCGATCGTCGGGCAGGCCCGCCCCGCGCGCGCCGGCCGCGATCGCCCGCGCCCCGGCGCCGCCCACCGCGACGAGGCGGTCGATCCCGGCCTGCGCGACGGCGCGCCCGCACGCCTCGTGAAGGGCGACGGCCGCGTCGCCGAGCTCGAGCATCTCGCCGAGCACCGCGATCCGCCGGCCCTCGCACCGCGTGGCCGCCAGCGCGGCGACCATCATGCGAACCGCCTCCGGGCTCGCGTTGTAGGAGTCGTCCACGAGGCGCGCGCCGCCGGGCAGGATCGTCGACGTCCCGCGCCGCGCGACGGGCGCCATCGCGGCAACCCGCGGCGCGATCGCCTCGAGCGGCACGCCGGCGTCGACCGCGACCGCAATCGCGACGAGCGCGTTCAACAGCTGCCCGCGCCCCGGCAGCCGCACGACGATGCGCAGGGGACCCGCGGGCGTCGCGACCTCGGCGAGCGATCCGTCGAGCCCGCGATCCTCGATGCGCGTCGCCCGCACGTCGGCGCCGGCGCCGGTGCCGGCGCGGATCACCCGCCCCGGGAACCCGGCCACGTGCGCCACGACCAGCGGGTCGTCGGCGTTGACGACGGCCACGGTCGCCGCCCCGGCCCGTTCGAGGATCTCGGCCTTCGCGCGGGCGATCGCGTCGCGCGACCCGAAGAACTCGATGTGCGCGTCGCCGACGTTGGTCCACACGCGGACGTCCGGCTCCGCCAGCCCGACCAGCTGCCGGATCTCGCCGGCGTGGTTCATGCCGAGCTCGAGCACGGCGACGTCGGGCCCGCGCTGCAGCTCCACGAGCGACATCGGCAGGCCGATGTGGTTGTTGAAGTTGCCGCGCGTGCGGTAGACGTCGAACCGCGCGGCGAGCAGGTCGGCCGTGAGTTCCTTGGTGGTCGTCTTGCCCGCGCTGCCGGTGATGGCGACGACCCGCGCGCCGCTCCGGCGCCGGACGGCGCGGCCGACGGCCTGGAGCGCGGCCAGCGGGTCGTGGACGACGACGACGGCCGCGTCGCCGGGATCGGCGGGGGGCCGCGCGACGATCACGCCGCCCGCGCCGCGGGCGACGGCGTCGGCGACGAAGTCGTGGCCGTCGGCGTGCTCGCCCCGCAGCGCGACGAACCACTGCCCCGCCACCAGCGTGCGGGTGTCGTTCACGACGGCCGGGCACGGCCGGTCCGCCGGGCCGGCCGCGAGCCGGCCGCCGCCCATCTCCGCCACGAGGCCGGCCGTCAGCACGAAGGCGCCCACGTGACCGATCACACCCGGTGCGCCGCGCGTCGCTGCCCGAGGGCCGCGCGCGCCACTTCGACGTCGTCGAACGGCAGGGTTCGATCGCCCGTCACCTGGTACTTTTCGTGCCCCTTGCCGGCGATGATCACGAGGTCGCCGGGCCGGGCACGGAGGATGGCGGCGTCGATCGCCTTCCGGCGATCGGGCTGCACGAGGTAGGCGGTCTGCGCCCGGGGCGGCGCGCCGGGCTCGGCGGGCGGCGCCAGGCCGCGGATGATCTCGTCGATGATCCGCTGCGGGTTCTCGGACCGCGGGTTGTCCGACGTCAGCACGACGTAGTCGCTCAGGCGGGCGGCGACGGCGCCCATCAGCGGCCGCTTGGTCCGGTCGCGATCGCCGCCGCAGCCGAACACCGTGACGAGCCGCCCCTCGGCCAGCGGCCGCGCGGTCTCGAGCAGGTTCTTGAGCGCGTCGTCGGTGTGCGCGTAGTCGATGACGACCCGCACGTCGTCGGTGGACCCGGAGACGAGCTGGAAACGGCCGGGCACGCGCTCGAGGCGCGCGATGCCGGCCTCGATCGCGGGCAGCGGCTGGTCGCGCGCGACCGCGGTCGCGACGACCGAAAGGATGTTGGACGCGTTCGGCCGGCCGACGAGCGGCGACCGGATGGCGAGGCGGCCCTGCGGCGTGTCCACCTCGAAGGCCAGGCCCTCGAGCGAGGAGTGCAGCTCGCGCGCGCGGACGTCGGCCGGGCGATCCAGCGCGTAGGTCACGACCCGCGGCACCATCCCGGCCAGCTCGCGGCCGTAGGGATCGTCCACGTTGACGATCGCGGGCGCGCCGGCCGGCAGCATCTCGAACAGCCGGCGCTTGGCCGCGAAGTACTGCTGCATGTCGCCGTGGAAGTCGAGGTGATCCCGCGTCAGGTTCGTGAAGATGGCCGCCGCGAACCGCAGGTTCGCCACGCGGTGCAGCACCAGCGCGTGCGACGAGACCTCCATCGCGCACGCCCGGCACCCGCGGTCCACCATCTCGCGCAGCAGGCGCTGGACCTCCGACGCCTCGGGCGTCGTGTGCGACGCGTCGCGTTCGTCGGGCGCGCCCGGTCCGACGCGAAACGACACGGTGCCGATCCGCCCGCAGGGCAGGCCGGCCGCGTCGAGGACCGAGGCCAGCAGGTACGTCGTCGTCGTCTTGCCGTTCGTGCCGGTGCAGCCGACCACGGTCAGCTCGCGGCTGGGGTGGCCGTAGAACGCGTCGGCGAGCTCGGCGAGGGCCAGGCGCGCGTCGGTGGTCGGCAGCCACGGCGTGTCGCCGGCGTCGATCGGCGTCTCGGCCACGATGGCGATGGCGCCGCGGCGGACGGCGTCAGTCGCGAACCCGGCGCCGTCGGCGCGCGCGCCGCGGATGGCGACGAAGACCGAGCCCGGGGCGGCGGCGCGCGAATCGTGGACGACGCCCGTCACGGGCGTCGCCGTCCGGCCGGCCCGCTCCACGCGGGCCCGGGCATCCGGGGCGAGCGTGGTCGCCGCCGCCACCAGCGCGCCGAGCGTCACCGGCCGCCTCCCGAACCCGGCGGGGTGCCGCGGCGCAGCGTGAGATCGACCGCGCGCACGTCGGCGAGCGGCGTGCCGGGCGCCGGACTCTGGTCGACGACCGTGCCCGAGCCGGTCGGCTGCACCGTGACGCCGGCCGCCGCGAGCACGCGCATGGCCTCGCGCGCGGCCAGGCCGCGGACGTCGGGCAGCGCGCCGTCGGCGATCGTCTGCAGGGCGGTCGGGACGACGGCCGGCCCCGCGGGGCGCGTCGCGAGCGCGGCACGACGGATCAGCAGCGGCGGCTCCGGATTGACCGTGGGCGCCACGCCCGCGTAGCGGAGCGCGCCCTCGGCGATGCGCTTGAAGACCGGCGCGGCGACCGACCCGCCGTAGACCGTGCCGGCACGCGGCGTGTCGACGACGACGAGGATCGCGAACCGCGGCTGGCGGGACGGCACGAAGCCGACGAACGAGGCCACGCGATCGGTCTCCGAGTAGCCGCCCGGGATCGCCTTCTTCGCCGTCCCGGTCTTGCCCGCCACGCGATAGCGATCCATCTTCGCGGCGGTCGCCGTGCCGCGCGCGACGACCTCCTCCATGATCGCGGTGATCGTGTCGGCGGTCTCGCGGGTCACCGTGCGGCGGATTGCCTTCGGCCCGACCTCCTCGCGCACGCCGTCGCGCACGAAGGCCTTGATGAGGTGCGGCTCCATCAGCGTGCCGCCGTTGGCGATCGAGGCCGCGGCCGAGACCATCTGGATCGGCGTCACCCCGACCTCGTAGCCCATCGCCATCGACGACAGCGTCACGTCGGTGAGGTCCGCGCCCGTGTGGACCAGGCCGGCGCTCTCGCCCGGGAAATGGGGCATGATCTGCTGCCCGAACCCGAAGCGGCGGACGTACCGGCTGAACCGCTCGGCGCCGATCCGAAGCCCGGCCTTCGCCGCGCCCACGTTGCTCGACTTGACGATGACGTCCTCGAACGTCAGGACGCCGTACTGGTGGTCGTCGTAGATCGGGCGGCGGCGCCCGGGCACGCGGAGCAGGCCGCCGGTGACGTCGATCAGGTCGGACGGACGCAGCACGCCTTCCTCGAGTGCCGCGGCCGCCGTGACGATCTTGAAGGTGGATCCGGGCTCGTAGATGTCCTGCACCGCCCGGTTCTTCCAGAGCTCCGACGTCACCCGGTCCGGCGCGTTCGGGTTGAACGTCGGGTAGTTGGCGAGCGCGAGGATGTCGCCGGTCATCGGGTCGAGCGCGATGGCCGTGCCGGCGACGGCGCGGTTCTCGCGGACGCCGCGCTCGAGCTCCCGCTCGGCGATGTACTGCAGCTGGCTGTCGATGGTCAGCTCGACGGTCGCGCCGGGCGTCGGCGCCTGCACGGTGAGCGTCTTCAGGCGGCGCTGCGACGCGTCGTGCAGCACCACCAGCCGGCCGTCCTCGCCCCGGATCTCGTCGTCGAACTGGCTCTCGAGGCCGGCCCGGCCCGTGACCGTCGCGTCGTCACCCTGCCCGACGAAGCCGACGAGCTGGGCGGCCAGGGTGGTCTGCGGGTAGTAGCGCACGCTCTCGGGCGTCGCGTAGATGCCGGGCAGGTCGAGCGCGAGCACGCGGTCCACCTCGGCCGGCGAGAGCTGGCGGGCGGGCCGGATGCTCGCGTACTGCCGCTTCTGCTCGAAGCGCCATTTCAGCGTCTCCCGCTCCTTGCGGTCGCACTGGATCACGCCGCAGATCGCCGTCAGGGTGGCGGGCACGTCCTCGATCAGCGTCGGGTCCGCGTTGAGCGCGCGGTCCTCCACCGAGTAGGCGAGCTGGCGGCCGTTGCGGTCCACGATGTCGCCGCGGATGCCGAGCGTCGTGAAGACCGCGTTCTGCTGCCGGTTGGCCTGGTCGCGATAGTCGGCGGCCTGCACCACCTGCAGGTTCACCAGCCGCGCCTCGATGACCGCGACCCAGAACCCCAGGCAGGCAAGGACGACGAGGACGCGGCGGCGCAGCAGCCCGCGCCAGACGGCGGGCTCGGGGTTCGCGGACGCCTCCGCCCGGCTGACGAGCGGCAGGCTCGCCTGGACGGCGCGGGCGGCCGGGTCGGGGCGCGACGCGGCCGGATCGGGTTCGAGGGTGAAGAGGCGCTTCCACATGGCGTCACCGGACCTCGGCGACCGCGGTGGACGCCTTGCCCGAGGCCGGCGTGGCGCGCTCGAGGATCAGCGTGTGCGCCGGATCGGGATCGACCATGTCCAGCTCCTGGCGGGCGCGCTCGTCGATGACGCGCGGTGCCAGCGTCCGCTCCCGCTCGAGCTGCCAGCGGCGCTGCTCGGCGCGGGCGGCGGCGAGCCTCGCGCGCTTCGACTCGACGGCATAGTCGCGCCGGTCGGTCGCGAAGTGCTGCCAGGCCGAGAACAGCAGCATGCCGACGATGGCGCCCACGGTCAGGAGGGACCGGAGGAAGTCGCGGCGCTGCGCGCGGTCGATCTCGCGCACGACGGGGTTGTTGCGGATGTCCTTCTTGATCGCGAACTCGGGGTCGATCGTCATGCCGCCTTCTCCACCGCACGCAACTGCGCGCTCCGGGCCCGCGGGTTGCGTGCCACTTCCGCCTCGTCCGGGGCCACCGCCCGCCGGGTCAGCAGCCGGACCGTCCCGTCGGCCGCGAGCCGCCGGAACGCCTGTTTCACGATGCGGTTCTCGAGCGAATGGAACCCGATCACCACGAGCCGACCCGCCGGCGCCAGCCGGGCGACGGCGGCGTCGACGAACGCCTCCAGCCCCTCGATCTCCGCGTTCGTCCACAGCCGCAGTGCCATGAACGTGCGGGTGGCCGGGTCGATCCGCTGCCACCCGCCGGCCCTGACGCCCGCCCGCACCGCGGAGGCCAGCGCCGCCGTGTCCGTGAGCGCGCCCCGATCACGCGCCCGGAGGATCGACCGCGCGACGCGTCGCGCGTGCCGTTCCTCGCCGTACTCGCGGATGACGCCCGCGAGCGTCTCCTCGTCCACCGTCGCCAGCCGATCGCCGAGCGTGGGCCCCGTCGTCGGGTCCATCCGCATGTCGAGCGGCCCCGGCCGGAAACTGAACCCCCGCGACGGGTCGTCGAGCTGCATCGACGACACGCCGAGATCCACGAGCACGCCGTCGACCGCCGCCAGCCCGCGCGCCGCGAGGACGCCGTCCAGGTCGCGGTAGTCGGCGTGGACGGCCTCGAACCCGCCGCGCCCGGCCAGCCGCGCGGTCGCGATGGCGATCGCGGCCGGGTCGCGGTCGAGGCCGATCACGCGGCCCGCGCCCGCGTCGAGCAGCGCCTGCGCGTGCCCGCCCGCGCCGAGCGTCCCGTCCACGTACACGCCGTCGGGCCCGGGCGCCATCGACGCGACGACCTCACGCACGAGGACGGGCTCGTGCGCGGGTTCAGAACTTGAACTCGGCGAGGGCCCGATAGTCGTCATCGGTGAACGGCTCTCGCTGCAACTTCGCGTAGAACCGTTCGTGGTTCCACACCTCGAGGTAGTCGCGCTGGCCAAGCACGACGACCTCGCCCGCCATGTCGGCCGACTCGCGCAGCAGCTGCGGAATCAGGACGCGCGCCTGGCCGTCCATCTCGCCGTCCTGTCCGTAGTAGTTCACGCGCGTGAGGAAGCGCCGCACGGAAGGGTGCCCGCTCGGGGCGTGCGACAGCCGTTCCTCGACGGCCAGCCAGTTCTTCATCGGGTAAATCAGGACCGAGTCACCTTCGATGCTGGTCAGGTACAATCCTCGGCCGTCGGGGTCGTCGAGAAAGGCCTTGTAGGCCGCTGGAATTTTCAGGCGCCCCTTGTCGTCGATCCGGGCGCGATGGTTACCCCGAGGCACGGGCTGGCTCCCACTTTGGGCTACTTTGGTCCAGATTTGGCCACCGCGGGATAGTAGAGGTACCGTCGGAGACTGTCAACCGCAAACTCATGATGTAGTTGATGTTACGTCTTTTCTTCGCCACCCGTGACGGCCGGAATCGGGCACTCCCCAGTGGGCCTACGGTGGCGATCAGTGCAGCCGGCGGCAGATCCGGGCAAGCCGGATCCCGCGTGCTAGGATGACGGGTCCGTCATGCTTCGCGCCGGTCTGATTGGTCTGCCCGCCTCGGGCAAGTCCACCCTCTTCCAACTGCTCACGAGCGCCCGCGAGGCGCCCCGCACGCACGGTCGCGCGGAGGCGAACGTCGGCGTCTCGCGCGTCCCCGACGCGCGCCTCGATCGGCTCACCGCGCTCTTCAACCCGAAGAAGCGCGTGCCGGCGACCGTCGAGTTCGCCGACATGGCGGCGGGCCGCGGCGAGACGAAAGCGCTGCTCGACGTGGCCGCCTATCGCAACGCCGACGCGCTGCTGCACGTCGTGCGCGCGTTCCGCGACCCGGCCGTGCCGCATCCGTCTGGATCGATCGACCCGGCGCGCGACATCCGGACGATCGAGGACGAGCTGATCCTCGCCGACCTCGGCGTGGTCGAGCGCCGGCTCGAGCGGCTCGAGAAGGACCTGAAGAAACTGCCGACGCCCGACCTGAAGCACGAGCAGGCGATCCTGCTGCGGGGCCAGGAGGTGCTCAACGAGGGCCGCGCGCTGCGCACGCTCGGGTTGTCCGGCGAGGACGCGCGGCGGCTTCGCGGCTTCCAGTTCCTCTCGGCCAAGCCGCTGCTCATCGTCGTGAACGTGGACGAGGCGGACGCGGCCACGGCCGAGGACGTGGTGCACGCGCTCGGCCTGGGCGACCTGGTGACGACGGCGGGCGTGGGCGCGTCGGGCGTGTGCGCGAAGATCGAGCTGGAAATCGCGTCACTCGAGCCGGCGGACGCCGAGGCGTTCCTCGCCGATCTGGGCCTGAAGCAGTCCGGCCTGGACCGCATCATCCGCGCGGCCTACGACCTGCTGGGCTACATCTCGTTCTTCACGGTCGGCGAGGACGAGTGCCGCGCGTGGTCGATCCCGCGGGACACGATCGCGCAGGAGGCGGCCGGCGCGATCCACTCGGACATCCAGCGCGGCTTCATCCGCGCCGAGGTCGTCGGCTGCGACGCCCTGCTCGCCCGCGGCTCGCTCGCCGCGTGCAAGGAGCACGGCGAGCTCCGCCTGGAGGGCAAGGAGTACGTCGTGGTCGACGGAGACGTCATCAACTTCCGCCACGCCACGTGATCCGATGAGCGGCACGGTCCTCGTCTGCGAGGCGCAGGTGCCCTTCGTGCAGGGCGGCGCGGAGTATCACGTCCGCGAGCTGGTCCGGCAGCTGCGCGCGCACGGCTACGACACCGAGCTCGTCGGCCTCCCGTTCAAGTGGTATCCGAAGGACGAGATCCTCGCGCACGCCGCGGCGTGGCGGCTGCTGGACCTCGCCGAGAGCAACGGCCGGCGCATCGACCACGTCATCGCCACGAAGTTCCCGACCTACTTCGCGCGCCACCCGCGCAAGGTCGCCTGGCTCATCCACCAGCACCGCGCCGCCTACGAGCTGGCCGGGACGCCCTACAGCGACTTCACCCACACGGTCGAGGACGTCGCGCTGCGCGACCGGCTCGTCGCGCTCGACACGACGATGCTCGGCGAGTGCACGCGGCTGTTCACCAACGCGGCGAACACGGCCAGCCGGGTGACGCGGTTCAACGGCCTGCCGGCCGAGCCGCTCTACCACCCGCCGCGGCTGGCCGGGCGCCTGCACGGCGGGCCGATGGAGCCCTACATCCTCTCGGTCGGGCGCCTCGAGGCGGTCAAGCGCGTGGACCTGGCGGTGGCGGCGATGGCGCACGCGCCGGCGGGCCTGTCGCTGCGCGTGGCGGGCACGGGCACCCAGGACGCCGCGGTCCGGGCGCTGGCCGAGTCGCTCGGCGTGGCCGACCGGGTGCGGTTCCTGGGCGCGGTGAGCGACGACGATCTGATCGCGCTCTACGCGGGCGCGCTCGGGGTAATCTTTCCGCCATACGATGAGGACTTCGGCTACGTGACGCTCGAGGCCTTTCTCTCGTCCCGTCCCGTCATCACGACCGACGACGCCGGCGGGCCGAACGAGTTCGTCGTGGACGGCGAGAACGGCTTCGTGTGCCCGCCGGACCCGGTCGCGCTCGGCGGCGCGATGGCGCGGCTGGACGCGGACCGGCGCCGCGCCGCGGCGATGGGCGAGGCGGGCCGGGCCCGCGCGGCGGCCGTGACGTGGTCGGGCGTCATCGAGAGGCTCGTCGGGTGAAGCTCATCATCCAGATTCCCTGCCTGAACGAGGCCGAGACGCTGCCGGCCACGCTGGCCGACCTGCCGCGCGCGGTGCCGGGGATCGACGTCATCGAGACGCTCGTCATCGACGACGGATCGACCGACGACACGGCGGGCGTCGCGCGCGCGCACGGGGTGCACCACGTGATCCGCTTCCGCCGGCGCAAGGGCCTGGCGGCGGCGTTCCGCGCGGGCATCGACGCGTGCCTGCACGCCGGCGCCGACCTGATCGTCAACACCGACGCGGACAACCAGTACTCCGGCCAGGACATCGCGCGCCTCGTGGCGCCGCTGCTCGCCGGCCAGGCCGACATCGTCATCGGCGACCGGAACATCCGCGACGTGGCGCACATGTCGTGGCCGAAGAAGATGCTGCAGCGGTTCGGGAGCTGGACGGTGCGCCGGCTCTCGGGCACCGAGGTGCCCGACACGACCAGCGGGTTCCGGGCCTACACGCGCGACGCGGCGCTGCGGATGACGATCGTGTCGGAGTTCTCCTACACGCTCGAGTCGATCATCCAGGCGGGCAAGAACCGGATGGCCATCGCGCACGTCGAGGTGGGCACCAACGCGCGGACGCGGCCGTCGCGGCTGTTCGGCAGCATCGCGGCGTACCTCAAGGCCTCGTCGGCGACGATCGTGCGCATCTACGCGATGTACGAGCCGTTGAAGGTGTTCACCTACATCGGCGCGACGATCTTCGTCGTGGGCCTCTGCGTGGCGCTGCCGTTCCTCTACTACTACTTCTTCGGCACGGCGGCCCAGGCCAGCGGCCGCGTCCAGTCGGTCATCCTCTCGGCGATGCTGATGAGCGTCGGGTTCCAGGTCGTCATGTTCGGCCTGCTCGCCGACATCATGTCTGGCACGCGCAAACTGCTCGAAGACCTGCTCTACCGCGTGCGCGCCATGGAACTCCGCCAGGACGCTGACCGCGACGCGGCGGGCCGCCAGGACGCTGACCGCGACGCGGCCCGCCGCCGCGCGGGCGAGGGAGACCGCTGACCGTGGCCGATCCGTCCGCGGTGTCGGTCGTCATCCCCGCCTGCAACGAGGCCGCCGCGATCGCGGGCGTCGTCGAGGGCCTGCGCGCCGCGGGGCCCTGGGCCGAGATCCTCGTCGTCGACGACGGGTCCGACGACGAGACGGGCGCCCGCGCCTCGGCCGCCGGCGCGCGGGTCATCCGTCATCCGTACCGGAAGGGCAACGGCGCCGCGGTGAAGACCGGTATCCGCGCGGCGACCGGGGAGTTCATCCTGATCATCGACGGCGACGGCCAGCACCAGCCCTCGGACGCGCTCCGCCTCGTCTCGCGGCTCGGCGAGTACGACCTGGTCGTCGGCGCGCGCACGTCGGCGACGCAGGCCGGATCCACCCGGCGGCTGGGCAACGCGGCGCTGAACCGCCTGGCGTCCTACCTCACCGAGCGCGAGATCCCGGACCTGACCTCGGGCTTCCGCGCCGCGCGGCGCGCGTGCCTCGTCGAGTTCGTGCACCTGCTCCCGAACGGCTTCTCCACGCCCACGACGACGACGATGGCGTTCCTGCGGGCGGGCTACAACGTGACGTTCGAGTCGATCGAGGCGAAGGCGCGGCAGGGCACGTCGAAGATCCGCCTCTCGCGCGACGGCCCGAAGTTCCTGCTGATCATGCTGCGGGTGATGACGATCTTCAGCCCGCTCCGGGTCTTCGTCCCGATCGCCGCCACGTCGTTCGTCGCGGGCCTCGCGTACGGCGCGTGGACGGTGGCCGTGGACGGGAAGATCCCGAACGGCGCCGTGCTCCTGCTGATGTTCGGCGTCATCGTCTTCCTGGTCGGGCTGGTCTCCGAGCAGATCGCGGCCCTGCGCGCCGATGGACGCCGGTAGCCGGCGCCGCCTGGCGCTGGCGGCGCTGGCCGCGCTCGTGCTGCGGCTCGCCTTCTCGCTCGGCTACTGGGTGGACCAGCCGATGACGCGCGACGAGCGCGAGTACCTGTCGCTCGCGCGCAGCCTCGCCCGCGGCCACGGCTTCGTCTACGACGAGGCCGTCACCGCGGCCGGCGGCGACCCGTTCGGCCGCGCGCCCGGCTACCCCGCGTTCATCGCGCTCGTCGGGGGCGGCCGCGCGGTCACCGGGAGCGTGCCCGCCGCGCTGAAGGTGGCGCAGTCGGTGGTCGGCGCGGCCGGCGTCTGGCTGCTGGGGCTCGTCGCGTACCGGCTCGCGGGCGCCCGCGCCGCCGTCGCGGGCGCCGTGATCGCTGCCGCGTATCCGCCGCTCGTCTGGGTCTCGGGCTACGCGCTGAGCGAAGGCGTCTTCTGGCCGATGGGCCTCGCCACGGTGCTGCTCTTCGACCGCGCGTACGCGAAGGGACCGGCCGGCGTGCCGCTGGCGCTCGCCGCGGGCCTGCTCGCGGGCCTCGCCGTGCTCGTGCGACCGGGCATGCTGTTCTTCCTCCTGCTGGCCGGTCCGTGGCTGCTGTGGAAGCGCCAGGTCCGGCTCGTCGCGGCGCTCGCGCTCGGCGCGGCGATCGTCGTGCTGCCCTGGACCGCGCGCAACTACGCGCACCACGGCCGCCTCGTCATCGTCGCGTCCGAGGGCGGCGTGACGTTCTGGACGGGCAACCATCCGCTCGCGGTGGGCGACGGCGACCTGGCGGCGAACCCGCAGCTCAAGACCGCGCAGATCGCCCTGCGCGCGGCGCACCCGGACCTGACCGAAGAGCAGATGGAGCCGGTCTACTACCGCGAGGCCCTCGACTGGATCCGCGCGCATCCCGTCGCGTGGATCCGCCTGGAATTCCGGAAGCTGTTCTACTTCGTGGTGCCCGTCGGCCCGTCGTACTTCGTGCACTCGACGCGCTACGTGATCGCGTCGATCGTGCCGTACCTGCTGGTCCTGCCGGCCGCGGTCATCGGCGCCGGGCTGCTCGGCCGGCGCCGCCGGCTCGCGCCGGGCCTGTGGCTGCTCGGCGCGTCCGCGCTCGTCATGGCGCTGGCGTTCTTCCCGCAGGAACGCTTCCGCATCCCGGTCGTCGATCCGACGCTCATCGTGCTGGCGGCCGCCGCGGTCGGCCTGCGCGGGAAGGGGCTCACGGCATGACGGTGCTGGTCGTGCTGCCGACGTACAACGAGCGCCCGAACCTCGAGAAGGTCGCGGCCGGCATCCTGCAGCATCCGTGGGCGCGGCTGCTCGTGGTGGACGACGGGTCGCCGGACGGCACGGGCGCGCTGGCCGACGAGCTGGCGGCGCGGTATCCGGGCCGCCTGGACGTGCTGCACCGCACGGGGCCGCGCGGGCTCGGCCTGGCCTACGTGGACGGCCTGCGGCGTGCGATCGCGTCCGACGCCGACGCGATCGGCCAGATGGACGCCGACCTCTCGCACGATCCGGCCCACCTGCCAGCCCTCCGCGAGGCGCTGGCCGGCGCGGACCTGGTGATCGGATCGCGCTACCTCCACGGCGTGAGCGTCGTGAACTGGCCGCTCCACCGGATCGCGCTGAGCGCGTTCGCGAACCGCTACATCCGGCTCGTCACGGGCCTCACGCCCAGCGACTGCACGAGCGGCTACCGGCTCTGGCGCCGCGAGGCGCTGGCCACGCTGCCGCTCGAGCACGCGCGCGCGAACGGCTACGCGTTCCTCACCGAGATGCTCTACCAGGCGGCGCGCCTCGGCCTGCGCATCGCGGAATCACCGATCGTCTTCGTCGAGCGGCAGGAGGGCTACTCCAAGGTGTCCTCCGGCGTGCTGTTCGAGTCGCTGCTGACGCCGTGGCGCCTGGTGCTGCGGGGCGGCCGGGTGGGACGCCGACGGTGAGCGCCCGGCGCGAGGTCGTCGTGATGGTCGCGACGTCGTATCCGCGGTTCCCCGGCGACGGCGTCGGCAGCTTCATGGAGCCGATCGCCAGGGGAGTGGCGGCGCGCGGGCACGAAGTCCACCTCGTGGCCCCCTGGCACCCGGCCATCACGCGCGGCCGGGTCGAGGACGGGGTCCACTTCCACTTCTTCCACTACGCCCCGTTCGCCTCGCTCAACGTCTTCGGGTATGCCGCCGCGCTCGAGGCCGACACGTCGCTGCGGGCCGCCGCGTGGGCGATTGCGCCGGTCGCGATGGCGGCGGGCTGGTTCAAGGCGTGGCGCGTGGCGACGAAGCGACGGGCCACCGTGATGCACGGGCACTGGGTCGTGCCCGGCGGCGTGATGGCGGCGGCCGCGGCGCGCGGGCTGCCGCTCGTGATCAGCCTGCACGGATCGGACGTCTTCGTCGCGGAACGGAACGGCCTGGCCCGCCGCGCCGCGCGCTGGGCGTTCGCACGCGCCGGCCACGTCACCGCCTGCAGCGACGACCTGCACCGCCGCGCGGTCGCGATCGGCGCGGACCCGGCGCGGACGGAGACGGTGCCGTACGGCGTGGACACGGCGCGCTTCGCGCCCGACCCGGCCACGCGCGCTGCCGTCCGCGACGCACTCGGCCTCGGCGACGCGCCGGTCGTCTTCACGGCCGGCCGCCTGGTCAGCAAGAAGGGCTTCGAGTACCTCATCGACGCGGCGGGGCTCCTGCGCGAGCGCGTGCCCGGCGTGCGCGTGCTCATCGCGGGCGAGGGCGATCTGCGCGACGCGCTCTCGGCACGCGCCGCGGCGGCGGGCGCGCCGGTGACGCTCCTGGGTGGCCGGTCGCAGGACGAGGTCGGCCGGCTGGCCGCCGCCGCCGACGTCATCGCCGTGCCGTCGATCCGGGACGACGCGGGCAACGTGGACGGCCTGCCGAACTTCGCCCTGGAATCGCTCGCCACCGCCACGCCCGTCGTCGCGACCACCGCCGGCGGCCTGCCCCAGGCGATTGCCGATGGCGTGAACGGCCGGCTCGTCGCCGAGCGCGACGCGGCCGCGCTGGCCGCCGCGCTGGGCGACGTCCTCACGCGGCCGGAGGAAGCCCGGGCGCTGGGCGCCGCGGCGCGCGCGCGGGTCGAACGCGACTTCGGCTGGGCGCGGGTGGCGGAACGATTCGAGGCGGCATACCTGCAGGCGGGCACTGGGCACTAGGCACTAGGCACTGGGGCGGACATCGTCGGCTCTCGGCTCTCGGCGTCCGGGCCTCTGGCGGCGGGTGCTTGTCCTCGTCGGGGCCGGGAGCATAGCCTTCTTGCCATGCCCCGGTTCGACGACCTTCCGGCCCTGGTCCAGCGGTGGACCGACGGAGACAAGGCCGCCTTCGATCACGTCGTGGAGCTGCTCTACGACGAGCTGCGCGACATCGCGCACCATCACCTGCAGTCGGAGCGCTCGGATCACACGCTGACGACGACGGCGCTGGTGCACGAGGTGTACGTGCAGCTCGCCGCCCGCACCGGACCGTCGTGGCGGGGACAGCCGCAGTTCTTCGCGCTCCTCTCGCGCGTCATGCGCCACGTGCTGATCGACTACGCGCGCCGGCGGCGCGCGACCAAGCGCGGCGGACAGGACATCCGCGTGCCGCTCGACGAGAACACCGCGTCGGCCGAGGCGGAGCTGTTCGAGCTGCTCGCGGTCAACGACGCGATCGAGCGGCTGAGCGCCCAGGACGAGCGCCTGGCGCAGGTCGTCGAGTGCCGGTTCTTCGGCGGCATGGCGGAGTCCGACATCGCCGCGGCGCTCGGCGTCTCCGAGCGGACCGTGGAGCGGGACTGGCGGAGGGCGCGGGCCTACCTGTACACCGCGCTGGCGTCGTCCTAGCCGCCCTGCTTGACCAGCTCCACGCGGCGGTTCTGCTGCTTGCCCTCGGGCGTGCCGTTGTCGGCGACCGGTTTCGTCTCCCCGAACCCGGCGGTCTGCAACCGGCCGGCGTCGATGCGCTCGGACTCGACGAGGTAGGCCTTCACCGCGGCCGCACGACGCCGGGACAGGTCGAGGTTGTACGCGTCGTCGCCGTCGCTGTCGGTGTGGCCCTCGATCGACAGGCTCAGGTCGGGATGCGCCTGGAGCATCCCGGCGATCTCCTTGAGCGTCGGCGTGGACTCGGGACGGATGATGTCGCTGTCGGACGCGAACAGGATGCCCTGGGTCGCGACGCGGCCGTCACGTTCGAGCCGGTCGTAGAGGTCCAGCCCGCCGGCCGCGATCCGCATCGGCCCGATCATGATCGGCAGGTCCTCGGTCGCCGAGCTGACCGAGATGTAGATCGTCTTGGTGCGCGGGAACACCGCGTTCGGCGCGTTCGCGACCCGGTGATCGTTCAGGTACATCTTCATGTAGTCGCCGTCGGCCATCACGCGGAAGGTCACGAGCGCGTCACCACGGGCGTTCTGCCGCCGCGGCGTCGAGATTCTCGGTCCCACGTTCTTCTGGGGACGGAGCCCGGCCTGCGTGTATTCCAGGCTGGGCATCGATCCGGCGTAGTCGCGCGTGCCCTGGTACACGGACGCCGTGCTCAGGCGCACGTAGGCGTTGCCGTGCTGCACGCTCGCGGGGAATTCGATCGTGAATTGCTCGGGCAGCGTCTCGGGCAGCGGCACGCTGATCGTCCCGCCGGACGTGGCGCGCAGGAAGCGGCGTCCCTGCCACTCGACGACCTCCCAGTTGCCGGCGGTGAGCTCGAAGCGCCGCGGGAAGTCCCCGACGCGATCCGCACTGTAGTCGTCGAAGAACAGCACGCGGTCGCCGGGCACGAAGTCGTAGTTGGCCCAGGCGCCGGTGCCGGGCTTCTGGGCGGGGCCCATCTTCTTCGCGGCCGTGGCCGGGTCGGTGACGGGCCGGCCGTCCCCGTCCGTGATCAGGTTGCCGTCGTTGTCGGTCATGACCGGTGTCTTGCCGTCGGCTTTGGCCTTCTCGACGCACGCCAGGTCGTTGAACACGCATCGGACGCCGTCCCGCACCAGCGCCTCGATCTGGCGCTTGCTCTCGTCGGCGGCGGCCCGGCGGATGAGGCGGCCGAGCTGCGCCGAGGCGGTCGCGGGCACGAGGAACGACAGCGCCAGCGCCGTCGCGACAACGGGAGTCAGGGAACGGAGCGCCATGTGCGAAATCTCCTCCTGACAGCCCCAGCGGATTCCCACCCCGCGACCCGACACGCCGCGCGCGCCGCGCCCGGATCCCCGTCACGCGCGCACGCGAGGCTTGTCCTGACGCGCGGCACGGCGTAGCCTGCGGTCACGCATGACGGACTCCGGAGATCGTCGCCCCGAGGCACCGGAGCCGGACCCGATGCCGGACCGCTGGGCCGACGTGGACCGGCTCTTCCAGGCGGCGCTCGATCGACCCGCCGGCGAGCGGGACGCGTTCGTGGCCCGGGAAGCCGGCGAGGATCGGGCGCTGGCCGACGCGGTCGCGCGCCTGCTCCGCGCCGAGGCGGCGTCGGAGGGCCTGTTTCGACGGGCCGCGCGCCGCGCGGTCACGCGCCTTCCTCGACGACCTGGCCACGCGCGGACACGCCGCGACCGTGGCCGACGGCTACGAGATCCTGCGCGAGCTGGGCCGCGGCGGCATGGGCACCGTCTTCCTCGCCCGGCGCGTCGGCGAGGGGTTCGAACAGCAGGTCGCGCTCAAGGTCCTCCGCCGTGGCGTGGACACCGACGACGTGCTGCGGCGCTTCGCCATCGAGCGGCGCATCCTGGCGTCGCTGCACCACCCGAACATCGCGCGGCTGTACGACGGCGGCATGACCGCCGACGGGCGGCCGTTCCTCGCGATGGAGTACGTCGAAGGCGAACCGCTCACGGCGTACTGCGACGCACGGCGGCTCCCGATCCGCCGGCGGCTCGAACTGCTCATCGCGGTCGCCGACGCCGTGCGGTCCGCGCACGCGGCGCTCGTCGTGCATCGCGACCTGAAGCCGTCGAACATCCTCGTGACGGCCGACGGCCACGCGAAGCTGCTCGACTTCGGCATCGCGAAACTCCTCGGACCGGACGACGAGGCCCATCACACCCGGACGGGCCTGCATCTGCTGACCCCCGACCACGCGAGCCCGGAACAGCTCCGCGGCGAGCCGGTCACGACCGCGACGGACGTGTACCAGCTCGGCGTGCTGCTCTACCGGCTGCTCACGGGGCAGCCACCCTTTCGCGCCCCGACGACGACGTCGGGCGGGACCGACGCGATTGCGCAGTTCCTCGACCTGCCACGGCCCAGCACCGTCGTCGACGCCGGCCCCGACGCCGGACCGATCGCCGAGACACGGGGGACGACGCCGGCCCAGCTGCGGCGGCTGCTCACCGGGGACCTCGACACGATCGTCGGCAAGGCCCTGCGGCACGACCCGGCACGCCGCTACGCGTCGGTGGAGGAACTGGCCGGCGACCTCCGCCGGTACCTCGACGGCCGGACGATCTCGGCGCGGCCGGACACGCGCGGCTACCGGGCACGGCTCTTCCTGCGCCGGCACCCGTGGGTGGCACCCGTCGCGGCCGCGGCGACGCTGTTCGTCGGCGTCTACATCGCGACGCTCGTGCTGCACGCCCGGTCGCTGGAAACCCAGCGGAACGCGGCGCAGCTGGAGGCCGCGAGGGCCCAGGAGGTGCAGCATTTCCTGACCGACCTGTTCGCGAGCGCGGATCCGTACGCGCCGGCCGATCCGGACCTGGGGCGGCGCATCACGGTCGTCGAGGCGCTGGACGTCGGCGTCAGGCGCCTCGAGACCTCGCTCACGGATCGGCCCGCGATCCGCGCGTCGATCCTCGCCGCCATTTCCAAGGTGTACGAATCGCTCGGCATGTTCGACCGGGCGCTCCCGATCCGGGAGGAAGCGCGGGACCTGCAGGTCGCCCTCTACGGCCCCGCCTCGCGCGAGGCCCGCGACAACCTGCGGGCGCTCGCGTCGATCCACAGCGAGCTCGGCCATCCGGCGCTCGAACTCTACGGGACGCGCCTCGAGCTGGCACTCGCCGCCGATCCGATGGACCCGGCCGAAGTCGCCGACGCGCGAATGACCCGCGGCCGGCACCTGATGAGCCTGAACCGGCCGGCGGAAGCCGAGCAGGAATTCCGCGCCAACGTCGAACTGGCCGCAGGCGGCGGCGTGCCGGCCGTCGCCATCGCCGAAACCTGGCGGGGACTGTCGGACGCGCTGCGCATGCTCGAGCGGTACGAGGAATCCGAGCAGGCCGGTCGCCGGGCGATCGCGATGATCGACGAGGCGATCGGTCCGGACACGGCCACCGCCGGTTTCGCCCGCGGCACGCTGGCCCAGACGCTCGGCGTCCTGGGCCGGACGGGGGAAGCCGAGCGCTTCTTCAAGGAGTCGCTCGACCGCCTGGAACCGGCGCTCGGCCGCGACCACAAGTACGTCCGGGCGACGCTGAACAACCTGGCCGTGCTGAGAACCAACACCGGCAACGCCGCCGGCGCCATCCCCCTGCTCCGCCAGCTCATCGAGAGCGGGGAGCGCCTGTACGGACCCGACCGGCCCGAGCTCAGCAGCCATCTCCAGAACCTGGCCACGGCGCTCGTCAACGTCGGCGACCTCGACGAGGCGCGCGAGGTGTTCGCGCGCGTGGCGGACCTCAACCGGCGCTGGCTCGACGAGGCGGACTACCAGCGCGGGCTGCCGTGGCTCTCGCTCTCGGGCATCGCCCTGATGCAGCACCGGCCGGCCGAGGCCGAGCGCCACGCGCGCGCCGCGCTCGAGACCCTGCGCCGGGCGCTGCCGGAGGGGCACTTCATCACGGCGGTCGCCGACTGCCGCGTCGCGCGGGCGCTGGTGCTCCAGGACCGTCGCACGGCCGCGGCCCCGTTCTTCGCGCGCGCCACGCCGCCGCTCATCGAGACGCGCAGCGTGCCCGACTACCGGCGCGATTGCCTGACCTGGGCGGCCGAGTTCCACGAGGGCCGGGGCGACGCCGCCGAGGCCGCGCGGCTGCGCGCGCTCGTGGACGACTCGGGCGGCTGAGGCCGGCGCCGCTGGAGGGCCGA
>JAWKHR010000050.1:0-43762 GCA_041394725.1 Vicinamibacterales bacterium | reverse complement strand
GAGGTCGTAGGTGTCGGGGCCCAGCCGCGCGTCCTGGTAGTCGATGATCACCAGGCGGTTCGGCTGCCACATGAGATTGCGGCTGTGGTAGTCGCGGTGGCAGAGCACCCGCGGCTCGGCCGCGAGCTCGTCCACGATCCGCGACCACTCTTCCTGGAGCGCCGCGCGCGTCGTCTCGTCGAACGTCACGCCGCGGTAGGCGCCGAGGAAGTGCTTCGTGAAGAACTCCAGTTCCCACGTGAGCTTCTGGACGTCGAACGCGATGCCGTACGGCGTGTAGCCCGCGTCCTCCAGATCACGGCCCCGGCGCTGCAGGACGTCGATGTAGGCGACCGCCTCGCGATAGAGCGCGTCGTGGCGCGAGGCGTCCGCCGCGCCGAGGTGCGCCTGCAGCGTCACGTCGCCCAGGTCCTCGAGCGCGATCACGCCGAGCTCGCCGTCGTGGCCGAGGATGCGCGGCACCGGCAGCGGCATCGCCTGGAGCAGCGTCGTGACGTTGATGAACGGGAGCGACGCCGGGTCGAACGGCTGCGCGTTGACCGCGAGGACGAAGGGCGGGTCCGCGCCGAGGATCCGGAAATAGCGGCGGTCCGACGCGTCGCCCGTGAGCGGTACGATGCGACATCCGGCCCGGCCCGTGCGCTCGAGGTACCGGACGACGGGGCCCGGAATCGCGTCCGACATGCGCGTCCAGTCTAACGCAGCTCCCGCGGCGTCCCGGCGCCCGGCGGCATCGGGAACACCGCGGCCTCGCCGATGACCTCGGCCGCGTCATCGTCCCGGCACACGCGGGCGGGGACGATGACGACGTCGCGGCGCGAGAGGCCCGTCGGCACCGTCACCGCGCCGGCGACCACGCTGTCCTCGAGCGACACGCGATCGCCGACGCGCGCCCCGGCCCAGACCACCGTGCGCTCGACCCGCGCCGACGCGGCCACCTCGCCCGCGACGAGCAGCCCACCGGGGCCGGGGCCGGGATCGATCCCGCGCCCCGCGCCTGTCCGGTGGCCCGCGTCCGTTTCTCCCGCTAGCGCGATCGCCGCGTCCAGGTAGTCGCGCGGCGTGCCGACGTCGCGGAACGCTGTCTCGACCGGGACCGCGCGGATCGCGCCGGGGCGCGCCACGAGCAGGTCGCGGTAGATGCCGTGGATCGTCTCGGCCGGGACGCCGTCCGGCAGCGTCGCGAAGACCCCGCGGCCGGCCACCTGCACGCCGATGAAGTGCCATGTGCCCTCGGCCTGGCCCCGCGGGCGCCCGCCGGTGACCCGCCCGTCCGCGTCCAGGACCAGCCCGTTGTAGTGGTGCGGCGCCGGGTTCGGCACCACGGCCAGCGTGACCTCGGCGCCCGTGGACCGGTGCGTCCTGACGAGCGCGTCCAGGTCCACGTCCGACAGCGTGTCACCGTTGACGATGAGGAACGGGTCCGCGTCGAGCAGCGGCAGCGCGTGCCGCGGGCCGCCGGCCGACCCGAGCGCGGGCTGCTCCCAGGAGTACCGGACGCGCAGGCCGAGGTGCGTGCCGTCGCCGACCACGGCGGTGATCGACTCGGGCCGGTGATGCAGGTTGATCACCACGTCGGCGACGCCGTGCGCGCGCAGGCCGGCCAGCACGCGTTCGACCAGCGTCGGCCCGGCCAGCGGCACGGCCGCCTTGGCCACGAGTCGCGTGAGCGGATCGAGGCGGGTGCCGTGTCCCGCGCACATCACGAGGCACGGGAGCATCAGAAGACCATCCGGTGGGGATCCGCGCCGGCGTGGCTCGCGCACCACGTCTGGTAGAGCCGCGGGTAGGACTCGAGGACGTAGTCGTGACGCGATCGGCCCAGCAGGTTCGCGGCCTGCTCGATGTCGGGCGGCGCGCCCTCGATCTCGACGAACACGCCGATCGGCGTCTCGTCGATCGTCGCGCGCGTCGCGCGCAGGGCGAACTCCTCGCGGTACTTCTGCGCGTGGAACCAGGGCCGGAAGCCCAGCGCCTCGAGGATCGCGCGCGCCTGGTCCGGGCTCGCGACCACCGTCTCGATTTCCTCGCGCGACTTGACCGGGCCGGGCTGCGCCGGGCCCTTGTACGTGATCACGCCCTCGGCGGCGTCCTGGCGCACGCGCAGGGCCTGCCCGGCGTGGCGGAGCCACTCGTCGGCGGTGTCGTAGAGCCGGTCGTCGAGCAGGCGGCGCGCGACGACGAGACGGCCGCCGGCGGCGGTGATTGCGTCGCGGGCGTCGCGGGCGGTGTCGAAGGGGAGTTTGACTTCCTGTTCGAGGGCCACGGGTGACCGATTATCGATCACCCGTGGCCCCTCGAGGGACTTACCGTCGGCGGAGCTGGAAGAGCTGCCGCTCGCCGCCGGTGCCGTCGGGGTTCGCGCGCCAGGCGATGATGCGCACCACGCGGCTGTCGCCGATGGCGCCGAGCGCCTGCGTCACCTGGTCGACGGTGCGCGTCTCGCTGCCGCCGATCTGCAGGATGACGTCGCCGGGCTGCAGGCCGGCCAGGTTGGCCGGGCCGAGCGGCTCGACCGACTCGACGACCGCGCCGCCCTGGCCCTCGGGCACCGACAGCTGGCGGCGCTCGCGGGCGGTCGGCTCGCGGAGGACCATGCCGAAGTCGGTCTCGATCGGCTGCGGCTCGCGCTCGCGGCCGCGCGGCGTCGGCGTGGCGCGCAACGGCGCCTGCTCGGCCTCGAGGTCGAGCTCGTCGACGGTCACGTTCAGCGTCACCGCCTTGCGGTCGCGGATGATCTTCACCGGCACGGTCGAGCCCGGCTTGGTCGCCATGACCATGCGGACCAGGCCCTCGTCGTTCGGGACCGGCTCGCCGTTGAACTCGATGATCACGTCGCCGACCTGGAGGCCGCCGCGGGCGGCGGGGCCGCCCTCGGTGATGCGCGAGACCTCCGCGCCGGCGGTCGACGGCAGGCCGAGGTCGCGCGCGTAGGCCGCGGTGATCGGCGCGCGCGACACGCTCACGCCGAGCACGCCGCGGACGACCTTGCCCGTCCGCAGCTGCGGCAGGATGTCGCGCACCGTGTTGATCGGGACCGAGAAGCCGATGCCGAGGTTGCCGCTGCCCTGGTCGCTCAGGATCATCGTGTTGATGCCGACGACCTCGCCGCGGAGGTTGAGCAGCGGCCCGCCCGAGTTGCCGCGGTTGATGGCCGCGTCGGTCTGGATCATCTTCTCGAAGCGGTTCGCGAACTGCGTCTCCTGCGGCCGGCCGACCGCGCTCACCACGCCCACGGTGACCGTGTTCGACAGCGAGTACGGGTTGCCGATCGCCATCACCCAGTCGCCGGGCGCGATCTGCTCGGAGTCGCCGAACTTCGCCTCGACGAGCGGCTCCTCGGGCAGCTCGTCGAGCTTGATGAGCGCCGAGTCGGTCAGCTCGTCACGCCCGACGACCGTCGCCGGCAGGCCGGGCACCGTCGCCAGGTCGGACATCCCGAGCAGCTTGACCTCGATCTGGTCCGCGTCGGCGACGACGTGGTTGTTCGTCAGGATGTAGCCGGCCTTGTCCACGATGAAGCCGCTGCCGGCGCCCCGCTGGGGCACCGCGTCGCCCTGGCCGCGGCCGCCCGGCTGGTCGAGGCCGAACAGGTCCGCGAGCGTGCGCCCGCGCCGCGTGGACTGCGTGATGATGCTCACCACCGCCGGGCTCGTCTCCTGCGCGATGCGGCGGAACGTCGTCGCGTCGATCGGCCCGGTCACGGGCTCGCTGTTGGTCGCCGGCACGTTGACCGCGCCGAACGACCGCGGCGCCAGGTCGAGCCGCGCCGCGATGACCATGCCGACGACCACCGACACCAGGGCGATCATGAAACCGTAGAAGACCGTGGATTTGCGTGTGGACATGTCTCCCTTGCCCGGGCCCGCGCCCGGTCTCCTCGTGCTGTCGTTCGTGCCGGGGCCCCGCCCCCGGCCTGCCGATGCCTACCGGCTCGTGATCCGCACCAGTTCGGTCTGCCGCGGCCCGGTCACCTCGGCCGTCTTCGCGCCGACGACCATGTTGATCTCGGTCCGCACCCCGAACGTCTTCGTGTAGATCCCGGGCTCGATCGTGAAGCCCGTGCCGACGACCAGCCGGCGGTCGTCGTGCGTCTCGTAGTCGTCCATGTGCACGCCGTTGCCGTGCACCTCCTCGCCCAGGCTGTGCCCGGTGCGATGGATGAACTGCTCCCCGTAGCCGGCTGCCTCGATCACGTCGCGCGTGGCCCGGTCCACTTCATAGCCGTGCACGGGTTCGCCCGCGGCGACCCGGTCCTGCACGAGCGTCACCGCCGCGTCGCGCCCTGCGGCGATGGTGGCGAACGCCTTCGCGACCTCCGCCGGCGGCTCGCCGGAAAAGCCCACCCAGGTGATATCGGCGTAGACCGACCCGGGCTGATCCAGTTTGCCCCACAAGTCCAGCAGCAGGACCTCATTGGGACGAATGGGCCGCGACTGCTCGCGAGAGGGCGCGTAGTGGGGATTGCCCGCGTGCTCCTGGGCGCCGACGATGGGCGGGGCGTCGGTGACGAGGCCCTCCTCGCCGAACCAGGCCATCATCTGCTGCTGGACCTCGAACTCGTGGAGCGCCGCGCCGGCCGACAGTTTCGCGCCGACGAACTCGAACGTCCGATCCTTGATCCGGTAGAGCTTCTCGGAGGCCGCGCGGTGCGTCGCGATCTGGTCGGCGGTCCACGCCGCCTCGAACCGGCCCACCAGGTCGCCCGAGGAGATGATCCGCAGGCCGATGCGCCGCAGCCAGTCCACCGTGCCCGCATCCACGCGCGAGAGGTAGGGGATGGCGCACTCGGGCGAGTACTCCATGGCGACGATCTTCGCGCCGCGCACCATCTCGGTGACGCCCGCCTCGAGCTGGCGGCGGCCAGCGTACTTCGTCACGTCGCCCGGCAGGCCGTCGAGCACGCCCGCCTCGATCGCGTGGACCAGCTTCTTCGGCCGGCCCGAGGCCGGGATGAAGTAGTACCAGCGCCGGGTCGTGTGCCGGCCGGTCAGCCCGGTCAGCGAGACCGCGATCGGGTTCGAGCCGTGGAAGTCGTAGAGCAGCCAGCCGTCGACGCCGTCCACGGCGAGCGTCTTCTGGATGGCAGGGATGTCGAGCGGCATGGTCCTTCAGTATAGCGACAGGGCCTTCGACGACGGGCGGCCCCGGAAAGTTTTCCGTCCCGGAAGGCCGGGAAAGTGGCCGAATCCGGGCCGGTGCCTATAATTGTGATCGGTACAGGGGAGGACTGACATGCACCGGAAACTCGGGGTGACGATCGGGGTCGCGACGGCTCTGACCGTGCTGCCCGTCGCCCGCCCGGCCGGCCAGACCCCGGCGCCCCAGTCCGGGGCGCCGCAGGTGACCTTCCGCGCCTCGTCGGACATCGTCGAGGTCGATGCCTTCATCACCGACAAGGATGGCAACTTCGTCCGCGACCTGACGAAGGACGATTTCGAGGTGCTCGAGGACGGCAAGCCGCAGGTCGTGGACACCTTCACGCTGGTGGACCTGCCGATCGGGCAGACCCCGCCGCCGCCTCCCCGAGGCGAGGACTACATCGAGCCCGGCTACATCTCGAACGAGGGCGGCGTCGAGGGTCGCATCTACCTGATCGTCCTCGATTCGAATCACATCTCGCCGCTCCGCCTGCCGAAGGTGAAGGATGTCGTCCGCCAGTTCATCCTGGACAACATCCAGGGCAACGACAAGGCCGCCATCGTGCACGTCGGCCGGAGCGACGTCGGCCAGGACTTCACGTCCAACAAGCGGCTGCTCATCGACTCGCTGGAGAAGGTCCAGGGCGACAAGCTGCGCTCACCGGCGCTGAACAAGCTGGACGACCTGGTGCGCCTCGGCGGGACGAGCAGCGGCCTGGGGGGCGCCATCCGCGATCCGCGCGACATGGACGCGCAGCAGCGGGCCGTCATGGCCCGCGAGACGTTCGACTCGCTCTCGGCTCTGGCTTCGTACATGGCCGGGATCCGCGGCCGGCGCAAGGCGCTGTTGTTCGTCAGCGAGGGGCTCGACCAGGATCTGAACGACGTCATCGGGCACCGGCCGAGCGCGGATCCGCTCCCGCTGACGGGCACCCCGAACATCGACACCGAGGTCTTCGGGAACAACCCGATCGAGGCGGCGCTCGCCGAGCAGACGGTTGAACAGCAGCGGCTGATGGTCGAGGCCGCCACGCGCGGGAACGTGGCGATCTACACGGTGGACCCCCGGGGCCTGGCCGACATCTCCCAGGACTCGATCGAGTTCCAGGCGCCGGGGCCAGAGATTCTGGGCGGCTCGAACGAGACCGCGACGATGCTGCCGACCTCCGCCCTCCGGCGTGAGCTGCGGGATTCCCAGCAGGGGCTTCGTTCGTATGCCGAGCAGACCGGCGGCCAGGCCATCGTCGGCACGAACAATTTCGAGGACGGCTTCAAGCGCATCGTGGAGGACAACAGCACGTACTACGTCCTCGGGTACGCCACGCAGCCCAAGTACGACGGCAAGTTCCACGAAATCACGGTCCGGGTGAAGCGTCCCGGCGTCACGATCCGCTCACGCAAGGGCTACTACGCCCTGAAGGCGCCGCCCGTCGCGTCGGTGGACGTGCTGCACGACCTGCTCGTGAGCCCGATGGCGATGCCGGGCCTGCCGATGCGCGCCAGTTCGACGGTGCTCCGCGGGGCGGAGGGGCAGGGGCTCGTGCAGTTCACCGTCGAGTTCCCGAAGGACGCGCTCAGCTTCGAGGACAAGGGCAACGCGTTCGCGAACCGGGTCGATCTCTCGTACCTGGCGACCGACACCGAGGGCAACACGAAGAAGACGGGGTCGAAGATTCTCGACATGGTGCTCAAGCCCGAGGGGCACGACGCGGCCGAAGCCCACGGGATCCGGTTCGCGACCGAGATGCCGCTGCCGCCCGGGCGCTACCAGATTCGCCTTGCCGCGAAGGAGTCGGTGGGCGCGCGCGCCGGTTCGATCTTCTGGGACGTGACCGTGCCGGACTTCTCGGCCGAGCGCCTGACGATGAGCGACCTCGTGCTGAGCTCGGCGATGGGCGGCGCGGCACCGACGGTGCACGACGCGGCGACGCTCAAGGCGATGCTCTCGGTGCCCCCGACCGTCGGCCGCGTGTTCTCGCTCGATGACACGCTGACCGTCTTCTCCGAGGTCTACGACCGCGACACCGAGGCGCACGACGTGCAGCTGAAGGTGAGCGTCCAGATGGACGACGGCACCGAGGTGTGGAGCGACGACCAGGCGCGGGAGAGCAGCACGCGCAACGCCGAGCGCGGCAGCTACGCCTACTCGGCCCGCGTCCCGCTCCAGGACCTGGCGCCGGGCCGGTTCACGCTGGTCGTCGAGGCCACGTCGAGCCTCGGGCCGACGGCGAAGCGGGAGCTGCAGTTCCGGATCGAGTAGCCGCGGCCCGCGTCTCGGCCGGCGCGAGGCGTCGCGGGCGCGGCCGCGAGATCCTCGGGCCGCCGGTGCTCGCGACGCCGTGCGCCCGTCTCGCCACGCGTATCTCACCCCTGGCACCCGCGGCTCCGCCGGCGCGTGGCTGCGTCATCGCCGCGTGCGCCTGGGAGTGGCGCGGCAGGTCTTCAGACGCGAAATCCGAGCGCACGGAGCGGCGGTCTTCGAGGGTCGGTCCGTAGGCGTGCGTCAGTCAGGCCGGGTAGGACCGACCCGATGCGCGACAGGTCGAAGACCGCCGCGGAGGGAGCGAGGATTTCCCGCGCCAGCTCCCCGGCGCACGCGGCGATGACGCAGCCGCGCGCCGCCGGAGCCGCGGACCGCTACATCTCCCCGTTCCAGTCCTCGGCGTCGGCGGAGGTCGATCGGAAGACTTCCAGGTGCCACTTGCCGCCGCCCCAGGGCTCGATCACGTCGGCGGCGACGACGTCCACGAGGATTTCCGCGTAGGTGCGGTGCTCGGGGTCGTTCTCCAGGTGGTAGGCCTCGTCGTCCCAGACGAACGACGGGTAGAGCAGCAGCGTGAGAAACAGGTCGTACCCGTCGTCGAGCACGAGCAGGTGGCCCACCGGGCGCTTCTGCGTCGAGTGGTAGACGAGGTACTTCTCGGCGCTCTGGGCGCGGATGTAGCGCTTGAGGGTGAACTCGCGCGCGACGACGTCCTCGACGGCGATCTTCTTGTCCCAGCAGTCCCGGCAGTAGCGCTCGTCCCCGCGAGGTTCGGAGACCTCCTTCTTCTGACAGAGCGCGCAGCGGGTGGCTTCGGCGGTCTTGCGGGCCATGCAGGAAGTATAGGCTACCGGGTCGCGCCTATCTCAGCGCCGGCCCGTAGGCTTCCCGGCAGTAGTCCTTGAGCATCCGCCGCGTCGAGAAGCGCGGGGTGACGGTGAAGATCGACCGCTTGATCATCCCGATCCAGCGACGCGGCAGGTCGCGGCTGTCGCGGTCGTAGAACGTCGGCACGACCTCCTGCTCGAGCAGGTCGTAGAGCGCGGCGAGGTCCGCGCGGTCGCCCGCCTCCTGGCCTTCGCCCTCGGGCGTGCCGACGATCTGCCAGCCGTTCGTGCCGTCGTAGCCCTCGGCCCACCAGCCGTCGCCGATCGAGAGGTGGAGGACGCCGTTCATCGACGCCTTCATCCCGCTCGTGCCCGACGCCTCCATCGGTTTGCGCGGCGTGTTGAGCCAGACGTCGCAGCCCTGCACGAGCAGGTGCGCGACGTGCAGGTCGTAGTCGCCGACGATGGCGATGCGGCCGCCGAGCTTCGGGTCGAGCGCGTGGCGGAAGACGGTCTGCAGGTGGTGCTTGCCGGCCTCGTCGGCCGGGTGCGCCTTGCCGGCGAAGACGAACTGCACGGGCCGGCCCTTCGCGTTGACGAGGCGGATGAGCCGGTCCACGTCGTGGAAGAGCAGGTCCGGGCGCTTGTAGCTCGTGAACCGGCGCGCGAAGCCAATCGTCAGCGCCTCGGGGTCGAGCATCGCGCCGCCCGCGACGACGCGGTTGGGGCCGGCGTGGTCGATGGACCAGCGATCGCGCACGCGCTCGCGGATGAACCGGAACAGCGCCGCGCGCAGGTTCCGCCGCGCGGCCCAGAAGTCCTCGTCGGGGATTTCGAGGATCCGCGCCCAGAAGTCGGGATCCTCGTACTGGTCCTGCCAGGCCGGGCTGAGCTGCCGCTCGAAGAGCCGCGCCATCTCGGCCGACATCCAGGTGGGCACGTGCACGCCGTTGGTGACGGTGCCGACGGGCCGGTCGGCCGGCGGCATGTCGGGCCAGAGCGGCGCGAACATCTCGCGCGTGACCACGCCGTGCAGCTCGCTGACGCCGTTGATGGCGCCCGACGACCGCATCGCGAGCGCGGTCATGTTGAACTGCTCGCCCTGGCCGTTGTCGTACCGGCCGAGCTGCAGGAACTGCTCGGCGTGGCCGTTCATCGTGCCCCAGCACCCGGCGAGCTGCTGCTCGACCAGGTGGAACGGGAACGCGTCGTGGCCGGCGGGCACCGGCGTGTGCGTCGTGAACACCGTCGTCCGCCGCACTTCGACGAGCGCGTCCTCCCACGTGCGGCCGGCCGCGAGGAAGTCGCGCATCCGCTGCAGCACGACGAACGCGGCATGGCCCTCGTTGAGGTGCCAGACACCCGGCGAGAGGTCCAGCGTGCGGAGCGCGAGCACGCCGCCCAGGCCGAGGACGATCTCCTGCTGGAGCCGCGTGTCCTGGCCGCCGCCGTACAGCCGCGCCGACAGCTCGCGATCCCACGGCGCGTTGGGCTCCGTGTCCGTGTCGAGCAGCAGCAGACGGACGCGCCCGAGCCGGACTTCCCACACCTGGACGAGCACCGATCGCGTGCCGAGCGGCACGAGCACCGTGCACGGCTTGCCGTCGAGCGTCCGCGCGCGGCGCACCGGCGCCTGCGCCCAGTCGAGCTGTTCGTAGACTTCCTCCTGCCAGCCCTCCGACGAGAGGCGCTGCCGGAAGTAGCCCTGCGGATACATGAACCCGACGCCCACGAGCGGCACGCCGAGGTCGCTCGCTTCCTTGCAGTGGTCGCCGGCCAGCACGCCGAGGCCGCCCGCGTAGATCGGCAGCGACTGGTGCAGCGCGAACTCGGCCGAGAAGTAGGCGACGATCTTCGACGGGTCCGCCGAGACGTGCTCCTTCCACCACGACCGGCCCCGGCCGTTCATGCGGCCCTGGTCGAACGCCTCGACCACCGAGTCGTACAGCGCGAGGTAGGCCGGGTCCTTCAGGACCCGCTCGAACGCCTCGTCGGAGACCTGGTTGAGCAGCTTGACCGCGTTGTGGTCGGTCCGGCGCCACAGGTCGTAGTCGAGGCGGCGGAACAGCCCCCGCGCGGGGTGCCACGTCCAGGAGAGGTCGTAGGCGATGTCACGGAGCCGGGCGAGGCGTTCGGGCAGCGGGCGTGGCGTGTCGGTCATGCGTGTCGATCGGTCTCGGTCCGTCGTATTCGTCTTATCGGTCAGGACGCGGCCGGCGGGCAGGCCCCGACCAGCGCGCAGAAGCGCGCCAGGTCGATGTTGCCGCCCGACACCACCGCGACGATGCGCTTGTGGCGGGCCTGGATGGCGGGGCTGAGCGCCGCGGCAATCGCGCACGCGGCGGCGCCCTCGGCAATCACGTGACAGCGCTCGGCGGCGCGCTTCATCGCCGCGGCCGCCTCGTCGAGCGAGACGACGATCGACTCGTCCACCCACTCGCTGAGCAGCGGCCACATCGAGGGCAGCACGGACTGGCCCCCGGCGCCGTCCACGAACGACGCGGTCCATTGCTCGAAGCGCACCGGCGCGCCCGCGGCGAACGACGCCGAGAGCGGCGCCGCCGTGGCCGGCTCGGCGGCGTAGACGCGCGTGGACGGGCTGAGCGCGCGCATCACGCACCCGATGCCCGCGAGCAGCCCGCCGCCGCCGATGGGCGCGATCACGCAGTCCGGCTCGGGCACGTCCTGCAGGATCTCCAGGCCGCACGTGCCGTTCCCGCTGATGAAGTCGTCATCGTCGAACGGGTGGACGAAGCGCCCGGTCATCCGATCCGAGGCGTGGCGCTCGACGGCCTGCCAGCACTCCGCGTAGGGCGCCTGCACGATGGTGGCGCCCAGCCGCTGGATGGCGTCGAGCTTGGCGCGTGGCGCCGTGTCCATGGTCAGGACCGAGGCCTTCGCGCCGGCCTCGCGCGCGGCGAGCGCCACGCCCTGCGCGGCGTTGCCGGCGCTCACGGTCCAGACGCCGCCGGCCAGCTCGTCGGCCGTCAGCCGGCCCACCGCGTTGGCCGCGCCGCGGATCTTGAACGATCCGATCGGCTGGAAGACCTCCAGTTTCAGGTAGATCTCCGGCGCGTCACGGCTCACCGGGTCGAGCTTGACGACCGGCGTGCGGGTGGCGACGGCGTAGACGCGGGCGGTGGCGGCGCGGACGGTGTCGAGCGAAATCGATCGCGGCATGCGCGCCGGTGATCGTAGCAGAGCCCCGGAGCGGGTCAATCTGCGAGATCGTGCAATCGCGGGCAGGGGGAGTAGACTGCGGGGCACCCGGCGCTCGGCATTCGGCACTGGCGCTGGCGCTGGCGGTGTCAGGCACTGGGCATTCGGCACTGGGCACTGGGGTTGGCACGGCGGCGGTGTGCAGGCCAATCCCCGGCGCCTGAGGCCCGGGGCGCGACGGCGCCAGAGCCCAGTGCCCAACGCCCAGTGCCTGACCTCTCTGGGTGGTCTTCGGAGGAGCAGGAGCATGGCGTCACAGCTGAACCGGCGGGACTTCATGGCGACGACAGCAGGAGCGGGGATTCTGGCGGCCGCGCGGCCGCTCGCGTCGGGCGGCGGCCCGGCCGTCATCGTCCAGGGGCCCTCGAAGCCCGTGGTGATCTCGTCGGCCAACGGCCACCGGTTCAGGAACGGCGGCACGAAGACCTGCGTCGAGACGGCCTTCGAGCAGATGATGGCCGGCGACGACGTGCTCGACGCGCTCATCGCCGGCGTCAACATCGTGGAGCTGGATCCGACCGAGACCAGCGTCGGCTACGGCGGCCTGCCGAACGCCGACGGCATCGTGCAGCTCGACTCGTGCTGCATGCACGGCCCGCTCAAGCGCGCCGGCGGAGTGGCGGCGATCGAGGGCGTGAAGACGCCGTCGCGGGTGGCGCGCGCGGTGATGGACGTGACCGACCACCACCTGATCGTCGGCCGCGACGCGACGACGTTCGCGCGCAACATCGGGATCGAGGTCGTGGACGACCTGAACACGCCGACGTCGCGCCAGCGGTGGCTGGAGTGGAAGCAGCGGACCGACCCGCTCCACTACATCAAGCGCGGCGACGAGCGCGCCGCGGCCGAGCGGCAGGTCATCCAGGACATGGTGGCCGAGGGGCTGCTCGACGAGAACCACATCTTCGGGACGATCAACTGCGACGGCGTCAACGCGCGGGGCGAGGTCTGCGGCGTGACGACGACGAGCGGGCTCGCGTTCAAGATTCCGGGCCGGGTGGGCGACTCGCCAATCCTGGGCGCCGGGCTCTACGTGGACGGCGAGGTCGGCGCGGCCGGCTCCACCGGGCGGGGCGAGGCGAACCTCTACGGCCTCTGCTCCTACCTCATCGTCGAGGAGATGCGGCGCGGCCGGTCACCGAAGGACGCGGGCCTCGAGGCGCTGCGGCGCGTGCAGAAGAACACGATCGAGAAGCGCCTGCTCAACGACCGCGGGCTGCCGAACTTCAACCTGAACTTCTACGTGCTCAACCGGAAGGGCGAGTACGCGGGCGTGGCGATGTACACGCCCGGCGGCGGCCAGAAGTTCGCGGTCTGCGACGAGCAGGGCGCGCGGCTGGAGGCCGTGGAGCCGCTGCTGGAGGGCAACCCCTAGGGGAGGGCGTGAAGGTGGTGGAGGGCATGGAGGCTGTCCCGCTGCCGCTGATGCTTGTCCAGGAGCAGACATGAAGGGCATGGAGATATTGAAGGGCCATGACGTGAATCTGGTGGGATGACACCGGCCCGGCGCGGGCGGGCGAGCCACGCTCGCCCGGCCGGCTTGTGGCCGGCCGCCTGGGAGAGGCGCCAGCGCCGGGCCACACCGGTGCCTTCATGCCCTTCAGTACCTTCACAACCTTCATGTCTACCTGACGAGCGCCGGCTCCGATGGTGCCGGCGACGCGGCGCCTACCGCCCGTACTTCTTCAGCACGTCCTTCAAGGCCTCGATCGGCAGCGCCCGCACCGTGCGCCCGTTGGCGGTCGTGTCGGTGGCCTGCAGCAGCGAGTTGTAGACGGCTTCTTCGGTCGCTTCGAGCACCGACTCGAACAGCGGCGAGATCGCGTCGGTCGGCAGCGCGACGCGGTTCTGCGGCGCCGTGCCTCCAGCGACTCTGTTGCCTTCAAACGTCGAGAAGGCGATCGCGAAGTCGCCGCTGCCGTTCGAGTAGGTCGATCCGGTGCGTGCCAGCCCGAACACCGCGCGCGCCGCGAGGCGCTTCAGGTCGCGCGCGTCGAGTGGCGCATCGGTCGCGACGACGATCATGCAGGAGCCGTCGGGGGTGCCGAGGCCCGGGTCGATTCCCGCGTGGCCGTCGCGATCATCGCCGCCCGCCCCGCCGGGACGCAGTTCCCGCCATACCGGCACGCCGTCCATCGTCAGCCGCCCGCCGAAGTTCGTCTGCACGAGCACGCCCACGGTCCACGTGCCTTCGGCCGCGCGCGCCACGCGCGAGGACGTGCCGATGCCGCCCTTCCAGCCGAACGCGATCGTGCCCGTCCCGGCGCCCACCGCGCCCTCGGCCACCGGACCGGTCGTGGCGCCGTCGATCGCCCGCGCCACGTCGGCGGCCGTGACGTGCAGGCCGCGGATGTCGTTCAGCGTGCCGTCGTTGGTCTCGCCGACCAGCGCGTTCACCGATCGCACGGTCTCGTTGCCGGGCTGCGCGAGCGACCAGCGCACGACGCCGTCGAGCGCCGCGCCGACCGAGAGCGTGTTGGTGAGGACGATCGGCGTCTCGATCGTGCCGAGTTCCTCGACCTGCGTGGAGCCGGCGAGCTTGCCGAAGGCGTTGCCGACGAACACCGCGCCCGGCACCTTCGCCTGGAACAGGTTGCCGCCGTGCGGCACGATCGCCGTGACGCCGGTGCGGGTCGTGTCGCCCTCGACGCGCGTGACGTGGCCGACGCGCACGCCCGAGACGTCGGTGATCGCGTTGAGCGGCCCGGGCGTGCCGGCCCCTGGCGCGAGGCCGAGATCGCGGGCTCGCGGCCGCTGCCACGCCGCCGCGCCGGCGCCGGCCGCCACCAGCGCGAGCCCGGTCCAGACGACGAGACTCCGCATCTTCCTGCCTCCTTGCGCGTGAGTGACGTTGCGCCATAATAGGGCGGTTTTCCGTCCCCGTCAGACTCAGGAGACTGCCCATGACCTCCCGACTCACCCGTCGAGTCGTGCTCTTCGCCGCGTGCGCGCTCGTCGCCTTCGCCTGGACGCCCTGGTCGGCCGGCGCGCAGTCGGCCGCGAAGAAGCCCCTGTCCTACGACGCCTACGACTACTGGTGGTCGATCCAGGGGACGCGCCTGTCGGACGACGGCCAGTGGCTGGCCTACGCGCTGACGTCGCAGGGCGCCGATGGCGAGGTCGTCGTGCGCAACGTCGCGAGCGGCCAGGAACTGCGCCACGCGCGCGGGACGAATCCGCAGTTCACGCCCGACGGCAAGTTCGTCCTGTTCACGATCGTGCCGCCGAAGGCCGACGCGAACGAGGCCGAGGGCGAGGAAGGCGCGGCGGCGGCGCCGGCGGGACGCGGGCGCGGGGGCGCCGGCGGGAACGGCGCGCGCAACTCGGTCGGCATCATGGCGCTGCCGGGCGGACAGGTGACGACGGTCGAGCAGATCGGGACCTTCCGGATGCCCGCCGAGTCGTCCACGTGGGTCGCGATGCACAAGGGCCGCGCCGGCGGCAACGGCCGTGGCGGACGGGGCGGTCGCGGCGGCGGACGCGCGGGCGGCGGCGGGCGCCAGGGCGCGCCCGCGGCCGGCGCGCCAACGGCCGGGGCACAGGCAGCCGGGGCGGGCGAGACCGCCTCGACCGAGAAGCAGAAGGACCCGGGCACCGATCTCATCGTCCGCAACCTGGCGACGGGGCAGGACGTGACGATCCCCGACGTCGTCGAGTACGAGTGGGACCGCGGCGGCAACTGGCTCGTCTACGCGACGTCGTCCACCGACGCGGCGAAGGACGGCGTGTTCGCGCGGCACATGACCGATGGCGCGGTCAGCACGCTCGAGACCGGGCGCGGGCACTACAAGGGCCTCGCGATCGACGAGGCCGGCGCGCAGGTCGCGTTCCTCTCCGATCGGGCCGAGTACGAGAAGCCGGTCGCGCCGTATCGCCTCTACTACTGGAAGACGGGCGGCGCGCAGGCCGAGGAACTCGTTTCGGCGACGACGCGCGGGATGCCGGAGCACATGGTGGTGAGCGACGACTTCGCGCCGCGGTTCTCCGAGGACGGCAAGCGGCTGCTGCTCGGCACCGCGCCGCCGCCGCCCGCGCCGGCGCCCGAGGGCGCCAAGGCGCCGCTGCGCGTGGACATCTGGAACTACAAGGACCTGCAGCTGCAGCCGATGCAGCAGGTCCGCGCGAACCAGGAACGCAACCGGACCTACCGCGCCGTCGTCCACCTCGGCGACAAGCGGTTCGTCCAGCTCGCGACGCCGGACCTGCCGAACGTCAACCCGGGCGACGACCCGAACCGCGCGATCGGCACGTCGGACCTGCCGTACGAGCAGGAGATCTCCTGGGATCAGACCTACAACGACATCTACCTGGTGGATCTGAAGAACGGCCAGCGGCGGAAGATCCTCGAGCACTGGGGCCAGAGCGCGTCGATGTCGCCGGGCGGGAAGTACCTGCTCTACTTCGACGAGACGCAGGGGCAGTGGTTCAGCTACCGCATCTCGGACGGCCAGCGGTCCAACCTGACGGCGCGCCTCGACGTGAGCTTCCGCCAGGAGGATCACGACACGCCGGACCTGCCGGGGTCGTACGGCTCGATGGGCTGGACCGCCAACGACGAGAACGTGCTGCTCTACGACCGCTACGACATCTGGACGATGCGACCGGACGGATCGGGCGCGCGGATGCTGACGGGCGGTGAGGGCCGGAAGACCGGGACGGTCTTCCGCTACCTGCGGCTCGACCCCGACCTCGACACGGTGCCGACCGCGGGCACGCTGCTGCTCTCGGCGACCGACTTCCGCACGAAGGCCGAGGGCTTCTACCGGCTGCCGGCCGCGGGCGGCGCGGCGCCGGAGAAGCTGATCGCGCTCGACAAGGCCCTCGGCAACCCGACCAAGGCGAAGCACGCCGACGTGGTCGTCTTCACCGAGAGCCGGTTCGACGAGTTCCCGAACCTCTGGGTGAGCGACACGAACTTCACCAGCCCGCGGAAGGTCTCCGACGCGAACCCGCAGCAGTCCGAGTACCGCTGGGGCAAGGCGGAGCTCATCGACTACATCAACGCGGACGGCAAGACGCTGCGCGCGATGCTCATCAAGCCGGATGACTTCGACCCGACGAAGAAGTATCCGCTGATGGTCTACATCTACGAGGAGCTGACGCAGGGCCTGCACAGCTACCGCGCGCCGAACGTCGGCACGAGCATCAACCTGACGCGCTACGTGAGCAACGGCTACGTCGTGCTGCAGCCCGATATCGTCTACGAGACCGGGTTCCCGGGTGAGAGCGCGGAGAAGTGCGTGATCCCGGCGGTGAACACCGTCGTCGAGATGGGCTTCATCGACCCGAAGCGGATCGGGATCCAGGGCCACTCGTGGGGCGGCTACCAGATCACGCACCTCATCACGCGGACGGACATGTTCGCGGCGGTCGAGGCGGGCGCGTCGGTGGCGAACATGATCAGCGCCTACGGCGGGATCCGGTGGGGCACGGGGATGTCGCGCGCGTTCCAGTACGAGAAGACGCAGAGCCGCATCGGCGGCACGCCGTGGGACGAGCCGCTGAAGTTCATCGAGAACTCGCCCATCTTCTGGGTGGAGAACGTGCACACGCCGTACCTGACGATCCACAACGACGGCGACGACGCCGTGCCGTGGTACCAGGGCATCGAGTTCTTCAGCGCGATGCGGCGGCTGGGCAAGGAAGCCTACATGTTCGACTACAACGGCGAGCCGCACGGGCTGCGCAACCGCGACAACATGAAGCACTGGACCGTCCATATGGACGAGTTCTTCGATCACTTCCTGCTCGGCAAGCCGCTGCCGGAGTGGATGGACAAGGGTGTGCCGTACCTCGAGCGGGGGACGCGGGACGTGAGCGGGATGTTCAAGCGCCAGGTCGTCGCGCCGAACGCCGGGGGAGGCGGAATCAATTGAGGGATTGACGATCTGCGATTGGTGATTGATTGAGGATTGGGTGATTGCGGATTGGGTGGTCCTGCGCCTGGCTGGATTGGGGGATTGGGCGATTGGGTGATTGGGTGATTGGGCGATTGGTGATTGGGAGATTGGGTGATTGGGTGATTGGGGATTCCGCGACGCCCTGGTTGCTGCGGGCTCCAGGGGGCTTCCGTGGCTGATCCCGCCCCCATTTCCGTCTCACGCCTCGACCCGTCCGTGTCCCTGCCGGCGCACCAGACGGCCGGGTCCGCCGGCTTCGATCTCGCGGCCAGCCGCGACGTCACCATCCCGCCGGGGCAGATCGCGCTCGTCCCGACGGGGCTCGTCATCGCGGTGCCCACCGGACACTTCCTCGGCATCTTCGCGCGCAGCAGCACGCCGTTGAAGCGCGGTCTGGTCGTCGCCAACGGCGTGGGCGTGGTTGACAGCGACTACTGCGGGCCGGCCGACGAGGTGAAGATCCAGGTCCTCAACGTCACCGGGGCTCCGGTGACCGTGAGCCGTGGCGATCGGATCGCGCAGGGCGTGATCATCCCGTTCGTCCGCGTCACGTTCGTCGAGCGCGAGGCGGAGCCGGCGCTGCCGTCGCGCGGGGGGTTCGGGTCGACGGGAAGCTGACGGGAACTGACGGTTGCGAAACTCCTGACGGCGAAGTTCGAACTTCGAACTTCGGTGCGCCGTCGACGGTCCGTTCTCTCCTCGGGCTTGCGCGGGAGGCTCACTCGCTGCGCAGCGCGGTGAGCGGGTCCGTCGTCGCGGCGCGGCGGGCCGGGGCGAGGGCGGCGATCAGGGCCGTGGCGAGGACGACCGTCGCCGCGACACTGAGCGCCGTGACGTCGGTGGGGGAGACGTTGATCAGTACGGCGGCGACGATCCTGCCGGCCGCGCCGGCCAGTGGCAGACCGAGTGCGACGCCCAGGCCGGCCAGCAGCACGCTGTCGCGCGCCACGCCTGACCACAGACTTCGCGGAGACGCCCCGAGGGCCAGGCGCACGCCAAACTCCCGCGTGCGCGCCGTGACCGTCACCGCGAGCAGGCTGCCCAGGCCGATGCCCACGATGAGGAGACTCAGCCCCGCCAGCATGGCACCGAGGCGGGTCGTGAGTCGCTCGCGCACCATCTGTGTGCCGACGCGATCCGCGAGCGACATGGCCCGCAGGACGTACTCACGCCCCTGATTCCCGACCACGCGGCGAATCTCGTCGATCGGCACCGGTCCGCCTGACCGCACGGTGAAGGACGGCAGGCCGATCGGTCGCGGAAGTTGGGCCATCGGGCGGATGACGAACGCCGGGGCCGGAACGCGAGGATCGGTCAGCCGAAAGTCGTTGACCACCCCGACGACTTCGAGCGCGTCGCCGTCGGCGCCGACGCGCACGCGGCGGCCGATGACGTTCCCGTCCGGGGCCATCGCCGCCGCCAGGCCGGCCGACACGATGGCCACCGGCGGCCGCGAGGGGTCGTCGCCCCAGTCGAAGTCCCGTCCGACTCGCAGCGGCACGCTGATGGAGTCCAGGAAGCCCGGCGTCGCGTACATCAGGTAGGCCGATGCGGACGAATCGTCCGTGCCGGCCGCGAATACTTCGTCCGGCTGTCCGACGGTCCGCGAGTACGTGGCCCAGAAGTACGACACGCCAACCGCCTCCACTCCCGGAACCGTCTGGATCCGCTCGATGAGGTCCTGGTAGTACGGACCGATGACGATGCCCTTGTAGCCGTTCGGTTGCTGACTCAGGCCGAGCAGGGTGACCCGGTCGGTGGAGAATCCGAGTCCCGACCGGTACCACTGCCCGAGGTTCTTGGCGAACAGCGAGGCCGTGGCGACGAGCGCGAGCGAGAGCGCGACCTGCGCGACCAGGAGCATGGCCGTACCACGCCGGGCGCCGCGGGTGGCCCGGTTCTGATCCGACAGCGGGCGACGGGCCTGCCGCAGGACGATCGCGGCCGGCACCAGGCCGAGGCTGATGAAGGCGAGCAGGGCGGCGCTCGCGATCGCGGCCCAGGTGAGCGGCCCGGGAAAGAGCGACAGTTCGGGCCGGCTGACGCCGGTCCACAACATCGCGACAAGTGTCCGGCTGAGCCACACCCCGAGCGGCAGGGCGACCGCGAGGCCCAGCGCCAGCAGCACGAAGGCCTCGGCCGCGAATTGCCGCGCGAGACGGAGGTTCGAGGCGCCCAGCGCGAGGCGGACGCGGAGTTCGGCGCGGCGCGACGTGCCGCGCGCGATGAGCAGCCCCATCAGGTTCGCGGTCGCCAGGGCCAGCAGGGCGCCAACGAGCCACGTCAGCGCGCGGAGGGGGCCGTCGTAGTTGTCGCGGAACGTCGAGAAGCCGTAGCGGAACGACTCGGCGCGCAGCGAGAGTGCGCCAAGCGCATCACGCTCCGCCGGCGTGGCCGTGGGCGGCATCATGCGGCGCTGGACGCCGGGAAACACCGCTGCCAGGTTGGCCGCACCGGAATCGAGGCTGATGCCTTCCTTCAGACGAGCGATGACGAAGTTCGTGCGGGCGCCCACGCGCGGATTGCTGGTGCCGTTCAGCACGGCGTAGGCCTGTTGCGTGATGAAGACGTCCGGTTCCAGCTCCACGCCAATGCCCGTGAACCGACGGGGCAGCACGCCCACGACCACGGCCGTCCCGGTGCCGAACGGGAACTCACGGCCCACGATCGACACGTCGCCATCGAAGGCCCGCTGCCAGAAGCGGTAGCCGAGCACCGCCGGGACCGGCTGTGCCGTGGCCGACACGTCGCTGTCGGCAGGCGTCAGGACACGGCCGAGCTGCGGCGCCACGCCGAGCATTCCGAAGAAGTCGCCCGTGACGGTTTCCACGCCGACGTTGCTGATGCCTTGCGGCAGCGTCGCGACGAAGACCATCGGACCCGTGTACCCGGACAGATGGTCGAACGCCTCGGCGTGCGTCTCGAGATCCCGCAGGAACGTCAGCGGCAGGAGCTGCCGGTCGCCCTTCGGGTCGCGCGCGGTGATCAGCACGAGCCGATCGGCGTGCGGGACGGGCACCTCCGTCAGCGCGACCTTCTCGACGAGACCGAAGAGGGCGACCGCGCCGCCGAAGCCCATCGCCAGAATCAGGACCACGAAGGCGGAGAAGCGGGCGTTCCGACGGACCGTGCGCGCCGCCGTCCGTAGTTCGGAGAACCAGCCGCTGAGCGATTGGACCATCGAGGCCATGAGGATTCCCCCGGGGTCCGTGGCGTTGCGGGATTCGTGCCACCTCGGGGCGAGCCCATGAGAACAGCCGGGAACTCGCGATTCCGCCCGCCTGCGCGCCGTTGTGCGGCAGCGGTCGGCGCCGGATTCGGGGCTCACTGCCATTTCTGTCACCTCCCCCGGGGTAGCCCGTGCCCTCGTGTCCGCTCGCGGGAAGGCGCGCGGGGTAGCATGACGGCATGTCCGCCCTCCGCATCTTTCTGGCCGGCCTGGTCGCGTTCCTCGTCGGGGACTTCGTCTGGCTCGGCGTCCTGATGCGCGGGTTCTATCGGGAAGCCCTCGCGCCCATCGCGCTGACCGACGCGACCGGCGCGCTGGCGCCCATCTGGGGCGCGGCGCTGCTCGTCTATCTGCTCCTGGTGGCTGGCGTCCAGGTCTTCGCGTTGCCGCGTGGCGGCGGACGCCTGCTGCCGACCGCGGGATGGGGCGCGGTCTTCGGGGTGGTGACCTTCGGCGTCTACGACCTGACGAACCTGGCCACGCTGCGTGGGTTTCCGCCGCGGCTCGTCGTCGTCGACCTGCTGTGGGGGGCGTGCGTGTGCGCGGGGGTGGCGGTGACGATGCGGCTGGCCGAGGGTCAGCGGCCCGCGGTGCGCACCACGTAGACGGCGACGCCGCCCGGCGTCTTCGTCGGGACCACGCGCCACACCCGTTCGCGGTGCCCGATGGTGACCGTGCGGCCCGCCATCGTTCCGAGGGCCGCGCCCATGACGACGTCGCTCAGGAAGTGGACGTGGTCACGCACGCGCGTCCAGCCGACGAACCCGGCCAGCGCATAGGCCGGCCCGCCGACCTTCCACCCGAAGTGCGACTGGAGCACCGCGGCCGACGCGAAGGTCGAGGACGTATGACCGGACGGGAACGAGGTGCGGCTGCCGTCCCCGGGCCGGGCGCGGCGCACCGTGTACTTGAGACCGGTCGTGATCACGGTGTTCAGGGCCTGGGCCCGGATCAGGTCGCTCGCGACGTGCGTCACCGGCGCGTTCTGCTGCGTGCGCCCGATCACGTAGGCGACGACCGCCGCGCCGATCTGCACGCCGCCGCTGCCGAAGTCGCGGCCGAACGACGTGTAGGACGAGGGGCCGGCCTCCATCGCCCAGGTGGCCAGGTCATCGTCCACCGGGTGCACGACGAGCGCGCCGAGGCCGCCGAGGCCGACGATGGCCGCGTTCTCGACGGTGGGCAACGCGGCGAGATCGGCGCCGAGGTTCTGGAACAGCCGCGAGATCGGCTGGTCGTCCGGCCAGGCGGTGGTCGCCGGATCGGGTTGCGCCGGCGTCTGGACAGCGAGCGTCAGCGCGAGGAGCGCCGCGGCGGACCACATGCGGCGCGAAGAATACCAGACTTCAGCGCGCGAGCCCCATCAGCGCGTGAGCCCCACGGCCAGGCCGAACGCGAACTGGTGCGTGACCGTCGTGGTGCGCCCCGTGCCCTCGGCGAGCGTGATCTCGGGCCGCGCCCAGGTGAGCTTGTACTCCGCGACCGCGCTCAGCGGGCCCCGCAGCGCGATGTCCACGCCCGCCGCCGCATGCGCGCCCATCCCGGCGTACTCGTACTGCTCGGCGTTGACGCCCAGCACGCGGCTCTCCGCGTGTGGCACGGTCGGCCCCGCGCCCAGGCGCGCGACGACTGCCGTCCGGCCCGATCCGAGGGGCTGCCGCATCACGGCATTGACGAGGACGAAATTCAGGCCGTGCGTCATCGAGTAGCGCTCGACGAGCGACGACATCGGGGCGTCGGCGACGAGGTCGAGCAGGCCCGTGCGATCCTGGATGGGGTAGGTGCGGTTCGTCTTCGCGATCACCTTCAGGTGCAGGAACTCGACCTCGACGCCGAACCGCCGCGCCTCGCCGAACAGCCGGCCGATCCGCACGCCGTAGTACTGCGGCGAGTCGAACGGCTCGGCGGCGAACGCCACGTCGTCGAAGCGGACGTCGAGGTGCCGCGCGGGCACGCGGACGTCCAGGTCGGCCTCCTGGGTGTGGTTCACGCCGAGGTAGCCAGCGACGTACCACTGCGCGTGCGCGACGGCGGGCACGAGGAGGAGGCCGACGAGCAGGGTGGCCCGGACCGCCCACCGAAGGACGACCTGACGAGGCGAGTTCATAGCCCTCCATCGTAGCGCGTGGGGGGCGTGGGGGACATGGGGGATCTGGAGGACGTGGGGAGATCGGCGGGCCATGGGGACGTGGGGCGACGGGAGACGTGGGGAGAGCGAGGGTTTTCGAAAGGCGATTCTGCCAGGAACCTGGCGCCGGTCGCGCCGGAGGTCCTGGACCAGTTCGTCAGTGACGGGCCATCGACGGCGGCGGAGGGGGAGAGCGCGGGCCGCCGCTCGAAGCAGATCCTGATCGACCATCCAGGAGTGGTGGAATGGTGGAGCCTGTCAGGAATTTTGTGTGTGGGGCATACGATGATGAGGAGTTCCTATGCCCCGCAAGCCGAAGCAGTCCCCACCCCTCGTCGCCCCACGTCCCCATGGCCCGCCGCTCTCCCCCACGGCCTCCATGGCCTGCCGTTCCCCACGTCCTCCATGCTCCACGCGCCCCAAAGAGTGGTAGCGTGATTCCGATGTCCACCACGGCCTCCCTGCTGCAGAAGCTCAACATCACGGACCTCAACCACGGCGCGTGCACCGGACCGGACGGCTGGTCGGGCGGCGGCGACCGGCTCGTGTCGATCGACCCGTCCACCGGCGACGAGATCGCGGCCGTGCAGATGGCGTCGGAGGCCGATTGCGATCGGGTGATCGGCGCGGCCGCGGAGACGTTCGCGTCCTGGCGTGAGCGGCCGGCGCCGCGCCGCGGCGAACTCGTGCGCGACCTGGGCGCGGCGCTGCGCGAGCTGAAGGAGCCGCTCGGCGACCTGGTGACCATCGAGATGGGCAAGATCCGGGCGGAAGGGCACGGCGAGGTGCAGGAGATGATCGACATCTGCGACTTCGCCGTCGGCCTGTCGCGCCAGCTCTACGGCCTCACGCTCGCGTCGGAGTGGCCGGGCACCGGATGATGGAGCAGTGGCACCCGCTCGGACCGGTCGGCGTGATCTCGGCGTTCAACTTTCCGGTGGCCGTCTGGTCCTGGAACGCGGCGATCGCCGCGGTGTGCGGCGATCCCGTGGTCTGGAAGCCGGCGGAAGCCGTGCCGCTGTCGGCCGTCGCCGTGCAGCACATCGCCAACCGCGTGATGGCCGACCACGGCGCGACCGGCGTGTTCAACCTGGTCGTCGGTCCGGGGCGGTCGATCGGCGAGCGGATGATCAACGACCCGCGGCTGCCGCTGATCTCGTTCACCGGATCGACGGCGGTGGGCCGCCACGTCGCGCAGGCCGTGGCCGGGCGCTTCGGCCGGACGATCCTGGAACTCGGCGGCAACAACGCGATCATCGTCGCCGCCGACGCGCGCCTGGACCTGGCGGTGCGGGCGATCCTCTTCGGCGCGGTCGGCACGGCGGGCCAGCGGTGCACGTCCACGCGACGGCTCATCGTGCACAGCTCGATTGTCGATGACCTGTGCCGGCGGCTCGTCGCGGCGTACGGGCAGATTCCCATGGGCCGCCCGATCGAGCCGAACACCCTGGTCGGGCCGCTCGTCAACCAGGCGGCCGTAGACGGGATGATGGCCGCGCTCGACGAGGCGCGCGCGCAGGGCGGCGAGGTGCTGTGCGGAGGCAAGGCGCGGCCCGACGTCGGCCCGTTCTTCGTCGAGCCCGCGATCGTCCGCATGCCCGCGCAGTCCGACGTCGTCCGCCGCGAGACCTTTGCGCCGATCCTCTACGTGCTGTCCTACGACACGATGGGCGACGCCCTGGCCCTGCACAACGAGGTGCCACAGGGCCTCTCGAGCGCGATCTTCACCGAGAGCATGCGCCACGCCGAGGAGTTCCTCTCGCGCGCGGGTCCGACTGCGGCATCGCCAACGTGAACATCGGTACGTCCGGCGCCGAGATCGGCGGCGCGTTCGGCGGCGAGAAGGAGACGGGCGGCGGCCGCGAGTCCGGATCCGACGCGTGGAAGGCCTACATGCGGCGGCAGACCAACACGGTCAACTGGTCGGACGCGCTGCCGCTGGCGCAGGGGATCACGTTCGGCGCGTAGAGCAGCGCGGGCACTTTGGCGCCGGGCACTGGGCACCTGGGCCGCGGGGCACAGGGCGCCGGGGTTTCGTCAGGCCCCGGGGCAGGCGAAGGCCCAGGCGTGCCGTCACGTCGCGCGGCGCGCGTCAGCGTTGCAGCGTCCAGCGCACGGTCGCGCCGAAGAGCCCAGCACGGGTTCGACCAGACGGGAGCACGCGGGCTGGGTGGTTGCGACCAGTGCCATCACCACGAACGTCAGCGTCGTCCACAAGCGTCTGGACATCCCGGCCTCCGCCCTCGACGCCGGCCAGTCTACGCCGAAGCCGCGGCGTTCAGTCGGTGCGCAGTGCGCTGACCGGATCCGTTCGCGCTGCGCGCCGTGCCGGGCCCAGCGACGCGAGCAACGCGACGGCCGCCAGGAGCACCGCCGCGCCGGTCGCGAACGCGACGACGTCGAGCGGCGCGACCCCGAAGAGGACCGACTGGAAGGCGCGCGCGACGGCCGCGGCCAGCGCGAGGCCCGCGACGACGCCGGCGGCGGCCGGGACGAGGCCGCGGCGCAGCACCTGCCGCACGACCCCGCCACGCGACGCGCCGAGCGCCAGGCGGATCCCGAACTCGCGGCGCTGGCTGGCGACGATGAACGCGAGCACGAAACGACGGCGGCGAGGACCAGCGCGAGCGCGCCGAACGCGACGACGAGCCGGCTCGTGAAGCGGGCTGCGCGGTCGCGTTCGAGACGAGCGTCGCGGAGGGGCGACGTCGGTCACGGCCATGCCGGGCGCCATGTCGTCGAGCACGGCGCGAATGGTCGGGACGAGGGCCGCCGCGGGTCCGGCGGTCCGGATGACGAGACGGCTGGCGCCCGACGAGCTCTGCGATCGCGGCGCGAACACGTGGAGCGATGCCTGCGTGCGCACGTCGCTGAACCGGACGTCGTCCACGACGCCGACGACCTCTCGCCAGGTGACGCTGTCGATGTCGGGCAGCCAGAGGGCTTTTCCGATGGCGGACTCGCCGGGCCAGAGCGTCCGCGCCGTGCCGGCCGTGACGACGGCCACCCCGCGTTCGGCGTGCTCGGTCTGGTTGACCTGCGCCTCGCCGAACCGGTCGTCCGGCGTGAAGAGTCGGCCCTCGAGCAGCCGCATCTGCATCACGGCGAAGAAGCTGTCGGAGACGTTCAGCCGGATGCCCGGCCAGCGGGCGTCGTCCGAGTCGGCGCGGCCGCGGCCGCGGGCCAGCGTCGCGGCGAACGACGCCTGGAACGGCACCTGCGTCGTGAACGCCGCGGCCTCGACGCCGGGCGTCGCGTCGAGGCGCGCTTCGACACGGTCGCGCCACTCGAGCAGCCAGTACCACGGACGCCGCAGCTCGCGCGGCATCGGCGGCGCGACGGTCAGGGCCAGCACCCGATCGGGATTCCAGCCGAGATCGACGCGGGTCAGGTTGATCAGGCTCTGCGTGAGCAGGGCGGCGAGGATCGCGAGCGCGGCGGCGCCTCCGCACTGCCCGAGCACGACCGCCGTGCGGAGCGCATGGCGCCGGCGAGTGTCGCCGGCGGTGGCGGCCGCGCGCAGCGCCTCCGCGGCCTGGCGGCGTCTCGCGCGTCCGAGCGGCGACACCGCGAAACCGGCCACCGCGAGCAGCGTGACGCCGGCGGCGGCGAGCAGGACCGGCGCGTCGAGCGCGACGGCGTCGAGCCGCGGGATCCACGGCGGCGCCATCGATCGCAACGCGCCCACCGCGGTCCACGCGAGGACCAGCCCCGTCGCCAGGCCGGCGAGCCCGATGAGCGCGGCTTCCGCGAGCCACGCGCGTGCGAGGCGCCACGCGCCCGCGCCGAGCGCGACGCGCACCGCGGTCTCGCGGTCGCGAGACACGGCCCGCGCCGTCAGGAGCCCGCCGACGTTCAGGCACGCCGTGGCCAGGACGAGTCCCACCGCGGCGAGCAGCAGCCAGGTGAACTGGCCGAACGACCCGACGATCGAGTCGCGCAGCGTGTCGACGGTCACCGTCCAGCCGGCATTGCTCGCCGGCAGCCGCTCGGCGACGGCCGCCGAGGCGGCGTCGAGTGAAGCACGGGCGTCGGTCAGCGAGGCTCCCGGGGCCAGCCGTGCAATGACCTCGTCGTACCGCCAGTTGTACAGGATGCGTCCCACGGGCAGCTCGACGATCTGCGGCCACCACATGTCCACCGGTTCGGGGTAGGCGAAGCCCCTCGGCATCACCCCGAGCACCCGGTACTCGTCGTCGTCGTTGCCTCCGACCTCGGTGATGGTCGAGCCGATGACGTCCGGACGCCCGCCGAAGAGCCGTTGCCAGGCGTCGTACGACAGCACGACGTCCTTGAGCGTGAAGCGGGTGTACTCGCGTTCCGGCTTGAAGCCGGTGCCGAGGACGGGATGGACGCCGAGCACGTCGAAGAACGACGGCGTCACGCTCCGTGCGGTGACCGCGACACGATCCGGACCCATGGCCAGCGTCCAGCGGCGGAGGCCCGAGTAGAGGGCGGCGGACTCGAGGACGTCGGTCCGCTCTCGCCAGGCCTGGAAGGCGCCGACGGAGACGTTCTCCCGGAGCTTGCCATTCGCCGGATTGGCTTCGTAGAGCCGGATCAGCCGGTCCGGCTCCGGATACGGCAGCGGCCGCAGCGACACGCCCCAGGCCACCGAGAAGATCGCGGTCGAGGCGCCGATGCCGAGCGCGAGCGTGGCGATCGCGGCGGCGGCGAAACCTGGGCGCCGCGCGAGACCGCGCGCGGCGAACCGGACGTCCTGCCACGTGCCCTCGATCCACCCGAGCCGCCACTCGTCGGCGGAGGCCTCGCGGATCTGGATCGCGCCGCCCAGGCGCAGCCGCGCGCGGCGGGCCGCCTCGTCGGGCGGGTCCCCCTCGTCCTCGAAGGCCCGGCGCAGGTGCTCGTAGTGGGCCTGGATCTCCTCGTCCAGGTCGCGGTCGCGGCGCGGCCTCCCGATCAGCCCGACGAACCGACGCCAGTCGTCCCAGGCCATGGCGTCACCCCTTCAGCACGCGCGCGACCGCGGCGAACGTCGCATGGAACCGGGCCTCGGCCTCGCCGAGCTGCCGGCGGCCGGCGGCGGTGATCGTGTAGATCCGCGCGCGGCGTCCGGTCGCGGACGTCTTCCACGCGGCCTTCACCCAGCCCTTGATGAGCATCCGCTGCAGCGCGGGGTAGAGCGAGCCCTCCTCGATGGTCAGGGCGGCGCGGGACGACCGGTGGATCTGCTGGGCGATGGCGTAGCCGTGCAGCGGCTCGACGGCGAGCACCCGCAGCGCCAGCATCTCCAGGGTCCCCGGCACGAGATCGACGCGAGGCGTATCGGGTCCAGGCATAGACGACACAAGCATAGACGATCTATGGGTCTCCGCGGTTGGGTGGGGGAGGTGGCGCCGGCGCGAGGCGTCCCGAGCGCGGCGACTTGGAGTGGCGCGGGGGGCCTCGGACGTGAAATCCGAGCGTACGGAGCCAACGGATTCGAGGGCCGCGTCCGTAGGCGTGCGAAGTCAGGCCGGGTAGGACCGGCCCGAAGGGCGACAGGTCGAATCCGTGGCGAAGGGAGCGAGGATTTCCCGCGCCACCTCTCCGGCGCCGCGCCCGGGACGCCTCGCGCCGGCGGGACGGGACGCCCCTAGCCTCCGCCGAGCGCCTGACCGGCCTGGGCGAGCGCGGCCGTGAGCGCGGCGTCCTGCGCGTCGGTCGGGCGCACGTCGGCGTCCTGGATCGTCTCGAGCAGGCGCCCGAGCGTGGACTGCGCCTGCCGCAGCGCCGGCGTGTCGGCGGTCGCGCGCGCCGCCGCGACCCGCCGCAGCATCTGGTCGAGCGACCGCGACGCGCGGAACTGCGCCTCGAGATCCGCCTGGCTCGTGCGGACGCGCGGGTCCATCCGGACGACGACCGCCTGCCGGTAGGCGCGGCCGTTGACCGTGAGGCGCACCTGGTAGGTGCCCGGCAGCACGAACATGCCCTGCGGCGCCTTCGGCGTGTCGCCCGGCACGGCCGAGATCGGATACGTGAAGCGGTCCACCGCCGGCGGCGCGTACCGCACGTCCCAGTAGAACCGGTGGAGGCCGGGCGTCGCCGCCAGCCGCCGGTCGGGCCGCAGCCAGTAGTCCGGCGTGTTCCGGTCGGGCAGCGGGACGTCGGGCGGGTCGTCGCTCGAGTAGCGGCGCACGGTGTCGCCCGATCCCGAGTCGATGATCTCGAGCGTGACCGGCCCGGTGACGTCCGCCCCGATCACGTAGTCGATCGCGACGCCGTCGGGCGGGTTCGGCGCTCCGGGCTCGTCGGGCGGGAGCGGCGTGTCGGTGTACTTGTAGGCGCGGAACCGGTACGCGACCGACGGCCGCATGAGGAACGCGCCGGCGCGCACGGTGTCGGCGGTGACCTGGCGCAGCGGCGAGATGTCGTCCAGGATCCAGAAGCCGCGGCCGTGCGTGCCGACCACGACGTCCGCGTCCTTGATCACCAGGTCGCGAATCGACGTCGCCGGCATGTTCAGCCGCAGCGACTGCCACTGTTCGCCATCGTCGAACGACACCGACACGCCCTGCTCGCTGCCGGCGAAGAGCAGTCCGCGGCGCTGCGCGTCCTCGCGCACCGTGTTGATCACGTGGCCGGGGGGCAGGCCGGTGACGATTTCCGTCCAGGTCCTGCCGGCGTCGCGCGTGCGGTAGACGTGGGGGCGCAGGTCGTCGAGCCGCAGCGTGTTGATCGCGGCGTAGGCGCCGTTCACGTCGAAGTGGGACGCCTCCAGGATCGAGACCTTCGCCCACGGCCCGATCGCCGGCGGCGTGACGTCGGTCCACGTCTTCCCGCCGTCGCGCGTGAGGTGGATCAGCCCGTCGTCGGTGCCCGCCCAGATCACGTCGGCGTCGATGGGCGACGGTGCCACCGTGTAGATCACGCCGCGGCGCGTCGCGCGCGCGTTCGGACGGTCGCGGTAGACGCCGACGCTGGCCGGCACGTCCCACGTCGGCCGCGTGAGGTCGGGGCTGATCGACGTCCAGGTCTGCCCGCCGGACGTCGTCTTCCAGAGGGTGTTGGACGCGAAGAAGAGCGTGCGCGGATCGATCGGCGAGAAGAGCAGCGGCTGCGTGCGGACCGTCCGGTAGTCGTCGTCGCGCGGGGGCGAGACGTCCTGGACCTGGCCCGTGCGCCGGTCGAACTTCGTCACCTTGCCGCCGTAGACGAGGTCCGGATCGCGCGGGTCGGCCGCCACGTAGCCGTACTCCTCGACGCCGACCGGCGACCAGTCGCGGAACGTGATGCGCCCGAAGTCGCTGCGGCTCGCGATGCACGCCGAGCCGCTCTCCTGCTGCCCGCCGCAGACGCGGTACGGAAACGCGTTGTCCGTGCTCACGTGGTAGAACTGCGCGGTCGGCTGGTTGTACCAGGAACTCCACGTCCGGCCGCCGTTGACCGTGACGATGGCGCCCTGGTCCGCGGTCATGAGGATCGTGTCCGGTTGCGTCGGGTTGATCCACATGCGCTGGTAGTCGTCGCCGCCGGGCGCGCCGCGCCACGCCGTGAACGTCCGCCCGCCGTCGGTGGACTTCCACGCGACGATCGTCGGGACGTACACGATGTCCGCGTTGGTCGGGTCCACGGCGACGTCGGCCGCGTCGGACGGACGGCCCACGACGCGGCGATCCTCGTTCGCGCGCGACCAGTGCGCACCCGCGTCGTCGGAACGGTAGATGCCCGCGCGGGCGCCCGCGTCCACCACCGCGTAGAGGCGCCGCGGGTCGCTCGGCGCGACCGTCACGCCGATCCGGCCGAGGCCGTCCGCGTAGGTCGGCAGGCCGTCGGTCAGCGGCTGCCACGTCGTGCCGCCGTCGGTGGACTTGAACAGGCCGCTGTTCGACCCGGTCCACGCGGCGTTCTCCCACGGCCCCTGGCGCGCCTCCCAGAGCGCGGCGTACACGATCTGCGGGTTCGTCGGGTCGAGCACGACGTCTACCGCGCCCGTGTTCTCGTCGCGGTAGAGCACCTTCTGGAACGTCCCGCCGCCGTCGGTCGATCGGAACAGGCCGCGTTCCTCGTTCGGGCCGTAGGGGTGACCGAGGGCGGCGACGAACAGCCGCTCAGGGTTGGTCGGATCGACGACAATGCGCGGAATCTGCTGCGCGTCGCGGAGGCCGAGGTGCGTCCAGGTGCCGCCTCCGTCGATCGACTTGTAGATGCCGTCGCCCGTCGAGAGGTCGGGCCGCTGCATGCCCTCGCCGCTCCCGACGTAGATGACGTTCGGGTTCGACGCGGCCACGGCGATGTCGCCGATCGATCCGGTGGGCTGGTCGTCGAAGATCGGCGTCCACGTGCGGCCGTAGTCGTCCGTCTTCCAGACGCCGCCGTTGGCGACGCCGACGTAGAACACGTTCGGCTGCGACGCGATGCCCGCTGCCGCCTTGGTGCGGCCGCCGCGGAATGGCCCGATGTTGCGCCAGGCGAGGTCCTGGAACAGGGCCGGGTCGAAGCGGGCCGCCTGGCGGCCGGAGAGGGTCGTGACCGTCGCGAGCGGGACGGCAATCAGCGCGAGAGCCAGGGAGAGTCGGCGCATGTGGGTAGCCTAGACCGGAAAAAGACTCCCGGTATCTTCTTCCTTTTATACGAAATCACAAATCTGTAATCTCAACGGCGACATGGCTGCGAATCAAGACCTGACCCTCGTCAGGGGTGGGCGGCTGAGGCGCGTCCGGTGGGGGGTGCTCGGCACGGCGAACATCGGGGTGAAGAAGGTGATCCCGGGGATGCAGCGGGGCGCGAGCACCGAGGTCGTGGCGATCGCGTCGCGTGACCTCGCGCGGGCCTCGCGTGTGGCCGCGGCGCTCGACATCCCGCGATCCCACGGGTCCTACGAGGCCCTGCTCGAGGACCCGGACGTGGACGCGGTCTACATCCCGCTGCCGAACCACCTGCACGTGGAGTACGCGACGAAGGCGGCGCGCGCCGGCAAGCACGTGCTCTGCGAGAAGCCGATCGGCCTGTCGGCGGCCGACGCGCAGGCGCTCATCGACGTCCGCGACGAGACCGGCGTGAAGATGCAGGAAGCGTTCATGGTGTGGACGCACCCGCAGTGGATCACGGCGCGCGACCTGTGCCGGTCGGGCCGGCTCGGGGACGTCCGCGCCTACCAGGGCGCGTTCAGCTACTTCAACGACGACCCGAAGAACATCCGCAACGTCGAGGCCTGGGGCGGCGGCGGGCTGTACGACATCGGCTGCTACCTGATCGTCACCTCGCGGTTCGTCTTCGGCCAGGAGCCGCGGCGCGTCCTCGCGCTGATCGACCGCGACCCGGCCACCGGCGTGGACGTCCTCACGTCGCTCCTCCTGGACTACCCGGCCGGCCAGGCGACGGGCACGTGCGGGACCAGGCTCGTGCCCTGCCAGCGCGTGCAGGTGTTCGGGACGCGGGGCCGGCTCGAGGTCGAGATCCCGTTCAACGCGCCGCCCGACCGGCCCTGCCGGCTGTTCGTCGACGACGGGCGCGACGTGTTCGGCGGCGGGATCGAGACGATCGAGATCCCGACCTGCGACCAGTACACGATCCAGGGCGACCTGTTCTCGCGCGCCGTGCTGGGCGACACGGACGTGCCGTACCCGCTGGAGATGACCCTCGCGAACATGCGCGTGATCGACGCCGCGTTCCGGTCGGCGCGGACGGGGCAGTGGGAGACGCCCTGATCCAACCTCAGGAATCCGACGCGACGGGTGCCGGCGGCTCGACGAGGCGGAACGCCGGCAGGCGCGCGACGTGCAGCGTGACGCCGGCGGCGATGCCGACGAGCAGCAGGCGCAGCCACCACGCCTCGGCCGTCCAGACGATCGTCGCGCCGATGCCGGCCCAGAGCATGATCAGCGTGATCGTCTTGTCGCGCCGCCGCATGCCGCGGCCCTCGCGGTGATTCCGGATGTAGCTGCCGAGCCAGCGGTTGTTGATCAGCCGCTGGTAGAACCGATCGGAGCTGCGTGCGTAGCACGCCGCCGCCATCAGCAGGAACACCGTCGTCGGCATGATCGGCAGGAAGATGCCGATCACGCCCAGCGCCACGCAGAGCGTGCCGCAGGCGATCAGCAGTCCCTTCATCAGCCGCGAGGTCATGGTCCCGCCATTCTGGCACAGGCCCGGGCCGCGGCCGATCTACGATGAGCCGTGGCGCGCCTCGCCGAACGCCTTGCCGCGGCCGCGAACCCGGACGGGGGCTGGCCCTACTACGCGGGCCGGGCGAGCCGCCTCGAGCCGACCTGCTGGGCCCTCCTCGCCCTCACCGCTGATCCGGCCGCGCCCCCCGTCACGCTCGCCGCGCACCTCGAGTTCCTGCGGTCCACGCAGGGCGCCGCGGGCCTGCTGGCCGACCCGGGCACCGGCGTCCCGAACCTGGCCTGGAGCGGCCTCGCGCTGCTGGCCCTGCCGGCACTCGAGGCCCCGGACGCGACGGTCGATCGCCTGGGTGCGGGGGTGGTCGCCGCGAAGGGCGTCGCGCTCGACCCGGACGTGCTGCTCGGGCAGGACAACCGGCTGCAGGCCTGGTCGTGGATGCCGGGCACGTTCAGCTGGATCGAGCCGACGGCGCTCTGCGTGCTGGCGCTCAAGCGCCTGCCGGAGGGCCGCCGCCCCGGCGCGGCCGGCACGCGCATCGCCGACGGCGAGGCGGTGCTGCTCGATCGCGTGTGCCCGTCGGGCGGCTGGAACTACGGCAACGCGTCGGTGCTCGGTCAGGATCTCCGCGCGTACGTGCCGACCACCGCGCTCGCGCTCCTCGCCCTCCAGGACCGCGCGAGCGAGCCGGCCGTCGGCCTGAGTCTCTCGTGGCTCGATCGGCACGCGCTCGCCGAGCGATCGGCCATGGCGCTCGCGCTCGCGGCGCTCGCGCTCGCGGTGCATCGCCGGCCGTTCGGGCACGTCCTTGCGGCGCTCGACGCCGAGGACGCCCGCACGCACTTCCTCGACAACGCGCACCTGCTGGCGATGGCGGCCTACGCGGCGGCGATTCCGGCGCACGACGCCGCGGCGTTCCGCGTCGCCGGCCCCGGCGCATCGCCCGTCCGAGGAGGGGCGGCGTGACCACGCTCAGCCGCCGCGCGTTTCTCGGCACGCCGCTGGCGGCCGCGGTCGCCGCGGCGTGCGGCCGCGAGCCCGCGCCCTACCGGAGTTCGGATTTCGCGCGGCCCGACCGGTCCGCGGTCGCGCTCCTCGACGCGCCGTCCTACGACAGCGACCTCGCGGACCTCATCGGCCGCGGCCTGCGGGAACTCGGCGTCGCCGTCCGCGATCGGCGCGTGCTGCTGAAGCCGAACCTCGTGGAGTACGAGCCCGGCGAGGCCATCAACACGCACCCCCGCGTCATCGCCGGCGCCATCGTCGCGCTCCGCCGCGCCGGCGCGCGCGAGGTGGTCGTGGCGGAAGGGCCGGGGCACCGGCGCGACGTCGAGTACCTCCTCACGGCGACCGGACTCGCCGACGATCTCGGCGACCTGGACACGACCTTCGTCGACCTGAACCACGACGACGTGCGCGAGGTGCCGCTGCGGAGCTGGTTCACCGGCCTGTCGTCGCTGGCGCTGCCGGTGAGCGTGCTCGCCGCGGACCTGGTCGTCTCGATGCCGAAGCTGAAGACGCATCACTGGGCCGGGCTCACGTGCAGCATGAAGAACCTGTTCGGCGTCGTGCCGGGCGCCGTCTACGGCTGGCCGAAGAACCTGCTGCACTTCCGTGGCATTCCCGCGTCGATCCTCGACCTGGCCGGCACCGTCCGGCCCGGCCTCGCCATCGTGGACGGCATCGTCGGCATGGAGGGCGACGGGCCGATCATGGGACGCGCCAGGCCGGTCGGCGTCATCGCCATGGGCACCGATCCGGTGGCGGTCGATGCCACGTGCGCGCGGCTGATGGGTCTCGAGCCGATGCGCGTCCCGTACCTCGAGGCGGCGGCGCGATACCTGGGGCAGGTGGACGCGACGCGCATCGACCAGCGCGGCGAGCGGGTGGACCGCTACCGCACGCCCTTCGACCTCGTCGAGTCGATGCGGTTCCTGCGCGCCGACGACTGAGGCCCGGACATGCCGCTCTATCTCGGCCTCGACTGCAGCACCCAGAGCCTGACCGCCATCGTCCTCGACGTGGACGACGCCGACGATGCGGGCGGCGCGGGCCGCGCGGACGGCGCGGGCGGCGCGGGCGGCGCGGGCGGCGCTGCGGGCCGGCGCGCGGTGGTGCTCGAGCGAAGCCTCGAGTTCGATCGCGCGCTGCCGTCCTATGGCACCACGCACGGCGTGCTGACGTCGGCGGATCCGCGCGTCGTGACGGCGCCCCCCGCGCTGTGGGCGGACGCGCTGGATCACCTGCTCGGCGCGATCGCCGCGTCGGGCCTCGATCTCTCGCGCCTCGCGGCGATTGCCGGGTCGGCGCAGCAGCACGGCAGCGTCTACCTGGACGCCACGGCGGCCGACGTCTGGCGCTCGCTCGACCCGGCGCGGCCGATTGGCGGACAGATCGCGGACACGTTCTCGCGGCCGGTCTCGCCGGTCTGGATGGACACCTCGACGACGGTCGAGTGCGAGGAGATCACGCAGGCGATGGGCGGCGCCGCGCGGGTGGCGGCGATCACCGGCTCGCGCGCGTTCGAGCGGTTCACCGGCCCGCAGATCCGCCGGTTCTGGAAGACGGACCCGGCGGGCTATGCGCGCACGGACCGCATTCACCTCGTCAGCTCGTTTCTGGCGTCCCTGCTCACGGGCGCGCACGCGCCGCTCGATCCCGGCGACGCCTCGGGCATGACCCTGATGGACCTGACCGCGTCGCGCTGGTCGCCGGACGCGCTGGCCGCGACCGCGCCGGATCTCGCGCGCCGGCTGCCCGCCATCGTGCCGGCTCCGACCGTCGTCGGGACGCTCGCGCCGTACTGGCGCGCGCGCCACGGCCTGCCCGCGGCTTCCGTGGTGGCCTGGTCGGGTGACAACCCGAGCAGCCTGGTCGGCCTGGGCCTCGTGCGGGCCGGGATGCTGGGCCTTTCGCTCGGCACGAGCGACGTCGTCTTCGGCCCGCTCGCCGAAGTGCGCGTGGATCCGGCCGGCACGGGGCACGTCTTCGGCGCGCCGATCGGCGGCGTGATGGGGCTCACCGTCTTCCGCAACGGCTCGCTGGCCCGCGAGCGCGTGCGCGACGCGTGCGGGCTCGACTGGGCGGGATTCTCGGCGGCGCTCGCCGCGTCGCCGCCGGGGAACCGCGGCGCGCTGATGCTGCCGTGGTTCGAGCCCGAGATCACGCCGCACGTGCCGCGCGGCGGGGCACGCACGCGCGGGCTCGACGAGACCGACCGGCGCGACGGGCGCGACGGACGCGACGAACCCGGCGTCGCGGCGCGCGTCCGCGCGGTCGTCGAGGGGCAGATGGCGTCGATGGCGACGCACGCGGCCTGGATGGGCCTCGACGTGCGGACGATTCACGCCACCGGCGGCGCCTCGGCCAACCGGGAGATTCTCCAGGTGATGGCCGACGTCTTCGACGCGGACGTCCTGCGCTTCGAGACGACCAACGCGGCGTGCCTCGGCGCCGCGTTGCGTGCCTTCCACGCCCATGCCCGCGCGCGCGGCCGCGCCGTGGACTGGCCGGACGTCGTCCAGGGCGTCGCCGAGCCCGTCGCCGCGTCGCGCGTCCGCCCCGATCCGGCGGGCGTCAGGGCCAGTCTCGGGATGCGCCGCGAGTGGCAGGAATTCGAACGCGCGGAACTGCGCACGCGGAGGGGTTAGCGGAACTTTGAAGTTCGAACTTCGGACTTCGAACCGTGGTGGCCGGCTTCGCCGGCGACTGTGGTTCCCTCACCGCAGTCCCAGCAGCAGCTCGATCGTCAGTTGATCCAGCCGCTCGTACGGCAGGCGCCGGGCCGCCATCGCGGCCCGGTCGAACGGCCGCGCGAGCAGGGCGTCGGCGGCGGCGCGGGAATAGGCGGACGGCGGGGCCTCGGCGCCATCGCCGGCGCGGATCTCGGTGAGCAGCGCCTGGATTTCGCGGTCCTCGTCGAACTGCCGCGCCTTGTCCTTCAGGATCAGGTACGTCCGCATGCAGCCCGCGGCGAAGTCCCAGACGCCGTCCTGGTCCTCGGACCGGTAGGCGTGCGCGTCGAAGTGGCGCGGGCCGTCGTAGCCGGCGCGCTCGAGCATCCTGACGAGGAAGAACAGCACCTTGATCGACTCGGATCCGAAGCGCAGGTCCTGGTCGAACCGCCCGAACTTCTGATCGTTCAGGTCGATGTGGAACAGCTTGCCCGCCTCGATCGCCTGCGCGACGACGTGGCAGACGTTGAGGCCGGCCATGTGCTCGTGTGCGACCTCGGGGTTCACGCCCACCATCGCGGGCTGGTCGAGCGTCTCGATGAACGCGAGGTAGGACGCCGTCGTCGGGAAGTACAGGTCGCCACGCGGCTCGTTGGGCTTGGCCTCGAGCGCGAAGCGCAGGTCGTAGCCGCGGTCGCCGACGTACGCGCAGAGGAAGTTCACGGCCTCGCGGAACCGCTTGATGGCCTCGACCGGGTCCTTCGCGGCGTCCACCTCGGCGCCCTCGCGGCCGCCCCAGAAGACGTAGATCCCGGCGCCCAGCTCGACGCCGAGGTCGATCGCGCGCATCGTCTTCTGGAGCGCGTAGGCGCGCACGGCCGGGTCGTGGGCGGTGAAGGCGCCGTCGCGGAAGACCGGGTCCGTAAACAGGTTGGTGGTGGCCATCGGCACGACGAGGCCGTGGTCGGCGAGGGCCTGGCGGAACTCGCGGACGATCCGGTCGCGATCGGCGGCGCTGGCGTCGACGGGCACGAGGTCGTTGTCGTGCAGGTTCACGCCCCAGGCGCCGAGGGCGGCGAGGCGCCGGACCGCGTCCACGGGCCGGAGGGCCGGCCGGGTGGGCTCGCCGAAGGGATCCCGGCCGCGGTTTCCGACCGTCCAGAGGCCGAACGTGAAACGGTCGGCGGGGGTGGGGCGGTAGTCAGCCATGAGTCGGACTGGATCTTACGACGCGATCGCGGCTTATGGGGTCATTTGCCCCCGCCACGACCGCCGATCGTAGAATTGCGCCGGGAGAATTGATCATGAAGAGCCGAAGTGTGTTCGTGTGGGCCGCGGCGGTCCTGATGGGATCCGCGCTGCTCGCGACCGGCCAGCAGGGGGCGGATCGACTGACCGCCGACGTGTTCTCGGGCCTCGAGCTGCGCAGCATCGGGCCCGCCCTGGCCACGGGCCGTGTCGCCGACTTCGACGTGGATCCGAAGAATCCGAGCGTCTACTACGTGGCCACCGCCGCGGGAGGCGTGTGGAAGAGCGAGAACCGCGGGATCACGTTCCGGTCGATCTTCGACAACGGCGGCTCCTTCACGACCTGCTGCGTCAAGGTCGATCCCCGCGATTCGAACATCGTGTGGCTCGGCACGGGCGAGAACTCGAACCCGCGCGCCTCGATGATCGGCGACGGCGTCTACAAGTCCACCGATGCGGGGGAGACGTGGAACCGCGTGGGCCTCGCGACGTCGGAGCACATCGGCGCGATGGTGATCGATCCGCGCAACTCCAGCGTCGTCTACGTGGCCTCGCAGGGGCCGCTCTGGTCGGCCGGCGGCGAGCGCGGGCTCTACAAGACGACCGACGGCGGGGCGACGTGGAATGCCATCCTGACCAAGAGCCCCGACACGGGCGCCAACGACGTGTGGCTCGACCCGGCCAACCCGGACATCGTCTACGCCACGCTCTGGCAGCGCCGCCGGGCGGTGGGGCAGTTCGTGGGGGGCGGGCCGGAGAGCGGCATCTTCAAGTCCACCAACGGCGGCCGCACCTGGACGGAGCTGACCAACGGCCTGCCGCAGGGCGACATGGGCCGCATCAACCTGGCGGTCGATCCGAAGGTGAAGCCGGCGCGGCTCTACGCGATGATCGAGGCGCTGCCCGAGGAACGCGGCTTCTACCGGTCGGACGACTCGGGCGCGACCTGGGCGCGCGTCGGCAAGCGGGCGCCGGGCGGTGGACGCGGCGGCGGTGACGCCGACGGCGACCCGGCCGAGTCGGAGGCAGACGACGCCTGGGTCGAGATCGCGGCGCAGGGGCAGGGACAGGGCGGCGAGAACTGGTTCACCAACGCCGACCCGGGCTACTACAACGAGCTGTTCGTGGACCCGCACCACGCCGACACGGTCTTCGCGGTCAGCACGAACCTCGAGCACAGCACCGACGGCGGCCACACGTGGACGACGTTCCCGCTCCAGGGCGTCCACGTCGATCACCACGTGGTCTGGTTCGACCCGAGCGACGTGAACCACATGGTGCTCGGCAACGACGGCGGCCTCTGGGAGAGCTACGACCAGGGCACGACGTGGCGGCACTTCAACAACCTGCCGATCTCGCAGTTCTACCGCGTGTCGGTGGACAACATGACGCCGTTCTACAACGTCTGCGGCGGCACGCAGGACAACGGGTCGATGTGCGGGCCCTCGCGCACGCAGAACCAGGCGGGCATCCGCACGAGCGAGTGGTACCGGACGGGCGGCGGCGACGGCTTCACGACGCGGAGCGATCCGTCCGATCCGTTCATCACCTACGCCACGTCGCAGAACGGCGCGGTCCAGCGGCTGGACCTGCGCACGGGCGAGTCCACGAGCATCCGGCCGAACCCGTCCAACGCGCGCGCGCTCGACGGCAGCGAGCTGCCGGTGGAACAGGGCGGCGGCCGGGGCGGCCGCGGCGGCCGCGGGTTCGCCAACGAGCGGCCCAACTGGGACACGACGTTCTTCGTCAGCCCGCACAGCTCGTCGCGGATCTACTGGGGCACGAACTACCTCTACCGGAGCGACGACCGCGGCGACTCGTGGCAGGACATCGCCAACGGCGTCCCGTCAGACTTCGGGTTCGCGATGGCGATGGATCCCCACGACGCGGACACCGTCTACATCGTCCCGATCGAGTCGGACATGTTCCGGTGCACGCCGGAGGGGAAGCTGCGCGTCTACCGGACGCGCGACGCCGGCGCGTCGTGGGAGCCATTGACCGGCGGGCTGCCGCAGGAGCAGGCGCTCGAGACGATCCTGCGCGACGGCATGTCCACGGACGCGGGCCGGCCGACGGGCGTGTTCTTCGGCACGCGCAGCGGCCGCGTGTACGGGTCGACCGACGCCGGCGACTCGTGGACCGCGTTGCGCGACGGCCTGCCGCCGGTCGTCTGCGTGAAGACCGCACGGGTCTGACCGCCGTGGTCACCGTGGTCGTCGCCGGCTTCCTGACCGACTTCACCGGCGGCGCGCGCGAGATCCCGATCGACGCCGCGCCCGCCACCGTGGCCGAGGCGCTCGACCACCTCTGGGTCCGGCACGTCGCGCTGCGCGATCGCGTCGTGGACGAGCGCGGCCGCGTCCGCGCGCACGTGAACGTCTTCGTCAACGACGACAACATCCGGCACCGCGACGGCGAGGCAGCTCGCCCAGGAAGGCCGTGCTCCACCTACCCGCTGCGGCACGCCTACCAGTACCCCGGTGCGCAACCAGATCCGCGGCGTGAGAGCGACTGGACCGCGGACAACCGCCCTACGGGGCGATCTTCACGTACCACGTGCGAAGACACCGCCGGCGAGGACGTCCTACGCGATCCAGGTTCGCAACGAGGACGGCGAGCAGGTGGCGCAGGTCGCGCTGGCCGGCGGAGCCGGCGTGCATCGCGCGGCCTGGAACCTCCGCGAGCTGCCGCCCCCGGCGCCGGGCGAGGCGGCCGCGGCGGGCCGTGGCGGTCGTGGCGGCGGCGGGCGCGGCGGCGGCGGGTTCGGCGGTCGCGGCGGCGGCCGCGGCGGCGACCCGGTCCCGCTCGGCCGCTACAGCGCGCAGCTCGTCCGCCTGTCGGGCGAAACGGCCACGCCGGTCGGGCAGCCGCAGAGCTTCTACGTGAAGGAGCTGCCCCGCTGACGCGCCCTTCCGCGGGGCGCGCGCGTGGTGCGCGCCCCGCGGAAGGACTCCTGGGTCACCCCGTCCGGGGCGACCTCTCTGGTGCAACGGGGGACATCCTGTCGCCCCCGCCGGATGACGTAGAATGCACCCCGTCTGGGAGACCCCTCATGAAACGCACTGCACTACTGCTGCCCCTGGCAGCCCTCTTCTTTGCGACCATGGTCACGACCGGCGCCGGGCAGCAGGGCGGCCGGCTCACGGCGGAGACCTTCGACCCGATGGCCATCCGCAGCATCGGCCCGGGACTGGTGACCGGCCGCGTGGCCGACATCGAGATCGACCCGAACGATTCCAACACCTACTACGTGGCCTCGGCCTTCGGCGGGCTCTGGAAATCGAGCAACCGGGGCCAGACGTTCACGCACATCTTCCCGCGCATCGGCCAGGTCGAGGCCTTCTCGCTCTGCTGCGTCGTGGTGGACCCCAGGGACTCGAACGTCGTCTGGCTCGGCACCGGCGAGAACAACAGCCAGCGGTCGGCGCACTTCGGCACCGGGCTCTACAAGTCCACCGATGCCGGTGAGACGTGGACCCGGTCGGGGCTCGAGCACTCCGAGCACATCGGCAAGATCATCATCGACCCGCGCAACTCGAACACCGTCTACGTTGCTTCGCAGGGGCCGCTCTTCACCGAAGGCGGCGGCGGCGATCGCGGCGTGTACAAGACGACCGACGGCGGCGCGACGTGGGAGCGGTCGCTGTTCGTCAACGAGACGACCGGCGTGACCGACATCGTCTTCGACTCGAGGAACCCGGACGTCATCTACGCCGGCACCTACCAGCGGATGCGGCACGTCGGCCAGATGATCGGCGGCGGCCCGGACGGCGGCGTCTTCAAGACGACCAACGCGGGCCGTTCCTGGACGAAACTCACCAACGGCCTGCCGCCCGGTGAAGTGGGACGCATCGCGCTCGCGGTCGATCCGAAGAAGCCGGGCCGCGTGTACGCGCTCATCGACGCGAAGTCGGCTGGTGGCGGTCGCCGCGGCGGCGGTGGTGGCGGCGGTGGCGGGCGCGGCGCCGGTCGTGGCGAGGCCCCGGAGCTGCCGCCCCTGAACCCGCCCACGGCCGACGACGGCATGGGCTTCTACAAGTCCGAGGACAACGGCAATACCTGGGAGCGCATGGCGCGGTACCGGGGCGGCGGTCCGGCCTACTACAGCGAGATCTTCGTGGATCCGCGGCATCCCGACACCGTCTGGTCCGTCAACACGAACTTCCAGTGGTCGCGTGACGCCGGCAAGACGTGGGAGAACATCGGGATCGAGAACTCGACCGAGGACCTCGGACCGACCGGCGCGTTCAACGTCCACGTCGATCACCACGAGGTGGTCTTCGATCCGAAGGACCCGAAGCACATCCTCATCGGGAACGACGGCGGCGTCTACGAGACGTACGACGACGGCGACAACTGGCGGCTGTTCGGCAACCTGCTGATCACGCAGTACTACCGCGTGTCGGCGGGCAACGAGGAGCCCTTCTACACGGTCTGCGGCGGCACGCAGGACAACTTCTCGATGTGCGGCCCGTCGCGGACGACCCACACGGTGGGCATCCGGACGAGCGACTGGTACATGACGGTCGGCGGCGACGGCTTCACGTCCCGGCACGACCAGGGTGACCCGAACATCGTCTACGGCACCTCGCAGTCGGGCGGCGTCCAGCGGTTCGACCGCCGGATCGGGCGCGGCGTCAGCATCCGGCCGAACCCCTGCAACACGGTCAACACGGACGAGCCGTGCGTGCAGGGCGGCGGCCGCGGGGGCGGCGGCGGTGGCGGTGGCGGGCGCGGTGGCGGCCGCGGCGGCGACCGGCCGAACTGGGATACGCCGTACATCACGAGCGTCCACTCGCCCACGCGGCTCTACTGGGCGACGCAGTACGTCTACCAGTCCGACGACCGCGGCGATTCCTGGAAGCGGATCAGTCCGGATCTCTCGCGCGACCTGGACGCGACCACGATCCCGATCATGGGCAAGGTGTGGCCGCCCGACTCGATCGCGCTCAACGAGTCGACGACGGTGTTGAGCAACGTCGTCTCGATCGACGAGTCACCGCTGCTCGACGGCATGCTGGTCGTGGGCACCGATGACGGCCTCGTCCAGATCACCGAGGACGGCGGGCAGAACTGGCGCCGGGTCGAGGACTTCCCGGGCGTGCCCAAATGGACGTACGTCGCCGACGTGACGCCGTCGCCGGTCAATGCCGACGTGATCTTCGTCGCGCTCAACAACTGGCAGACCGGCGACTACAAGCCGTACATCGTGAAGACGACCGACCGGGGCCGGACGTGGACGAACATCACCGGCGACCTGCCGCCGCTCCACGACGTCTGGGCGCTCGCACAGGACAACGTCAACCCGAACCTGCTGTTCGCGGGCACCGAGTTCGGCCTGTTCTTCACGGTCGACGGCGGGTCGCACTGGACGCAGCTGCGCGGCAACATGCCGCCGGTGCAGGTGCGCGACCTGCAGATCCAGAAGCGCGAGAGCGACGTCGTCATGGCGACGTTCGGCAACGGCTTCTGGATCCTCGACGACTACAGCCCGCTGCGCGAGGTCTCGGCGGCGACGCTGGCCGAGCCCCAGCGGCTGTTCCCGCTGCGGCCGGCGTACCAGTTCACGCCGTGGGGCGTGGCCCAGGCCGGCGCCGCCGGCCTCGCGTCGCTCAGCGGCAACTACACGACGCCGAACCCGCCGAGCGGGGCCGTCTTCACGTATCACGTGAGCCAGGTGCCGGCGGAGGGGACGGAACTGGTGATCCGGATCTACACGAGCGGGGACACGCAGATCCGGCAGCTCGCCGTGCCGAAGACGGCCGGCCTGCACCGGGAGGAGTGGAACCTGCGAGCCGACCCGGGCACGATCGCGGGCGGTGCGCCCGAGATCGAGTCGATCATCGTGACCGACGAGGACGAGGCGCAGGACCCGCAGCAGGGCGGCGCCGCCGCAGCGGCGGCACAGCGCGGCCGCGGCGCCGGCCCGGCGGGCCAGGCCGGAGGCGGGTTCGGCCGCGGCGGTCGTGGCAACCAGGGACCGCCCGTGCAGCCCGGGTCGTTCCGGGCGCAGCTCGGCACGCTGACGGGCGACGTCTTCACCGCGATCGGGCCGCCCCAGTACTTCC
>JAWKHR010000049.1:0-44290 GCA_041394725.1 Vicinamibacterales bacterium | reverse complement strand
CCCTGACGGCGTCGCGCGTCCTGGAACTGACGCTCACCTCGCGGGCGAAGGACAGCAGCGGGGCGTCCATCCCGATGTGCGGCGTGCCGCACCACGCGATGGACACCTACCTCGCCCGGCTCGTCCGCCAGGGCTACCGCGTCGCCATCTGCGACCAGGTCGAGGATCCGAAGAAGGCCAGAGGCCTCGTGAAGCGCGAGGTCACGCGCGTGGTGTCGCCCGGCACCTTCACGGACGCCTCGTACCTGAGCGCGCGCGAACCGGCGTTCCTCGCGGCCGTGGCGCCGGCGCTGGGGGGCGTGGCCGGGTTCGGGCTGGCGTTCCTCGACGTCTCCACCGGGGCCTTCGTCGCGACCGAGCTGCGCGGCGCCGGCGCGGCGGACGCGCTGGCGTCCGAGCTGGCGCTCCACGCGCCCCGGGAGCTGCTGCTGTCCGACGATGCCGACGCCGCGGCGTTCGGGGACACGGGCCAGGCGCGGATCACGCGCGTCGCGGCGTGGACGTTCGATCCGGCGGGCGCGCGTGAGGCGCTGTGCCGCCAGTTCGGCGTCGCCTCGCTGGCTGCCTTCGGCCTGGACCAGGCCCCGGCCGCCACGGCCGCCGCCGGCGCCATCGTCGCCTACCTGCAGGACACCCAACGGCGCGAGCTCTCGCACGTCCGCCAGATCACCTTCCAGGTGACGGCCGATGCGCTCGCGATCGATCCGGTCACGCTCCGCCACCTGAACGTCGTCGAGGGCGCCGAGGGCGGCCGCGCCGGGTCGCTCCTCGAGGCCATCGATCGGACGGTGACGGCCATGGGCGGGCGGATGCTGCGGCAGTGGCTCGTGCGCCCGCTCGTCTCGCTCGCCCGCATCCACGACCGGCTCGACGCCGTGGAGAACTTCGCGTTCCGCACGGTCGAACGCGGGCGCTTCCGGGCCGCGCTGGAGCCGATGCACGACCTCGAGCGCCTCGTCTCGCGCGTCTCGCTCGGCACGGCGGGCCCGCGCGACATGGTCGCGCTCGGCCAGTCGATCGCCCGGCTGCCGGAGCTGACCGGGCTGGCCGGGGCCTTCCAGGCGCCGCTCGTCGGCAGCCTCGCGGCCGAGATCGATCCGCTCGAGGATCTGCGCGACGTCCTCACCCGGACGCTGGTGGACGAGCCGCCGGCGCAGGCGCGCGACGGCGGCGTCATCCGCGACGGCGTGGACGCCGAGCTCGACGAGCTGCGCGCGGTGAGCCGCGGCGGGAAGGCCGCGATCGCCGCGATGGAGGAATCCGAGCGCGCGCGCACGGGCATCCCGACGCTGAAGGTGCGCTACAACCGCGTCTTCGGCTACTACATCGAGGTCACGAAGTCGCAGCTGGCCGGGGTCCCCGACGACTACATCCGCAAGCAGACGGTGGCCGGCGGCGAGCGGTTCATCACCCCCGGCCTCAAGACGTTCGAGGAGAAGGTGCTCGGCGCCGACGAGCGGATCGCCGTGCGCGAGGTCGAGCTGTTCGAGGCGCTGCGGTCCGCCGTGGCGGCGCAGGCGCCGCGCGTGCTCGACACCGCCCGCGCGGTGGCCGCGCTCGACGTGCTCGCGGCGCTGGCCGAGACGGCGACCGCGGCCGACTACACCAAGCCGCAGGTCCACGACGGCGACGAGTTCACGGCCACCGACGCGCGCCACCCGATCGTCGAGCGGCACGTCAGCGAGGCCTTCGTGCCGAACGACGTGACGCTGGACGCCGCCGGCCGGCAGCTCGTGATCCTGACCGGCCCGAACATGGGCGGCAAGTCCACCTACCTGCGGCAGGTCGCGCTGCTCGCGCTGCTCGCGCAGGCCGGCTCGTTCGTGCCGTCCCGGGCGGCCAAGCTCGCCGTCGTCGATCGCATCTTCGCGCGCGTCGGCGCGTCCGACAACATCGTCCGCGGCCAGTCCACGTTCATGGTCGAGATGCAGGAAACCGCGACGATCCTGCACGCGGCCACGTCGCGCAGCCTCGTCATCCTCGACGAGATCGGCCGCGGCACCGCCACGTTCGACGGCCTGAGCCTGGCGTGGGCCGTGGCCGAGCACCTCGCGACGAACGATCGGGCCCGGCCGAAGACGATCTTCGCGACGCACTACCACGAGCTGACCGACCTCGCCGACACGCTGCCCGGCGTGGTCAACTGCCACGTCGCCGCGCGCGAGTTCCGCGAGCACATCATCTTCCTGCACAAGATCGTGGACGGGCGATCCGATCGCAGCTACGGCATCCAGGTGGCGCGCCTGGCGGGCATTCCCGCGGCGGTCGTCCGGCGCGCCTCGGAGATCCTCGCGGCGCTCGAACGCGACGAGCTGCAGCGCGGCGGCCGGCCGAGCCTGAGCGGCGCGCCCGGCGACGGCGAGCGCCAGCTCGGGCTGTTCCACGCGCCGGCCGAGGCGCACCCCGTCGTCGACCGGCTGCGCGCGCTGGAGGTCGACCGGCTGACGCCACTCGAGGCGCTGAACCTGCTGGCGGATCTCAAGCGCGAGGCCGACGCGTGAGGCGCGCACTGGCGCTCGCCGCGGCCGTCGCGTGCCTCGGCCCCGCCTGCGCCCGCTCCGCCCCGCACGGTCCCATCGTCGTCGCGATCACGAGTTCGCCCGCCAACCTCGACCCGGGGGTCGGCATCGACGAGACCTCCCAGAAGATCCAGCAGCTGCTCTTCAGCTCCCTCGTCCGGATCGACGACGCCCTGCGGGTGGTCCCGGACCTGGCGACGCGGTTCGACACGACGGACTTCCAGACCTGGGTCGCCGCCATCCCCGCCGGCGTGCGGTTCCACGACGGCCGCGAGATGACGTCGGCCGACGTGGCCTACACCTTCCGGCGCTTCCTCGACCCGGACTTCGTCTCCGCGCGCAAGGGCGCCTACCGCGAGCTGGAGCGGGTGGACGTGGTCGATCGGTACACGGTCGCCTTCCGGCTCACCGCGCCGTCGGCCTCCTTTCCGATCAACCTCGTCATGGGCATCGTCCCCGACGGCACGGGCGTCGAGGCCGGGCGCCGGCCCGTGGGGAGCGGTCCGTACCGGCTGGCGGAGTTCGTGCCGGACGATCACGTCACGCTCGCGCCGTTCCCCGAGGCGTACCTCGGCCCGCCCCGCAACGAGGGCCTGGTGTTCAAGGTCGTCCCCGACGACACGATGCGGGGACTCGAGCTGCGCAACCGCAGCGTGGACCTGGTCGTCAACGACCTCGCGCCCGACATCGCGTGGGATCTCCGGAAGGACCCGGACATCCAGGTGGTGACCGCGCCCGGCACCGACTTCGCCTACATCGGCCTGAACCTGCGCGACGCGCGGCTGGCGGACGTGCGGGTCCGGCAGGCCATCGCGTACGCGGTGAACCGCGAAGCCATCGTCGAGTACCTGCGGCGCGGCCTGGCGGAACCGGCGACGGGGATCGTGCCGCCGATGTCGTGGGCGTACGCCGGCGACGTGGACCGGTTCGCCTTCGACCCGGCCCGCGCCCGCGCGCTGCTCGACGAGGCCGGCTACCCGGATCCCGACGGCGACGGCCCGCAGCCCCGGTTCACGCTCAGCCTCAAGACGTCCACGAACGAGGCCTACCGGCTCCAGGCCGCCGTCCTCGCCGAGCAACTCGCGGCCGTGGGCATCGCCCTGGACCTGCGCTCCTACGAGTTCGCGACGCTCTTCGCCGACGTCGTCCGCGGCAACGTGCAGCTCTACACGCTGCAGTTCGTCGGCGTCACGGACCCCGACATGCTCCGGCGCGTCTTCGTCTCGACCCAGACGCCGCCGACGGGCTTCAACCGCGGTCACTACGACAACCCGCGGGTCGACGCGCTCATCGCGGAGGCTTCCACGGCGCTCGACGAGGCGCGGCGCGCCGGGCTCTACCGCGAGGCGCAGCGCGCCATCGCGGCCGACGTGCCCATCGTCCCGCTCTGGGTCAAGACGAACGTCGTGGTCGCGCAGGCGGGCCTGACCGGCATCACGCTCTCCCCGATCGCCGACTTCCTGTTCCTCCGGAACGTCACGCGCACCCGCTGATAGAATGACGCCGCGATGGCGCGACGCAAGTCCCGTTTCCTGCGCACCCCGGTCGAGCCGTTCGTCGTCGAGCCCGGGCTCACGGCGGTCGAGGTGCTCGAGCGGATGGAACGCGTCTCGTTCCAGGGACGCAACCTCGGCACGGCCCGCCGGATCTGGGAGAAGATGCTCTCGAGCGACGCGGGCATCTTCCTCGGCATCGCCGGCGCGCTCTCGGCCGGCGGGATGCGGCAGATCGTCGCCTACCTGATCGAGCACCGCTTCATCGACTGCCTGGTCTCCACCGGCGCCAACCTGTACCACGATCTGCACGAGACGCGCGGGCGCCGCCATTTCATCGGCTCGCCGCTGCTCGACGACGCCACGCTGGCGAGCGAGCGGATCGACCGCGTGTACGACACGCTGGCCAGCGAGGACGAGTTCTGCAGGAACGACGAGTGGATCGCCGAGTTCACGCTCACGCTGGACCGCCGGCCGTACACGACGCGCGAGTTCCTCTACAAGCTCGGCGAACGGCTCTGGACCGACACGTCGGCGCCCGGCATCCTGACGGCCGCCTACCGCGCGGGCGTGCCGATCTTCTGCCCCGCCATCGCGGACTCGTCGATCGGCATGGGCCTCTCGCAGGCCCGCCACCGCGACGAGACGGCAGGCATGGTGGACGTCATCGGCGACATCATCGAGTCGGCGAACCTCGTCATGCGGCTCCCCTCCACCGCCACGATCGTGCTCGGCGGCGGGACGCCGAAGAACTTCATCAACCAGGCGAGCGTGCAGGCCGAGTTCTATGACGACCGCGTCGGCGGGCACCGGTTCGCCATCCAGATCGTCACCGACGTCCCGCACTTCGGCGGCGCCAGCGGATCCAGCCTCGAGGAGGCCCAGAGCTGGGGCAAGCTCGCGATGGAGTCGGAGAAGGTCACCGTGCAGGCCGACGTCACCGTCGCGCTGCCGATGCTGCTGAGCGCCCTCGCGTCCACCGGCCGCAAGGCCGCGCTGCGCCGCAAGAAGCCGGCGTTCGACATTTCGGGCCCGGTCATGACCGTCAACGGCCAGGCCCTGACGCCCAACCGCTACCTGGAACCCTGATGGCTCACGAGCCCCGCTACCCCACCACCTACGCGCACCAGTTCGGCGGTGCCGTCCACGACCACTACGCCTTCGACACGGCGACGGCCGTCGTCCTGCCCGTCCCACTCGACCGCACGACGTCCTACGTGCCCGGCACGATGCACGGCCCGCGCGAGATCCTCGCCGCGTCGGCGCAGGTGGAGCTGTGGGACGAGGAGACCGGCCTCGACGCGCACGCCCGGGGCCTGTACACGCTGCCCGAGATGGACCTCTCCCACGGCGAAATGGCCGACGTGATGGCCGCCATCGAACGCGTCGCGGGCGAGGTCCTCGACGCGGACAAGTTCCTGGTCACCCTCGGCGGCGAGCACTCGATCACGCCGGCGCTCGTGGCCGCCGCCGCGCGCCGGCACCCCGGCCTCACCGTGCTGCAGATCGACGCGCACGCGGACCTGCGGGCCCACTACCAGGGCGAGCCGCTCAGCCACGCCTGCGCGATGCGGCGATCGCTCGAGCATGCGCCCGTCGTCCAGGTCGGCATCCGCAACATCTCCGAGGAGGAGGTGCGCGACCTGCCGGGCCTGCGGACGACGATCTTCTACGACTGGAACATGCGCGACGATCCCGACTGGATCGCGCGCGTCGTGCAGGCGCTCGACGGCCCCGTCTACGTGACGATCGACCTCGACGGCCTCGAGCCCGGGCTGATGCCGGCCGTGGGCACGCCCGAGCCGGGCGGCCTCTCGTGGCGCGAGATCACGACCCTGCTGCGCCGGGTGTTCGAGGCGCGGTCCGTGGTCGCCTGCGACGTGGTGGAGTTGTGCCCGCTGCCGGGGATGGTCGCGCCGAACTTCGCCGCGGCCAGGCTGGTCTACAAGCTGCTCGCCTACCGGGCGGCCGCGACCGACCGGGCACGGCGCGCGTAGCCGGACTCAGCCGAGCTTCGTGAGCTCCTGGCGCGCCTCGTTCAGGTAGACCGACTCCGGGAACTCGTCCACCACGCGCTTGAACGCGGCCTTCGCTTCGTCGGCGTGGCCGGCCTCGAGCTGCACCCGCGCGAGCTGCATCAACACGCCGTCGACGGGCACCGGGCCGTCGCGGTCCGCCGACAGCGCGGTGAACGTGGCGATGGCCTGGTCGTACTTGCCCTGCGCGGCCTGGGCCTCGGCCTCTCCCATCCGCGACATCGGCCCGTAGATGGTGGAGGCGGCCTCGGTCGCGTTCTGCGCGAACAGGGTCTCGGCCTCGGCGGCCTTCCCGGTCGAGAGCAGCAGCGCGGCCGCGTGATAGGTGGCCGAGCGACCCGCCGCGGTGAACGGATACTGGGCCATGACGGCGCGGAACTTCTCCAGCGCCGCCTCGTTCCTGGCCTCCGCGGTGGGGTAGGTGCCCGGTGTCTGGGTGGCGCCGGGCAGCGTCGGCGCGGGCACGATCGGCGCCTGCACGGTCGCCATGGCCTCGCCGAGGAGCGACCCGCCCTGCTCGGCCGTGTGCCGCCGCCACCACGCGTACCCCGCCACGAGGGCGATGACGAGCCCGGCCACGACGGCCAGGGTCACGACCCGCTGGCGGTTCTCGGTGGCCGCCGCGACGACGCGCAGCGCGGTGTCCGCGAACTCGTTCTGCTTCAGGTGCTGTCGTTCCTTCGCCTTCATCCCCGTGGTCCTCGTTTCGTCGTCTGGCGCGCCCGGCAGGAGTTGAACCTGCGACCCCCGCCTTAGGAGGGCGGTGCTCTATCCAGCTGAGCTACGGGCGCAATGGCCTTCGGGCCGCCGCGCGCCCCCGCGCGCCGCGGCTGGCTCGCGCGTCGCGACCGCCTAGTACTTCAGGACGGCGCCGATCGTCTCCCCGTCGAGCCGTGCGCGGCCGTTGAGCGCCACCAGCTCGATCAGGAACTGCACGCCGACCACGTCGCCGCCCAGGCCGCGCACCAGCTTCACCGTCGCCGCCGCCGTCCCGCCCGTCGCCAGCAGGTCGTCCACGATGAGCACGCGCTGCCCGGGATCGATCGCGTCCGCGTGAATCTCCAGCGCGTCGGTCCCGTACTCGAGCGCATACGACTCGCGCACGGTCTTCGACGGCAGCTTGCCCGGCTTGCGCACCGGCGCGAACCCGGCGCCCAGCCGGTCGGCCAGCGCCGCGCCGAAGATGAATCCCCGGCTCTCGATGCCGACGATCATGTCCACGTCGGCCGCCTCGTGCGGCTCGGCCATCGCGTCGACCGCCATCCGGAAGCCCTCGCGGTCCTCCAGGAGCGTGGTGACGTCGTAGAACAGGATCCCCGGCTTCGGGAAGTCCGGCACGTGCCGGATCCGCTGCTTCAGCTCTTCCATGCGCTCCTCAGAGGATCGTCGCGCCCACCGACCGGCGGATCTCGAATTCCCCGGTCCGCGGCTCCGGCGCGTCCTCGATCACCTGCACGTTCGCGACGCGCGCCCCCGCCGGCCCACGCCGGACGTGGGACTCCAGCCGCGTCACGGCGTCGCGGTCGCCCTGCGCCCGGACTTCCACCCGGCCGTCCGGCCGGTTGGCGACCCAGCCCCCGACGCCCTCGCGCCGCGCGGCCTCCAGGACGAACAGCCGGAAGCCTACACCCTGGACACGGCCCTCGACGACGAACCGGCGTGCCACGAGCATCCTGACAGTATAAGAGGTTTTTCGCGGGGCCCGGCCGTGGCGCCAGCGGGCCGGTGGGCCGGGCCCGGGACGCGTATCCAGCGTCCCGGGCCCGGTGCCTGACGGGTCGCTACTTGATCACGAGGGGCGCCAGCCCGGCCTTCGTGGCCACCGCGTTGAACTCGGTGACCCCCTCCTTGATTGCCGTGTTCGCGCGATCGATGAGGGCGGTGGCCTCGGGCTTCAGGTCGTCATAGCGCTCCATCGCCGGCGTGCCGAGGCGCCGCTCGGGACCGACGACGTTCGAGTAGAGGACGATGAGCTGGTTGTCCATACGGCCCGGGAAGTTGAGTGAGTCCTGACCGCCCTCGCCCTGGAGCTGCGTGATGTCGCCCTCGACAGACGTCAGCCGATCGCGGAGCGCGGTTGCGGCCCGGGCGACCGTCGCGTTGTTCGGCGCGTTCTCCACCAGCTTGTCGGCCTGGGATTTCAGGTCGCGCATGGTGCGGACGTCGTCGTAGAGGACCTTGATCCAGCCGCCGACCTCACGCGCGATGCGGAGCTGCTGCTGGCCCTCCTCGGGCGTCATCTCGGGCTGGTAGCGGGGGTCGGCGCGCAGCGTGAAGGTCTGGCTCTGCGACCAGCCGCCGGAGCTCACCTTCACGGTGTAGGTCCCGGGCGGTACCTTCGGGCCCTGCGCGTTCCCGCCGGCGCCCCACATGACGGCGCCCTCGAGCTGTTCGTAGGGCGCGTCGAAGCGCATCGCGTTCTGCGGCCAGAGGGCACGGTTCATGCCCTGCACGGCACTCGCCGAGGGTCCGGCCGGCGCGCCGAAGCCGCCGCGCCCGCGGCCGCCCCGACCCTGTCCTCCGCCGCCGCCCCCGCGCCCGGCCTGCGCCGCCGCGCCGCGCCCGGCGCCGGCGCCACGAGCCGCCGCCGCGCCGCCGCCGCCGCCGCCGCCACGCGCGGCCGCGCCACGGCCGCCACCGCCGCCGCCACGACCGCCGCGCCTGCCGCGACCGCCACCGCCGACGGCGATGTCAGGACCGGCGCGCGGGCTCGGCCGTCGTCGTGTAGACGACGGTCCCGTTCGCGTCGGCCACCTCGACGGTGACCGGCGCGGTGGGCGCCTGCGGCAGCCAGTAATAGAACGTGGGCGCGTTGCCCGTGGCCCGGTAGCCGTCGCCCGGCTTGAACAGCGTGGCCGGCTGCTGCGCCGCCATCGGACTCAGGGCGCGGAGCAGCGACAGATCGTCGAGAATCCAGAACGATCGGCCCTGCGTGGACACGATCAGGTCACCGCGGTAGATCTTCAGGTCGGTGACCGGCGTGACCGGCAGGTTGAGCTGGAACGGCTGCCAGTGCCCGCCGTCGTCGAACGAGATGTAGAGCCCGAACTCGGTGCCCGCGTAGAGCAGACCCGGCTTGACCGGGTCCTCGCGGACGACGCGGGTGAAGTGCCAGTTCGGGATGCCGTTGGTCCCGTCGGCGAGGCGCTTCCACGTCCGGCCGTAGTCGGTCGTCTGCCAGATGTAGGGCGTCCGGTCGTTCTGCCGGTAGCGGTACATCGCGATCGTCGCGCGCGCCGGGTCCTGCTCGGAGAGCGAGATCGAGTTGATCACGCCCTCGGGCGCGCCGGCCGGCGTGATGTTCGTCCACGTCCGGCCGTTGTCGCGCGAGAGGTGCATCAGGCCGTCGTCGCTGCCGGCCCAGAGGTTGCCCGGCGCGATCGGCGACTCCTCGAGCACGAAGATCGTGCTGTAGACCTCGACGCCCGTGTTGTCGCGCGTGATGCCCTCGCCGCCCGAGTACTGCTGCCTGGTCTTGTCGTTGCGCGTCAGGTCAGGGCTGATGACCTGCCAGTCGAGCCCGCCGTTGGTCGTCCGGTGCACCACCTGGGACGTCGTGTACACCACGTCCGGGTTGTGGGGCGAGATCATGATCGGCGCGTTCCACTGGAACCGGTACTTCATGTCCGCGGCGCGCTGGCCCGTCTGCGAGTCGGCGTAGACGCGGACGTTGTCGCTGATGCCGGTGTTCCGGTCGATCCGCGAAATCGATCCGCCGTAGTTGCCGGCGTAGGTGATCCCCGGGTCGCGCGGGTCCACGGCGATCCAGCCGCTCTCGCCGCCGCCGACGCCGTAGGTCTCGCCCGGGCCGCGGCTCGGGACGGCCACGGTGCTGTTGTCCTGCTGCGCGCCGTAGACCCAGTAGGGCCACCGGGTGTCGACCGTCACGCGGTAGATCTCCGCGGTCGGCTGGTTGTCCTCGCTGCTCCAGCCGGCGCCGTTGACCGACACGGTCGCGCCGCCGTCGTTGCCCTCGATCATCGCCCGGTTGTTCTTCGGGTTGATCCAGAGGTCGTGGTTGTCGCTGTGCGACTGGATGCCGGCGCTCCCGAACGTGTTACCGCCGTCGGTGGACTTGAACGCCTGGACGTTGAGGCCGTAGACCGTGTCCTTGTCGATCGGGTCGGCGATGACGTGGGTGTAGTACCAGGCGCGCTGCTGCAGGTTGCGGCCCGTGAACGTCCGCGTCCACGTCGTGCCGCCGTCATCGGACCGGAAGAACCCGCCCTGGTCGTCGGCCGCCTCGACCTGCGCGTAGACCCGCGTCGGGTCCGCCGGCGAGATCGACACGCCAATCTTGCCGACCATCACGCGCGACGGCAGGCCCTGCGTGAGCTTCTGCCAGGTGTCGCCACCGTCGGTCGAGCGGAAGAGCCCGCCCTCGGTGCTGCCGGACTCGATGGTCCACGGCTGCCGGATCACCGTCCACATGGCGGCAATCAGCACCTTCGGGTTCTTCGGGTCCATCGTGATGTCCACCGCGCCCGTCCGGTCGCTGATGAAGTGCACGAGCTCCCAGGTCTTCCCGCCGTCCTTCGTCCGGTAGACGCCGCGCTCGCGGTTCGGCCCGAAGAGGTTGCCGAGCGCCGCCACGTAGGCCACGTCGGGGTTGGTCGGGTCGATCCGGATCTTGCCGACCTGGCCCACGTCGCGCAGGCCGACGTGCGTCCACGTCTCCCCCGCGTCCGTGCTCTTGTAGACCCCGATGCCGGGTGAGACGTTGCCGCGCGGGCAGGCCGAGCCGGTGCCCACGTAGATGATGTTCGGATCCGACTCGGCGACCGCGACCGCGCCGATCGATCCGGCCTCGAAGAAGCCGTCGGACACGTTGGTCCACGACCCGCCGGCGTCATCGGTGCGCCAGACGCCGCCGCCGGTCGATCCCATGTAGTAGCGCTGCTCGTTGGACGTGACCCCGGCCACGGCCGTCACGCGGCCGCCGCGGCTGAACACGTCCTCCAGGCCGCGGAACTCGAGGGCCTCGTAGAGCGCCGGGTTGACCAGCGTGTTGGCCGGCAGCGCCTGCGGCGCGGCACGCCAGGCGCCCAGGTTCGGCGCCGCGGCCACACCCACGAGCAGGAGCGCGAGCCCGACCCAGCTCGATCGTCTTGTCAATGCCTTCATGACGTCCTCCGCCGGCCGTCGGCGATAATCGCCAGCATGCCGGATCCGTCGAAGCGTACCCGACCGTCGCGTGTTCGTTCAACTACCGTGGATAGTGCGACATCCTGCCGCACGCGGCGTCCTCTGCTGCCCCTGGCCCTCACCGCCGTCGCCGCCCTGGCCTGCACGGTGCCCGCCTCCGCGCAGGGCACCGGACCCGTGCGCGAGACGGTCGTCGTCACCGCGTCGGTCTCGCCGGAGGCGTTCGAGTCGGTCACGCGGACACTGACCGTGATCGACCGGGACGACATCGAGCGGCTCGGGATCGGGTCGGTCATCGAGGCGCTCCGACTGCTGCCGGGACTCGACGTCCGCGCGCGCGGCCCGTGGGAGGTCCAGTCGGACCTGGCGATCCGCGGCGCCACGTTCGCGCAGAGCCTGGTGCTGGTGGACGGCTTCCGGATCAACGACAGCCAGAGCGCGCACCACAACGGCGAGATTCCCCTCGCGGTCGCCGGGATCGCGCGCATCGAGCTGTTGTCGGGCGCCGGGTCGGCCGTCCATGGCGCCGACGCGCTCGGCGGCGCCGTCAACGTGATCACCCGGACCGACCCGCATGCGACCGCGACCGCCACCTTCGGGCAGCACGGCTACGCCGGCGCCCAGGCCTCGGTCGGCGGCGGCCATGGCCTGCCGGCCGGCTGGGTCCTGACCGGGTGGGGCCAGCGCAGCGCCGGGTTCATGTTCGACCGCGAGTTCGCGACCGGCGGGCTCGCCACGCGCGGCCCGGTGGGACGGGGCCTCGTCGTGGACGTCCGCCACCAGCGGCGGTCGTTCGGGGCCAACGGGTTCTACGGGGCGTCCCCGTCGTTCGAATGGACCGATCAGACGATGGCGGCCGCGGACTGGACCGGCACCGCCGGCGCGTGGACGACCAGCGTGCGCGGCCAGTACCGGAACCACGGCGATCACTTCCGGTGGGACATCAACCGGCCGGGCTTCGCCGAGAACCGCCACCGGACGGACGCCGCCGAGGTCGCGGTCCAGGCCCGCCGGGGACTGACCGGCGGGGGACGCCTCGCGATGGGCTTCTCCGCCGGGGGCGATACCGTGGACTCGAACGCGCTCGGCGACCACCGGTACGGCCGGGTGAGCGGCTTCGCCGAGAGCCGCTGGGCCGTTGGCAACCGCGGCACCGTGCAGGCCGGCCTGCGCCTGGACGACTACTCCACCTTCGGTCACGCCTGGAGTCCGTCGGTCTCGGCCGGCGCCTGGCTGACCCCGGATCTTCGCGTCCGCGCGTCGGCGGCGCGGGCGTTCCGCATCCCCACCTACACGGAGCTCTACTACCGCGATCCCGCCCACCTCGCGCGCCCGGACCTGCGCCCGGAGCGCGGCTGGTCGCTCGACGGCGGGCTCGACTGGTCGCGCGACGGCTGGCTCGCCTCGGTCTCGCCCTACCGCCGCTGGGACGAGGACGTCATCGACTGGGTCAAGGCCCGGCCGTCCGACCTCTGGCGCACGACGAACGTCCGCGACGTGAGCACGACGGGCGTGGAGCTGAGCCTGGTGCGTCGGTGGCACGACGGCCTGGTCCGGGCGTTCTTCAGCGGCCAGTCGGTGGACGCCCCGGAGCTGACGCTGCTCTCGAAGTACGTGCTCGAATACACGAAGCGGTCGGTCGGCGTCTCGGTGGCGGCGCCGATTGCGGCGGGTGTGCGCGGCACGCTGACCGTGGACCACCGCGACAAGCACGACGGCCAGTCCTACGCGCTCGTGCACGTGCGGCTGAGCCGGACGTTCGGTCTGGTTGACGTCTTCGCGGACGCGACCAACCTGCTCGACGAGACCTACACCGAGATCGCCGGCGTCCGCATGCCGGGCCGGTGGGTGACCGCCGGCGTGACGATCAACGCGCGATAGCGTGGCCCCGGTCCCGCGGTGACCTGCCGCCCGGGCGGCGCGCCTCGGACCTCGTCACATCACCCGCTTGAGCGCGTCGAGGACGATGCCGCGCGCCGTGCCGATCGACGCCAGGTCGCGGGGGTCGGTCGAGAGCACGGCATGGAGCGAGACCATCAGGTTGCGGCGGTTCCGCGCGCGTGCCAGCGACGCCGGTGTCGGCGGCCCCGCGGGCGCTGCCGCCAGCAGGCCGGCGCTCCACGCCCGGAAGGCCTCGACGTCGAAATCCGGCCTGGCGGCGAGGGACACGACCGCGCGCGCGAGACGCTCGTCCTCGCCGTGCGTCAGCACCTCGTCGACCGCGTCGAGCTTGTCGGCGATGCCCGTGAGGATCTCCGCCTGCTCGCCTGGCGCGAGGTGCCGGCTGCGACCGAGGAACTTCAGCAGGTCGGCGGTGTGCGCGACCGAGTGCATCCAGCCCTTGTCCGGGTCGAACCCGCGGACGTCCTGCTCGGCGCGCAGGTAGGTCAGTCCCGCCGTGAGCACGGTTCGGAAGTCCTGTCGCGAGAAGAACGGATCCTCGTTGTCCGTGCCGGCCAGGAGCGCGAGCGCGAGGGCCGAGAACGACCGGCGGAAGATCCCGTCGCCGCCCCGCTCGCCGACGCCCGCGCGGAGGTTCCCCACCCACTCGCGGGCCAGGGCCAGGCGCAGGTCCGCGGGGACGATGCGCCGGCGGTAGATCCAGTTCGTGAGGACGCCGTAGCCGATGTCATCACGCAGTTCGGGATCCGGAGACGCGAGCGCGCGGCTGAGTTCGCCGACCAGCGCCGGCACGTCGGCACCTTCCGGCGGCGCGTAGCCCGCGTCCACGATGGCTCGCCAGTAGGCCTTGTCGTGCGCCTGCGTCGTCGCGACGGGCAGTTGATCGACCGGCCGCCCGGCAACGGGCAGGCCGAGACAGGCCACGAGACCGAGCGCGACGACCAGCCGGGGCATCCGAGGCATGATCCGCAGCGTACTCCGGCGGCGCCACGGCGGGAAGTCGACCCCGTCGCGCCGACGACGGCTACCGCACCCGGCGCGCCGACGCGACGCGATTGCGCAGGCCGTAGCTGGACAGGTCGGCGACGTCGCGGTTCACGATGCGGCACGTGCCGGTGAACCGCTGTCCGTCGCACAGCTCCCACGTCCCGCCGCCGATGATGCGGACGCTCTCCGCGCGGTTCACGAACCCGACGAGCACGGCCATGTCGCGCGACAGCTCGAACGTGCGGCCGCCGAAACGGCGGTTATCGTAGAGCACGAGGCGCGAGGTGCTCTCGGCCTGCGCTTCCTCGTCGGTCTGGAGCTGGCGGCCGCGACGGACGGACGAGATCTGCCGCGCGAACCCCAGTGGCTGCAGTGACTCGAGGTTGCGCGAGACGATCGTGCAGTTGCGGTAGTTCGCGTCGCGGCAGATCTCCCAGGTGCCGATGCCCTCGACGCGGAGGCTGAGCGCCTGATCGTCGAACCCCACGCGTCGCAGGTCGGGCGTATCGCCGTTGAACGCCCTCGACGCGCCGGCGAACTGCAACCCGCTGAAGAGCACGAGCCGCGATGGCCCCGCCACGGGCGGCTGGATGCCTCCGCGGCCGCGCCCTCGCCCACCCGGTCCGCTGACGGGACGCAGCGACGAGATCATGTCGTTCCAGTCCAGCCGCCTCAGGTCCCGCTCGTCGCCGCTGAACACCTGGCACCGGCCCTGGTAGTTGGCGTGCTCGCAGACCTCCCACAGCTCGCCCGGCGCCACCCGGAGGCTGGTGATCCGGTCGTTCATCCCGGACGACGACAGGTCCGGCGTCGCCTCGCGATACGTGGCGCTGCGGCCGCCGTAGTCCGGGTTGTCGAAGACGGTGATGCCGACGCCGCCGATGGCGCGTTGCTGCGCCTGCGGCCACGCGGCGGCCAGGAACAGGAGGACGATGGCAGCGATGGCAGTGCGGATCGATGCGTGCGGCAACGCCGGGCGGGACATGGCGACCTCCGGAATGGCTGCTTCGAACTATACCGCCGATGTCCGGTGCCCCAGACGCTCCCCCTGATGGCTAGTACCTCGTGCCCGCCAGGGCCACCCCGTACCCGACGCCATCGGGCGACGCGCCGACGCCGATCGTCCGGGTCAGCCGCCTCCCCACCAGGTCCACGACGCCGACCGACGGATCCCCCGCCAGGGTCACGAACGCGGTGCGCCCGTCGGGCGCGATCGTCACGCCGCGCGGAGACGGCAGGTCGTCGAGCGTCCAGGCGACCTCACGCGTCGAGGTGCTGATGACGTGGATGCGGTTGCCCTCCGGGTCGCACACGATGGCCGTGGCGCCGTCGGGCGAAATCGCGAGCCGGTACGGCAGGACGAAGCCGGTGAGCGTCTTCACGACCTCACCGCGCACCGTGTCCACGACGCTGACCGTCCCTTCGGTGTTGCTGCCGGCCCAGACGGTGCGTCCGTCCGGCGCCACGGCGATGCCCTCCGACCTCGGACCAACCTTGAAGATCCGACCGGTCGTGCCGGCGACCAGATCGATTTCCGTCACCGACCCGTCGACGATGTTGGCGGTGTACGCCCGCCGGCCGTCCCGCGTGACGCCGGCCATGTGCGAGGCGGCCGCATTGGTCGGCACCGCCCGTTCGACCTCCCCGGCCCGGAGGTTGACCTGCACCAGCATCCGCGTCGTCTCGGACGTCACGACCACGCGGTCGTCGTCGCCCGGCAGGAACACCACGCCGTGGGGCCGCGTGTAGCGGCCAAGGTCGATCGTCTTCGTCACCCGTCCGGTGCGAATGTCGATGACCGCCAGCGTCCGGCCGGGCGTCTGCAGGCCGTAGACGGTCACGACGCCGGTCAGGCCCGACGGCGAAATCGCGGCTTCATGGGGCCCGGTGCCAACCTCGATGAGACGCATCTCATCCGTGGCCAGGTCGATGAGCGACGCGCTGGCGGCCTGCTGGTTCGCGACGAGCAGGTGCCCGGTCCGGAGGTCGTCCGCGCCTGTGCTCCCCGGCGCCGGTCCGGCCGACAGGCCGGTGCCGGACGTGAAGCCGGCAAGGACGACGAGCGCGGTCAGGACGATGCCCGGAGTGACGAAGGGATGACGCATGGCGGGATGATGGCACGCGGCGCGAAGCGGTGCGTGTCATCGGCCCCGCCGTTCCGGCGATTCGTCACACCGCGGGTTGTCGCACAATGGAGACGGAAGTCCGTCCGAGGAGGTCTGCCGTGATCCTGGCCTGCCCCGCCTGCCAGAAGAAGAACCGCGTCGCCGCCAGCGCGCTCTCGAGCGCGGTCCGCTGCGGTGCGTGCAAGGCCGCGCTGACGCCGCTCGCGCGGCCTCTGGACGCCGACGCGGCGCTCTTCGACGAGATCCAGCGCGAGTCACCGCTGCCGGTGCTGGTGGATTTCTGGGCCGCGTGGTGCGGCCCCTGCCGCATGGCGGCGCCGGAGGTGGCGCGCGTCGCCTCGGAGATGGCCGGTCACGCGATCGTCCTCAAGGTGGATACGGACCGCTATCCGGAGATCGCCGGCCGCTTCGGGGTCCAGGGCATCCCGAACTTCGTGGTGCTCCAGGGCGGGCGCCTCGTGCACCAGCACGCGGGTGTGGTGCCCGCCGCGGAGATGACACGCTGGCTCCGGCGTGCATCGGGCGCGGATGCGTGAGCCCGTGGGGCACGGACGTGGGGAAAACTACGGCGGGCGTGGGGCACGTGGAGCGCCGGGAGACGATGGGGAAGGCTGGAGGGATGGAAAGGTCTCCCCAACGTCTCCCGGCGCCCCACGTGCACCATGCCCGCCGTGGTTTCCCCACGTCCTCCAGCGCCCTCACGTCCTCCAGCGCCCCCACGTGCCCCACGCTCGAATACGGCCCTCACCCGGCGGGTATAATCAACGAACACACGGATTTTCCGCGATGAACATGCTGCCCTCTCGCGGGCTCGCGCGGCTGGCCGTTGCCGGCATGGCGCTGGCGGCAGGTGCGACGTGGCTCGAGGCCCGGGGGGCCCAGGGCGACGTCCCCGCCGGAGCGACGGCGCCCGTCGTGTACGAGGCGACGGTGGACAGCATCATTCACCCGGTCTCGGCCGAGTACATGGTGCGGACGATCGACGACGCCGACGCGGCGGGCGCGGCGCTGGTGGTGTTCACGCTGCGCACGCCGGGCGGGCTCGTGGACTCGGCGCGCGACATCGTGACGCGAATGCTCTCGGCGAAGACTCCCGTCGCCGTGTTCGTCGGGCCGTCGGGCGAACGCGCGGCGTCGGCGGGATTCATCATCACGCTCGCGGCCGACGTCGCGGCCATGGCGCCCGGGACTCACATCGGCGCCGCGCATCCCGTCCAGGGCGGCGCCGAGGGCCAGCCGGCCGACCCGACCATGGCGCAGAAGGCGGCGCAGGACGTGGCCGCGTGGGTGCGCACGCTCGCGCAGGGGCGCGGCCGCAACGTCACGCTGGCCGAGGAGGCCGTCAACGACAGCCGCGCGTTCACCGAGCGCGAGGCCCTCGACGCCTCGCCGGCGCTCATCGATCTCGTGGCCCCCGACGTGCCGGCGCTCGTCGCCGCCCTCGACGGACGCACGATTCGGCGCTTCGACGGCGAGGCGGTCACGCTGCACACGACTGGCGCGCGCGTGGTGGACGTCGAGATGACGTGGCGCCAGCGCGTGCTCGGCGCCATCGCGCACCCGAACATCGCCTTCATGCTGCTCTCGCTCGGCACGCTCGGCCTGATCGTCGAGCTCTGGTCCCCGGGCGCGATCTTTCCCGGGCTGGTGGGCGCCTTCTCGCTGATCCTCGCGTTCTTCGCGCTGCAGCTCCTGCCGGTCAACTACGCGGGACTGCTGCTGGTCGCGCTCGGCCTGCTGATGCTCGTCCTCGAGATCAAGGTCACGAGCTACGGCATGCTCGCCGTCGGCGGGATCGTCAGCCTCATCGTCGGAGCCATGATGCTCATCGATGCCCCGGAACCCGAACTGCGGGTCGACCTGCAGGTGGTGCTGCCCGTCGTCCTCGGCTTCGCCGCGATCGCGCTCTTCCTGATCCGGCTCGCCGTCAACGCGCAGCGCCAGGCGCCGGCCAGCGGGGCGGAGAGTCTCGTGCAGGCCGACGCGCGCACGCTGACCGCGCTCGCGCCCGGCGACACCGGCCAGATCCGGCTCAAGGGCGAAATCTGGCGCGCGGTCTCCGAGGAAGCGATTCCCGCCGGCGTGCCCGTTCGTGTCACCCGGGTGGACGGGCTCACGCTCACCGTCCGCAAACTGTGAGGTCCCATGCCCCTGCAGCCGTTCGCCGTCATCCTGCTCATCCTGGTCGTCTACCTGATCAGCTCGATCAAGATCCTCGCCGAGTACCAGCGCGGGGTGATCTTCCGGCTCGGCAAGCTGCTGCCGGAACCCAAGGGCCCCGGGCTCATCTTCGTCTTCGCGCCCCTCGACCGGATGGTCCGCGTGAGCCTGCGGACGGTCGTGCACGACGTGCCCCCGCAGGACATCATCACGCGTGACAACGTCTCGGTGAAGGTCAACGCGGTCATCTACTTCCGGGTCATGGACCCGCGCCGCGCCATCGTCGAGGTCGAGAACTTCAACTACGCGACGTCGCAGCTCGCGCAGACGACGCTCCGCAGCGTGCTCGGGCAGGTGGACCTCGACGACCTGCTCTCCGAACGCGAGCGGCTGAACCAGCAGCTCCAGCACATCCTGGACGAGCAGACGGACCTCTGGGGCATCAAGGTCTCGGCCGTCGAGGTCAAGCACGTGGACCTGCCACCGGACATGCAGCGCGCGATGGCGCGCCAGGCCGAAGCGGAACGCGAGAAGCGCGCGAAGATCATCCACGCGGCCGGCGAGTACGAGGCGTCCGAAAAGCTGTCGGCCGCCGCCGGCGTGATCGCCGCCGAGCCGGTCGCCATCACCCTGCGCTACCTGCAGACGCTGACCGAGATCGCGTCCGAGAAGAACTCGACGATCGTCTTCCCGCTGCCCGTGGAGATGCTCAACATCCTGCGGCACCACTCGGACAACCTGAAGTCGTCCTGAGCGCCGCCGGGCACGACACCGCCGGGCGCTCCGCGCGGCCCGTTCCGCGCCCGCGGGATTGGGCCGCGCGGGCTACCGGCCGCCGAACAGGTACTCGCTCAGGAACTCGATGGTCGAGCCCTGTTCGCTGACCTCGTGGGCCAGGATGTCGCCCGTCGTCAGGATGCCGACGAGCCGTTCGCCGTCCACGACCGGCAGGTGACGGATGCGCCGCGCGGTCATCGCCGCGCGGCACTCCTCGACCGGCGTCTCGCGGCGGCACACCGCGACCGGCGTCGTCATCACCTCCTCGACCCGCGTCGTGGCCGGGTCGAGCTGGCGGGCGACCACGCGCGTGAGGATGTCGCGTTCGGTGAACATCCCGACCAGGTGCCGGTCGGAAGTCAGGACGACCAGGCCGCCGATGTGCCTGGCGTTCATGAGCCGTGCGGCGTCGAGCACGGAATCGGTCGGACCGATGGCGTAGACGTCCGAGGGCTTGCGGGCGAGCAGCGTCGCCACGGTGGCCATGGCGCACCTCCTTGCGGACGACGGATGGACGACGGGAACCCTGCCCTCAGGGTCGCGCAGTCGGCGTCATCGCGCAAGGGGGCGCGGGAGGCGAACGCGAGACGCAAAAACACGAACGGCGCGCCGGGCTGACCGGGCGCGCCGTCGTCTTTCCGATGGCCGCACTGCCGTGCGGTGAAATCTGGTCGGGGCGAGTGGATTCGAACCACCGACCCCTCGGTCCCGAACCGAGTGCTCTACCAGGCTGAGCCACGCCCCGACAACCTTCCTAGTCTAAGGGCACCGGGGGCCTTTCGCCAACCGGATTCCACCCCGGGCGGCGCCTGGCCCGCCCCATGAGGACGGTCACGCCGCGCATCAGGCGCCGGTGGCCGCGCCACCCGGCACCAGGCCTTCGACCATCCCGAGCGCCTGGTGGTCGGTCAGGTCCGGCTGCAGCGGCGTCACCGAGATGAAGCCGTCGCGGATCGCCTGGTGGTCGCTGCGCGGGTCGTGCTGCCAGTCGTCCTCGGCTTCCTCGATCCAGAAGTACGGCCGGCCGCGCGGGTCGAGCCGGCGATCGACCTTGGTGATGTGGTTGCGCTTCGCCTGCACGGTGACCCGGGCGCCGTGGATGGCGCCGCGCGGGACGTTGACGTTGAGGAACGATCGGTGCGGCAGCGGCCGCGCGAGCAGAGCCTGGGCGATCGTCGCGGCGAAGGCGGCCGCCGGGCCGAAGTCCCAGGGCCCCGGCCCGGACTGCAGCGAGACCGCGACGGCCTGGTGTCCGAGCAGCGCGCCCTCGAAGGCGCCGGCCACCGTGCCGGAATAGGTGACGTCGTCGCCGATGTTGAGCCCCTTGTTGATGCCCGAGACGACCAGATCGGGCGCGCCGTGGAGCACCTTGTCGATGGCGATGTTGACGCAGTCGGTCGGTGTGCCGTCCACCGCGTAGACGTCGTCGCGCACGGCTTCGAGCCGCAGCGGACGACGCAGGGTGAGGCCGTGGCCGACGGCGCTGGCCTCGGTCTGCGGCGCCACGATCGTGACCGCGCCGAGCGGCCGCAGGGCCTCGGCGAGCGCCTCGATGCCGGGTGAGAAGTAGCCGTCGTCATTGGTCACGAGAATGCGTCGCATCGGCCCTCGATCTTAGCAGGCCGGCGACCGCGCCAGCCGGCCTGACGCCCGACGGCGGCCGGTATAATCGGACGCTGTGACACTTCCGGGCCGCCTCTGGCTCGTCGCGACGCCGGTCCTGGCCGCCGCCGCGGTCGCCGTCGCGGCCACCCGTGCCGGCGTCCCGTCGGCCGACCCCGCCAGGACGCCCGCTTCCCCGCCCCATGAGGCCGCCGTGCAGACGCCGACGGACACCCCGACCGATTCGCTGACCAGCGTGCCCGGCATCCGCGTCGGGCACCACACGCTGGCGGAACGCCCGACGGGCTGCACCGTCATCCTCGCGCCCGACCGGACCGTGGGCGGCGTGGACGTCGCGGGCGGCGCCCCCGGCACGCGCGAGACCGACCTGCTCGAGCCCGAGAACACCGTGCAGCACGTCAACGCGATCGTGCTTTCCGGCGGCAGCGCGTTCGGCCTGGCCGCGGCGGACGGGGTCATGACCTGGCTGGCCGAGCACGGCATCGGCTATCCGATCACCGGCGGGCCGGTGCCGATCGTGCCGGCGGCGATCATCTTCGACCTGCCGATCGGCGACCACCCCGAGATCCGTCCGACGGCCGCCTGCGGCTACGCGGCGGCGGGCGCGGCGACGAGCGCGCCGGTGGCGCAGGGATCGGTCGGCGCCGGCGCGGGCGCGACGATCGGCAAGAGCTTCGCCCGCGGTCGCGGCATGAAGGGCGGCGTCGGCTCGGCGGCGCTCCGCACGGAGGGTGGCCTGATCGTCGCGGCGCTCGTCGTGGTCAACGCGGTCGGGTCGGTGGTCGATCCGCGCACGGGCCAGCCGGTGGCCGGCGTCCGGACGGCCGACGGCCTGGGCCTCGAGAACCCGTGGGACCTCGTGCGCCGCGGCATCACCCCGGCGAGCCCGGCGGGCGGCAACACGACGCTCGGCGTGGTCGCGACCAACGCGCGCCTGACCAAGGCCGAGGCGCGCAAGGTGGCGCGCATGGCCCAGGACGGCTTCGCGCGCGCGATCGTGCCCTCCCACACGCCGAGCGACGGCGACACCATCTTCACGCTCGCGACGGGCCAGTTCGAGGGCGCCGCGAGCACCAGCACCGTGGGCAGCCTCGCGGCCGAGGCCATCACCGACGCGATCCTGCGGGCCGTCCGGCTCGCCACGGGACTGCCGGGCTACCCGGCCGTCGCCGACCTGCGCCGCTGACGCCGTGACGCTGTTCGTCGCCCTGCTCGTCCTCTACACGGTCGGCCTCGCCGGCCTCGGCCTGTGGATCGGCCGCCGCGTGCGTGCGAGCACGGACTTCTTCGTCGCGGGCCGCGCGCTCGGCCCGGGCCTGCTCTTCGCGACCTTCCTCGCCGCGAACATCGGCGCCGGATCGACCGTGGGCGCCACCGGCTACGCGTATCGCGACGGCCTGGCCGCCTGGTGGTGGAACGGCAGTGCCGGCCTGGGCTCGCTCGTGCTGGCGTTCTGGATCGGCCCGATGGTCTGGCGCGAGGCGAAGCGCCTGGGCCTGATGACCGTGGGCGACTTCCTCGAGCACCATTTCGGTCGCGACGTCCGGGGCCTGGCGGCCGCGATCATCTGGCTGGGCAGCTTCTTCATCCTGTGCGGCCAGCTTCGCGGTGCGGCGGAAGTGCTGGAGCGCGTGGCCGGCCTGCCGCTGCCGGTGGGCGCGCTCGTCGCGACCATCGCGACCACCACCTATTTCATCGGCGGCGGCCTGCTGAGCGCGGCGTGGGTCAACCAGCTGCAGCTCGTCGTCATCATCGTCGGCTTCGTCGCGGCCGCGCCGTACGCGAACAGCGCCGCGGGCGGGCTCGAGATCACGGCGGCCGGCACGAGTTTCTGGCGCGGCGAGACGGTCGGGTGGCCGACGCTCTTCCTGCTCGGGCCGGCGTTCTTCCTGTCGCCCGGGTTGATCCAGAAGGCCTACGGCGCGCGCAGCGAGCGGACGCTGACCCGTGGCATCGCCTGGAACGGGCTCGCGCTGATGGCGTTCTCGCTGCTCCCGGTCATCCTCGGCCTGGCGGCGCGGACGCTGCACCCGGGCCTGGAACGGGCGGAGATGGCGCTCCCGGCGGTGCTCGCGAGCGACGTGCCGTACCTCGTCGGCGCGATCGCCCTCGCCGCCGTCTTCTCGGCCGAGCTCAGCTCCGCCGACGCGGTCCTGTTCATGCTCTCCACGTCCGGCGCGCGGGATTTCTACAAGGGCTTCTTCCGCCCGCACGCGACCGACGCCGACGTCCTGCGCGTCGCCCGGTGGGGCGCCGTCGTGGGCGCGCTCGCCGGCTACGGCCTGACGTTCGTCTTCGACAGCGTCGCCAGCGCCCTCACGCTCTTCTACTCGGTGATGGTCGTCACGCTCTTCGCGCCGATCCTCGGCGCACTCTTCCTGCCGCGCGGCGGGCGCTGGGGTGCGCTCGCGTCGATGCTGGTCGGCGTGATGACGCTCGTCACGATCCAGATCGCGACCAAGGGCCTCGGCTACGGCTGGGCCACGCCGGCCTTCCTCGGCATGCTCGCCTCCGGCCTCACCTACCTGGTGCTGGCCGCGTTCTGATCACGCGGCTGCACGCTTCTGCACGCCCGGGTATCCGTTTCGTCACGCCGCTGTTCCTCGCGGAGACGCCGCGCATTGACGCGGGTCCGGGCGCATCCCTAAGCTCGATCCGAGGTTCCCCCGAGGCCGTCGCCGCCATGCCTGACGTCGCATCGCGATCCGCCCGTTCTCCCGTCCGGCCGTCCGAGGACGTCGTGTGCCGCCAGCTCGCGGGCGGCGCCGTGTTGATCGACCTCGAGACGAACCGGATCTTCGAGCTCAACCACACCGGCGCCCGCATCTGGGCGCTGCTGCGCCGGGGCGCGTCGATGGACGACATCACCGCGGCGCTGACGGCCGAGTACGAGGTCGGCGTGGCCGACGCGGCCGATGCCGCCGCGCGGCTCGTCGTCGCGCTCCAGCAGGAAGGACTCCTCGGGACATGAGCGACACGCCCCGCCCCGACGGCCCGGACGCGCCGGGCCAGCGACTGCCCTGGGATCCCCCGCGCCTCCGTCGCGCCGGCACCGTCGGCGAGATCCTGCAGGCCGGCGGCGACGGCAAGCTGTCGACCGTGACGGCCCGCGTGCCCGTGGCCGGCCCCGGCGCACGACGCCCGGACCCGGACCGGGACTGATCCCGATGCTCAACCTGCGCTTCGCGCCCGCGCGCGCCGAGTCCGGCCCACCCGCCGGCCGCCTGGTGAACACCTGGCGCGACGATGCGGGCCGCGTGCTCGCGCAGGCCTTTCGCGGACCGGACCGCGACTGGATCGACTGGCCGCAGCTCGGTCGCTTCGCCTTCCACGCCTCGTCGCGCGTCATCGAGGTCACGCCGCGTCCGGGCGTGCCGCGCGCCATCATCGAGGACACCTTTCACACCTCGCTCCAGCCGATCATCCTGCAGGTGATGGGACGCCAGGCCATGCACGCGAGCGCGGCGCTCGGGGCGACCGGCGTGCTCGCGTTCTGCGGGCGCGCCGGCACGGGCAAGTCCACGCTGGCCTTCGCGATCGCGCGGGCCGGACACCGCCAGGTGGCCGACGACGCGATCGTGCTGTCGCACGACCCGGAGCGCGTGCTCGTGCACCCGCTCCCCTTCGCGCCGCAGCTCCGGGCCGAGTCGCTCGCGTTCTTCGGGGAGGACGCTCCGCTCGGCGAGCCCGCGCGCCGCGCCGCCGTCGGCACGCCGAACCTCGGCGCCGTCTTCGCGCTCTCGCCCGACGCGTCGGCCGGCGCCCACCCGCGGCTGCGCCAGCTGAGCGCCGTCGAGGCGTTCCCGGTGCTGCTGGCGCACGCGCACTGCTTCGACGTCGACGACAAGGCGCACACGCAGGCGATGGTCGAGACCTACCTCGAGATTGCCGCGCGCGTCCCCGTGTTCGACCTGGCGTTCGCGCCGCGCTGGGACGGTCTGCCGGCGCTCGTCGCGACCGTCCTCGGCGCCGTGCCCGATCGCCGCGCGCCGCTCGGCCGCGCGGCGCGGGCCTGACGGCCCACCCGCCCGGCCCGCCGTCCCATCGCGTGACGCCTCACGGGCGCCACGCGGTCACCGCATCCGGTCGATCAGGCCGCCCACGCCGGCGTCCTCCGCCAGGAACTCGAATCCGGTCTCGTAGGCGGCCGCCGGTCCCTGGTCCACGGCGCGGCTGTGCACCACGCGCGCGCGCAACGCCACCGCCGCGCCGTCGCCGAGGGTGAGCCGGATGTCGTGGGTGGTGCCGACCTCGAACGGGAACGACGTGCGCAGGGACAGGCCGCCGAGGCTGATCTCGCGTACGGTGACGGGCTGGTCGACCGACACGGCCCGCCCGTGCACCTCGCCGACGATGCGGACGCGCGCGCTGCGGCGCCGCTCGTCAGCCATGGGCCGCCCCGAGGTCAGCTCCGACTGCGGCCCGGCGTCTGCTCGCGGAGGAAGGACGCCGCGGACCGCGTGCGGACGCCGAAGAGGCGGCGCAGCCGGTCCAGCACGCCGGTCCCGTCCGTCGCCTCATCCGCCTCGATGAGCGCATCGAGGCATTCTCGCACGGTGCTGGTCGTCGCGATGCCCAGCCGCTTGGCGGACGCCGGCACGGTCCCGGGCGCGCCGCGCCAGACCAGGATGGCCGCCGCCCGCGACTCGAGCACGACGTCGAGGCAGTTGTCGGGCCGGTCGTCGATCACCGCGTCGAGCCGGAGCGCCGCCGCGACCTGCCCGCGCGATCCGTGCACGACGTACACGCTCGGCAGGTCGAAGCCGTGCCGCTGGAGCCATCGCTGCGTCTGGCGCTGCACCGTCCGGCCCGCCGACGTCGGCCGGCTCGTGATGAAGAGGACGTCCCACCGGCGTTCCTCGGCCAGCGCGGCCAGCCGCGCGATGGTGCCGGGCTCGCACTCGGCCAGCGTTTCCCAGAAGTCGGGTCGCGCGGCCAGGCTGCGCCACACCGCGTCGGACTGCTCCGGCGTCGGGCCGTGGTCGAGCGCGGGCAGGCGCGCTGGCGTGGCCGCGGCCCGATCGCCGGTCGGCGACGCGCCGACGTCGGCGAGCGTCAGCGACGCCGCGTCGAGCGACGGGAAGAGCGCGCGCGCTTCGCGCACGAAGGGCTCGTGCAGATCGGCCAGCACGCCGTCGAGATCAAAGGCGATACGCATGAGTCGAGGGGCCCCCTGCCGCGCGCGGCCCGAAAAAGCCCCGGCACGGCATCACACCACATCCGGGGCACGGGTCCAACGAAAGTCGGCGGCTCATGGCCGCCTCCGGACGCTCCGGGCCTCGCCGGACCCGATGGCGAGCCGCGTGTGCGCCAGCCGGCGGCCCAGCGCGTCCGGGGAGAGCCGGCAGAACAGCCAGTACGACTGGCCCTCCCGGGCCCGGTGCGCGCCGTCGTCGGACGGCTCGAGACGGTAGTCGTCCACGTAGTACGCCTGGTAGCCGCCGCGTGACATCAGCTCCGGGACGAAGCCGCGCTGATGCGCGGGCGGCTGCACGGCCATCAGCAGGAACGGCACGCGCGCGAACGCGTCGCCCGCGCCCTGCAGGAACTGGTACTCCGCCCCGGCCACGTCCACCCGCGCGCACGCTGCCTTGAAGCCGAGCGTGCCCGCCAGGCTGGCGAGCGACCGGACGGTGACCGACGGCCCGTGCGCCGCCGTGTCCTGGTCGAACGTCGCCGCGAGGCCCTCGACGAGCGTGTCCGTCTTCACGCGATGGCGGGACTCGTCGCCATCGCGCGCGCCCACGGCGTCGTTGAACACGTGGACGAAGCGGAGTCCGTTGGCGCGGATGTTCTCGATCAGCCGCTCGGCGCGCGCCGGGTCCGGCTCGAACGCGTAGACGGGCAGCAGGGTCCGGCACCGCGCGCGGACGTAGAACGTGAACCAGCCGAGCCCCGCACCGACGTCGAGGAAGGCGTCGCTCTCCTCGCAGAGGGCCGCCGCCAGTGCGAGCGGTCCGCGCAGCCCGCGCAGCATGTCGGGCCGGCCGAACACCGCCACCGGGTGTCGGACGGACACGCGGCAGCGCAGCCCGCTCGCGATGCCCATGTTCGACGTCAGCACGCCGCCGTCCGGCGGATACCGCCGCGAGATGGCCGTCAGCGCCCGGCACGCCGCGTACGAGCGCCACCCGACGGGGAGCCGGGCGCCGGCCTGGAGCAGCGCGCCCTTCATCGGCACGAGCGCCACCATCCGGTCGACGACCGACGGCGCGGCGGACGACGGCTTCGCCATGCGTCATTTCCTCGGCGCGAGCAGCGACCGCTCGACGTTGAGCTGCCGGACCTTGCGATACAGGTTGGTCCGCTGGATCCCGAGCGCCCGCGCCGCCTCGCTCACCCGGCCGCGGTGCCGCAGCAGCACCGCGCTGATCGCGTCGCGCTCGAACTGCGCGCGCGCCTCCCGCAGCGACGCGTAGCTCTCGATGCGCGGCATCGCGCCGTCGAGCTGCGCGTGCGCGAGCACGTCCTCGAGCTGGATCAGCGGGCGCGGCGCCGCGGCCGCGACCGTGGCCACCAGGGCCTCGAGCTGGCGCGCGTTGCCTGGATACGGCAGCGCCGCGAGCACGGTCAGCGCGGCGCGGGTGAACCGCCGCGGCGGCGTCCCCGTCGCGGACAGCCGCGCGAGCTGGTGCACGGCCAGCGCGGCGATGTCCTCGCGCCGGCGACGCAGCGCCGGCACCTCCACCCGCGCCGGCATCACCCGGCTCAGCAGGTCCGCGCGCAGGCCGCCCTCGGCGACCACGTCATCGATGCCGGGCTCGACGAGGCCGACCAGGCGGCCCGGCATCGGCACGACGTCGCCGTCCGGCCCGGCGGCCTCGCCATCGCGCCACGCGCGCACCAGCCGCGCCTGCGCCCGGGCCGACAGCGCCGTCAGGTGACGCAGTACCAGCGTGCCGCCGCCCGCCCGCGCGAGCGCCCCGGACGGGCCGACCCGTTCCAGATCCGACGTGGATCCCGGCCGCGACGGATGCCCGAACAGCCGCTGCTCCACCTCGGGCGGCGTGCCGTCGGCGACGTCGAGTTCGAGGAACGGCCGGGACGCGTCGCCGAGGCGATGAAGCGCGCGGGCCAGGAGCCCCCGGCCCGAGCCCGGCTCTCCCACCAGGCACACCCCCTCGGCCGTCCCGGCGACGCCGTGCAGCTGCGCCATGGCCTCGCGCATCGACGACGACTGCGCGAACACCGCGTCCTCGTCGGGCGCGGGACCGCGCGCGGCCGGGTCGGACGCGTCGCCCGCACCTCGGTCGTGCTGGTTCGCCACGAGCACCTCGAGGTCGGTCATCGACAGCGGCGCCATCAGCACCGCACTCACGCCTTCCTGCAGGGCCTCGGCGGACGTGACCGGGTTCGCCGGATCGGCGAGCCCGGCGATGGGAAGTTCCGGCTGTTGCGTGCGCAGAATCCGGATGGCTCCGATGGCGGTGCGCGCGTCGGACAGGTCCACGACCGCGAGCGCGAACGCGCTGGTCCGAAGGAGCCTCACCGCCTCCATCACCTCGGTGACCGTCGTCACCGGCAGGGCGGCATCCGCCGGGACGCTTCCCGTGGCGTCGGCCACATGGTCGGAGGTCGCCAGGACGAGCACGCCGTCGTTCGCCGCAGGCGAATGGTGCTCGGACGGCCGGCCGAAGCGAGTCGAGATGATGCGTGTCATGCCGGGACGGTTTCCCCCGGATGACGACCGAGCAACAGCCGTGCCTGCGAGACGGCTCCACCAGGCGTCTCAGGATGCCCGTGATCTGTGGCCGTTTCGATACATCGCGCGGCCGGCCCGCTGCCAGCGCGGGGTGCGGAAGCCGGGATGCCGCACAGTTCTGCCGCTCGGGCGACAGAATCGTGATCCCGGGCCTGGGCCGTCGCCGGACGGCGGCGGATCGGCTCAGGCGCCGTCGGACGCGGAGGGATGGCGGCGGGCGTAGACGTAGGACACGACGAAGATGACGACGATGAGCCCGAGGGAAATCGACTTGGGCACCTCGAACGGCACCCACCATCTGGTGCGCGCCAGCGAAAGCGGGCCGACCCAGGCGATGATGAGGAACGCGCCGTCACGATCGCCTTCGGATACCGCCGGATCAGCTCGATGAGCTGGCCCGCCACGATCCCGCATCGCGATGATGCCGGATCCCACCGGTGACGACGACCCACAGCTTCGGCGACATCGCCACGGCACGAGGATCGAGTCGATGAAGACACCCGAGGTGACGAGCTCGACCCGTACCACGGTCGCCCAGAACGCGGAGAGCCGAGAGACCGACCGCGCCGCAACACCCCGCCGTTCCTCGGCCGACCGCCCCGAGGCGAAGTGACTCCAGGTGAGGTCACGGAGGGTAGAGGCCGCCCGCCAGCTTCACCCACGGCCATATCGGATCAGGCACGCCGCCGCGGCGTGGCGGATACGGGTGCAGATCCGCCGAGGAGCCGTGGCGCAGCGCCTTCTGGTGCTGGTCGCGCGGCAGGCCGAGGACCATGATGGCCGCTGACCAGCGCGTTGTCGGCAACCAGCAGGCCCTCGAGGACGACGAGGAGCCGACCGTGACGAGATCGGCGAAGTGGAAGTCGAACAGCACCGGTCTGACGCCAGTATCGGGCAAATCGCCGCGAAACGCGTCGACGGGGCCCGGGCGCCGCCGGCCACCCAGGGCGCGCCGCCACATTAACACGGACCGTATCAATGCCTATGCTCGAATCGTGATATGGCTTCGAACGCGCCCGAGCTGTGGCTGATCAGCACGGCCGCCAGCCTGCTAGTACCCGCGGACGCTGGAAGTAGAGCGACTGGGGCTGGTGCGGCCACCGCACTCGGCAGCATGCGAGGTCTACACGCGTGAGGAAATCGACCGCCTGCGCCTGATCAAGAAGTCGTGGACGGCGCCGGCATCAACCTGGCCGGCGTCCAGCGGCTACTCTCGATCGCGGAGGTGGTCCAGCGGCTTGCGCCGCTCGGTGGCGAGGACGCGGGCCCGCGCGGGCGGACGTGCGCCGCCTGCGCGACGAGGTGACGAGCTGCGGCTGGTCGGACTGGAGAGAGACGGAGGACTGACCCCGTCGGGTCGGCTTCCCGCCACGTATGGAATTTCGCGATTACTACGCGACGCTCGGCGTCGCGGACGCCTCCGAAGCGGAATCAGAAGGCGTATCGCAGCTGGCGCGCAGTTCACCCGGACCTCAACCCCGGCAACGCCGACATGAGCGAAGTTCAAGGCGATCCAACGAGGCCTACGAGGTCCTGGGCGACCCAGGCCGCGGAAGAAATCCTGAGCTGGGCGCCAACTGGAAGATGTGCGAGCAGAGGCGGCCCAGTCCGACCAGTGGACCGCGACCCGGCCTGTAGTCCTCGCCCTTCGGCGGCGCCGGCGACGGCCGGTCGCACTACCGGACGATGACGCCCGAGGAAATGGAGTCGCTGTTCGGCGGGCGGGACCCGTTCTCGGACTGCTTCCACACGTTCTTCACCGGCGGCGCGAACTGTGCGACGGCGCCGGGATGGGCGGCACGGACGCAGCACGCGGTCGCAGCGCCACGCGGCCGGCGCCTCCACCCGGACCCAGCCGCTGGATCTGACGCTCGAAGAGGCGTTCAGGGCACCGGAACCGGCGCCTGGTGATCCAGAACGACAGGTCGCAGCGCACCGTGGACGTGCGCATCCCGGCGGGCGTGGACGAAGGATCCGGATCCGCGTGGCCGGCGACGCGTCAGGCGGCAGGGACCTGTTCCTCAGCTCCACCTGCTCCCCACCGCGGGTTCGATCGGAAGGGCCAGGACCTGGCACGCGCGTCGCCGTGCCGGTGACGACGGCAGTGCTCGGCGGCGAGGTCGTCGTGCCGGCCCTGTCCGGGCTCGACCCTGCGGTTGAAGGTCCCGGCCGGCGCGCGGCGGCCGGGTGTTCCGGCTGCGCGGCCACTGCAGCATGCCAGGCGGCGTCGGCAAGGACGCGGCGCGCGGCGATCTACGCGACGGTCAGCCGCCGGGTGCCCAGGCCCTGAGCGACAGGCGCGACGGCACTACGAGGCGTTGAAGGCGGCTTCGAGGAAGGACGGACAGCATGAATCTCTCCCGCTACACGGAAAAAGGCCCAGGAAGCCGTCGTCGCCGCCCAGCAGGCGGCCGACCGCCGGGAACGGAGATCATGCCGGAACACCTGCTGCTGGCGCTGCTCGCGGCGCGAGGACATCGTGCCGGCAGTGCTCGGCAAGATGAACGTGGATCGGCCACGACTGACCAAGGCCGTCGAGGCCCTCCTCGCCGAAGCTGCCGCACGCCCAGGGCGGCGCGCAGCCAGCGCCGTCGGCCCAGTTCCGCCGGGTGGCCGAGGCCGCCGAGCGAACCACCGCCGCGGGCCTGAAGGACGATGCCACGAGCACCGAGCACTGCTGCGGCCATCGCCAGTGAGGGCGGACGCGCGCCCGCCGCGCGGGCAGCCAGGACCTCGGCGTCACGCCTGAGCGCATCCTCAGGCTGACCGAGGTCCGCGGATCGCAGCGGGTGACCGACCAGAATCCCGAGGGCAAGCGATGCCCGGGCGGCGCCGAGCGCTACGGCCGCGACCTGACGGCGATCGCGCAGAGGCCAAGCTCGACTGATCATCTTGGCCGCGACGACGAGATCCGGCGGGTGATCAGGTGCTGGCGCGGCGGACGAAGAACAACCCGGTGCTCATCGGCGAGCCCGGCGTCGGCAAGACGGCCATCGTCGGGCCTGGCGCTACCGGATCGTGCGCGGGGACGTCCCGGAGGGTCTGCGCGACAAAGAAGATCATCGCGCTCGACATGGCCGCGCTCGCCCGGCCGGCGCGAAGTGCGCGGCGAGTTCGGAGCGGCTCAAGGCGGTTCTGAAGGAGATCGCCTCGGCCAGGGCCGGATCGTGCTGTTCATCAACTGAGCTGCACACGGTCATCGGCGCGGGCGCGCGGCCGGGGGCTCGATCGACGCCATAGTACCGCTCAAGCCGATGCTCGCCCGCGGCGAGCTGCACACGATCGGCGACCACGCTCGACAGTACCCGGAAGCCATCGAGAGGACGCGGCGACCAGGCGCCGGTTCAACCGGTGCTGGTCGAGAACCGACCGTCGAGGACGATCAGCATCCTGCGCGGCCTGCGGGAGCGCTACGAGATCCACCACGGGGTGAAGTTCAAGGATTCGGCGCTCGTCGCCGCGGCGGTGCTCTCCAACCGCTACATCACCGACCGGTTCCTGCCCGACAAGGCGATCGACCTGATCGACGAGGCCGCCTCGCGACTGCGCATGGAGATCGACTCGATGCCCGCCGAGCTCGACGAGGTCGAGCGGCGGATCATGCAGCTCGAGATCGAGCGCGAGGCGCTCCGGAAGGAATCCGACGCGGCGTCGAAGGACCGCCTCGAGAAGCTCGAGCGCGAGCTGGCGGAGCTCAAGGGCACGCGGACCCGGCTGGCGGCGCAGTGGCAGCAGGAAAAAGATGCGATCCAGGGCGTGCGCGCCCAGAAGGAGGAGCTCGACCGGCTCCGCGTCGAGATGGAACAGGCGCAGCGCTCGGGGGACTACGCCCGCGCGTCGGAGCTGCAGTACGGCCGGATCCCGGAGCTCGAGCGGCTGATTGCCGCGCACGAGCAGGACGCGGCGGCCGGCGGCGGCGCCGGCCCGCGCATGCTCAAGGAGCAGGTGGACGAGGAGGACATCGCCGAGGTCGTCTCGCGGTGGACGCACATCCCGGTCAGCCGGCTGATGGAGGGCGAGATCCAGAAGCTCGTCAACATGGAGGACCGCCTGCACCAGCGCGTAATCGGCCAGGACGAGGCGGTCGAGGCCGTGGCGAACGCGATCCGGCGCGCGCGGGCCGGGCTCCAGGACCCGAACCGGCCGCTCGGCAGCTTCGTGTTCCTCGGCCCGACCGGCGTCGGCAAGACGGAGCTCGCGCGCGCGCTCGCCGAGTTCCTGTTCGACGACGAGCAGGCGATGGTCCGGATCGACATGTCCGAGTACCAGGAGAAGCACACGGTCTCGCGCCTGATCGGCGCGCCGCCCGGGTACGTCGGCTACGAGGAGTCGGGCCAGCTCACCGAGGCGGTCCGACGCCGGCCCTACGCGGTGGTGCTCTTCGACGAGATCGAGAAGGCGCACCCCGAGGTGCTCAACGTGATGCTGCAGCTGCTCGACGACGGACGGCTGACCGACGGGAAGGGCCGCACCGTGGACTTCCGCAACACGGTGGTGATCATGACGTCGAACGTCGGCAGCCACCTGATCGCGGATCGGGCCGCGGCCGGCGACGCCGCGATCGACGAGGGCACCCGGCGGCAGCTCACCGAGGCGCTCCGGCAGCACTTCAAGCCGGAGTTCCTGAACCGCATCGACGAGGTGATCTTCTTCCACTCGCTGACGCGGGACGACATCCGGCGGATCATCGACATCCAGCTGGCCCAGCTCGGCCGGCGGCTCGAGGAGCGCAAGATCCGGCTCGACCTGAGCGACGCGGCGCGAGACAGAATCATCGAAGAAGGTTACGATCCGATCTACGGTGCCCGCCCGCTGAAGCGGACGCTGCAGCGGCGGGTCCTCGACCCGCTGGCCCTGGCCGTGCTCCAGGGCGAGTTCACGGAAGGCGACGTCGTGCGGATGGACGTCGAGAACGGGGCGCTCACGCTCCGGCGCGCGGCGCCGGTCGCGAGCGCCTGACGACAGGGCCGACATGCCACCAGCCGAAACGCCTCCCACGCCCCGTGGCCCCAAGCGGCCGCCGCCCCGCCGGCCCCTGCTCTCGCCGGTGTGGTTCGGCGTGTCGCTCATCGGGCTCCTGCTCATCCTGAACGGCGTCTTCGCGTCGATGAGCTCCGGCGAGGTGCTGCAGTACTCGCAGTTCAAGACGCTCGTCCAGCAGGGCCAGGTCAAGGAGGTCACGGTCGGCCCGGACGCGATCCGCGGCACCTATCAGGACGGCGACGGCAACGACAAGCCGTTCCACACCGTGCCGGTGGACGACCCCGACCTCGTCAAGGCCCTCACGGACCACAACGTCCAGTTCACGGGCGAGACGCAGAACCGCTGGCTCGGCGAACTGCTGGGACTGTTCCTGCCCATCCTGCTGATCGTCGCGATCTGGATGTTCTTCTTCCGGCGGATGAGCGGGGCCGAGGGCGGCATCATGTCGTTCGCGCGCAGCCGCGCGAAGATTTACGCCGAGGACGACGTGAAGGTCAGCTTCTCGGACGTCGCCGGCGTGGACGAGGCCGAGGAGGAGCTCAAGGAGATCGTCGACTTCCTCAAGACGCCGCGGAAGTACACGACGCTCGGCGGACGCATCCCGAAGGGCGTCCTGCTCGTGGGGCCGCCCGGGACCGGCAAGACGCTGCTGGCGCGCGCGGTCGCCGGCGAGGCGAAGGTCCCCTACTTCAGCCTGAGCGGATCGGAGTTCGTCGAGATGTTCGTGGGCGTGGGCGCCGCCCGCGTGCGCGACCTCTTCCGCCAGGCCGAGGCCAAGGCGCCGTGCATCGTCTTCATCGACGAACTGGACGCGCTCGGCAAGGTCCGGACGCAGTCGCCGATGGGGGGACACGAGGAACGCGAACAGACGCTGAACCAGCTGCTGGCCGAGATGGACGGCTTCGACTCGAAGAAGGGCGTCATCATCATGGCCGCGACGAACCGGCCGGAGGTGCTCGACCCGGCGCTGCTCCGCCCGGGCCGGTTCGACCGGCAGGTGCTCGTCGACAAGCCCGACGTCAAGGGGCGCGAGGCGATCCTGCGGATTCACGTGAAGCAGGTCAAGCTGGCCGACGGCGTGGACCTGCAGGTCATCGCGAGCCGCACGGCGGGGTTCGCCGGCGCGGACCTCGCGAACCTGGTGAACGAAGCCGCGTTGCTGGCGGCGCGGCGCGACAAGCTGGCGGTCGACCGCAACGACTTCGACGAGGCGATCGACCGCGTCATCGCGGGCCTCGAAAAGAAGCGCGTGATGAACGTCAACGAACGCCGCCGCGTCGCCTTCCACGAGGGCGGCCATGCGATCGTCGCCACCGTGCTGCCCAACCTGGACCCGGTGCACAAGATCTCGATCGTGCAGCGCGGCTTCGGCGCCCTGGGCTACACGATGCAGCTCCCGCTCGAGGACCGGTACCTGCTCACCAAGAGCGACCTCGAGCGCCAGCTGGCCGTCCTCCTCGGCGGCCGCGCCGCGGAGCAGATCGTCTACGACGAGGTCAGCACCGGCGCGCAGAACGACCTGCTGCGCGCCACGGACATCGCGCGGTCGATGGTCACCGAGTTCGGCATGAGCGACGAGATCGGCCCCGTGAACCACGAGGGGCGCCGGCGCAACGCGTTCCTCGACGGGCCCTTCGGCAGCGACCGCGGGCCGCACGCCGAGGACACGGCACGGCTCATCGACGCCGAGGTCCGGCGCATCATCTCCACCGCGGAAGTGACCGCGCAGGACCTGCTGCGCGACCACCGGAACACGTTGAACGACCTGGCCGCCCGCCTGCTCGAGAAGGAAGTGGTCGAGGGCGGCGAACTGCGCGAGATGCTGGGCACGGCCGCCGCGCCGCTCCCCGAGCCGCCAGCCACGCCCCTCCCGGCCGTGGACGCCCCGGTCGCCCCGGAGACCGACGCCGCCCTCGAACCCGCCGGCCGCGAAGACTGACGTACGGACGCCGGGCCCGGCGGGAACTCCCAGCCGGGCCCGGCGTCGTCAATCGTCAATCGTCAATCGTCAATCCCAATTGGCAATTCCAATCGCCGATTGGCAATCGTCAATCCCAATTGGCAATTTGGCAATCCCAATTGGCAATTGGCAATCGTCAATCAATCATCAATCGCCGATCACCAATCACCAATGAGCGGCGCGCTGGCCTCCAGGCGCGCCGCTACCCCATCTTCTGCATCGCCGCGAGGAAGTCGGCGTTGCTCTTGGTCTTGCTCATCTTGTCGAGGAGCAGCTCCATCGCCTCGACGGGCGACAGCGGCGTGAGGACCTTGCGGAGGACCCAGATGCGGTTGAGGTCGTCCTTCGGGATGAGCAGCTCCTCCTTGCGGGTGCCGCTCTTGATGATGTCGATCGCGGGGAACACGCGCTTGTCCACCAGCTTCCGGTCGAGGTGGATCTCCATGTTGCCCGTGCCCTTGAACTCCTCGAAGATCACGTCGTCCATGCGCGACCCGGTGTCGATGAGCGCGGTGGACATGATCGTGATCGAGCCGCCCTCCTCGATGTTCCGGGCGGCGCCGAAGAACCGCTTCGGCTTCTGGAGCGCGTTCGAGTCGAGGCCGCCCGAGAGCACCTTGCCCGAGGGCGGTGCGACCGTGTTGTAGGCGCGCGCGAGGCGCGTGATCGAGTCGAGCAGGATCACGACGTCCTTCTTGTGCTCGACGAGGCGCTTCGCCTTCTCGATGACCATCTCGGCCACCTGGACGTGCCGCTGCGCCGGCTCGTCGAACGTGGACGAGATGACCTCGCCCCGGACCGAGCGCTGCATGTCGGTGACCTCCTCGGGCCGCTCGTCGATGAGCAGCACGATGAGGTAGACCTCGGGGTGGTTGGTCGTGATCGACTGCGCGATCGACTGCAGGAGCATCGTCTTGCCCGTGCGGGGCGGCGCGACGATCAGGCCGCGCTGGCCCTTGCCGATCGGCGTCATCAGGTCCATGACCCGGCCCGAGAGGTTCTCGGGGCTGGTCTCGAGCTTCAGGCGCTCCTGCGGGTAGAGCGGCGTGAGGTTCTCGAAGAACAGCTTGTTGCGCGCCTGGTCGGGCGACTCGAAGTTGACCGCCTCGACCTTGATGAGCGCGAAGTAGCGCTCGCCGTCCTTGGGCGGCCGGACCTGGCCCGACACCGTGTCGCCGGTCTGCAGGTCGAACTTGCGGATCTGCGAGGGCGACACGTAGATGTCATCGGGCCCCGGCAGGTAGTTGTAGTCGGGCGCCCGGAGGAACCCGAACCCGTCGGGCAGCACCTCGAGCACGCCCTCCGAGAACATGAACCCGCTCAGCTCGGTCTGCGCCTTGAGGATCTGGAAGATCAGGTCCTGCTTGCGCATGCCCGTCGCGCCGGCGACGTTCAGGTCCTTGGCGACCTGGGTGAGCTTCTGGATGCTCATGTCCTTCAGGTCGTTGATGTTGAGGGTCTGGGGCTTGCCGGAGCGGGGGGCGTCCTTGGGGGCCGGCTCACTGGTCGCGGCCTCTTCGGCCTCGGCGACCTCCACCTGGGTGTCGGTGTCAGTGACGGGCGGTTCGGCAGGCTGCCGCCCCGAGGAGCGCTTGGATTGATTCGCCATGGTGATTGGAACTGGTCAAAGTTGGGTTGTGACTGAGGTTGAGACGTGCCGCGGCTGAGGATTCAGCCGCTTTTGTGGACGGACGTTAGGAGTATAGCACACGCGAGAAACTTTGAAGTTCGAACTGCGAACTTCGAACCGTGGTGGCCGGCTTCGCCGGCGACCTTCCCGGATCCACCCGGACGGCCCGCCCGGCCACCCCGCCGGAGGCAGGAAGGGGCAGGAAGAGACCGGATGTCGCCGAAGGCGACCACCACGGTTCCAAGTTCGAACTTCAAACTTCGAAGTTCCGCAAGCCCGTCCCCCTAGTAGTCCCCCGGCGATTCCCCCTGGGCGAGGATCGAACACGCGACGCGGGTGTCCAGGCCCAGGTCGCGGGCACGCCGGACCACGGCGGCGCCGTCGGCGCCGGGGTTCAGCCAGACGATCGGGATCCCCTTCTTCGCGATGTCCTCCACCACCGACAGCCCCTCATCCGGCGGGACGTAGACCGTGGCCTCGTCGATGGCGCCGGGATAGTCGAGCACGCTCCGGTACGCGCGCTCGCCCTCCACCTCGGCCTCGTGCCGGTTGACCGGGATCACCGTATGCCCCTGGTTCCGGAAGGCTCGCAGGGCCTTGTTGCCGAACTTGTGACGATGCGACGACGCGCCGATGACGGCCACGACCATGGGATCACGGTAGCGCGGAAGGGCGGGCCGGGGGAAGGGTGCTCGCCCTACTCCGCCTTCAGCAGCCGCGCCGGATCCACGCGCGCGGCCCGGACGGCCGGCAGCGTCGCCCCCGCCACCGCCACAAGCCCGAGCACTCCGGCCGCGGCTGCCCAGATCGTCAGGTCGTAGACGCGGGTCGCGTAGAGCTGGCTCTCGACCCAGCGCGCCGTCCACACACTCGCGACCAGGCCCACCGCCAGGCCCGCTCCGACCGCCACCAGCTGATCACGCACCAGCAGTCGCGTGACGCCGCCGGACGTCGCGCCGAGCGCCACCCGGATGACCAGTTCGCGCGTCCGCTGCGCCGCCGTCATCGTGACGAGCCCGACGACGCCGACGGCGACGATGGCGAGCGCCGACGCGCCGAGCGTGCCGAACAACCAGACGGGCAGCACACGGGCACGCGTGGAAGACGCCATCGCGTCCTCGAGCGCGACCGCCCGGCGGACGGTCAGTCCCCGCGCGGTGAGCTCCCGCGCGGCCCTTGCGGCGACGTCGGACGCGTCCCCGGTCGTCTGCACGAGTGCGCCGATGCCCACGGTCGTCGCCTGGATCACGCCCGGCAGGTACACGTCGCCCACCGGCGGGGCGTCCAGGGCCTGCCAGCGCGCGTCGCCGACGACGGCGGCCACGATCCGCCGGGGATCGGACGCGCCCGGCACCGGCCGCAAGCGCGTGAGCACCTGCCCGAGCGCGGAGCGGTCCGGCCACAGCAACCGCGCCGCGGTCCGGCTCACGACCGCCACCGGCGCGCCGTCGCGCCACTCGCCTTCCGTCGGCAACGCCCCCTCCAGCACGGACAGTCGGGCCACGTCGAAGAACGCCCGGTCAACGCGTCGTTCCGCCACGCCTTCGGGCCGCGCCGTCACGCCCTCGGGCGCGACCGTCGTGAAGGGCACGGACCCGGCGTCGAACGGCCGGACCGACGCCGCGGCCACGGCCCGCACGCCGTCCATCTCGCGCAGCGCGTCCAGGCCCCGGCGCAACTGGTCCGCGACGTCCGCGAAGTCCCTGAAGCGCCGTCCTTCGACCTCGACCACCGCGAGGTCTTCACGGTGGAAACCAAGCTCCGCGGCGCGAACGCGGGAGAGGCTGACCGCGGTCAGCGCGCCAGCCACGATCAGGACGCAGCCGAACGCCGTCTGTGTCGTGACGATCAGGAACGCCGACCGTCGTCCGGCGCGACTGCCTGCCGACGCTCCGGACGCCAGCCGGGCCGGACGGCCGGTGCGCGTGGCCAGCACCGCGGGCCAGACCGCGACGATGAGCGTCACGGCAACACCGAGTCCGATGGCCACCGCCAGCGCCCGCGCGTCCACGGCCGGCTGCCGCAGCAGCGTGACGGAGTCCGGCAGCAGGCCCAGCGTGATGGTGACGAGCGGACGCGCCAGCCACCAGGCGGCGAGCGCGGCGATCGCCATCAGGAACCCGATCTCGCCGGCCAGTTGCCAGGCGATATCGCGGGCCGACGCGCCGAGGGCCCTCCGGATCGCGAGTTCCGGCCGGCGCGCGATGGTGCGCGCGGCGACCAGCCCCGTCACGTTCACCGCGGTGAGCAGCAGGAGCAGCGCGGCGGCCGCCACCAACGGCCGGAATGCCGTGCGCTCGTCGGCGCCCCACAGCCGTCCGATCGGCTGCAGGTCGAATGACGCGGATGCCGCGGCGGACGGAACCGAGGGATCCACGCGCGAAGGATCGGCCGGCCGGCCGTCGAGCAGGGTGGCCTGGGCGCGCTCGAGCGCACCCGCCACCTCGGCGAAGGATCGTGGCGGAGTGATTCGCACGAGCAGCTGGAACTGTCGGGCCGCCATGCGAGGCCAGACAGCCGCGCCTGGAATCCCGCTGGCCGCGATGACGTCCGCTCGCGTCTCGCCGGCGTCCAGGGGAAAGACGAAGTCAGGCGGCAGGACGCCCCGGATGCGGAGGCCGGTCCGACGCTCGCCGCGCTCCATGATCACGACCTCCCGGCCGACGATGTCGGGATCACGGCCGAACCGGGTCCGCCACGCCTCGTCGGTGATCAGCACGGGCACGAGTTCCGGCGGCCTGAGCGCGGGCCCCCAGTCGAAATCACCGGGGTCGAAGCCGCCGAGCGCCGGGCGCACGCCGACGACGTCGAGGAACCGCGCGTCGACCGCGGCCGATCGCAGGTCCACGCCGCCCACGCGCGCCAGCACCGGCCGCCCCGCCATCAGGACCGTCCCCGGCAGGCCGGGCAGCTGTGCCTGGACGGCGGAGATCTCGCGGCCCGACAGCATGCCGGGCCACATCGCTCCCGGCACCCGGGAGGCCCCGACCAGGTGAAGCGCTTCCGGACGATCGAACGGCAGCGCGCCAAGGAATGCGCTCTCAACGACGGTGCAGGTCGCCGCGCCGAGCGCGATGGCCATCGCGACGACCGTGACCAGGGTCGCGCTGTAGGCGGGGGATCGCCGCAGGCTTCGGAGAGTGCCTCTCACGTGCGTCATCCCGACCAGCCTCCTCACCGCTTCCGCGCGGCCCGCGCGATCGCCACCGGCTCGGCCAGGGTCTGCGTGCCCGGCCGGACGGGCGCGGCCTGGATCGCGCGCACGACGTCCATGCCCTTCACGACGCGGCCGAAGACCGCGAACCCCTGGCCGTCCGCATTGCGCGCGCCGCCGAAGTCGAGCGCCGGCTGGTCGCCGATGCAGATGAAGAAATCGCTGCCCGCCGAATCGGGCCGGCCGGCGACGCGCGCCATCGATACCGCGCCGTCCACGTGCCGCAGCCCCGTCGTCGAGGTCCGCTCGAGCGGGATGGGCGGAAAGCCCTGCCGCCCGCTCCCGCGCGCCCGGCTCGCCTGGATCACCTGGATGGGGTTGGCCGTGTCGGTCTCCGTGTCAGGCCGGACCGTCCGATGGAACCGCCCGCCGTCGTAGAAGCCGCCGTCCACGTACCGCAGGAAGTTGTCCGCCGTCACCGGCGCGCGGGCCACGTCCACCTCGATCTCGATCGCCCCCTTCCCTGTCTCGAGGACCACGATCACCGGCGACGGCCGATCCTGCCGGCCTGACGCCGCGACGGGCCACAGGATCGCGACCAGCGCGAGGGCGATCAGACGCCGCATTCGATGCTCGACTCCCTGGCGGCCGGGTCGATGACCGATTCGCCGATCATTGCCCGCCGCCGTCACCGAAGATCTTCCCCGGGTTCAGGATCCCCCTCGGATCGAACGCGGCCTTCACGCGCCGCATCGTCGCGATGGTCTCGGGCGTCAGCTCGAGGCCGATGAACGCCGCTTTCTTCGTCCCGATGCCGTGCTCGCCGCTGATCGACCCACCCAACGCCACGACGCCCTCGAACAGCGCGACCTCGGCCGCCGCGGCGCGGCGCCTGGCGTCGCCGGTGTCGTCCACCATGATGTTCACGTGGATGTTGCCGTCGCCGGCATGGCCGAAGCACGGGATGTCCACGCCGTGCGCTCGCGCGAGGCGCGCGACCAGCGCGAACAGGTCCGGAATCCGCCCCTTCGGCACGACGACGTCGTGGTTGAACTTCACCGGCCGGATCGTCTTCAGCGCCGGTGACAGCGCGCGGCGCACGCTCCAGAGTGCCTCGCGCTCGTCTGGCGCGTCGGCGCGCAGCAGGTCGGTCGCGCCTCCTTCGCGGCACGCGATCTCGACCCGCGCCGACTCCTCGGCGACCTGCGCCGCCAGCCCGTCCACCTCGATCAGGAGCAGCGCCTCGGTCCCGTCGGGCGCCAGCCGGGCGCCGCCCAGGTGGCGCGTGACCGCGGCGAGGCAGGCGCCGTCCACGATCTCGAGCGCCGCGGGCGTCACGCGCGCGCGGATCAGCCGCGTGACCGTGTCGGCCGCCGCCGCGATGGACGGGAACGTCGCGCGCAGCGTCGCCGCGGCCGGCGGCTTCGGGATCAGGCGCAGGATGATCTGCGTGACGATCGCCAGCGTCCCCTCGGACCCGACGATGAGCTGCGTGAGGTCGTAGCCCACGACGTTCTTGACCGTGCGGCCGCCGGTGCGGATGACCTCGCCCGTCGCGAGTACCGCCTCGAGGCCCAGCACGTACTGCCGCGTCACGCCGTACTTGAACGCGCGCGGTCCGCCCGCGCACTCCGCCACGTTGCCGCCGATCACCGACTCGCGCAGGCTCGCGGGATCCGGCGGGTAGAACAGGCCGCGCGCCTCGACCGCGTCCTGCAGGTCGCCGGTCACCACGTTCGGCTCGACGACGGCGACGAGGCTCGCCTCGTCGATGTCGAGGATCCGGTTCATCCGCTCGAGGCTCAGGACGACGCCGCCGTGCGTGGGGATGGCGCCGCCGGTGTAGCCGGTGCCGGCGCCCCGCGGCACGAGGGGCGTGCCGGACTCGTCGCAGAGTCGCGCGACCGCCGCCACCTCGGCGGTCGACGCGGGCAGCGCGACCACGTCGGCCGGGTGTCCCTGCTTCGTCCCGTCCGTGCCGTACGCGATCCGTCGCGCCTCGTCGTCGAAGACGTGGGCCGGGCCGACGATGTCGCGGAGTCGATCGATGATGTCCCGGGGCAGGGCTGACACGGGCGCTCCCCGCGTCAGGCCCGGGTCCCGTGCGGCGCGTGCGCCCGCGCGAAGCGGATGAGGCGCGTGGCACCCTCGCGCAGCCGGTCGAGCGAGGTGGCGTAGGAGAGGCGCAGGAAGCCGGGCGCGTCGAACGCCTCCCCGGCCGTCGCCACCACGTGTTCCTCCTGGAGCAGCGCGTCGGCGAACTCGAGCGACGTGCGCAGGCCGTCGGGCGACAGGAAGTCGCCGATGTCCACGAACAGGTAGAACGCACCGCGCGGCACGAACGTGCCGATGCGCGGCTCCTCGGCGAGCCACTCGCGGAACTGGTCGCGGCGGACCTTGTACTCCGCCAGCATGTCCGCCACGCACTGCTGCGGCCCGGCCAGCGCCGCGACGGCGGCCTTCTGCGTGATCGAGTTGACGTTCGACGTCTCGTGGCTCTGGAGCGCGCTGGCCGCCTTGACGACGTCGGGCGGCGCGATCATCCAGCCACAGCGCCAGCCGGTCATCGCGTAGGCCTTGGACATCGACCCGCACAGCACCAGCCGGTCGCGCATCGCGTCGCCCAGGATCTTCGGCAGGTTGTGCGGCACGTCGTCGTAGACGAGGCGCTCGTAACAGAGGTCGATGACCACCCAGACGTCGCGGCCGGCCAGGGCCTCGCCCAGGTGACGCGCCTCGGCTTCGCTCATCAGCGCGCCGGTCGGGTTGCAGGGCGAGTTGACGATGACGGCGCGGGTGCGGGGCGTGACCTTCGCGACGAGGTCCGCCGCGCGGATGGCGAACCCGTCGTCCGGGTGCGTGCGCACGACGACGGGCGTGGCACCGGCCAGCTTCACCTGCTCGGCCAGCGTCGGCCACCACGGCGCGTGCAGGACGACCTCGTCGCCGGGGCCGTCGAGCGCGTGGGCGGCGTGGTGCAGCGCCTGCTTGCCGCCCGCGGTGATGATGACCTCCTCGGCGGCGTACGCGACGCCATAGTCCTGGCGGTAGCGCGCGGCGACGGCCTCGCGCAGGTCCAGCATCCCGGGATTCGCCGTGTACTTCGTGAAGTGCGCGTCGAGCGCTGCGTGCGCCGCGGCCTCGACGTGCGGCGGCGTCGGGAAATCCGGTTCTCCCGCGCCGAGGTCGACGACGTCCGCGCCGGCGCGACGCAGGCGCTCGGCCTCCATCGTGCCGCGCATCGTGGGCGACAGGCCGAAGTGCGCCATCCGCTCGGCGAGGCGCACCGGGCGCGTCGTCATGCGTCCCGCCGGGTCGGGCCGCGGCGGCGCGCCGCGATCAGGTCGAGCACGGGCGCGGGCACCAGGCCCTCGAGCGGTCCGCCGAGCGCGATGATGTCGCGCACGAACCGAGAGCTGACGTAGGTGAACTGCTCGGCCGGCATCAGGAACACGGTTTCGATATCGGCATCCAGGTGACGGTTCATGAGCGCCATCTGCCACTCGTAGTCGAAGTCCGACACGCCGCGGATGCCGCGCACGATGGCCGTGGCGCCCCGTCGGCGGGCGTAGTCGACGAGGAGTCCCTCGAAGGCGTCCACGTCCACGGTCGCCAGGCCGGCCACCGACGCCCGGATCGCGCGGAGGCGGTCCTCCACGCTGAACATCGGCTGCTTCTCGCGGTTGACGAGCACGGCCACGGTCACGCGGTCGAACAGACGCGCGCTGCGGCGGATGACGTCCACGTGGCCGAGGGTCAGCGGATCGAAGGTTCCGGGGAAGATGGCGAGGCGGTCAGTGGAGGTCATGAGGCCGGCACCGCATAGAAGGATAACGCGCTGTCGCCGGCTTCGAGCAGCCGAAACCGCCGCAGGCCGCCCGCCGCGTCCGGCACCTGCCGGCGCCGGGCGTGTTCCAGCACGAGGCGGCCGCCGGGGGCCAGCTGCGCCGCGGCGAACGCGAGGGCGTCTGGCAGGGCGGGATCGTCGTAGGGCGGGTCGAGGAAAACGAGGTCGAAGGCGGGCCCCGGGGGCGGGCGGCGCAGGTGGACGAGCGCGTCTCCGCGCAGCACCGTGCAGGATGGGGCAACGTCG
>JAWKHR010000048.1:0-45748 GCA_041394725.1 Vicinamibacterales bacterium | reverse complement strand
GCCTGAAGGAGAGCTCGGCGAACTTCACCGGCTACGAGCAGTCCCCGGGCACCAAGTACAAGATGTACGAGACCGGGTTCGGCAAGATGGTGCAGCCGCGCCTGGGCGCGACCTGGGCCTACCGTGACGGCGACACGGTCTTCGCCAGCTTCGCCCGGTACAACCCGGCCGCCAGCTCGCTGCCCCGCGCCGCGTCGTGGGACCGCAACCTGGCGACCACGATCCGCGCCCACTACGACGCGACGGGCACGCTGTTCGCCGTCGAGCCGGTCGCGTCCTCGTCCGGCAAGCTGTTCGTCGAGGACATGACGCCGCGGCGGATCGACGAGTACGTGTTCGGCACCTCGATGCAGCTGACGCCGCGGCTCACCGGCCGCGCCTACTACCGGCACCGCCGCGGCAGCCACTTCTGGGAGGACACGAACAACACCGCCCGGACGGCCTTCGACCCGCCCGCCACGGTCCACGGCGTCGCGGTGCCGCAGGAGCCGTACATCGCGGACCTGAACGCCCGGCGCGCGATCATCTCGGGCTCGTCCTACGTCATCGCCGAGCTCGACGGCGCCTACACCCGCTACAACGAGGTGACGTTCGAGTCCGAGTACCGGTCGGACAAGCTGTTCGTGCGCGGCTCCTACACGTGGAGCCACTACTACGGCAACTTCGACCAGGACAACTCGACGACGAGCAACGACGCGAACATCTTCGTCGGGTCGTCGTTCATCGCCGACGGCGCCGGCCGGCAGCTCTGGAACTTCCGCGACGGCACGCTCCGCGGCGACCGGCCGCACGCGCTGAAGCTCTACGGCTTCTACTCGCTCGACTGGAACGCGTCGGTCGGCACCTACATCGTCGCGCAGTCCGGCCAGCCGTGGGAGACGTGGAGCTACGAGCCGTACCGCACGCTGACCTCCTCGACGAGCGACACGTCGCGCTACGCGGAACCCGCCGGGTCGAACCGGTCGGACGCCCACTGGCAGATGGACCTGAACTACACGCAGAACATCCCGCTCGCCGGCGGACGCTACAACGTCCAGGTGGTCGGGGACCTGTTCAACGTGTTCAACAGCCAGACGGGCTACAACATCAACCCGAACTTCCACAGCTCGACCTACGGGGAGCCGCGCAACTACTTCGACCCGCGGCGGTTCCAGCTGGCGGTGAGAATCCAGTTCTAGGGACGCATTCGCGGGGACGTTCGAACGTCGAAGTTCGAACGTCGAACCCTTGAACGGGCCCGGCGGTTCGCCGCCGGGCCCGTTTCGTTTTGCGCGGGCCGCCGCGTCAGGGGTGCTTCGGCGCGCGGTACGCCGCGGCCTTGTCGGGTTCGCCGAGCGCCTCGTAGACCGTGACGAGATCCTCACGGGCGGAGACCAGCCAGCTGACCGTCGGGGCGGCCCGGGCGGAGACGATGGCGTCGCCGGCCAGGAGCTCCGTCTCGGCGTCGCGCCAGCGGCGCTGACGGACCAGCGCGCGACCGAGCTTGATCCGCGCGATGCCGGTGTTCAGGTGGTCGGCGCCCTGGGTGCGGGTGTAGATCCCGATCGCCTCGCGGTAGAGCGCCTCGGCCCGCGCCACCTCGCCCTTCGCCATCAGCACGCTGGCCAGGTTCGACAGCGCGATGCCCTGCAGGTAGTGCTCGCCCGCGTAGACCTGGCGGTACACGTCGAGCATCCGGCGGAACCGGGCCTCGGCCTCGTCGAGCCGGCCCTGCTGGAGCGCCGCGGACCCGAGGTCGTTCAACGCCGACGCCACACGCGGATGCACCGGACCGTTGACCCGCTCCTGCACGTCCAGCGCCCGTGCGAGCAGCGGCACGCCCTCGTCGAACTGCTTCTGGTAGACCAGCGCCCGCCCGAGCATCGTCAGCGCCGACGCGGTGCGGTAGTGGTCCGGACCGTAGAACGCCTCGAGGATCGCGACCGCCGGTCGGTAGAACGCCTCGGCCTCGCGGTACCGGCCGCGGTCGACCTGTGAGGCGCCCAGGTTGATGAGCACGTCGGCCACCCGCGGGTGGCGCTCGCCGTAGATCCGCTTCACGGCCGCGAGGACGCGCTGGTTGATTGCGTCGGCCGTGTCGTAGTCGCCCGCGTAGTAGTGCGCGTCGGCGAGCTGCCCGAGCGCGGCGGCGTACTCCGCCGTGTGCTCGCCACCCTCCGCGTAGAGGCGCACGGCTTCCTCGCCGGCCGCGATCGCGCCCGTGGTGTCGCCGCGGGCCTCGAGGACCTGGCCGAGCGCGGCCGTGGCGCGCGCCACGTCCGGGTGGACGGCGGGCCGCGTCGCACGGGCCTGCGCCAGACCTTCGCGCGCGAGACGCTCGGCCTCGTCGAGCCGCGCCTCGTCGAGCCGGAGCAGCGCCTGCGCGACGAGCGTGGCGCCGACCCGGGCGCCGGCGTCGATCGGCGCGCCCGCGTCGGCCTGCGCGCCATCCGCCGCGAGGCGCCGATCGAGGTCGAGCGCGCGCCCGAGCAGGTCGTCGGCGCGGGGGAACTCCCCGAGCTTCTGGTACAGCTCGCCGAGCGTCCGGTAGAGATCCGCCTGCGCCGCCGGGTCCGCGTCGAGCGCGGCGGCCTGCTGGGCGCCGCGGTCGATCAGCGTCCGGACGCGCAGGTCCGCGGCTGGCCCCGCCGCCTCGTCGCCGCCCTCGAACAGGCTCGTCATGAAGCGCTGGATGCGCTCGACGCGTGCCGCCTCGGCCACGGCCCCGGCCCGCGCCGCCGACAGGCGCCAGGTGTAGTAGGTCGCCATGCCGGCAAGCATCAGGCCGACGACCGCCGCGGTCGCCAGGCTCCGCCAGTGTCGCCGCGCGAATTTGCCGGCCCTGTACGCGAGCCTGTCCGGCCGGGCCTCGAGCGGTTCGCCGCGACGGAAGTGATCGAGGTCGCGGACCAGCGCTTCCACCGACGCGTACCGGCGCCCGGGCGCCTTCTGCAGGGCGGTCAGGCACAGCACGTCGAGGTCGGCCCAGGCCGCGCGCCCCGCGGCGACGCGGTCCGGCGAAGTCGAGGGCCGCGGCGGATCGGCGGAGACGATCAACGCCTCGGCCTCGGCCGGCGTGCGGTCCGACAGGTCGAATGGCCGCCGCCCCGCCACCAGCTCGTAGAGGATCACGCCGAGCGCGTAGACGTCCGTCTGCACGCTGACCGGTCCGCCGGCGATCTGCTCCGGAGCCGCATACGCCGGCGTCATCAGGCGCGCGACGGTCCGCGTCGGATCCACCGGCGCGTCGGCTTCACCCGGACTCTGGAGCTGTTTGGAGATGCCGAAGTCGAGCAGCTTCACGCGGCCGTCGGCGCGCACCAGGATGTTCGACGGCTTGAGGTCGCGGTGCACGACGAGGCGGGCGTGCGCGTGCGCCACCGCGTCGCACACGTCGCGGAAGACCGCGAGCCGCGCGGGGAGCGGCAGCGCGCGGTCGCGACAGAAATCGGCGATCGCCACGCCATCGACGTACTCCATCGCGAACCAGGGCGTGCCGTCGGGCAGGACGTCGGCGTCGTGGATGCGCGCGATGCCCGGGTGATCGAGCTGCGCCAGGATGCGCTGCTCGTCGGCGAACCGCCCCCGCCGTGCCGGCGACAGCCACGCGTGGCGCAGCACCTTGATGGCGACCGTGGCCTCGAGATCGTCGCGGCGCGCGGCGTAGACGACGCCCATGCCACCCTCGCCGAGGCGCGAGAGCACGCGGTAGCGCCCGAACACCGGCGGCCCCGGCGCCGCGTGCGCCTCGTCGAGCAGCGTGCGGGCGAGGCCGGGCAGCCCGGCGTCGAGCACCGCGCTGCCCGCGGCGTCGGCTTCGACGAGCGACCAGACCTCCGCGACGAGCGCGGCGTCGCCGCCACAGGCGCCCTGGACCCAGGCCCGGCGCTCCGCCGCGGGCCGGGCCAGCGCCTCGTGGAACAGCGCCTGCACCCGTTCCCAGTCGCCGGCCCCTCCCGTCGTCTCCCGCGACGCCACCGCCTACCTCCGCGCGACCTCGCGCGCGAGCCACGCGCGCGCCGCGCGCCAGTCCCGGAGGACCGTCGCTTCCGACACGCCGAGCATCGCCGCGATCTCGCCCATCTCGAACCCGCCGAAGAACCGGCTCTCGACGACCTGGCCCTGGCGCGGGCTCAGCCGCGTCAGGGCCTCGATCGCCTCGTCGAGCGCGAGCAGCTCGTCCCCGGTGCCGCCGCCCGCGCCGAGGGCGCCCGCGCCGAGGGCCTCGTCGAACGTGACGACCGCCTCGCCCCCGCCGCGCTTGCCGGCCCGCCGTCGCCTGGCCGACTCGATCAGCACCTGCCGCATCGCCCGCGCCGCGACCCGCCGGAAGTGCAGCGGCGAGTTGAACCGGAGGCCCGGCGACGCCGCCAGCTTGATCCAGGCCTCGTTGACCAGGGCCGTCGGGTTGATCGTGGCGGCGGGGTCGTCGCGGCGGATGGCCGAGGCCAGGCGCCGGAGCTCCTCGTAGGCCAGGCTGAACAGCGCATCCACGTCTCGTGCGTGCGACGTGACGGTTTCGCCCGGCCGTTTGCGCATGGCGTAAGGGAGCACACCTTACCACTCCGGAGGGTGGGCTCCAACGACGGGCGGACGGACGACCCGGCGGACGCCGGGCGGAAGGAGAGCGGGACGATGAGACGGACTTCGCGCGGATGGGTCGTGGTGGCGTGCCTGCTGGCCGGGGTGGCCTGCGGCAGTTCCCCGTCGAGCCCCACGACCACGCCCCCCCCACCGCCCTCGTCCGGCGGCGGCAGCACCTCGAGCTGCCGCAACGTCGCCACGTCGGCCACCTTCGCGACCACGGCCACCGGCTTCACGTCCTCGGTCTCGCAGACGTGCACGATCAACACCGCGACGGCCGTGGCCACCTGCACCAGCAACTACAGCGACAGCGCCGGCACGACCAGCACGACGACCACGGTCAGCACCTACGCCTCGATCGCGGACCTGGTGGACGAGGTCACGGTGATCCCGCCGCTGACGAAGGTGCGGACCATCTCGGCGACCCAGGTCGGTTCCGGCGGCACCTCGACGAGCGGCGCGACGAACAGCTTCGACGGCAGCGGCCGGGTCACGCGGACGGACAACACGAGCTCGTCGGGCAACTCGACCACGACCTACACGACCTGGGACGCGTCGGGCCGGCCGACGGTCGCGCAGGACGTCGGTCCGGGTTTCAGCAACCGGCGCGACATCAGCTACGACGACACGAACCGCATCCGGACGACGCTCGTCAACGGCGGCGTCGTGGTGACGACCGAGACGTTCGACGCCAACGGCAACCCGACGCTGCAGACGACGTCCGGCGGCGGCTCGAGCAGCGTGACGACCGTCACCACGCTCGCGACGACGCGCGTGTGCAAATAGCGGCTACCGGATCCCCTGGAACAGGCGCTCGTTCGCGATGAGGGGGCGCGTCGTCGCGTCGGCGTGCTCGCGGGCGCGCGCGACGCGCGCGGCGCGGTCGGGCTCGCCGAGCAGCACGCTGACCTGCGCGCGCTTGAAGAGCGCCATCGGGTAGTCGCGGCTCGTGGGCGGGACGCGGTCGAGCGCGTCGCGCGCCTCGGCCAGCCGGCGGTCGGCGAACAGCAGCACGCCGAGTTCCAGGTCGTGCGAGAACCCGGCGCCCTGCGCGGCGCGCGCGCGCTCGAACGCCTCGATCGCCACCGCCGTGCGCCCGGCCGCCATCGCCAGCTGCCCGAGCGCGATCGACTCCTCCGCCGTGGGCGCGCGCAGCGCGTAGGCACGCTGGTAGAGGTCCACCGCATCGGCGACGCGCTCCTGCCGCTGGCGCAGCCGGGCCAGCGCCTCGAGCGCCGGCAGCCGGCGCGGTGACTCGGCCAGCACCTGCTCGAGCAGCGGCACCGCCTTCGCCCAGTCGCGGCCGCGCGCGTAGTGCAGGCCGAGATACAGCCGCACGTCCACCGATCGCGGCGCGATCTCGCGCGCCCGGTCGAACGCCGCGATCGCCGCCGCGTCGTGTCCGAGCATCGACTGCGCGGTCGCCAGGCGCAGCGTCGCGTCGAGGTTGAAGCGATCGGCGGCGAGAATCCGCTCGAGCACCGGAACCACGTCGGCCCAGCGCTCCTGCACGAACAGCGTGGACGCGCGATCCAGGGCGTCGAACCACGGCGCCATGTCCACGGGCCGCGGCGCGTCGCGCCGCACGACGGGCGCGGCGCCGGCGCCGACGTAGCCCAGCGTGGCCAGCGCCTCGCGGCCCGCCGCGTCGAGCGTGGACGGCGACACGGCCTCGCCCGGCGTGGGAATCGGGTACGCCTCGATCGCCTCGCGTACCGGCGCGGGCGGCGGCGTCTCGCGCGAGAGGTCACGCGACTCGCCGGGATCCGCCGCGAGGTCGTACCACTCGAGCGATCCGGTCAGGATGGCCTTGTGCCCGCCGGCGACGGCCATCACCTGGGGCTGCCAGCCGTGCTCGAGGAACGGCTTCATCGCCTCGCCGAGCACGACCGCGTCGGCCGGGTCGGTCGTCACGCGGCCATCGGCGCCGGGCCGCAGGCTGTGCGCGCGGTCCAGGCCGGCCCAGTCCAGCACGGTGTGGAACACCCGCCGCAGGCTGACCGGCGCGTCGTCCACCCCCGGCGCGACGCCCGGGCCGCTGATCACCAGCGGCACGTGCATCGTCGCCTGGTAGAGCAGGCGGCCGTGCTGGGCCTCGCCGTGCTCGCCCAGCCCCTCGCCGTGGTCGCCCGCGACGATGACGGCACGGGGGCCGGGGACGCGGGCTTCGAACGCCGCGAGCAGCCGGCCGAGCTCGGCGTCCATCGCCTCGACCTCGCCGAAGTACGGCGCATCCGGGTGACGGCCGCGGTAGGGTTCCGGCGGATCGTAGGGCGCGTGCGGATCGAAGTAGTGGACCCAGACGAAGAGCGGGCCGCCGGACGCGTCCGCCCGGTCGAGCCAGGCGATGGCGCGGTCGGTCGTCTCCGGCGCGCGTCGTTCCACCCGATCCGGACCGAGCGCGTCGTCGTAGACGTCGAACCCGCGCGCCAGGCCGAAACGCCGGGCGAGCACGAAGGCCGACACGAAGGCGGCGGTCCGGTAGCCGGCGTCGTGCAGGCGCGCGGCCACCACGGCATGCGCGGCGTCGAGGTCGCGGCCGTTCTCGTGGAGGCCGTGGCCGGCCGGGTAGAGGCCGGTCAGCATGGACGTGTGGGACGGCAGCGTCTCGGGCACCGTCGCGTAGGCCTGGCGGAACCGCAGGCCGCGCGCGGCGAGCGCATCGAACGCGGGCGTGGTGGCGCGCGTGGCGTCGGGGCCGACGGCGTCGGCGCGCGTCGTGTCCAGCGTGACGAGCAGGATCGACGGGCGCGCCGCCGCGGGCGCCGCCGGGTCCGGCGCGCGGCCGCAGCCGGCGCTCCCGAGGAGCACGCCCCAGACGATCAGGCCGGCGGCCAGCCGCCGCGCGCCGCGCATCTCCGGGATCGTATCAGCGACAACCCTTCGCCGGATGTCGCCGTCCAACCCGGCGGAAGGAGTGCCCGCTCATGTCCGGGATCCGCGATGACCTCCGCTACGCGTTCCGCCGCCTCCGCCTGCAGCCCGGCTTCACCGTGGTCGCGGTGCTGGTGCTGGCGCTCGGCCTCGGCGCGAACACGGCCATCTTCACGCTGATCCACGCGGTCATGCTGCGACCGCTGCCGGTTCGCGCGCCGGCCGAGCTGCTGCGGCTCGGCACGACGGACGACTGCTGCGTCAACGGGGGCCTGCAGCGCGAGTTCTCGCTGTTCTCCTATCCCCTGTTCGAGCAGTTCCGCGACCACCTCGATGCGTTCACCGACCTGGCGGGCTTCCAGGCGGGCGGCTCGACCACCGGCATCCGGCCGGCCGACGGCGGGCCGGCGCGGTCGCTCCGCTCGACGTGGGTCACGGCCAACTACTTCCGCATGCTCGGCGTGCGGCCCGAAGCCGGCCGGCTCCTGGAACCCGGCGACGACGCGCCCGGCGCGCCGCCCGTGTTCGTCATGAGCCACCGGGCGTGGACCGATCAGTACGGCGCCGACCCGGCCGTGATCGGCACGACCTTCTACGTGGACGGCACCGCCGCTACGCTCGTCGGCATCACCGATCCGTCGTTCTTCGGCGAGACGATCCGGCCCAACCCGTCGGCGCTCTGGCTGCCGATCGGCCAGGAGCCGATCATCCGCGGCGCCAGCTCGCTCCTGGCGCGACCGGACCAGCACTGGCTCTACGCGATCGGCCGGCTGAAGCCCGGCGTCTCGGCGGACGCGGTGTCGGCGAACGCGACGCAGGTCCTGCGGTCGTGGCTCGAGGCGCAGACGTTCGTGTCCGACCGCGAGCGCGCGCTGATCCCGGAGCAGCACGTGCCGGTGGTGAGCGCGGTCTCTGGCGTGCAGATCATGCGCGCGAACTTCGGGTCCTCGCTGACGCTGCTCTTCGCGATGTCGGGGCTGGTGCTGCTCATCACGGCGGCGAACCTCGCCAACCTGCTGCTGGCGCGCGCGGACCGCGGGCAGGCGGCGATCCGCGCGGCGCTCGGCGCGTCGCGGCGGCGGCTCATGCGGCAGTCAATGATGGAGGGCCTGCTGCTGGCCGCCCTCGGCGGCGCCGGATCGTTCGTCGTCTCCGCCCTGGCGACGCGCCTGATCCTCACGACCATGTTCCCGACGGCCGCGCTGCAGGCGATCGACCTCACGCCGTCGCCCGCGATCGTGCTGTTCTCGGCCGCGCTGGCGCTGGTCACGGCGGTGCTGTTCTCGGCGGCGCCCGCGCTCGCCATGGCGCGCACCGCCCCGATGGACGCGCTGCGCGGCGCCGGCCGCGACGGCCGCGACGTGGCCTTCATGCCGCGGCGGTCGCTCGTCATCGTCCAGGTCACGCTCTCGCTGGTGCTGCTGTCGGGTGCCGGGGTGCTCACGCGCAGCCTCACCCACCTCATCGGGCAGCCCCTCGGCTTCGAGACCGCCGACCGGCTCGTCGTCCACGTGGACACGCCGCAGATTGCCGACCAGCCGGAGCGTCTCGCGGCGATGTACGCGCGGCTCGGCGAGCGCCTGCGGCAGATCCCGGGCGTGCGGCGCGCGTCCTGGTCGCTCTACAGCCCGATGGAGGGCAACAACTGGTCGTCGTACATCACGATTGCCGGGCGGCCCGTCGATCCCGAGAACCGCGACGGATCGTCGTGGAACCGCGTCGGGCCGGACTACTTCGAGACGATGGGGACGCGCGTGATCCAGGGCCGCGGGATCACCGCATCCGACGGACCGGACGCGCCGCTGGTCGCGGTCGTCAATGCCGCGTTCGTCGCGCGATACTTTCCCGACGCCAGCCCGCTCGGTGCGCGGCTCGGCATCGGCGGCGCGTCCCACGCCAACGACTTTCAGATCGTCGGCGTCACCGAGGACGTGAAGTACACCGACGTCAGCGCCCCGACGCGGCCGATGATCTTCCTGCCGATCGTCCAGCGCGCGCAGTACGGAGACGAGACGTCGCGGCAGGTCCACGTCCGATCCACGCTGGCCGGCGCCATCGAGCTGCAGGTCGCGCCCGGCACCGGCAGCCTGGAGCCGCAGATCCGGCGCACGCTGTCGGAGGTCGATCCCGACCTGATCGTCACGCGGATCCTGCCGATGACCGAGCAGGTCGCCGGCAACTTCACGCTCGACCGCCTGCTGGCCGGCCTGACGCTCGCCTACGGCGGGCTGGCGCTCGTGCTCGCCGCGATCGGCCTCTACGGCGTCACCGCGTACGGCGTCGCGCGCCGGCGGCAGGAAATCGGCGTCCGCATGGCGCTCGGCGCGAGCCGCGGCCGCATCCTCTGGATGATCGTGCGCGGCGCGATCGCGCAGACGACCATCGGCCTGGCCATCGGGCTGGCGGTCGCGCTCGCCGCCGCGGGCGTCCTCTCCGCGCGCCTCTACGAGGTGCAGGCCCGCGACCCGGTGGTCATCGCGCTCGCCGCCGCCGCCCTGCTCGTCACGTCCGTCGCCGCCGCGATCTGGCCCGCCCGCCGCGCCGCGACGGTGGAGCCCACGGGGGCACTGAGGAGCCAGTAGCGCATTCCGGTCGGCGCTCGGCGCAGGGCGTTCGGCCGGGCTGCTGCCCGCGGCGGAATGCCCGACACGGAAACCCGAGCGCCGAGCGCCTGGACCCGGGGGCCGGGAGCCGAGCGCCGACTTGATACACTCCACTGGTCGTGCCCGCCCGCGTGACCATCAGCCGTACCGGTGAAGAAGACGTCCAGCAGCGACAGGTGATCGTTCGAATCGACGCTGGTGAGAGCACGACGATGTACTTCGGCGACACGATGACGGTGGACGTGGCCGCGGGCGAGCACCGGCTGCGGGTACACAACACGCTGGTGTGGAAGACCGTGCCGTTCACCGTGGCCGACGGCGAGCACGTCGAGTTCACCGTGGTCAATCGATCCGGCCGGCTGTCGCTGGGGTTCCTCGCGCTGGTCGGCGCGGCGCCGCTCTTCCTGACGATCCGCGAGCGCCGGCTCACGTCCGCCGGTCAGGCCTGATCCGCGTCGGCGCCGGCGCCCTGCGGTCGCAGCGAGCCCGCACCGTCGCCCGGCACGGGCACGAACAACAGGCTCTCGCCCTTGCCCGGCGGCCGGCGCGCGGGATCCCGCCGCAGGCCCAGCGCCTCGAGCAGCCGCTGCGACGCGACGTTCTCCGGATGCGTGATCGCCACGATGCGCGTGAGGCCGAGCGGACCGTAGCCGAACTCGAGCACCGCCGTCGCCGCCTCTCGGCCGTAGCCCTGGCGCCACCAGGCGGGCAGCAGCGCGAATCCGACGTCCACGTCGGGCAGCTCGTCGCGCTTGAGCAGCCCGCAGATGCCGATCGGCACGCCGTCCGCCTTCCGCACGACGAGCCAGAGCCCGAAGCCGTGCTTCTCGTACATCGCGATCGGACCGTCGGCGATGTACTTCCGCGCCTCCTCGATCGTGCGCACGTGACGATCGCCGATGAAGCGGCGGTAGGTCTCGTCGTTCAGCAGCTCGAGCATCAGCGGCGCGTCGTCGGGCGTCAGCCGCCGGAGGACGAGGCGCGGCGTCTCCAGCACGACGGCGCCGGCGGCCGGTTCGGTCGTCATGCCGGATCCTCCGGCGCCTTGTTCATCGCGATGAGCGACCCGAGGATGACCCGGTCCGGAACGAGCCGGATGGCCGCGTCGCGGAGCCAGCAGGCCAGGGGGCTCCGGAGCGACGCCATGCGCGCGTTACGGCGCGCGAGGAGGACGATCGCGCGGGTGCGCGTCTGGCGGATCCGCTCGTACCGGCGCAGCGCCTCCGCCGGATCGCCGTCGCCGGCCAGCTCGCGCGCGAGGCGGACGGCGTCCTCGAGCGCCTGCGCGGCGCCCTGTCCCGCATGCGGCAGCATCGGATGCGCGGCATCGCCGAGCAGCGTCACCGCACCCCGTCCCCACTGGTCGGTCGGATCGCGATCGAACAGCGTGTCCACGCGGAGGTCAGGGGCGGCGGTCGCGGCGACGATCTGGCGGAACGGCGCGTGGAACGGCTCGAGCGCGCGGGCCAGGAGTCCCTCCTCATCGGCGGCGTCGCGTACGGGCCTCGCGAGCACCGACATGTACCAGTAGGTGGCGCGTTCGCTCGCGCGCGCGACCCCCGCCTCCACTCCGCGGCCGAAGTACTGCAGCCCGCTCAGGTCGCCCAGCACGTGGCCCACGTCGAGCGCGACGCCGCGAATGGCCGCCAGGCCCGTGGCGCGGGGCGGCGGTTCCTGCGGGTGCAGCGAACGGCGGACGGCCGACCCGACGCCGTCGGCGCCGATGACGACGTCGGCCTCGATCGCGCGACCGTCGGCCAGGACCAGCGCGGCGCCGCCGGGCCGCGCCTCGACCCCGGAGGCCTCGCAGCCCAGCTCGAGCGCGTCCATCCCCACCGCGTCCAGCAACGCGCCGTGCAGCACCGGCCGCAGCAGGCAGACCGAATCCTCGCCGAGCACGTCGCGCACGCTGCCGACGTCGAGCTGGCGCAGCACGTCGCCGTTCGGCCGGCGCATCTCGCCGGACCGCGCGATGAACCCGCCCGCGATCGCGGCGTCGGCCAGGCCGATCGCCCGCAGCGCCCGCATCGCGTTCGGGGCCAGGAGCAGCGCGAAGCCCAGCTCGCGCGGATGGACCGCGCGTTCATAGACGCGGACCGTCCAGCCAGCGCGCCGGAGGGCGAGCGCCGCCGCGAGTCCGCCGATGCCGGCGCCGACGACGACGGCCCGCCGGGAGGGGGTGGCCATGCCGCCCTATTCTGGCACCGGCCGGGTCGCGCCGGATCGGTCCGGCGGCCGCCCCCGCCGTTGCCGCCGGACGCCGGACCCTCTACGATGCGTCCACCGACATGTCGTCGCGCACCGTCGCCCTCGCCTGCCTCGCCCTCGTCCTGGCCACCGGCATCGTCGAGCTCGGCATGGGCCGGCTGCTGTTCGGTCCCGACGGACGATTCGGCTGGATCGCCCTGGACGTGTGGAGCAGCGAGAACTCGCAGCGCGTGATCGATCCGTACTCGCTCTCGCACGTGCTGCACGGCGTGCTGTTCTACGCGCTGCTGCACCTGGTCGCGCCACGCGCCTCGCTCGGCACGCGCCTGGTTGCGGCGGTGGCGCTCGAAGCCGGTTGGGAGGTGCTGGAGAACTCGCCCCTCGTCATCAACCGCTACCGCGAGGTCACGATGGCCCTCGGCTACGAGGGCGACAGCGTCATCAACTCGGTCAGCGACGTGGTCATGATGGCGATCGGCTTCGGCCTGGCGGCGTGGCTGCCGGTCCGGGGCAGCGTGGCGCTCGTCCTCGTGTCGGAACTCGTGATGCTCGTCGCCATCCGGGACAACCTCACGCTCAACATCGTCATGCTGGTCTACCCGCTCGACGCGATCCGCCGGTGGCAGATGGCGGGTCGGGACTGACGCACGGCCGGGACCGGCGCCGCGTTCCCCCGAGTTCGTCCTCCACCAGCGCCGCTTCGGCCCCGCGCCCGGGGGATTCGGCCTCGATCGGCTGTGTCCGCCGCCGCCCGGCGGTAGGCTCCGGACGAGGAGCCTCCCGATGCGACATGCCCGACCCGCGCGCGACCCGCGCACGCTGCTGCCGACGGCCGTCGCGGTCGTGGCGATCACGCCATCGACGCGCGCGCGCAGACCCCCACCGCGCCGCCCGCGGGCCCGCCGCCGGGCGACACGGTGCGCACGGTGGCGCCCGCCCTCGAGGGCGGGTCGGCGGCGTCGCCGTGGACAAGCTGGGCCTCATCTATGTCGCGGACTTCGGCGAGCAGGTGTTCAAGATCACGCCGGACGGCCGCGTGAGCGTCTTCGCCAGGGGCCTCTACGGCGCGTCGGGCAACGCGATCGACGGGCAGGGACGGCTGCTGCAGTCGAACTTCCACGGCGACTCGGTCACGCGCATCGCGCGCGACGGGACGCAGACGGTTGCCGCGCGCGGCCTGGCCGGGCCGGTCGGCATCGCGGTGAACCCGGACGACTCGTTCGTCGTGTGCAACTGCCGCGGCAACTCGCTCTCTCGCGTGGACGCGTCGGGCACGGTCACCCCGTTCGCCTCGAGCGCGCTGTTCACGTGTCCGAACGGCATCACGCGCGGCCCCGACGGCACGTACTACGTCGTCAACTACTCCGATGCGCGGGTGCTGAAGGTGAGCCCGGCCGGCGCGGTCGAGGCGTTCGCCGTGCTCCCGGGCGGCGGCAACGGCCACATCACGTCGGCCGGCGGGGATCTCTACGCGACGAGCTTCCAGGGACACCGGATCTACCGGATCTCGTTCGCCGGGGAGGTCACGCTCGTCGCCGGGACCGGCACGGCCGGCGAGCGGGACGGCGCCGCGATGGAAGCGACGTTCTCCTGGCCGAACGGCATCGCCGCCGGCCCGGCCGGCGATCGTCTCTACGTCAACGATTTCGTCAACCGGTTCCCGCCGACCCTGGCCGCGCCGCCCGCGCCGAGGAGCAGCCTGCGCCAGATCACCTTCGCGACGCTCCCGGCGCTCATGGCGAAGGCGCTGGCGGCGGACGGCCTCGACGGCCTGACGACGACGTACGAGGACTGGAAAGCCAGGCACGCGGGGGCGTACACCGAGCTGGACGTCAACGCGTTCGGCTACCGTCTGCTCGGGGCCGATCGGATCGACGAGGCGATCGCGGTCTTCACGCTCAACGCCGGGTCGTACCCGAACTCCGCGAACGTGCACGACAGCCTCGGCGAGGCGCTCATGAAGGCCGGGCGGAAGGCCGAGGCGATCGCGAGCTACGAGCGGTCGCTGACGCTCAACCCCGGCAACGACAACGCGGTGAAGATGCTGAAGATCCTGCGCGGCGGGGCGTAGCACGCCGCGCGGCCGCCCCGGACCGGCCGTATACTGGCGCGGCGTGACCGCCGTGTCCCCGGCCCGCCTCACGTCGCTCGACGTCTTCCGCGGCGCCACGATGGCCGCGATGGTCATCGTCAACACGCCGGGCGACTGGGGCGCGGTCTACGCGCCGCTGCTGCACGCCGAGTGGAACGGCTGGACGCCGACCGACCTCATCTTCCCGTTCTTCGTCTTCATCGTCGGCGTCTCGATCACGCTGTCGCGGCGACGCGCGGCGGGCGTCCCGGTCATCGTCCGGCGCGCCGCGATCCTGTTCGGCCTCGGCTTCCTGCTGGCGGCCTACCCGCGGTTCGACTTCTCGATCGTCCGGATCATGGGCGTGCTGCCGCGGCTCGCGCTCTGCTACTCGGCGGCCGCGCTGCTCTACCGCGCGACCGCGGATCGCGGAGAGAACGCGCGAATCGGCTGGGCCCTCGGCGTGGCGGGCGTGCTCGTCACCGGGTACTGGGTCCTGATGCGGTTCGTGCCGGTCCCGGGCGGCGTGGCGGGGGATCTCTCGCCGTCGGGCAACCTCGGCGCGTGGCTCGACCGCACGGTGCTCGGGGAGGCGCACCTGTGGCGCCAGTCGAAGACCTGGGATCCGGAGGGCCTGCTCAGCACGCTGCCCGCCATCGCCACGGCCCTCACGGGCATCGCCGCCGGCGTCGTGATCACCAGCGCGCGATCGCCGCGCGCGAAGATCGCGACGCTCGCGGGCGCCGGCGCGGCGTCCACGGTGCTCGGCCTCGCGTGGAGCCTCGACTTCCCGATCAACAAGAACCTCTGGACCAGCTCCTACGTGCTCTTCACGAGCGGCCTCGCCGCGATGCTGCTGGCCCTCGCCTACTGGGCGATCGACGTCCGCGGGTGGCGCGGGTGGACGCGGCCGTTCGTCGTGATGGGCATGAACGCGCTGGCGCTGTTCGTCTTCTCGGGCTGGCTCGTCAAGACGCTGCTGCTCGTCCACGCCCCGTTGCCCGACGGCACGTCCACGACGCTCTACCGCGCGACCTACGCCCGTGGCTTCGAGCCGTTCGCGCCGCCGAAGGTCGCGTCGCTGGCGTTCGCGCTGGCCGCGCTGGCGGGCATGTACGGCCTGCTCGAGATCCTCTACCGTCGCCGCTGGTTCTGGCGCGCGTAGCGGCGCGATCACGCCTCCTCACGGTTTCTCAGCGCGGGCTCAGGACGCGGAGCCCCCGGCGTGCCTACCATCGTCCCAGTCGGCGCGGCCCGGACCGACTGGAGGAGACCCATGGCGGCCAACGACGAACTCATCGGCTTCGTGCGCGAGGCGCTCTCCCGCGGCGTCGCCCGCGACGAGGTGGCATCGGCCCTCGCCCGATCCGGCTGGAGCCCCGCCCGGGTGCGCGCGGCCCTGGCCGGGTTCTCGGACGTCGCGTTCCCGGTTCCCGTGCCGCGCCCGCGCCCGTCGCTCGACGCGCGCGACGCGTTCCTCTACCTCGTGCTGTTCACCACGCTGTACCTCAGCGCCTGGCATTTCGGCAGCCTGGTGTTCCAGCTGATCGACTGGGCGTTTCCTGATCCGGCCATGGCGGCGACCGACGCGGCGGCCGCCTTCCGGTCGAGCCTCGCGCGCTTCTCGGTCGCGTCGCTCGTCACGGCTGCGCCGGTGTTCTTCTTCCTCTCGTCGATCACGGGGCGCGAGGTCCGGCAGGACCCGACCAAGCGCGGATCGAAGGTGCGACGCTGGCTCACCTACCTCACGCTGTTCGTCGGCGCCACGGTGCTCATCGGCGACTTCACGGCGCTGGTCTACCACGTGCTCGGCGGCGAGCTGACCGTCCGGTTCGTGCTGAAGGTGGCGACGATTGCCGCGATCGCGGGCGGGGCGTTCGGGTACTACCTGCTGGACCTGCGGGCCGACGAGCGGGAAGACGGCCGCGACGCCGGAGCGGACCGCCAGGGGCGCCTCACGCGCGGCCGCCTGTTCGCGGTCGTCGCCGCCGTGGCCGCCACCGGCGCGGTGGCCGCCTCGCTCGCCATCATCGGATCACCGGCCGAGGCGCGCGTCGAGCTGCTCGACCTCCGGCGGGTGCAGGACCTCACGCGGACCTCGACGTCGATCGACCTCTACTGGACCCGGGAGGGCCACCTGCCCGCCTCCCTTGCCGATCTCCCCTCCGCCCCACGCCCGCTGACGGATCCCGACACGGGAGCCCCGTACGCCTACCGCGTGATCGACGCCGGGACCTACGAGCTGTGTGCGACGTTCGCGAGGGCCTCCGCCGACACGTCGCCGAGGCCGACGCGGCGCTTCTGGACGCACGAGGCCGGACGCCAGTGCTTCACGATCGAACCCCAGCGGATCGAACGGTAGCGCGTCGCCGGCAAGGCCGGCCACCATGGTCATCCCCGTGCCTGGTCCCACGCGAGGGCGGCGGCGCCGATGAGGGCCGCGTCGTTGAGGAGCGACGCGCGGAGCACGGTGAAGCGGGCGGCGATGCGCGGGAGCGCCGCCTCCCGCGCGGCGTCGGCGGCCGCGTCCACGTACCAGTTGCGCGCGCCGCCCGCGTCGTAGTCGGCGGCCGCCACCACGCCGCCGCCGATCGTGACGACCTCGGGATCGAGGATGTTGGCCACGAGCGCGATTGCCTGGCCGAGCCACGCGCCGCCCGTGCGGAACGCCTCCCGCGCGACCACCGATCCCTGCCGCGCCGCGTCGGCGAGTCGCAGCACGGATTCGGCGGCGGGCCCGGCGCCGTTGGCCGCGGCATCGCGCAGCACCGCCGGGCCACCGGCGAAGAGCTCCACGCAGCCCTGCCGCCCGCACACGCAGGGCGCGGTCTCCTCGCGCGTGACGCGCAGGTGCCCGAGGACGCCGGCAAAGTTGTGCGCGCCGTGCACGAGCTGCCCGTGCACGACCAGCCCGCCGCCGATGCCCGTGCCGACGACGAAGTGCGCGAGGCTGAGGCCGCGGGCCCGCTCGTCCTCGAGGTAGGTGCCCCAGGCCGCCGCGCGGCCGTCGTTGACGACCCGCACCTCCCACTGGCGCCCGGGAATCGCGTCGTCGAGCTCGGCCTTCCAGATGATGTCCTGGTAACCCTCGAAGAACCCGGCGCCCAGGACGACGTTGTCCGGCGTGGCCGACCCGGTCGTGCTGATGCCGACCACGCTCAGCTCCGGCGCCACCTCCAGCGCGCGTGCCGCGGCCGAGACGACCAGCGCGCGGAGCGGCTTGAACGTCCGCTCGGTGACGGGCAACGGCTCGAACCGTTCGACCAGCCGCCACCGGCCGCCGCCGGGCAGGACGAGGCCGGACTTGACGCTGGAACCGCCGATGTCGATGGCCAGGATGGGCGCGGGCGACGAGCCGCCGAGGATGGGCACGGCACAAGGATACGGTAGGACCGGGGGGCGGGCATCCCCGCGATCCCGTTTACAATCCCGCATGCCCGCGCGCTACGACGCGGTGGTGATCGGGGCCGGTCACAACGGCCTGACGGCGGCCGCCTACCTCGCCCGCGCCGGCCGGTCCGTCCTCGTGCTCGAGCGCCGCCACGTGGTCGGCGGCGCCGCGGTGACCGAGGAGATCTTCCCCGGGTTCAAGTACTCGGTCTGCTCCTACGTGGTCTCCCTGCTCCGGCCGGAGATCATCCGCGAGCTGGACCTCGCCGCCCACGGCCTGGAGCTGCTCCCGCTCGACGGCACCTTCACGCCGATGCCCGACGGGAACCACCTCTGGCGCGTGAACGACCATGCGCGCACCTATCGCGAGATCGCGCGCCACTCGCGCCTGGACGCGGAGGTCTACGACGAGTACGGCCGGGCGATGGTCGAGATGGGCCGCTTCGCGAAGGACATCCTCGCGATGACGCCGCCCGACCCGTTCGCGCCCCGGCTGCGCGACCTCACCGCGTTCGCGCGCCTGGCGCGGAAGTTCCAGGCGCTGCCCGCCGCGGACCGCCGCAACCAGCTCCAGCTGCTGACCCTCAGCGCGACCGACTTCCTCGATCAGTGGTTCGAGACCGACGTCCTCAAGGCGACGATGGCCGCGTCGGGCGTCATCGGCACGTTCCAGGGCGTCCGGTCGCCGGGCACCGCCTACGTGCTGCTGCACCACTACATGGGCGAGATCGACGGCGCGTTCCGATCGTGGGGCCTCTCGCGCGGCGGCACGGGACAGGTGTCGCAGGCGATCGCCTCGGCGGCCCGCGCGGCGGGCGCGGAAATCCGGCTCCAGACGCCGGTCGAGCGGATTCTCGTGTCGGGCGGCACGGCCACCGGCGTCGTGCTCGACAACGGCGACGAGGTCTCGGCCTCGGCCGTGCTCTCGAGCGTGGACCCGCGGCTGACGTTCCTCGGGATGACGGGCGAGTCGCACCTGCCGCCGGAGTTCGTCGAGGACATCCGCCGTTACAAGTTCCGCGGGTCGTCCGGCAAGGTCAACCTCGCGCTCGACGGCCTGCCGGACTTCACCGCGATGCCGGGCGCGGGCCCGCACCTGCGCGGCGCGATCTCGATCTCGCCGTCGGTGGACTACATGGAGCGCGCCTACGACGAGGCGAAGTACGGCCGCTATTCCCGCCGGCCGTACATCGACATGGTCATCCCCAGCCTCACGGACCCGACCGTGGCGCCCCCCGGGAAGCACGTCATGTCCTGCTTCGTGCAGTACGCGCCCTACGATCTCGTCGAGGGTTCCTGGGACGACCACCGCGAGGCGTTCGGCGACGTCGTCGTGAACACGATCGAGGCGTACGCGCCGGGATTCCGCGACCGCATCCTGCACCGACAGGTCCTGACGCCGCTCGACCTCGAGCGCGAGTTCGGCCTGTCGGAGGGCAACATCTTCCAGGGCGAGCTCTCGCTCGAGCAGCTGTTCTTCCTGCGGCCCGCGCCGGGATGGGCGGGATACCGCACGCCGCTGCGCCGGCTGTACCTCTGCGGGTCGGCGACGCACCCGGGCGGCGGCATCATGGGCGCGCCGGGCCGCAACGCGGCGGCGGTCGCGCTGGGAGACCTGACGTGATCGTCGTCGTCGGCGGCGGCCTGAACGGCCTGGTCGCGGGCGCCGTGCTCGCGCGGCGCGGGCGGCCGGTGACGATCCTGGACCAGCGGCCCGTGGTGGGCGGCACGGCGATCACGACGGAGTTCGCACCTGGCTTCCACGCGCCGACGCTCAGCCACGCGTTCGGCCCGGTTGCCGGCGACGTGCTGGCCGCGCTCGGCCTCGACGCGGAGGCCCTCGACCTGGTGGCGCCCGACCCGCCCGTGACCGTGATCGGCCCGGCCGGCGCCGCCGCGCGCGTGTGCCTCGACGACGAGGCGACCGGCGCGTCGCTGCGACCGGTGTCGTCGCACGACGCGCGGCAGTGGCGCGGGTTCGCGCGCGCGATGCGCGCGATCGGCGGCGTCCTCCGGTCGATCGATCGGCATCCGCCACCCGACCTCGATCGCCCGTCGGCCACCGATCTCTTCCGGCTCCTCGGCGCGGGCCGTGCCGCGCGTGGCCTCGGGCGGGACGACCTGGCCCGCCTCCTGCGCTACGTGCCGATGGCCGTGGCCGACGTCGCGGCGGAGTGGTTCGAGTCCGACGTCATGCAGGCGGCCGTGTGCGCGCTCGCCCTCCACGGGCACCTGGCGGGTCCCTGGTCGGCCGGCACGGGCCTGCTGCTGCTGCAGCGCGTGGCGGCGGAAGACGCGCCGCTCGGTCGCGCCGTCACCGCGCGCGGCGGGCCGGGCGCGGTCACGGCCCGGATCGCGGACGTCGCGCGTCGCGCGGGCGCCGTGGTGCGGACGGACGCCCGCGTGGCCCGGATCGAGACCGCGGACCACCGCGTCACCGGCGTGACGCTCGAGGGCGGCGAGTCGATCGCCGCCACCGCCGTCGTCGCCGCGATCGACCCGCGGCAGGTGTACCTCGACCTGCTCCCACCGGACGTGCTGGCGCCCAGCGTCCGCGACGGCATGCGCCACTACCGCGCGCGCGGCGTGACGATGAAGGTGAACCTGGCGCTGGACGAGGCGCCCGCCTTCACCGCGATCGGCGGCGACGCGCGCCCGCTCGCGGGACGCGTGCTCGTCGTGCCGGACGTGGACGGCCTCGAGCGCGCGTTCGACGCGGCGAAGTACGGCGAGCCGTCCCCCGAGCCGTGGCTGGACGTCACGGTGCCGACGGTCGCCGACCCGTCGCTCGCGCCGGCGGGGCGGCATGTGATGTCGGTGGTCGCGCACTTCGCGCCGCGCGCGCTGGCGACCGGGTCGTGGGACACCCGCCGCGACGAGGTCGTGCGGGCCGTCGTCGATCGCCTGGAGGCGGAGGCGCCGGGCCTGCGCGCGCGGATTGCCGGGACCGAAGCGCTCACGCCGGAGGATCTGGAGCGGCGCTGGGCCCTGCCGGGCGGCCACATCTTTCATGGCGAGATGACGCTCGACCAGTGGTGGGTGGCGCGCCCGCTGCTCGGCTCGCCCGGGGTGCGTGGCCCGATCGGCGGCCTGGTGCTGGCCGGTGCCGGGACCCATCCGGGGGGCGGCCTGACGGGCTGGCCGGGCCTGCTGGCGGCCCGGGCGGTGCTCGAAATCCCCGTGAAATGACGGTTTCGTGACGCCTGGGGGCGACGTTTTTCTTTTTCCCGGGGTACCGGTCTAATCGGGTGTATGACGCCGAACCCCTCGTTCCGCTTCCGCCGGCCCGCGGCGATCGCGACGGCCGCCGGCCTGCTCATCCTCTTCACGGGCGCCACCTCGGCCGAACGGGGCGCCTCGCGGGCGACGGCCCCGGCCGACCGCGCGACGGTGGCCCACGTGCTGAACCGCGTGGCGTTCGGGCCGCGGCCCGGTGACATCGAGCGGGTCCAGGCGATGGGCGTCGAGGCCTACATCGATCAGCAGCTGCACCCGGAACGGATCGACGATTCGGCGCTCGCGCGCGACCTGGAGCGTTTCCCGACGATCGGGATGAGCTCGCGCGAGCTCACCTCGCAGTACTTCGCGCCGGCCGACGAGCTGCGCCGGCGCCAGCAGCAGCAACAGCGCCAGAACGCCGCGGCGCCGCCCGACCCGGCGATGATGACGCCGCCGGCGGGCCAGCCGGCACGTCCCGAGGTCTCGCCCGAGGAGCGCCAGGTGCGCCAGCGGGCGCAGTCGGTGACCAACGAGCTGATGCAGGCGAAGATGGTCCGGGCCATCGAGTCCGAGGCGCAGCTCCAGGAAGTCCTCGTGGACTTCTGGTTCAACCACTTCAACGTCTTCATCGGCAAGGGCCAGGTCCGGCAGTACCTGACCGAGTACGAGCGCGAGGCGATCCGCCCGTACGTGCTCGGGTCGTTCCGCGACATGCTCGGCGCGACGGCGCACAGCCCGGCGATGCTGTTCTACCTGGACAACTTCCAGAGCCAGACGCCGACGCCGACGCTCGTCATCAGCGAACAGATGCGACGCCAGCTCGACGACCCGAACCTGCGGCCGCAGCAGCGGCAGCAGCTCGAGCAGCGGCTCCGGCAGATGCAGGCGCGTCGCCAGCAGCAGAACCCGCAGCGTCCCCAGCGCGGCATCAACGAGAACTACGCGCGCGAGCTGATGGAGCTCCACACGCTCGGCGTGGACGGCGGCTACACGCAGCAGGACGTCATCGAGGTGGCGCGCATCCTGACCGGCTGGACGATCGACCAGCCGCGGCAGGGCGGCACGTTCGTGTTCCGCCCGCAGATGCACGACCCGGGCGTGAAGACGGTGATGGGCCGGACGTTCGCGCCGGGCGGCCAGGAGGAGGGCGAGCGGCTGCTCGACATGCTCGCGACGCACCCGGCGACCGCGCACCACATCGCGTTCAAGCTGGCGCAGCGCTTCGTGGCGGACGAGCCGCCGGCCGCGCTGGTGGACCGGGCGGCGAAGGTCTTCCTCGACACGAAGGGCGACCTGCGCGAGGTCACGCGCGCGATCCTCACGTCGGACGAGTTCCTCTCGGAGGACGCGCGGCGGGTGAAGGTGAAGACCCCGCTGGAGTTCATCGCGTCGGCGATGCGGGCGACCGGCGCGCGGGTCAACAACGCGCAGCCGCTCGTCGCCGCGATGAACAACCTCGGGATGCCGCTCTACGGCGCCCAGCCGCCGACCGGCTACAGCATGACGGCCGACGCCTGGGTGAACACGGGCGCGCTGCTCGCGCGGATGAACCTGGCCGTGCAGCTCATCGGCGGCACCGCGCCGCTCCGGCCGCAGCAGAACATCCGCGGCGAGCAGATGGAGCCGCCGCCCACCGGCCGCGGCCGCGGGCTGGTCGGCCGGAACGCCGTCCGCGTGGACGTGGCGCGGCTGGTGCCGGACACGACCGAGGCGACGCGCGACGCGCTCGTGGCCGCGCTCCTCGCCGGCGAGGCCTCGGCCGCCACGCGCGACACGCTCGCCCGGGCCGACACCCCGCAGCAACTGCTCGCGCTGACGCTGGGGTCGCCGGAGTTTCAGAGACGGTAGGGAAGTCCAGGCATCGGGCACTGGGCACCGGGCACTTGGGTCGAACCGGCGGCTCAGGAGGCGTCCCCCAGTGCCCAGTGCCCGATGCCCAGTGCCCATTCCGACGATGGCATTCGTTTGACGCTCGATTGGGAGCCCGAACCATGATGACGCGACGCATCTTCCTCAAGAACGGCTCGCTGGCCCTCGTGAGCCTCGGCTTCACGCCGGCGTTCATCGCGCGGACGGCGCAGGCGGCGCAGGCCCGGCAGAAGATCCTCATCGCCGTGTTCCAGCGCGGTGCGGTGGACGGCCTGAACATGGTCGTGCCGTTCGGCGAGAAGGCCTACTACGCCGCGCGGCCGTCGATCGCGATCCGGCCGCCGAACGAGCCCGACGGCGCGATCGACCTCGACGGCTTCTTCGGCCTCCACCCGCGCATGGCCCCGCTCGAGCCGCTCTTCCGCCGCGGCGAGCTGGCGGTGGTGCACGCGTCCGGATCGAACGACGAGACCCGGTCGCACTTCGACGCGCAGGACTACATGGAGAGCGGCACCCCGGGCGTGAAGAGCACCCGTGACGGCTGGCTCAACCGCTACCTGCACGCGAAGGAACACGAGAACGCGAGTCCGTTCCGCGCGGTCGCGCTGGCCAAGGCCCTGCCGCGCAGCCTGCAGGGCTCCGCGCCCGCGCTCGCCATCGGCCAGCTGGGCCAGTTCGGCATCCAGGCCGGACGGCAGACCGACATGATGGCGTCGGGCTTCGAGTCCCAGTACGCGCAGGCCGCCGACTCCCTCCTCGGATCCACCGGCCGCGAGGCGTTCGACGCGGTGAAGATGCTCCACGACGCCGACCCCGGCCGCTACGCCCCGGCCAACGGCGCCGAGTATCCCGGCTCGGGCTTCGGCGAGGCGATGAAGCAGATCGCGCAGCTCGTGAAGGCCGACCTCGGCCTCGAGGTCGCGTTCGCGGAACTCGGCCAGTGGGACCACCACGCGAACGAGGGCGCGGCGACCGGACAGATCGCCAACCGCCTGAACGACTTCTCGCGCGGCCTCGCGGCCTTCGCGCAGGACCTGGGCGACCGCATGGCCGACGTCGTGCTGGTGACGATGTCGGAGTTCGGGCGGACGGTGAAGGAGAACGGCAACCGCGGCACCGACCACGGCCACGGCAACGCGATGCTGCTGCTCGGCGGCGGGATCAAGGGCGGCAAGGTCTACGGCCGGTGGCCGGGCCTCGAGCGCGAACAGCTCTGGCAGGGCCGCGACCTGGCGATCACGACGGACTTCCGGGACGTCTTCGCCGAATGCGTCACGGGCCACCTCGGCGCCCGCGACGTGTCGCAGATCTTCCCGGGCTACAACTTCCGGCCTCAGCTTGGGTTCATCAGGAGCTGACGGACGCCAGGGTTTCACCATGCAGGGCATGCAGGACATGCAGGACGCACGCTGATCCGCAGTCACGGACTCGGGTCGGCCCGGCGGCGGGCGGAAGGCCCGCCGACCGGCCCGGAGGGCCGGTCGAGGGAAGAGACCGCAGCGCGGAAACGAGAGTCCCCAGGCGAAGGGGCCCGGGACTCTCGTTTGCGCGGTGGGGTCTCTTCCCTCGCCTGGCCGACCCTCGCAAACGACGTGCGGACTGCATGTCCTGCATGAACTGCATGGTGCATCCCGGACCTACCCGGCGCCGTTCGGCCGCGGCGTCAGCCGCCGGCGCTGGCTTTTCGCGCGCGGGGATCGCATGATCGCCGCCATGTCCACGGTCCAGCCGCACATCACCCTGGCCGCCGATCTCGCCACGATCCCGACGCCGCGCGTCGTCGTCGAGCGCACGCGGCTCGACGCCAACATCGCCGCGATGCAGGCGCGCGCGAACGCCGCGGGCGTGCGGCTGCGCCCGCACACGAAGACGCACAAGAGCCCCGCGATCGCCCGCCAGCAGCTCGACGCGGGCGCCGTCGGGATCTGCTGCGCGAAGCTGGGCGAGGCGGAGGTGATGGCCGCCGCCGGCATCCGCGACATCCGACTGCCCTACCCCGTCCAGCCCTCGAACGCCGGGCGCGTGATCGCGCTGCTCGACGCCGGGACGCGCGTGTCGATCATCGTCGACGACCTGGCGGTGGCGCGCGGGTGGTCCACCGCGATGACCGCGGCGGGACGCGTGCTCGACGTGCTCGTGAAGGTGGACGTCGGCACGCACCGCTGCGGCGTGGATCCGGCGTCGCCGGGCACCCTCGACGCGATCGCGACCATCGCCGCGCTCCCCGGCCTCCGCTTCCGGGGCCTGCTCAGCCACGCCGGCCACGCGTACGGCGCGGCGTCCGAGGCCGAGATCGGCGACGTCGCGGAGGCCGAGATCCGCATCCACCGGACCTTGCGCGACACGCTGGCGGCACGTGGCGTCGCGGTCGACGAGATCAGCGTCGGCTCGACGCCCTCCGCGCGCTGCATCGGCGACCAGCCGGGCGTCACCGAGATGCGGCCGGGCAACTACGTTTTCTTCGACCGCACGCAGGTCGGACTCGGGTCCACGCCGCTCGACGGCTGCGCCCTCACCATCCTCAGCACCGTGGTCAGCCGGCCCGCGCCGGATCGGGTCGTCTTCGACGCCGGCAGCAAGGCGCTGACGAGCGACGGCGTGCGCGGCTTCGATCGTCCCGTCGGCCACGGCCTGGTCTTCCCCGGTCTCGACATGACGCGGCCGGATGACGAAATCGTGATCGAGCGCCTGTCCGAGGAGCACGGCGTCGCCCGACTCCCTCCGGATCGCACGCTGCGACCCGGCGACCGGGTCCGCATCATCCCGAATCACGCCTGCGTGGTGGTGAACCTGACCGACGAGTTGATCGTGGCCGATGGCCGCGAGATTGCTGCACGACTGCCGGTCGCCGCGCGCGGAAGGACCTGGTAGCGATTACAGATTCCGTGGCTGTTTCGGCGTGATCCGGAGGTCGATATACGTGGCGACGGCCGCGCATGTCCACCAGCCACGTTGACGACTCCACCCACGACACGATCGACACGGGCGCTGCTCCCGGCACCTCCGGCGCGGTGAGGCCCGTGGTGTTCCACGCGGCGGTGCTCCTCGGCGCGTTCCTGCTCTTCTTCGTCCAGCCGATGATCGCCCGCCGCCTGCTGCCGTGGTTCGGCGGCGGCCCGGCCGTCTGGAGCACGTGTCTGATGTTCTTCCAGGTCGCGCTCGTCGCCGGCTACGCCTACGCGCACGTGGCGCGCCGGCTCGGCGTGCGCCGGCAGGCGTGGCTGCACGTCGCGCTGCTCGCCGCCGCGGTCGCGGCCCTGCCCATCGTGCCGTCCGAGGCGTTCAAGCCGATCGACGGCAGCGATCCGGTCGGCCGCCTGCTCGTCGTGCTGTGCGTGACCGTCGGCCCGCCGTTCGTGCTGCTCGCGGCGACGGCGCCGCTCCTGCAGGACTGGTTCAGCCAGGCCCTGCCCGGCCGGTCGCCGTACCCCCTCTACGTGGTGTCGAACGTCGGTGCGCTGGCCGCGCTGCTGTGCTACCCGTCGATCGTCGAGCCGACGATGACGCTGGACCGGCAGGCGCTCTGGTGGTCGGCGGGCTTCGTGCTGTTCGGCGGCCTCGCCGCCTGGTGCGGCTGGGCGACGGCCCGCGCGACGTCGCGCCTCGCGGCCGGGAGCGCCGGCGCGGCGCGTGCGGCCGACGGTGCCCCGGGCGCTGGCGACCGCGGCGCCGGGGCCGGAACGGGGGCAGTCGGTCTCGAGCTCGACGGTACCGGCGTGCGCGCGGCGGATCGCGCGCTGTGGCTGCTGCTGCCGGCCATCGGCACCGCGGTCCTGGTCGCGACGACGAACCAGCTGAGCCAGGACGTGGCGGCGCTGCCGCTCATCTGGATCGCGCCGCTCGCGCTGTACCTGCTGACCTACATCGCGGCGTTCGGCGGCTGGTACAGCCGGCACGTCACCGGCCTGGTCATGATCGTCGCGATCGCGATGGCGCTCTACGCGATCCGGACGCAGACCGGCTGGAGCCTGCGGGTGCAGGTCACGTGGCTGCTGGCGGCGATGGCCGCGGCCTGCTTCCTGTGCCACGGCGAGCTGGCCCGGCTGCGACCGCGCGCGCGGCACCTCACGGCCTTCTACCTGAGCCTCAGCGCCGGCGGCGCCGTCGGCGGCAGCTTCGGCGCCATCGGCGCCCCGTTGCTCTTCACCCGGCACATCGAGCTGCCGCTGCTCTTCTGCACGGCGATCGGCGTGCTCGGCGCGATCTCCGCGCGCCACCGCGTGACGGGCGCGCCGTACTGGCGCCGCTGGGCCGCCGTGGCGGCGCTCGGCACGCCCATCCTCGCCGGCACGGTCCTGGTCGCGAACGACGATGGGTGGTCGAACGAGATCGCGCGGCACCGGAACTTCTACGGCGTGCTGCGCGTGCGGCAGGAACCGCTCGGCGTGCCGATGCCGATGCGCCTGCTGTACCACGGCCGCGTCCTGCACGGCGGCCAGTACCTGGCGCCGGAGAAGCACCTCGAGCCGACCACGTACTACGTGCGGCCGACCGGCGCCGGCGAGGCCCTCGCGGGCCATCCGAAGCGGCGCGCGGGCGAACCGCTCACGGTCGGATCGATCGGCCTCGGCACCGGCGCACTCGCCGCCTGGGCCCGCGCGGGCGACACCTTCCGGTTCTACGAGATCGACCCCGACGTCATCCAGGTCGCGCGGACGCTGTTCACGTTCCTGAGCGAGTCACCCGCGACGATCGACGTCGTGCCGGGCGACGGCCGCCTGGCGCTCGAACGCGAGCTGCGCGACCCCTCCGCCCGGCACCGGTACGACGTGTTCGTCCTCGACGCCTTCTCCGGCGACGCCATCCCGGTGCACCTGATGACGCGCGAGGCGTTCGCGCTCTACCGCGAGGCACTCGCCCCGGGCGGCATCCTGGCCGTGCACGTCTCCAACCGCTACCTCGACCTGCGGCCCGTCGTCTACGGCCTCGCCGAGGAAACGGGCCTGACGGTGATCCCGATCGCGCTCGCCCCGGTCCCCGCGGCCCGCGTGCCGGGCAGCACCTGGCTGCTCCTCACCGCCAACCACACGTTCATCGCCGCCACGACGCCGCGCCCCCCGATCGGTCCGCCGACCACCCGGCGGATCGTCTGGACCGACGACTTCAGCAGCCTGCTGAGCCTGGTCCGCTGGTCCGGGGACGAGGACCTGGAACGGTGACGCGCGGCCGGCCGGCCTGCCAAGGGCGCGGGCCACGTCCTTCGATCCGCGCTCGTGTCTGCATTGACATGAAGGACGGCTGAAGCCATTGAAGACCATGAAGGGCGCGCGGTCTTCCGACCCTGGCGTGCGGCGGGCGAAGCCCGCCTGACCGCCCGAAGGGCGGTCGGGCCCGGGACGGCAGGCCGGTGCGGATCGAAACCAGCCGTTCGTTCGCCCGCGGCTGGCTTCGATCCGCGCCGGCCTGTCGTCCCGGGCACACCACGGTCGGGACTGCGCGCGCCGCACCGGTACCTTCACGGCCTTCAGTGGCTTCAGCCGTCCTTCATGTCGAAAGGACAGGCGCCAGACGTGGCACGCCCGCGGCACGCGTCAGTCGCGGCTCGCAATCGGCACGCGCCAGACGTGGCGCGTCGCCCTTGACAGCCCTGCCCCGTAATGCATAGATCTCTATGCCTATGACACGAGGCACGCCCGATCCGCTGCTCCGGGGCACGCTCGAGCTGCTGCTGCTCCAGGCCCTGAACGCGGAGCCCCGCCACGGCTACGCGATCGCGCGGCACATCGAGCAGGCGACGGGCGACGCCCTGCGCGTCGAGGAAGGTTCCCTCTACCCCGCGCTCCACCGCCTCGAGGATCGCGGCCTCGTCGGCGCGCGGTGGTCCACGACCGACGGCGGCCGTCGCGTCCGGGTCTACAGCCTGACGAAGGCCGGCCGCGCCCGCCTCGCGGATCAGAAGCGCGGCTGGACCGCCTTCGCCCGCGCCGTGGACCGCATGGTGAAGGCGGACTGAACCATGCGCTGGCGCTCCCACCCCGGTCGTCGCCGTCCCGCCGATCCCGAACTCGACGCCGAGATCCGCGCCGAGATCGACGCGCACGTCGCGCTCAGGACCGGCGACAACGTGCGCCGCGGCCTGGCGCCCGACGACGCCCGCCGCGAGGCGCTCGGGCGGTTCGGCGACCAGGACCGCGTCCGCGACGCCTCGGCCCGCATCCGGCGCCGGGCACGATCGCGCCGGCGCACCTGGGGCATCGACCTCCGCCAGGCCTGGACCAGCCTCCGCCGCGCACCGGCCGTGCTGGCCGCCGGCATCGCGGTCGCCACCGTCGGCCTGTCGGCCGCGTTCGCGGTCGCGCGTGTCGGCGACGCCCTGCTCGTGCGCGCGCCCGCCGGCCTCCGCGATCCCGCGGCGCTCCGGTCGGTGCTCGACAGCCCCGACGGCGCCCACCCCGTGATGATGCAGGCCGCCGTCGTGCGCGGCCTCGAATCCGCCCTCCCACGCCTCGGCGTCTTCGCGTGGAGTCACCGCGACGTGCAGGTCATCCATGCCGGCGGCCGGACCACGGCCGTCGCCTCGCTCGTGACCGGCGGCTACTTCGGCACGCTCGGCACGCGCGCCTCCGCCGGCCGCCTGCTCACGCCGGCCGACGACGGGGGCGCCGTGGCGGTGGCGGTGGTGAGCCGGCACCTGGCCGGAACGCTCGCGGCATCCCCGGGCGCCGCCGTCGGCCGGGATCTCATGATCAACGGACGCGCGTTCGTCGTCGTCGGCGTCGCCGAGCGGGGCTTCCGCGGCATCGAGGCGGGACATCCCGTGGACGTGTGGCTGCCCCTCGGGATCGAGCCGGACATCTCGAAACCCAGCACCTTCCCCGATGGCACCGTCGTGCGCGGGTTCCTCCACACACCGGGCATCGGCTGGCTGCGCGGCGGCTTCCGCCTGCCTCCGGGCGCGACCGACACCGCGGTGGCCGACGAGCTGACGACGGTCATGCGGCCGCTGGGCGCCCACGGCGCGACGGACGACCGCCGCGCGCTGGTGACGCGGGATCCGTGGATTTCGCCGTGGTCAGGCGACCGCGATCAGCTCGTCGCCCCCTTCCGCGCGCTCGGCTGGGCGATGGCGCTGTCACTCGTGCTGACGGCGGCCTGCCTCGGCAGCCTGTTCGCGGGACGGCTCTCCGGCCGGCGGCACGAGCTCGGCGTCCGCCTGGCGCTCGGCGCGGAACGGGCGCGGCTCGTGCGCGCCGCCGCGGCGGAGGTGGTGCTGGTGACGACGGCCGGTGCGATCGTGGCGGCGCCCGTCGCCAGCCTGCTGATCGCGTTCGCCGGAGACCTGCGTCTCGCGTCCGACGTCACCGTCGCCGGAGCCGGCGCCACCGTCGATGCCCGCGCGCTCGGCATCCTGCTCGGGTTCACGGTCGCGGTGACCGCCGCCGCGCTGGTCGCGCCGCTCGTCTGGCTGCGTCGCGTCGCGCACGTCACCTCCGCGGGCTCGAACCGGGTCGCGCGCGGCGGCGTCGGGTTCCGGCGCGCGCTGATGGCCGCGCAGGTCGGCGCGGGCTGCGTGCTGCTGGCGGGCGCGCTGCTCCTGACGCGCACGCTCACCGCGATCCTCGACCAGCCACCGGGCTACGAACGGGATCGCGTGGCGTTCGCGGAGATCGATCCCACGGGAGCCGGCCTCGCGGCCGGCGAGGTCGCCGGCGTGATCGATCGCGCGCTCGGCGTCCGCGCCGGCGCCGGCGTCGAGGTCGCGGTGGCGACGCAGCTCCCGCTCTCGGGCAGTGACACGCTCTTCGTCGCGGGCGAGGACTCGCCGGAGACGCGCCCCTTCCCGATGTGGGTGACCCGCATCGGCGGCCCCTACTTCGACGTGCTCGGCCTGCCCATCGTGGCGGGCCGCGCGTTCACGCCGGCCGACGCGAACCGCCGCGTGGTCATCGTGAGCGAGCCGCTCGTCGAGGCCTACTGGCCGGGCCAGCCGGCGCTCGGGCGGGTCCTGCGAATCGGGGGGCCGGACGGCGATCGGTACGAGATCGTCGGCGTCGTGCCCGGACTCCGCGATCTCGGCCTCACCGCCCGGCCCGTTCCGCGCCTGTACCTGCCGATCGATCCGACGGCCGAGTCCGTGGCGGTGCTGGCGCGGGCGCCGGCCGCGGGGATGCCGCCGCCGGCCCAGGCACTCGCCGTCGCCGTCTCCGGCCTGGACGCGCGCCTCGTCGTCACGCGCTCGGGCGCACTGGCAGACCTGGTGATGGCGACGATCGCGCAGCGCCGGATCGCCCGCCTGCTGACGACGGCGCTCGGCGCCGGCGCGCTCGTGATGATCGCGATCGGCGTCTGGGGCCTGTCGCACAGCAGCGTGCGGCGCCGCTGGCGGGAGTTCGGCATCCGCCACGCGCTCGGCGCCGGCCGCGCGGGCGTCGCGCGGCTGGCGCTCACCGACGCGTTCGTCGTCGCCGGCGCCGGCGGCGCGATCGGCCTGGCGGGCGCGTGGCAGTTCGGACACGTGCTGCGAGGCCTGCTCTTCGGCGTGACGCCGGCCGATCCGGTCACGCTCGCCACGGCGGTGGCCGCGGTGACGGCCGCCGCCCTCGCCGGCGCCGCGCTGCCCGCACGACGGGCGGTCGCGATCGATCCGGCGGAGCTGCTGCGCGAGGATTGAACCGCCCGGCCCGGCGCGCGGGACGTGCGTTCCGCGATCACTGCGATATGATCGATGGTCTGTCGCATGTTCGAAATCCTCACGCTGAATGCCATCTCGCCGCGCGGTCTCGCGCGGTTGCCCCAGGACCGGTACCGCGTATCGCCCGAGGTCGATCGGCCTGACGCCATCATCGTGCGGTCGGCCGACCTGCACGCCCGAGCGATTCCGGCCTCGGTGCTGGCGATCGGGCGCGCGGGCGCCGGCACGAACAACATCCCGGTCGAGGAGATGACCCGGCGCGGCGTGCCCGTGTTCAACGCGCCGGGCGCCAACGCCAACGCGGTCAAGGAGCTGGTGCTCGCCGGCCTGTTCCTCTCGAGCCGGCATCTCTGCGAGGCGTGGCAGTACGTCCGCGGCCTCGACGCGGCGGATCCCGGCCTCGAGAAGGCGGTCGAGCAGGGCAAGAAGACGTTCGTGGGCACCGAACTGGTCGGGCGCACGCTGGGTGTCGTCGGCCTGGGCGCGATTGGCGTCGAGGTGGCCACCGCGGCGGTCGCACTCGGCATGCGGGTCGTCGGCTTCGACCCGCAGATCACGGTGCGACGGGCGTGGCAGCTCTCGTCGGCGGTGGAGCCGGCGGCGTCGCTCGACGAGGTCTTCGGCCTCGCCGACGCGGTCACGCTGCACGTGCCGCTGGCGCCGGGCACGCGCGGCCTGGTGTCCGCCGAACGGCTGGCGCGCATGCGGCCGGGCGGCACGCTGCTCAACTTCGCCCGGGGTCCGGTCGCCGATGAGGCGGCCGTGCTCGCGGCGCTCGACGCGGGCACGCTCGCGGCCTACGTCACCGACTTCCCCACGGCCGCGGCCAAGGACCACCCGAAGGTCATCGCGCTGCCGCACCTCGGCGCGTCCACGCACGAGGCCGAGGAGAACTGCGCGGTGATGGTGGCCGACACGGTGCGCGACTTCCTCGAGCACGGCCGCGTGCGGCACTCGGTCAACTTCCCGGACGTGATGCTGCCGCGAACGCCGGGCACGCATCGCCTGCTGGTCGCCAACGCCAACGTGCCGAACATGGTCGGCCAGATTTCGTCGCGGCTGGGCGGCGCCGGCGTGAACATCGCCGACCTGCTGAACAGCTCGCGCGGCGACGTGGCGTGCACGCTGATCGACACGGACGCGCCGCTGCCCGAGGGCACGGTGGAGGCGATCCGCGCGATCGACGGCGTGCTGGCGGCGCGGGTCGTCGGCGCCGCCGGGTCCGACGACACCGCTACTCCGTCCTGAGCGCGGTGAGCGGGTCGATCGACGCGGCGCGGCGTGCGGGCAGGTAGCCGGCGCCCACCGCGACCATCAGCATGACGAACGCGGCGGCGGCGATGACCAGGACGTCGGTCGGCGCGACGCCGTAGAGCAGCGACTGGACCGCCGGCGTGACGGCCCACGCCAGCGGAACGCCCACGGCGAGGCCGGCCAGCGTCACGACCACGACCTGCCGGAGGATCAGCCACAGCACCTGCCGCGGCTGCGCGCCGAGCGCCATCCGCACGCCGATCTCGCCGCGCCGGCGGGACACGGCGTACGCGGTCACCCCGTGCAGGCCGATGCTGGCCAGCAGCAGCGCGAACCCGCCGAAGATCGTCAGCGCCTGCGTGAACACGCGCTCCCGCGCGGCCGACGCGTCGATCTGCGAGAGCTGCGTGCGGATCTCGGGGACCGGCAGGTCACGGTGGACCCCGGCCACGGCGCGCCGGATCGCCGACTCGAGCGTCGCCGGTGGCACCGCCGAACGGATCACCACGTTGTGCCCGCCGTAGCCCGGACGCTGGAGGGCCGAGTCGTACATCGTCGGCCGGACGTCCTGCCGGCGCCCGTCGTAGAGCGCGTCGCTCACGACGCCGACGATCTCGACCTGGCGCGACCCGAGCGTCAGCACCTGGCCGACGGGCGGCGCGTTGCCGAAGAGCATGCGTGCGGCCGTTTCGTTCAGGGCGGCGACCCGGGGCGCCCCGGGGCCGTCCTGCAGCCCCGGAACGCGGCCCGCCAGCAGCCGCATGCCCATCGTCCGGAGGAAGTCCGGCCCGACGGCGTCCATCCACAGGCTGCGGCGCTCGCCGTCGATCGTCACGCTGGTGTTGGACGTGATGCCGCTGAGGAACACGTTCTCCATCAGGGTGACGGAGGTCACGCCCGGCACGGCCTCGAGGCGCGAGAGCACGTCGCGGTAGATGGCGGCGTGCTGATCCTCGGGCGCGCCGGTGGCGACCGGGTCGAGCTTGAAGAAGACGAGGTTCTGCGGGTCGAAGCCGAGCTGGACGTGCCCGAGGTTCGAGAGCGTCCGCAGGAAGAGCACCGCGCCGACCAGGAGCGGCACCGAGACGCCGATCTGCAGCGCGATCAGCCACCGGCCCACGGTCAGCCGCGGCGCGGCGGTGTCACGCTGGCCGAGCTGGCTGGCGCCGCGCGCGCCGGTGAGCCGGAGCGCGGGCAGCAGGCTGCAGGCGAGCGCGGCGACCAGGCTGAGGCCCATCGTCCAGGCGACGAGCGAGGCATCCACGGGGACCTCGAGCGGCTGCGTCGCCATCGGCGAGGTGCCGATGCCGGCGGTGAGCACCGAGGTCAGCGCGCGGCGGCCCCAGAACGTCAGCAGGAGGCCCGCGCCGCCGCCGGCCAGCGCGAGGCAGACGCCCTCGAGCAGGAGCTGGCGCACCAGCCGCGCCCGACCGGCGCCGAGCGCGCGCCGGACCGCGATCTCGCGCTGCCGCGCCACGCCGCGCGCGAGCATCAGGCCGGCGAGGTTGACGCAGGCGATGAGCAGCACGACGCCCACGACGCCCATCAGGATGAGCAGCGCCCGTCGCGTGTCCGAGCGGACCTGGTCGAGGCCGCGCGCGCCCGGCACGAGGAAGAACGACGTCGCCCGCACGCCGGGCGTGATGAGCGGCGCGAGATGCGAGGCGAGCGACGGGTTCAGGCTCGAGGTCAGCGCCGCGCCCGGCACGGCCGGTGACGCGCGCGCGATGAGCCGCACCCAGAAGTGCTCTTCCGACGTCAGCAGCGAGCCGTTCTCCGGCTGCCAGCGCGGCATGATCCGCGGCAGCGCGCGCAGCGGCAGCGTGATCTCCGTCTGCGGGAAGAACCCGCCCTTGGACAGGCCGATGAACCCCTTCGCGGTGACGCCGACGACCACCGCCGGCACGCCGTTCACCCGTATCGTCCGGTTGAGGACGGCCGGATCCCCCCCGAAGACGCGCATCCAGAACCGGTGGCTCAACACGACGGCAAACGGCCCCGTGTCGATGTCGTCGGCCTCCGCGAGCGGGCGGCCGAGCGCCATGCCGGGCTGGACGACCTGGTAGAACCGTCCGTCGGCGACCATGCCGCCCGCAAGCACGGCCGGCTGGTCGTCGAACGACACGCTCAGGTCCCGCAGGAAGTTGAAGCCGGCCACCCGGGCGCCGGCCGGCGCCTGGTCACGGAGCGACGCGTAGATCGGATAGCTGACGTTGCTGCGATAGCTGATGCCGGTCGCCGGGTCGTCGTAGCCCGACGAGCTCATCTGCGACACGCTCAGCTTGCCCTCGCCGTCGTCCCAGTAGACGAGCGACAGCTCCCCGGGCGCGGGGACGGGCATCGGGTCGAACAGCAGGACCCGCAGGATGCCGTAGATGGACGCGTTCGCGCCGATGCCGATGGCCAGCGACAGCACCGCCACCGCCGTGAACCCCCGGCTCTTCGCGAGCACACGCACCACGTACCTGAAGTCGAGCAGCCAGCTGTCGGTCATCCGGGACCTCCCGGCGTTTAGACGAGGGGCCCGGCCTGGACGTTGGGGCCGGGCCCATTGAGGGATTTGCGATCTGAGATTGAGGGATTGATTGGCGATTGGCGATTGGGGATTGGTGATTTCTAAGGAATTGGCGATTCCGCGATTGAGGAATGAGGATTGGTGATTGGTGATTGGTGATTGGTGATTGCGGATTGGGGATTGCGGCAATCACCAATTCCGCAATCACCCAATTCTCTCAAATCCTCAATCACCAATCCTCCAATCCCCAATCAATCCATCAATCTCAGATCGCCAATCCCTCAATTCCCCCGCTCTTATCTGCTAGAGTATCGGTCCGATGGCCGACCAGAAGACGCCCGCACCTGCCCTGCCCGGCGAAGCGCTCGGGCTCGTCGAGACCCGCGGGCTGGTCGGCATGATCGAGGCCGCCGACGCGATGGTGAAGACCGCCAACGTCGTGTTCGTGGGGTGGCAGAAGGTCGATGCCGGGATGGTCACCGCGATCGTCCGTGGCGACGTCGCGTCGGTCAAGGCCGCGACGGATGCCGGCGCCGCCGCCGCGCGGAAGGTCGGCGAGCTCATCGGCGTGCACGTGATCCCGAGGCCGGTCGACGGTCTTGGCGAGACGTTCCCGATCGGGTGACGGCGCGGGACCGGCGCGGCGGCCCGATTGCTCGATCGGCGGATTGACGATTCGATTGCTCGATTGGCGCTTCGGCGACCTGATTGACGATTCGATTAATCCGTTGATCCATTGACGATTGCGGATTCAATCGTCGATTTCCAGATTGTCGATCCCCGCTCGCTGATCGCGTCCGCCGCGTTCACCGCGCGATCAGCGCGTTGAAGATCACCTTGAACGTCCCGAACGGCTGACCGCGCCACTGCGGGCGGAAGCCCAGGAGGACCACGTCGCCCTGGCCGTGCCGGACGTCGAGCGCGGCCTGGTGGCCCTGCAGGAACGACTCGCCGAGCATGTAGCCCGAGAGGAGCGGCGATCCCTCGGCGGGGTAGCGGGCGAGCACGGCGCCCTGGAAGTCCCCGGTGGTCTGGAAGATCGGGCCTCCGTCGTAGAACACCGCGGCTTCCTCGGGCATGCCTGCCATGACCGGCTGTGTCGTGTCGGGCAGCACCTTCAGCAGCGACGTGCCGGTGAAGAACTCGTTGCGGCTCGTCTGCTCGACGTCGACCGGCAGCTCGAGCTGGCTGATGGCGAAGTTGCTGGATCGGTTGAAGCAGACCAGCCGGCCGCCGGCGCGAATGAACGCATCGAGCGCCTTCACGCGGCGGACGTTCGGGTCGTTCGGATCCGGTTGCGCGGCGGCGCCGGCGCCGGCGCCGCGCCCCCGGCCTCCACCGCCGCCACCCCGACCACCACGGCCGCCGCCCTCCATCACGCCGCTGGCCTCGTCGGTGATGAGGAGCACGTCGACCTTGTCGGCGATGTTGCCGTTGAGCAGGTCGTCGCCGGTCACCGGCACGTACTCGAAGCCGTACATGTCGAGCACCCAGCGCGTCCAGCCGTGGTCCATGCTGGTCGGCCGGTCGAACAGGCCGATGCGCGGCTTCGCCAGCGCGGTGCCCGTGTCGTTGGTCCGTTCGGCGCGCAGCGCGAGATCCCTGACGAGCTGGTCCTGATCGCCGGGCGACAGACCCGGAATCAGGTAGCGCGCCGGCTGCGACGCGGTCGCCGCGCGGTAGCGCACCTCGAGCCCCGCCTTCCAGGTTCGGGTGAGCGCCTTGAAGGTGTTGTTCTGCGCCGGATCCAGGGCGAGCACACGGCCCGCGCCGGTGATGCGGCCCGCCGGCGGCACGATCGCCTTCGCGGCCGGCACCGCGTCAAAGCCCAGCCCCGGCGCCGAGTCGAACGGCGCGGCGTCGGCGACCGACCGGCTCTCGTACGGCTGCGGCGTGATCATCGGCGCCGGCGGTGCCGCCACCGGGTCGAGCGACAACTGGTTGATCGGCGTCTGCGCGGTGATCACGTTGACGCCCATCGACAACGGCAGCGTCCACCCGGCCGCGTCATACGGCTGTTCGGGCGGGCCGCCCGGAAACTCGCGCAGGTCCGGGTACGACTGGACCTCGAGCACCTCGCGCGCGAGCGCCGCGAACTCCTGGTCGGCGGGCACGACCCACGTGCCGGGCCCGTAGCGCAGGCCGTTGATCGTCGACTCCTCGCGGTACTGGTAGATGCGCACGCCGGCGAACGCGAGGCGGCGCAGCAGCTCGACCGCCGCGACCGGGTCGCGCTGGTCCTGCGGGATGATCCAGCCGTACGGCCCGCCCTCCTGCCGGCCGCGCGCGATCTGGTCGCGGCCGGACCGGTACCGGTTCAACAGCACCTGCTCGCGGTACTTCGACGCGAACTCGATCGTCGCCATCGAGGCGGTTTCCATGTAGTCCACCGCGTCGCGCAGGTGCCAGATTCCGGGCTCCCAGGGGCTGGGATACAGGCTCTGCGGTCGCAGGTCGCGGTAGCTGGGCGGGAAGCCGTCCACGCCGCGCAGGCCGCGCTCGTCCGGCCCCGCGCCGTTGCCCTGCGTCTCGGTCCAGAACGCGGAGATGTTCTTGAAGACCGGCAGGTAGTCGATGTAGCCCGGATACCACGCGTCGTAGCCCGTGCCCATGTGCGTCGCGCCGACCTTGCCTTCCTGTTCCAGCCGATACGCGATCGCCATGCCGATCATGTTGAGCTGGCGCGACTGGATGTACGGCGCGTAGCGCGCGATGGGCTCGGCAAACGGCGGCAGCCAGATGCGCGTCGGGTACGACGAGGCCTGGTGGTGCACGTAGATGATCTGCGGCTCCCACTGCCGCCACGTGTACTCGAGCGCGCGGGACTCGACCATGTTGAGCATGTAGGCGTCGCGGTTGTTGTCGTGCCCGACGTACTCCTGGTAGAGCTGGTTCAGCCCGCCGCCGCGGCCGCCGGTCTGGCCGGCGGCGAACCGCTCTTCCTGGTTCTCGGCCACCATCTGCAGGCCGTCCGGGTTGATCGTCGGCCAGAGCATCAGCACGACGTCGTCGAGCATCTTCGCCGTCGCCGGCTCATCGGCATGCCGCAGGATGTCGTAGAGGAGCAGCGGAATCTGCTGCGCCCCGGCCACCTCGGTCGAGTGCAGGCCGCCGTCGATGTGCACGAACGCCTTGCCCTCGCGCGCGAGCGCGGCGGCCTCGGCGTCGGTGAGCGACGCGGGGTGCGCCAGGCGGCGGTTGATCTCGCGCAGCCGGTCGATGTTGCGCAGGTTGGCCGGCGAGGAGACCAGCGCGAAGACAAATCGGCGGTTCTGCGACGTCGTGCCCGCGTCCACGAGCATGACGCGGTCGCTCACCGCGTCCACGCGGCGGAAGTACTCGACCACCTTGTCGAACGTCGCCAGCCGGTTGTCCGTGCCGGGCTCGAAACCGAAGACCGAGGCGGGCGTGGGCAGCGCCGACTGTGCCGGCAGCACCACGGGCAGGAACAGGACGATCAGGGCGACACGGAACCAGACACGCATGGCAGGGGACCTCACCGCGGCCCGGGGCGGCCGCGCGCGACGATCATCGCGTGTCGAGGGGCCGGCTGCAAGTGCGCCGGCCGTGGCACGGTCACCGGCGACGAGGCCGGGGCCCGCGGGAATCGCCGGTCAGTCGGCCGAGGCCTCCGCCGGTCAGTCGGCCGAGGCCGCCGCCGGTCAGTCGGCCGAGACCGGCGCCGGCTTCGCCTTCCGGATGGCGCGAGCCCGATCGGCCTTCCGGCCCTTGCGCACGGCCCTCGCACGACCGGTCACGGGCTTGAGCGGCAGGCCGTCACCCGTGATGAGCGGCTGGGTCGGATCCACCAGCAGGTCGAAGAAGTGCCCCTGCCGCGTCCGCAGGAAGAGCCCGCGCCCGTCGGTCAGCAGCCGCAGCTCGCCCGCGTCGTCCAGCGTCTCGGACAGGCGACGCCGGAAGTAGTCGCGCAGCGTGTCCATGAGCTGCTTGAGGTGTGCCGGCGAGAAGCCACGACGGCGCAGATCGGCCAGCGCGAGCAGCTCGATCAGATCGACGGGCGTGTAGCGACGCTCGGTGAATCCGCCATGGCTCGTGCGCCGGGGCGCGATGGCGGGCACGAAGATCCGCGCGGCGTCCCAGCCCTGCAGCTGCCTCGCGGTGAGGCCCGTCAGGGCGGCCACCTCCCGGGCGGAATACGACGTCTTGAGTCGCACGGACGGCGCTAGTGTTCCACAGGTCGGCGCCCGCGCGCCACGCGCCCGGGTCGGTACCTGCCGGCCCTCGCCGCCCGGCGCGGGGGGATCAGCCCCCGAACCGCGCGGCGGCGGCATCGGCGGCCGCCGCGCCGGCGAAGTCCTTCTCCGTGACGCCGCCCTCGCTGTGCGTGCTCCACTCGACGCGCACGCGCTTGTAGTTGATCGTCAGGTCCGGGTGATGGTCGTTCGCCTCGGCGTCGAACGCGAGGCGCGCGACGAACGCGATCGCGTCCGGAAACCCGGAAAACGTGAACTGCCGGACGAGCCGGTCGCTCTCGTACGCCCAGCCCGGCCGCTGGCCGAGCCGCGCGGTGATGTCGCTGGATGTGAGCTTCATACGCCCATTACATCACCTCCGCGGACGGCCGGGCCGCGGGCGCGACGAAGCTGTGAAGCCCGTCCACGAGCCGGGGCACGTTGAAGTTGATCAGCAGGGCCTGCGGCACCTCCGCCAGCCGCATGTACGTGAGCGTCTGCGCCCGGTGCAGCGCCGTGACCCGCTCGATCACCTTGAACTCGACCAGCAACTGCCGCTCGACGATCAGATCCGCGCGGTAGACGCAGGGCAGCTTGTGGCCCTCGTAGAAGAGAGGCAGGGCCACCTGCTGCTGGAACTCGAGCTTCCGCTTTCTCAGTTCGTGACACATGCAGTGGCCATACGCCATCTCGAGCAGGCCGGGACCGAGGACCCGATGCACCTTGATCGCGCAGCCGATCACGTCGCGGGTGAAGGGCGTGGTGACCATCGGCATGTCGCGATGGAGAGCAAGAAGCAGGCCGTCGTCTCGGCCCCAAACGACTGCTTGCCTCGGCTGACGATTGTCGTTTTTGACATGAAGAAGGGCTGAAGGGATTGAAGAACATGAAGGTCGCACGCTGTGGCGCGCGAAGGCCCGACCCTGGTGTGCCCGGGAGGGAAGACCGCCGCACACCAGGGTCGGGGAAGCGCGCGCCCTTCATGGCCTTCACTTCCTTCAGCCTTCCTTCATGTCAAAAAGGACAAGATTCGAGGCCAGAAGATCGTGCACCTGGCACCGGGCATCGGGCACTCGTCTTCCGCACTCGTCTTCCGCACCGGACGCCTTCACGCCCTTCACACCCGCTCAGGCTTCACGACCTCCAGCACCTCATCGCGCTCCCCATCCAGCACCAGCCGCGTGACGAGGTCCGCGGTGAGCGGCAGCAGCAGGATCCCGTTGCGGTAGTGTCCGGCCGCAACGATGACACGCGGTGCGTCCACGAGGGGACCGATGAACGGCAGGCCGTCGGGGGACGCGGGACGCAGTCCGACGCGCACGGACTCGACCGCGGCGCCGGCCGCCGCCGGCAGCACGCGGCGGACGGCGCTCGTCATCGCGTTGACGCCCTCGACCGTGGAGCGCTCGTCGAACCCGACGTCTTCCACCGTGGCGCCGACGAGCAGCGTGCCGTCGGACCACGGCACCGTGTAGCAGTCCGGGCTCCAGACGATGCGCGACGGCGGCGGCACGTCGGGCCATCGGAGCGCGAGGAGCTGGCCGCGGATCGGTCGCACCGGCGGCAGCGTCGCGCCCGGAACCCGCACCCGGTTCGTCCAGCTTCCCGTGGCGACCACGACCGCGTCGGCCGACCACTCCCGATCGCCCGCGCGCACCTCGACCCCGGTCGGCGCCGGCTCCAGCTTCACCACCTCCACCGGCGCGGCGAGCACCGCCCCGGCGAAGCGCGCACTGCGCACCAGCGCCCGGACGAGCCCCGGCACTCCGACGAACCCGTGACCATGGACGACGAGGCCGCCCGCGACGTCCGGCGTCAGCGCCGGCTCGAGATCGCGCGCGCCGCGCGCGTCGAGCCACTCGCACGCCATGCCCGTCTTCGCGACCCATTCCCCCGTCGCGCGCAGGGCGCTGGCGCCGCCCGCGTCGAACGCCACCTCGAGCGTGCCCGTCCGCCGGTACTCGATCGGCTGGCCCGCGGACGCCGCGACGCGTGCGATGTACGCGTCGAACATCCCGAGACTCCGCGCCCCGAGCCCGAGCAGCGGCGCGCCCTGGTGCGCCTCGGTGTACGGCGCGAGGATGCCCGCCGAGGCCTGCGACGCGCCGTCTCCGGGCGCCCGCATCTCCAGGATGACCACGTCGGCGCCGCGATGGGCCAGCGACTCGGCCACCGCGAGCCCGACGACGCCCGCGCCGATGACGACGATGCGCATGCGGAAAACAGTACGACAGCAGCAAACTAGCAGAGCTATATGATCGTCTCACCCCCATGCCGCCGCCCCGACTCGCCCGCCGCCTCCTCGCCGCCCTGCTCCCATCCGGACACCGCGACGACGTGCTCGCGAATCTCGCGGACCTGTACGCCATCCGATCGGCGCGCGACGGCCGATGGCGCGCCGGAATCTGGTACTGGCGCCAGGCCCTGACGCTGCCCGCCCGCCTGGTGGGCGACTCGGCGACAGCGGGCCTCTCGAGCGGCGGCCGGCTCCTGCTCGTGCCGCCGGTCCGGCGGTGGACCTCCGAGGCCGCCGGCGATACGTGGTTCGCGGCCCGGACGCTGGCGCGCCAGCCGGGCTTCACCCTGCCGGCCGTCATCACCCTGGCCGTCGGCATCGGCGCGACGCTCGTCGTCTTCGCCGTCGCCGGGGCGACCGTCCTGCGCCCGCTGCCGTACCCGCAACCCGACCACCTCGTGTGGCTCTGGCCGGACGGGGATTTCCCGCTCACGCAGCGCCAGGTGGAACGGCTGGGGCCCGCACTCGACCCGGGTGCGCACCTGACGGCGATGGCGGGTCGCGCGTTCGTCGTCCTCGGCGGCCGGACGCCCGTGGAGGTCACGGGCGCGGCCGTGTCCGCGAACCACTTCGACGTCTTCGGCGTGGCGCCCGCGATCGGCCGCGGGTTCAATTCAAACGACGCCCGGCCCGGCGCGCCGCCCGTGGCGCTCATCTCGCGCGCGCTCTGGCGGGACGCATTCGGCCGCGACCCCGCCATCGTCGGCCGGGAGATCCGCCTGGACGTGGCTGCCGCAATCCCGATGGTCCGCGGCGCCTTCACCGGAACGCCGCGGACGATCATCGGTGTGCTGCCGGACCGGTACGCGCCCTTCGGCACACCGCTGGACGTCGTCACCCCGCTCGTCGTGGATCCTGCGGATCCGAACTACGCGAACGTCTCGGAGCTGACGACGGTCGCCCGCATCGACGGCGACGCCGGCCCGCAGGCGGCCGGCGCGGCGATCGACGCGCGCATCGCGGCGCTGGCGGACCTGAGCCCGTCCGAACCCGTGCCGCCGGTCTCGCCGCTCCCGCTGCGAACCGCGCTCACGGGCGACCGCGCGACCACGGTTGGACTCACCCTGGGCGCGGTGCTGCTGGTGCTGGTGATCGCCTGCGCCAACGTCGCCCACCTCTCGCTGGCGCGCCTCACGGGCCGCCGCCAGGAACTGGCGGTGCGCGCGGCGCTCGGCGCCGGTCGTGGCCGGCTCGCGCGGCAGCTCCTGGCCGAGAACCTCGTCGTGTGCGGCCTCGCGTGCGGGCTCGGCCTCGCCGCGGCGTGGATCGCGCTGCCGATCATCGGTCCACGGCTGCCGGAGGGCTTCGGCGGCGACGCGCTGGCCGTGGATGCGCGGCTCCTCGCCTCGGCCGTCGCGGTGCTGTTCCTGACCACGCTGGCCACGGGCGTGGCGCCGATGCTGCGCGACGCGCGCCGGGCGATCGGCGCGCTGCACGCGCATCGCGTGACCGGCGCCGACACCGCGGGCCGCCTCGTTCCCGTCCACCTCGCGCTCGTCGCCGGCGAGGTCGCCGTGGCCGTCATCGTCGTCTCGGCGGCCGGCCTCCTGTGGCGCAGCTTCGACCAGCTCGTGCGGGTCGATCCGGGCTTCGTCGCGGACGGCGTCGTCACCGCACGGCTGGCGCCGTCGGATCCGAAGTACGCGTCGGTCGAACTGCGCCGCGCGCTGGTGGACGACGTGCTCGACCGCGTGTCGCGACTGCCCGGCGTCGAGTCGGCGGGCGCCATTCATTTCCTGCCGATCGCCGACGGCGGCCCGGCGGTCCGGGTCGTGCCGGATCCCGCGAAGCCGGACGAGGCGCACGGCGCCAGCTACCGGGTCGTGACGCCCGGCTATTTCGAGACGATGCGCATCCCGCTGCGCCGGGGCCGCGCGCTATCGGAGACTGACGACCCGTCGGGAACGCCCGTCATCCTGGTCAACGAGCGGATGGCCGCGACGTTCTGGCCCGGCGCGGATCCCATCGGCCGGCGGCTCTACCGGACCAACGGCACCTACTGGACCATCGTCGGCGTGGTGGGCGACGTCCGTCAGGGCGCGCTCGGCCTGCCGGCCGATCCGGAGATGTACCTGCCGCTCGCGCAGAGCGCGTGGGCGAGCGCGATGTCGATCGTGGCGCGCGCGTCGGGCACGGCGACGGGCATCGGGACGAGGATCGAGGACGTCGTGCACGACCTGGATCCCGGCATCCCGGTGATGCGCGTCGCGGCGATGACCGACCTCGTCGGCCGGTCGGTGGACGAGCCGCGCGTCGTGAGCACGGTGTTCGCGCTCTTCGGCGTGCTGGCCGCGGGGCTCGGCGCGATCGGCGTCTACGGCGTGGCGGCGCACCAGGTGGGCCGGCGCCGGCGCGAGATCGGCATCCGCCTGGCGCTCGGCGCCACGCGGGCGCGCGTGCTCGGCGGCGAGATCCGGCGCGGCGGCGTGGCGGTGGCCGTGGGCCTGGCCGCCGGGGCCGCGGGATCGTGGGCGTTCGCGGGCGCGCTCGGCGGTATGCTCTACGAGGTTGCGCCGCGGGACACGCGGGTGCTGGCCATCACGGTCGCCCTGCTCGGTGCGATCGCGCTGGCGGCCATCGTGGTGCCGGCCCGGCGTGCGTCGGGGGTGGATCCCGTGAGCGTGATTCGCGAATGAGCCGTCGCAGCTGCCGCCTCGTCGCGTTCGTCGCCTCGCTGCTCGTCGTCGGCACCGCGGTGCCGGCGCTCGCCGATCCGCCGCCGCCCCCGCAGCGCTCGACCGATCGGCCGCTGCACGTCTGGTTCCTGGACGGCGCGCTCCTCATCGACCTGGCGACGGGTGATCCACCCTGCTGTTCGCAGATATCGACGGGCTTCGATCGCACGTTCCGCACGGTGTTCGGCGCCCACATCGCCGTCGCCACGTACCTGTCGCCCCGGGCCACGGCCCAATTCGAATACGAACGCACCGGCACGCAGAAGACCGAGTCGATCGCGTCACCGTACTCGTTCGCGGTCAACGACTTCGTCTGGGTCACCCATCGCGCGAGCCGCGAGTATTTCGGAGGCGCGCTCGCGTTCCGGCCCACTCACGCGATCGGCGCGGCGACCTTCGGCTACCTGATCGGACTGGGCGTCGAGCGCTCGCGGCATCGACACACGGTCGAGCCGATCGACCCGGAGGAGCCACCGTACTCCGACCGCAGCAGCATCTCCGGCTTCGGGACGACGCTCACCCTGGGTGTCGAGATGCAGGTGCCGCTGGGACGGAGCGTCTCCGCGGTCACGGGCCTTCGCACGCAGGTTGGATGGGGCGATGGCCGCGTCAGGGTCCGGCCGGAATTCGGCCTGCGCTGGGTCCCCGGCCGACGGCCCTGACCGGGCGGAGCGGTCGCGGTCAGAAGCGCCAGCGCAGGCCGACGTCGGGGCGAAACACCGCCGCCCCGCTGCGGCTCGAGATCGGCAGCGACAGACGGGCCCCGGCGATGGCGTCGAACCGCGACCCGGCTCGCCACGCCACCTCGACGCCGAACAGGAGGGACGCATCGGTCGCCGTTTGCCGCGACGCCGTGGTCACGGGCCGGGTCTTGAGTCTGGTCTCGATGAACTCCTCGTTCCGCTGCGCACCGAACCCCGCGAGGAAGCCGAATCGCGCCGCTCTCGTGCTCGGCGGATGGAAGGCCGCGAAGGCGGCCAGGATGTCCGCGCGGTAGGCACGACGCCGCGCCAGCAGAGCCTCATCGGAGGACCACCACTCCCGCTTCGGATGCGAGACTTCCAGGCGCACCTCGCTGCGCGGGCCGAGCCATCGACCGACCCCGAGCCGGAGGCCCGGCTGGAACCGGCTCGAGACCTCGGGATTGGACACGAACGACGGGACCCAGCCGTGCGAGCGATCCACGTTGCCGAAGACCGCCGCATCGACGAACCACGCGCGCGCCGGCGCGCCCTGGGCCAGCGCCGGTCCGACGCCGGCCACGAGGAGTGCCACGAGGACGACCAGGGCGAGACCAGGGCCACGCATCAGAATCGCCATCGGCCGCTCACGCCGGGGCGCGCGATCACATGGCTGGGCCCGCCAGATCCCAGGAGCAGGTGCATT
>JAWKHR010000047.1:0-48474 GCA_041394725.1 Vicinamibacterales bacterium | reverse complement strand
GCGACGACGAGGAACACGGTAAGGAGTGCGGAACGACGAATGAAGACGCGAGGATGACGGAACCGGGGGATGGGAAGAGGCATCGGCACTTACGACCTCCTCTCTCGACTATACGCCCGGCCGGTCCGGCGCGTGTCCCGTTGCCACCCTGACCGCGCCGCTCACTCCAGCCGGACGATCGCGGGCTTCCCGAACCAGCCGCCCTCGCCGATGATGAACCACGCGATCGGAAACCCGCCTTCATGACGGTAGACCAGGCCGAGGTCACGCGCGTCGGCCGGCACGTCGAACCGGCGATGCGTGGTCACCGATTCGCCTGGCTGGAGCACCGCGTCGAACGGGACGTCCGACGGGTCGGCGATCGGATCGAACCGCCGGTCCCGGCCGTCGGTCAGGTAGACCACCGTGCCGCGTTCGCCCATGGGCACCCGGCGCGCGTGGTTCGACAGGCGCAGGGACACGTCGTAGACGCGGCCGCCGGTGGTCGGCGCCCGCCGGACGTCCGTCACGGTCAGGCACCAGTCGTCGAAGCACCGTTCCTCGCCGACCTGGTAGTACCGCCGGGGCGACGCCGCGGACACGGCGATCGCCACGACGAAGTAGAGCGCGGCGGCCACGCCGAGCCGCCGCAGCACCCGGCCGGCGCGATCGCGTCGCCCGGCCATCGCGAGCACGCCGGCGACGACCAACGTGACCGTGGCGATCAGCGCCAGCAGGAGGAACAGCGGCTCGAAGATGCTCATGGACGGCATCGCCTCCCTGGCGCGAGCCAGGACTACCTCAACAGCGCATCCACCTGCGGCAACTGCCGGAACCGGGAGAACGTCCCGGCCTCGGCGATCTCCCGCGCCGCCTCCAGGAACCCCGCCCACGCCGTGCGCGCGAGCGTGCCGCCCACGCTGATCCGGCGCACGCCCATCGCCGCGGCCTGGGCCACCGTGATGAACGGCGCGTTGATCAGCAGGTTGACCGGCTTCGGCGACGCCGCGGCGATCACCGCGCCGATGTGCTCCATCGTCTCGATGCGCGGTGCGTAGAGGCAGTCGGCGCCGGCCTCCGCGTACGCCCGCAGCCGCCGCACCGTCTCGTCGATGTCCGGGCGGCCGCACACGAAACCTTCGGACCGCCCGGTGAGGACGACGCCGGTGCCGCTCCGGTCGATGGCCTGGCGCGCCGCGCGAACCCGGGCCACCGCCAGGTCGAAGTCGTGCAACGGGTGCTCCGGGTCGCCCGTGGAATCCTCGATCGAGAGTCCGGCGATGCCGGTCGCGACGGCCAGCGTCACGTTCGCGGCGACGTCGTCCGGCTCGACCGCGTAGCCACCCTCGAAGTCGGCGTTCACCGGCACGCCGACGGCGGCCACGATCGCGTGGAGGTGCGCCAGCGCCTCGTCGCGCGTGACCCCGTTGTCCGGGCGGCCCAGCGTCCACGCGAAGCCGGCACTGGTCGTCGCCAGCGCCGGGAACCCCATCTGCTCCAGCACGCGCGCGCTGCCCACGTCCCACGGATTCGGCATCACGAAGCAGCCCGACGCGTGCAGGCGACGGAACTCGGCGACTCGATGGTCATGCGACGTCATGAGCGGACTCCCGGGTGTGAGCGCCGCGGGCCACCCTCGGCGCGCCGGTACTCTACTCCGCCTTGAGCGCCACGATTGGCTGCACCGCGGCCGCCCGTCGCGCGGAGGGCACGCCCGCGAGGGCGGCCACGACGAACGACGTCGCCGCCGCCAGCGCGTAGATGAACGGCTCGGCCGCGCCCGCCTGGTACCAGACCTCGCCCGCGTAGTGCACCCAGAGCGCGGCGAGCAGCAACCCCACGCCGATCCCCGGGACCACGAGGCTGAGCGCGTTGCCGAGGACGTCGCGCAGCACCCGGATCCGCGAGGCGCCGAGCGCCACGCGAATGCCGATCTCGCGCGTCCGCGTCGCGACGACGAACGCGATGACGCCGTAGACGCCGAGCGCGGCCAGCACCAGCGCCACGCCGGCCGCCACGCCGCCCACCGCCGAGCTCGTCATCAGGTCCGACCGGCTGTTCTGGATCAGCCAGCCGCCCGTGATGAGCTGCCGGAAGACGTCCTCGGGCTTCGCGGCCGACGCGACGGCGCGAAGTCCCTCGGCGACCGCGCCGTCGAACGCCGCGCGCATCGACGCGTCGGACGGGGCGCCCCGTGCGACCACGAACACCGTGGTCGCGGGATGCTGCGCCAGCGCGAGGAAGAGCTGCGGCCGCGGGTTCCCCATCTGCGTGGACACCAGATCGGCCGTCACGCCGACGACGGTATGCAGGCGCGGCTCCTGCCCCGGCGACGCCAGGGCGACCCGCTGCCCGACGGGGTCGCCGGTCGGGAAGAGCTGGCGCGCCAGCGGCTCGGACAGCATCACGACGGGCTCCGCGCCGTCGCGGTCCTCCTCGTCGATCGCGCGGCCGAGCAGGAGCCGCGTGCCGATCGCCTCGAGATACCCGGCCTCGACGCGGGTCGAGTGGACCGTCGCGAACGTCGAGTCGCCCTCGCGCGCCACGCGAATGCCGCGGCCGCGGAAGTCGAGCGGGACGCCGTCGCCCACGCCTGCCGAGGCGACGCCCGGCGCCTGCGCCACGGCGTCGCGGACCCGGCGCACGAACAGCTGGCGTTCGTCCTCCGTCGCCGTGAGGGCGGTGAGGCTCAGTCGCGCCGCGTAGAGCCCGGCCGGCGTGAATCCCGTGTCGGCGAACGCCGTCGCGCGCGCCTGGTCGAACTGGATGCCGCACATCACGAGGAACGGCACGGCGAGGCCCGCCTGCGCCGCCGCCGTCAGCCGCTGCATCCGGCCCACGCGCTGTCCGCCACCGGGGTGATCGTTCCTGAGCGACGCGATGATGCCGGGCCGGCTGAACCGCAGCGCCGGCAGGAACCCGAGCACGAGCGTCGTGACGAAGCAGAGCGCGAGGCACTGGAGCGCCAGTCGCGGGTCGGCCGTGAAGAGATCGAGCACCGGACCCCAGACGCCCATCGCCCACGCCACGATCACCGGCACGCCGAAGAGGATCGCGGACGCGAGGCTGCCACCGAAGACCGCCAGGACCAGGGCCTCCGTGAGGTGGTACCGCATCAGCCGCCAGCGGCTCGCGCCCATCGCCTGGCGCACGGCCAGTTCCCGCTCGCGCATCGCGCTGCGGACCAGCATCATCCCCGAGATGTTGAGGCCGACGACGAGCAGCACGACGCCCGACAGGCCGAGCAGCATCCACTGGGCGAACGTCGCCTGCGCCCGTGAAGGCGCGCCGCCGGGAAAGTACGGCTCGACGCCGCCGTCCTTGTCCGCATTCGTGGCGGCGTATCGCGTGGCCAGGCCCGCCATCACGGCGTGGACCCGCGCGTCGGCCTGCGCGATCGTCGTGCCGTCCGGCAGGCGTGTCAGCGCCTGGACCCAGGACACGTCACGCGCGAGGCGCGCGCTCTCCTCGCCCGCGAGCCGCGGATGGCGCGACAGCGGCAGCCAGAGCTGGTAGTAGCCGTCGTCGAGGCCGGCGATGTGGCCGCGGAAGGCGTCGGGCGTCACGCCGACGATGACGTGGCCGGTGCCGTTGATCGTGATCGTGCGGCCGATGATGCCGGGATCGCCGTTGAAGCGCACCTGCCAGATGCGGTGGCTGATGACGGCCTCCGGCTCCGCGTGCGAGGCATCGTCGGTCGCGGTGAACCCGGGTCCGCGCGCGAGGGCGACGCCGACGGTCGAGAAGTAGTTGCTCGACACGTACATCGTGGGAAGCGCGATCGCGGCGGTCTGGTCCGCGGGCGTGTAGAGCCCTTCGCCGGCACTCCAGCCGGTGATGGTGAGGTCGCGGGCGGCGTCGCGCACGTCGAGGTAGTCGGGATAGGACCAGGTGCCGATCATGTCGGTGCCCGCGCGCGCGAGGAGGGGCCCGCTCGGCCGGATCACGAGCTCGGCGAGGCCGCGGGTCTCGATGCCCGGTGGCGTGCCGAACAGGCGGAGCAGCAGCAGGATGGCCATCACGATGCCCATCCCGACGCCGAGCGAGATCACGCACACGAGGGTGAACGCGCGCGCCTTCAGGAGCGTGCGCGCGGCCTGGAGCAGGTCGGTGACGGGGCTAGGCACGGGCGGGGTCCGGGGTCGCGGGCCGGGAGTGCATTAGAACTTTGTATCACAAAGAACGTGGGGAGTCACGGCCGCGCGGGCGGCCGTCCGTCAGATCCCTCCTTGCCGTGGTGTCGTGACGACAGGCCGCAGGGATAGCACGCTAGGCGTGCTATGATGCTATTCGTGTGATCCGGTCACTGGCCGACGACACCACGCGGGATATCTGGAACGGACGCAACACGAAGGCGGCACGACGCATCCCCCGGGACGTCTGGCCCGCGGCCCGTCGGCGGCTGGACCAGATTGACGCCGTCACCAGGCTCGACGACCTGAACGTGCCGCCGGGCAATCGCCTGCATGCACTGTCCGGTGCCCTGCGCGGCTGGCACGCCGTCCGGGTGAACGATCAGTACCGCGTCGTCTTCCGCTTCGATGGCGGGAACGCTTTTGACGTTCGGTGTACGGACTACCACTGAGACTCTGACATGCTGCCCACGCATCGCCCGCCGACCCATCCTGGCGAGATGCTCCTGAAGGAGTTTCTCGAACCGCTCGGCGTCTCGCAGGTCGAGGCCGCGCGACGGATGGGCATCCCCTTCCAGCGACTCAACGCCATCATCAGGGGCCGCCGGAGCGTCAGCGCCGATACGGCGCTGCTCCTCGAGGCCCTGACGCGCTGGGACGCCCAGATCTGGCTGGCGCTCCAGGCGAAGTGGGATCTCTGGCACGCCCTGAAGGCCCGCGGGCAGAAGCCGAAGGTCCGGGCGCTTCCCAGGACGGCCTGAGGACGAGTCCGTCGTCGCGTCCTACCTCGCCACGCTCCACTGCAGCGCCCGCTTCGCGGATTCCGGCAGGTCCTCGCTGCCCTGCGCCCGGAGCGTGAAGCCCTCACCCTGGCGCGCGTAGACCGGCGGCTGTCCGGTGTACGGGTCGATTGGCAGGCGATCGAGGTACTCGGGCACCAGGGCCGACGGATCATCCGGATAGCCTCCGTGCGCGATCCGGAAGCGGCGCAGGGCGGCACACCCGTCCCCCTACCGGATCTCCGACCCCTTCTTCACCTGCGGCAGGCCGTTCTTCATCCACTCCGTTTCGGGCGCGCCCTTCAGGTAGTGGTCGAAGAACTGCTTCATCCGGATCTGGAAGTCCTTCTGGTTCTCTTCCTTCGCCAGGTGGTGCGGCTCGTCCGGATAGGACAGGAAGATCACCTGCTTGTCGTTCCGCCGCGCGGCCAGGTAGAACTCCAGCCCCTGGTTCCAGTCCACCGCGCCGTCGGCCGTGCCCTGCAGGATCAGGAACGGCGTCTGGATCTTCATCACGTTGAAGAGCGGCGACTCGCTTTCGTAGAGCTCCCGCGCGTTCCACGGCGTCGTCTCGGCGCCCATGCGGCCCTGGCTGGTCTCCAGGATGCCGCCGTTCCACGCGCCGCTCGACTTGTACAGCTCGCCGCGTACCTGATGGCGTCCGTCAGCGGCGCGCCGGTGACGACCGCGGCGACATGTTCGTCTGCGTGAGGATGAACGACGACTCGTAGCCGCCCCAGCTGTGGCCCTGCAGGCCGATGTGCGCCAGGTCGGCGTAGCCCAACTCGATCACCTTCTTCACGCCCGAGGTGACGCAGTCGAGGGCCGACGTCCCCGGATGGCCAATGTCGTAGACGATGTCCGGCGAAGACGAAGAGGTAGCCGTCGCTCGCGTACTCGCTCATGTGCGGCCGGTCGTCGTAGACCGGCATCGAACTGGTGGTGCGTGTTCGAGAGAATCTCGTAGATGTAGACCAGCATCGGTGCTTCTTACGGCTCCGTACCCGGCCGGCAGCGTGAGCGTGCCCTGCAGCTTCTTCCCCTTGCTGGTCGTGAAGTCCACGAGCACCCGGCGGCCCCACGCGTACTCCGCGATCTGCGGGTTCGCGTCGGTCACCTTCCGCGGTGACGCGAGCCGTGTCACTCACCCAGTAGTCGGGAACATCTCGAACGTCTGCCGCGTGAAGATGACCTTGTCGGCATCCTTCGCCTTCTGCGCGCCGCCGATGCTCTCGTCCTCCCAGATGAGCGGCGTCGGCGTGCCGCCGCCGGCGGGCAGCCGGTAGTAACCGGACTTCTTCGTGCGGTCGCCGTAGGCGAAGACAGGCGTCTGGGGCTCAGGACAGGTCGATGCCCTCGTCGGCGGCCCCGCCGCCGCGCCGCCGAACCCGCCGCGCCCGCCGCGCCGAAACCGCGCCAGCCTGTAACACCGTCTCCGCCTTGGCGCCCGCCGTTCGTCAGGTTGACGCCCTTGCTGCCGTCGAGCGGCACCGACCAGAGAGGTCGAACTTGTCATGCAACAGCACGTGCTGCCCGTCCTTCGTCCACCGCCCATCCCCCAGATGGGCTTCTCGGCCAACGTGATCGTCGTCAGTGTCGATGAAGCTCTTCGTCGCGGCGTCCACGACGACGGTCTTCCCGGTCTCGAAGGTTGAAGCCCTTCACGTGCATGTTCTCGAGGAACAGGAACCAGCGGCTGTCGGGCGACGTGCCCATCGTGCGGAACAGGTGCTTCGCGATGAGCAATCACTCTGGCCGGTGGACGTGTCGATGCGGTAGTAGTCGGCGCGCGACGGATCGCCTTCCGGAGGATCGTGCTGGTACGGCGTCGGGTCGACTGATCTTGGCGCATCGGCCGTCGTCGTCACGTCGATCGCGTCGTCGGCCAGCCGGACGAACGTCTTCGACGGGATCGACAGGGCCGACGCGTAGGTGGCGCGGCGGAGCTGCGCGATCCGGACGATCTGCTCGGACTGCAGGTCCACGTCCTTCCAGTGGTAGATGTCGAGGTTCGCCTTCGGCTCGCTCGACTCCTCGGGCTTGTCCTCCTGCTCCTTGATGCCGACGAAGAGCCGCGACCCGTCCTCGCTCCAGCGCGGCGCGGAGAACTCGCTCAGCACGAAGCCGCTCGGGAAGGAATTGTCGGTAGACGGGTCCCAGACGATCGGCGACGGGTTCGCGGAGCCGGCGCCGGTCCAGGCCAGCAGGACGTTCTCGCGCTGCGTCTTTCCGTCGGGCTGTTCGCCGCGCAGCGCGACGAGATCGGTCGAGTCGGCGCGCCAGGAGAGGCTGTCGTAGGTCTTGCGGTCGGTGTCGAGCGCGCGGGTCGTCCCCGAGGCGAGGTCCAGGACGAAGACGCCGTTGCCGAGCTGGTCGGCGGCGTCCACCGTGTAGGCGACGACCTTCCCGGCATCGTCGAAGTCGTACTGCGCGACGTTGCCGACGTTCTGCGTGGTGCCGTCCGACAGGCGGCGCAGCAGCAGGTCGGTGCCGCGGTGCGACGCGCCCTCCTGGCTGCCGTTCATCTTGATGGCGAGCCACGCCAGCCCTTCGAGAACTGGAAACCCGACGTTCGGCGCGTCGTACTTGTCGCCGGTCGCGAGGTTCAGCAGCTCGAAATGCCGGACCGGGCCGTTGCCGGCCGTCGCGCCGCCGGCCCTGGCGCCGCCAGTCCCGCCGCCGCTGCGGTGCGCCGCCACCCGCGCGGCCGGCGCCGCGACCACCCGCCGCACCGCGGCGCCGCGTCGGGCGGGGGCGTCGGCGGGTTCACGAAGTAGCCGATCCAGTGGCCGTCGTCGGAGAACTGCGCGCCGCCTCCGCCGCCACCGCCGCCGCGCCCGCCGCCCCGCCCGCCGCCGCCGGATCCGCCAATCGCGACGGTGTAGAGCTTCTCGCCGTCCATCGCCTTGACGAACAGCGTGCTGTCGCCGGTGTTCGGCGCGTAGGTGTACGTCATCCACGCGCCGTCGTCCGAGATCGACGCGCCGGTGATCCGGTTCCAGGGCCCGTAGTCGTCGAGCGTCAGGATCTTCCTGCCGTCGGCCGCGCGGGGATGCGAGGCGGCATCGGCGGCGGGTTCGGCCGACCGCGCGCTGCCACGCTGGGCGAGCGCAGCGGCATCGGCCGGCGCCAGCGGGCCACCCTGAGCCGGATGCTGCGCCAGCGTTGTCGCGGCGGGCAGGAGCGCCAGCGCGAGCGCAACGGCCAGCGCATGCCGGGTCAGAAAGCGGATTACGGGGGACGTCATCGGGGCCTCACTTCGTGGAAGTCCGGCCCGGCGGGGGCCGGATGCAGGCCCTATCCTAACGCCTCCCTGAAGCCCCGGCGGGGCGCGGCCGGGCTCAGTCCCGCAGCGCCACCATCGGATCGACGCGGCTGGCGCGTCGGGCGGGCAGAAGCGTCGCCGCCAGTGCCGCCGCCGCGAGCAGGGCCGAGGTCCCCAGAAAGACGTGCGGCGTGGTCGCCGAGACGCCGAACAGCAGCGACTGCGTGACCTGCGCGGCCGCCAGGGCGGCGGGCAGACCAGCGGCCAGGCCCAGGCCGACGGTCAGCAGACCGTCGCGCACGACCAGCGCGCCGAGCGACGACGGGCGCGCACCGAGCGCGACGCGGATGCCGAACTCGCGGCGGCGATCCGCCACGCGGCGCGCGGCCACGGCGTAGAGGCCGACCGCCGACAGCACGAGGGCGATCAGCGCGAACGCGGTGGACAGGGTCGCGCGGAATCGCTCCGCCGCGATGACCCCCGCGAGCGCGGCCTCCATCGTGGTGGTGCTGACGACCACGACCTGGGGATGGACCTCCGCCACCGCCGCGCGGATGGCCGGCAGGATCGCGCCGGGATCGACGGCCGTACGGAGCACGAAGTGCGGCGCTGACGCGATCGCGTAGACCGTCGGCACCGGGTCCTCGCTGACGGTGCTCTGCTTCAGGTCGGCAGCGACGCCCACGACCTCGTAGGCGTTCCGCCGTGACCCCATCGCGAACTCGAACCGTCGGCCGACGGCGCCATCCACGAAGTACTGCCGTTCGAACTCGCGCGAGACGACGGCCGCGGACGGACCGTCTCCGGCCTGGAGGTCACGCCCCTCCAGCACGGGCACGCCCAGTGTCGGCAGCGCGCCCGGAGTGACCGACTGGACATCCAGCCGTTCCGGGGTCTCCGGTGGCCGCCCGTCAATGCGAATGGTCGCCACGAGACCGGCGGTATTGAAGCTGTAGGACGCGGGCCTCGTCAGGAACGGCGGACCGCCGATGGCCGCCGCCCGTTCGACGCCGGGCAGGGTGGACAGGCGCTCGACGATGGCTTCGGTCCGCGCGAGGCGAATCGCGGCCATCCGCTCGGCGAGCGTGGGACCGGACGTCGCGTTCCGGCCACCGTCCGAGCCTGCGCCGCGGGTGCCGCGAGCGAAGTCCGGCGGAATGTCCGAGCCCGTGAACCGCGTGCTGACCACGATCACGTGGGTCGGATCGAATCCGAGCGGCTGTGACATCAGGCGGAAGAGCGTCTCGCCGAGGAGGCTCGCGCCGACGACCAGGATCACCGCCAGGGCGATCTCGGTGGCCACGACTGTACGCTGGGCAACGTGGCGGGCCGGCGCGGATTCGCGGCCACCGTCGGCGAGTATCTCCGCGGCGCGGGTCCTCGCCAGCGAGAGGGCCGGAGCGATGCCGAAGGCGGCAAGCGTCAGGCTGCCGGCGCCGAACGCGAACCACGCGATCCGCCAGTCGATCCGCACGGTGTCGAGGCGCGGCAGCTCCACCGGCGCCAGTGAGACGAGTGCGCCGGTGAGCCACGCCGCCAGCAACAGGCCCACCGCCGCGCCCGCCGCCGCCAGCATCGCGTGCTCGACGACGAGCTGCCGGACGATGCCGCCTGGGGTGATGCCGAGGGCCAGGCGGATGGCCGTCTCGTGGCGGCGGGTGCGATGCTCGCCGACCAGCAGGCCGGCCACGTTCGTGCAAGCGACGATCAGCAGCACGCCGGCGGCGCCGAAGAGCAGCCAGAGCGGGCGCGCCGACGGGCCGGCCTCCTCCTCCACGAGCGGTACGACCCCGCCGCCGAGCGGGACATCGGGCTGCGACGCCTGGATGAGCGCGGCCGCCTCGGCCGACGCAGCCTCGATCGACACGCCCGGCGCGAGACGCGCGATCGTCCGGAACTCGCCGGCAAAGAAGGTCCGGAAGGGTCGCGCGTTGCCGCCGATCGGACGCAACACGTCGGGGCTCGCCCCCTCGAACGCGAAGCCGGGCTCGAGCACGCCGACGATCGTCCAGGGCGGCGTGTGCGTGTCCGAGGCGTAGGCGATCGGCGACGACCAGCCGATGATGTCCGGCCGGCCGCCGAACCGCGCCTGCCAGGCTTCATAGCTCAGGATCAGGTCGTAGCTCTCCTGTTCGTCATCGGCCGGCTGGAAGTTGCCGCCGAGGGCGAACCGGACGCCGAGCATCGGCAGGAAGTTCGACGAGACGTCCATGACCTCGACGAGCTCGGTGCGCGCCTCGTCCGCGGTCATCGAGAGCGCCGGCGGGTGCCAGACCGCGACGTCCTCGAAGGACGCGCCGCGCCGCAGCGCCTCCCACGCCGGGTAGTGCACCGTCGCGTGGTTCCAGGTGGTCGCGTAGCGCGGGTCGGCGCGCCGTTCGGGATAGACCATGTGCACCGCGACCAGCCGATCCGCGTCCGGCCACGGCAGCGGCCGCAGGAGCACGGCATCCACCACCGAAAAGGTGGCGGTGGCGGCGCCGATGCCAAGACCGAGCGTGAGCGTCGCCGCGATCGGAAAGCCCGGCCGGCGGCGCCAGCGGCGCAGGGCGTAGCGGACGTCGGCGATGCCGCGCACCCGCCGGGCCGGTCGCCGCGTCTCGAGCGGGACGACGGTGCCGATCCGCCGGCAGGACCAGGCGGCCGCGACGATCTGGCCCGCATACCAGGCTTCGGCCGCCAGCCACGACCGGGTCGGCCGCACGTGTGTCCGGTACTCCTCCTCCAAGTCGCCGAGGAGCGCCTGCCGATCGTGCGGGTCGAGACCGGCCCGAAGAAGCGAGTGCAGCGGATGGCGCCGGTGGCCGTGGTGACGGGGCTTCATCGCAGCCCCGCCACGCCGTCCGCCATGCGGACGAGCGCCGCGTGGGTCGCGCGCATCGCGGCGCGGCCGCGCGCGGTCAGCACGACGTACTTCTTGGCGCGACCGCCGCGTACCGGCTCGGGCTCGCCGAACGACGACCGCACGAGGCCCTTCTGTTCGAGCCGGCGGAGGGTGCTGTAGACGGCGCCGAACGACGCGCGCCGGCCCGCCTGGTCCAGGAGCGTCTTCCGGATCGTGACGCCATAGGCGTCGTCGCCGAGGCGCGCCAGCGCAAGGAGCACCAGTTGCTCGAACTCACCGAGATAGTCGGGCATCGGCACTATATAGTGCACAATGCACAGTAAATCAAGAGCAGCAGCCGAACGCCGTGAGAGTCGCCGTCGACCTCAGCGCTTCGTGATCCCGCGCACCGCCCACGCCCGCGCGTGGAGCACGATCTCGCGGTCCGCGCCCGTCCCGAGAAGCCGCGCCCGCAGCCGCCGTCGGAGCGCTTCGCGCTGGTCGTCCGGCAGCGACACGGTGTACGCGCCGGCCGGCCCCTGGCCCAGCAGGAACGGCGACCAGAAATCGTCGAACGACGGAAAGCGCGTCTCGATCGTCAGGCCTTCCTCGGCGACCTGCTCGAGCCCCGCGGCGCGCCAGAGCGCGGCGAGCTCGCCCGCGCGGCAGAGCGGCATGTGCCGCTCGTCCTTCGCGTCGACGGCCGGCGCCAGGGCGACCGCCTCGTCCCAGAAGACGCGCAGCATCTCCATGCCCTCGCCGTAGTCCCAGACCGCGGCGGCCACGACGCCGCCGGGCTTCGTCACCCGGACCATCTCGTCGAGCGCCTTGCGCGCATCGGGGATGAAGTTGACGACCAGCAGCGACGCCGTGCGGTCGAACGTCGCGGCGTCGAAGCGCATCTGCTGCGCGTCGCCGACCTCGAACCGCACGCGGTCGCTGCCGTGCCGCGACTGCGCGAGCGCCACGTACGGCGACGCCGGATCGATGCCGACGATGCGACTCGAAGGCGCGAGGTCGACGACGGCCGCGGTGAGCGCACCCGTGCCCGACCCGACGTCGAGCACCGCATCGCCGTCGCGCACCCCGGCGAAGCGCGCGAGCAGCGGCGCGAGATCGCGGCTCCACCGGCCCATGAAGCGCTCGTACGCCTCCGCCTGGGAGAAGAGCGCGTCCTGATCGCCCGACGCGCCGGCGACCATGCCGCAGGCGACCACGAACAGCAGACAGAGCGAGACGACGCTTCCGGTCATGGGTCCTCCTCGCGGGCATCGCGGGCCGCGCGCAGGGCGGTCAAGAGAGAAGCCTCGAGATCCGCCGGCATCTCGACCCGGCTGGCGTCGCGCAGGATCCGTGGCGTCTCGAGATACGACGCGACGAACGCCTCGCACCGCGCGCACCCGGCGACGTGCGCCTCGATGGCCGCGCGCACGTCCGGCGCCAGCGTGCCCTCGAGGTACTCCATCAGCAGCTCGACGCCGGACCGGCAGACCACGGCGCTCATGACCGGCCTCGCGCGAGATCGTTCAGGTAGCCTCGCAGCATCAGCCTCGCCCGGTGCACGCGCTGGCGCACGGTCGCCGGGTCGGCCCCCAGCACCTGCGCGACGTCCGCGGTGGACAGCTCCTCGAGATCGCGCAGGACGAACGCGACCCGATACGGATCGGGCAGTCTCTCAATCGCCGCGCGCGCCCGCATGGCCAGGGCCTGGCGGTCGATCAGGTCCTCGGCGTGGACCGCCAGACGCAGCGCCTCGGGTGTCTCCTCCAGCGTGCCGTCCGCGTCGAACCGCGGCAGGAACGCCTCGAGCGACTCCGCCGGTCGGCGCGCGCGGGTGCGCCGATGCATCAGCGCGGCGTTGGTGGCGATGCGGAAGAGCCACGTGCCGAACCGCGCATCACCCCGGAACGCGGACAGGTGCCGATGCACCTGCAGAAAGGCGTCCTGCACGACGTCGAGCGCCTCCGTCTCGTCCGTGAGCCGGCAGGCGAGCCGGAAGATCCGCGCCTGGTACCGCACGACGAGCGCCTCGAAGGCGTGGCCGTCCCCCGACGCGGCCCGCGCCGCGAGGACCTCGTCGCTCGGTTCCGTCGCGGGCGCGCCCATCCGCCTGGATTCTACGGCCGCACCCGCCGGCGCGACCTGCCCTTCAGATGCCGGAAGCGGGAAAGTGTGACGGCCGCCCCGTCACGGCCGCAGCAGCGTCTTGATCGCGCGCCGCTCGTCCATCGCGCGGTAGCCCTCGGCGACCTCCGAGAGCGGCAACGTGAGATCGAAGACCTTGCCCGGATCGATCGCCCCGTTCATCACCAGCCCGATGAGGTCGGGCAGGTACCGGCGCACCGGCGCCGGACCGCCGTGCAGGTGGACGTGACGATAGAAGAGATCCGTCCCGTCGAGCTCCACACCGTGCGGGACGCCGACGAACCCGATCGATCCGCCCGGCCGCGTCGCGTGAATGGCCTGCTGCATCGACTCCTGCGTGCCCACGCACTCCAGCACGCTGTCGGCCCCGACGCCGCGGGTCAGATCCTTGACCCGGGTGACGCCGTCCTCGCCGCGCTCGGCGACGATGTCGGTGGCCCCGAACTCGCGCGCCAGCGCCTGCCGTGACGCGTGCCGGCTCATCGCGATGATCCGGCCCGCGCCCATCTGTTTCGCCGAGAGCACCCCGAGCAGCCCGACCGCGCCGTCGCCGACCACCACGACCGTGCCGCCGGGCCGGACGTTCGCCGCGTCCGCCGCGAACCAGCCCGTGCCCATGACGTCCGAGAGCGCCAGCAGGCTCGGCACCATCGCGTCGGGCGGCACGTCCGGCGTGGCGACCAGCGTGCCGTCGGCCAGCGGCACGCGCAGGCGTGGGGCCTGCGCGCCCACGACCGGCGTCCGGTGCTGGCACGACGTCTGGTAGCCGGCCTGGCAGTGCGGACACGTGTTGTCGGACGCGAAGAACGATCCGATGACGAACTGTCCCGGCCGGACCTTCGTCACCGCGCGGCCCACCTCCTCGACGATGCCGCAGTACTCGTGGCCGATCGGCGTCGGCTCGGTGATGGGGTTGAAGCCGCGGTACGGCCACAGGTCCGAACCACAGATGCACGTCGCCGACAGCCTGAGGATCGCGTCGGTCGGTTCGAGGATGGCGGGATCCTCGCGCGCCTCGAAGCGCACGTCGCCCGCGCCGTGAATGACTGCTCCGTTCATGGTGTCGTCCTTTCCGATGCCGCGCGTCCGTCGTCGCGGCGACGGGCCGCTACCGGCCCTGGTACTGCGCGTCGCTGACCTGTTCCATCCACTCGACCGCAGAACCGTCGAGCTGCTCCTGGATCGCCAGGTGCGTCATCGCGGTGCCGGGCGCCGCGCCGTGCCAGTGCTTCTCGCCCGGCGGGATCCAGACCACGTCGCCCGGGCGGATGTCCTCGATCGGCCCGCCGTCCCGCTGCACCCGCCCGGCACCCGCCGTGACGATGAGCGTCTGCCCGAGCGGGTGTGTGTGCCAGGCCGTCCGCGCCCCCGGCTCGAACGTGACGACCGCGCCCGCCACCCGCGCCGGCGCGCTCCGCTGGAACGGCGCGTCGAGGCGGACGGTCCCCGTGAACCACTCCGCCGGACCGGGGGCCGAAGGCTGTGAACCGCTGCGCGTGATGTCCATGTCGTCTCCTCCTCGTCGCTCGACTCCTTCAAGCGTAGCGGGCGGATGGATTCGTGAGTAGGTATCAAAATCGACAAGGCTTTGTGAGTAGAATTCATCAATGGTCAGGGACGAACTGAGCGTGCTGTCGGCGTTCCTCGCGGTGGCGGAGGAACGGAGCTTCACGCGCGCGGCGCGTCGGCTGGGCGTGTCGCCCTCGGCGTTGAGCCACGCCGTGCGCGGGCTCGAGGAGCAGATCGGCGTCCGGCTGCTGGCGCGGACCACGCGCAGCGTCGCGCCGACGGAAGCCGGGGCGCAGTTCATCGCGCGGCTCGGTCCGGCGCTGGCCGACGTCCGTGGCGCGCTGGACCAGGTGGCTGGCTTCCGCGACCGGCCCGCGGGCCGCGTGCGGCTGCTGGCCTCGCGACTGTCGGCGCGCACGGTGCTGGCGCCGAAGGTCGCGGCCTTCTCGCGCGCGCACCCGGGCATCGTCCTCGACGTGACGACCACGGTCGAGGGCCGCTTCGACCTGGTGGAGGGCGGCTTCGACGCGGGCATCCACCTGGGTGAGTTCATCGCGCGCGACATGGTCGCCGTGCGCGTCACCGGGCCGCAGCGCGCGGCCATCGTCGGCGCGCCCGCGTACCTGAAGGGACGACCGAGACCGAAGTCGCCGCGCGACCTGACCGCGCATCGCTGCCTGAACTTCCGCCACGGGTCGGAGGGCGTGTATCACTGGGAGTTCGAGAAGGGGCGGAAGTCGCTGGCGGTCTCGGTCAACGGGCCGCTCGTGGTGGACGACGTGGACGTGCTGATCCGGGCCGCGATCGACGGCCTGGGTCTCGCGTTCACGGTGGAGGATCACGTGCACGGCGAGCTCGCGAGCGGCGCGCTCGTGCGCGTGCTCGAGGACTGGTGTCCGCCGTTCGACGGCTACTTCCTCTATTACCCGAGCCGCCGCCAGCAGCCGCCGGCGCTCTCGGCGCTGATCGAGGCGCTGCGGATGTAGGGAGGCGGTCCGGCCGCGCCCCGCGCCGGATCCTGCCGACTGAAGGCGCCAGGCTCGCGCGTTTGACTCCGCGCCGCCGCGCGCCATAGTCTTGCCCGAGGCGCGCAAAGGGCGCCCGCGGGTTCGCGCGAAGGGCCAAGCCCACCGTCATCGCGTCGTCCAACACCGGGTCGTACACCCCGTGCCGCCTGCTTGCGAACCGCAGGTCGAGGCATGGAGGTCCGTACGATGCCGAATCGCCTTCCCGACCAGCCCAATCTCGAACACCTGAAGAAGCAGGCCAAGGCCCTGCTGCGCGCGGCGCAGGCGGGTGACGCCGCCGCGCTCGCGCGCATCGCCACCCTGCCGGCGTTCGCCGGCGGCGCACCCGCCGACCTGCCCGTCGGCGACCTGGCCCTGCACGACGCGCAGTCGGTCATCGCGCGCGAGCACGGCTTTCCGTCGTGGCCGGCGCTTCGCGCCGAGGTCGAGGCGCGCACGCTGACGTTCGACGCGGCGGTCGAGGAGTTCGTGCGATGCGCGACGGGCGGCGCGGCCGGCCGGGCCGAACGCCTGCTCGCGCTCCACCCACGCATCGCGACCGCGTCGCTGCACACCGCGCTGGTCCTGGGGGACGCGGCGGGGGTACGGGCGCGACTCTCGGCGAATCCCGCGCTCGCGACCACGGCCGGCGGCCCGGTGGGATGGGAGCCGCTGCTCTACGCGTGCCACACGTGCCTCGCCGGCACGGACACGGCGCGCCTCGACGGCCTCGTCGCGATCGCGCGGGACCTGTGCGCGCGCGGCGCCGACCCGAACACCGAGTACGTCTGGAACTGGCATCCCGAGCTGCCGCGCACGCCGCTCTGGGGCGCAACCTGCGTCGTCCGGCACCTCCCGCTCGCGGAGGTCCTGCTCGAAGCGGGTGCGCGCCCGACCGACGGCGTGACGACGCACATCGCGGGGGGCGGCGGCAACGTCGCCGTGCTCGAGCTGCTCGCCCGCCACGGCGTGGACGTCAACGGCCTGCCGGGCGGCGTGCCGCCGCTCGTCTACATGATGACGTTCACCGAAGACCCGGCCGGCCCGCGCTGGCTGCTCGAACACGGCGCCGACCCGAACCTGGCGTGGGGTCCGGACGACGAGGCGCCGCTGCACGTGGCGGCACGCCGGTGGGACGCCGCGATGACGGACCTGCTGCTGGCGCACGGCGCCGACGTCCATCGCCGCCGATCCGACGGCCGCACGGCGCACGCGCTCGCGGAGCTCTCGGGACACGCCGGCGTGGCCGCGCGCCTGGTGGCCGCCGGGGCCACGGATGAACTCTCACCCGTCGATCGGCTCGTCGCCGCCTGCGCGCGCGGCGACCGCGCCGCGGCCGGGGCCATGCTCGCGGCCGATCCATCGCTCCGCGACGGCCTGCGACCCGAGCACCACCTGCTCCTCCATCGTCCGGCCGAGAGCGGCGACGCGGCCGTACTCGACGTGATGCTTGCGTGCGGTCTCGGCCCCGACGCGCGCGACAAGGACGCGGTCACGCCGCTGCACCGCGCGGCGATGGGCGGGCACCCCGAGGCCGTGCGCGTGCTGCTCGCGCACGGCGCGGACGTCAACGCCCTCGACGGGATGTTCGCGGCGACGCCGCTCGTCTGGGCCGTCGAGGGCCGGCACCACGCCGGCCCCGGCGCGGATCACGTCGGCGTCGCGCGGGTGCTGATCGCCGCCGGGTCGTCGCTCGAATGGCAGGCGCCCGAGGGCGCGCCCGATCAGGAGCGCACCCACGAGGCGCTGCTGGCGCTGCGGCGGGACGCCGGTTCGCGCTGATGGTGGTGGTCACGACCCGAGGTGGCCATCCGAATTTCCAGGTTCCCCCGGCAGCGCCCGCCGGGAGATGATGCGCACGGCCCGCACACACTCATGGATGCCGGTACCCGGAGACTCGTGGCCGTGGGCGCCGTGGCGGCGCCGTTGCTCCACAGCGTCACCGACCTCCTCGAGTGGACGCAGGGCGGCTTCTCGCCGGCGCAGCTCTGGCTGAACTACGTCGCCTTCCTGCCGGTGCCCGCCATCGTGCTCGGCCTGTACGCCGCGCAGCGACCGCGAATCTCGCGCGCAGGCCTGGCGGGCGCGCTGATCTACGGGTTCGCGTTCGTCTACTTCGCGCACACGACGCTGCTGGCGATCGAGTCGGGCGTGCCGACGTACGAAGACCTGTGGGCGCGGCTCGGCGGGACCTACACGGCCCATGGCGCGCTGATGGTGGCCGGCGGGGTGCTCTTCGGCGACGCCACGAGGCGCGCCGGCGTGCTGCCGCGGTGGACGGCCGGCCTGTTCCTGGCCGGCATCGTGACGAACTTCGTCATCACCTTCCTCCCGCTGCCCGACCTCGCGCAGACGCTCGGCACCGCCCTGCGCAACGCCGGCCTGGTCGGCATGGGCGGGTCGCTCTGGCGCGCGGGCCGGCCGTCGTCATGACGCACGCGCCGTCGCCGGCGACGGCCGTCGTCATGACGCACGCGCCGTCGCCGGCGCCCCGCCGCATCTCGTCCGCGCGCGACTGGACGACGCTCGTCGCAGGTTTCGTGGTCGTCTACGCGGTCTTCGAGGCGGCGGCGCGATCGCTCGGCAGCGATCGCGGCCAGTGGGGGCTCCCGGTCGCGGCGATCGTCGTCGCGGCCACCCTCGCGGCGGAGCGCCTGCTGCCGCGCCGCCAGGCCGTCCCCGGCGCCGTGGCGATCGGGCTGGGCCGGCCGAGGGGGACGGGCCTCGTCGTGGCCGCGGCGCTCGCGGCCGCGATCGCCCTGGTGATTCCCGCGTCGGGCCTGTTCTTCGGCGCGCGTCCGGTCCTGGCGTCCGGCGCCGCATGGATGCTGCCCGGCCTGTTCCTCCAGGCCGGCCTCGCGGAGGAAGTGCTGTTCCGCGGCTACCTGTTCGGGTCGCTGCGCGCCGGCCGCCCGTTCCGGCGCGCGGCGCTGCTCTCGCTGCTGCCGTTCGCGGCGGTGCACGGCGCCCTGTTCGTGACGCTCCCCTGGCCGGTGGCGACGGCCGCCCTGATCCTCGCCCTCGCGGTCGCCGTGCCCCTCGCCCATCTGTACGAGCTGGGCGGCGCCACGATCTGGGCGCCGGCGCTGCTGCACACGGTGGTGCAGGCCGGCCCGAAGATCGTCGTGCTCCCCGGCGACGACGCGATGCCGTTCGCGTTCGCCTGGATGGCGGCCTCCGCGACGCTGCCGTGGCTGGCGTTTGCCGTGCGCCGGATCAGCGCACCCGGCAGGTGAGCGACTCGTCGAGCCACGTCACGGTGGCGTCGTCGCCCTTGTTCCAGAACTCGACGTTCTGGCCCTCGTACTTCGCGCCGCTCCCGGCCGGGACGAGCCAGGCCGTCACGGACCGGTCGCCGCGCTCGAGGCGGACGGCGGGCAGCTCGGACTCGAAGAACGTGGCCACGACCTCGTTGGCCGGACTGCCGCAGACGAAGAAGACCGGACCGCGCGAGGGCACGAGCCGCCACACGGCCTGGAGCTCGGAGATCCGGAGCTTGTACTGGCCTTCGACGCATTCGCGCACCGAGTGGGCCTGCCACGAGGCCGTGAGGAACGTGCCATCGGCGGCCTTCCAGCATTCATTGCGGCCGGAGATCCAGCCTCGCTGCTCGGCGCGGAGCCGCGCCGGCATGTCGTCGCGAGCCTTTGCGGTCGCGGCCTTGTAGACGGCGTCCAGCTTTCGATCGAGCGCCGCGAGCGCGGCGTCCCTGCAGATGAGCGTCTCGACCTCGCCCTGCGCCTTCTGGCAGTCGAAGGCCGGGCCGGTCTGGGTGGCCGGTGTCGCGGCCGTCGCGGCCAGGCCAGCGGCCAGGATCATCGCCGGGATTCCGGACACGAGGATGGTGCGCATGCGAACGACTCCTCTCGAAAGCCGTGAAGGTGGCACGACAATCTTCCGCCTCCACGGGCACGCCCGGGTACTCCCTTTGGTGCAGTGCCCGTTCGGCGTTCATCGCCGGGTCGTCACTTCGCGCGGCTGAACCCGGCACACAATATTTCCGGCCCGGGCGCGTCTACACCCGTAGATGAACGACGCGGCCGACCCGCGGCACATGGCGCTCGAACAGGACCGGCGGATCGCCGACGCGGTCGAGCGGGAGCGGTCCCGGCTGCACCGGTTCATCCGGCGCCGGGTGCCGGACCCGCGCGACGCCGAGGACGTCCTGCAGGACGTGTTCGCCCGACTCGTGGAGGCCAACCGGCTGCTGATGCCGATCGACCACGTCACGGCCTGGCTGTTCCGTGTCGCGCGGCACCGCATCGCGGATCTGTTCCGGCATCGCGCCGCGCGCCCGCCCGGCGGTACGGCGCGGGGCACGGACCGGCGGGACGACGCGATCGGCGACGAACCACGCAGCCTGGAGGCGCTGCTGCCCTCGGTGGAGCCCGGCCCCGACGCGGTCTACCGGCGCCGCCGGCTGGCCGCCGCGCTCGAGGCGGCACTGGCCGGCCTGCCGCCCGCGCAGCGCGAGGTGTTCGTGGCGCACGAACTCGAGGGCCGGAGTTTCAAGGCCATCGCCGCCGAGACCGGCGTCGGCATCAACACCCTGCTCTCGCGCAAGCGCTACGCCGTGCTGGCACTGCGCGCGCGGCTGCGCGACGTGCACGACGACCTGAACGACGCATGAGGCATCGCACATGATGACGAGACGGAACGTGGTGTTCTGGGGCCCGCTGGCCATCCTCGGGCTCCTGCTGTTCATCCTCCTCGGCGGCGTCATCGTCGAGTGGCTGTGGAACTGGCTGCTGCCGCCGCTCTTCGGCCTGCCCGCGGTGACGTTCTGGCAGGCGCTCGGGCTGCTGGCGCTCGCGCGAATCCTCTTCGGCGGGTTCGGGCACGGCTACGGTCACCGGCAGGCGCGTCGATCGCGCGTCCGGCGTCGCGTCGAAGAGCGCTTCGCGGATCGGATGGCCGAGCGGATGGACGCGATGACGCCCGAGGAGCGCGATCGCCTGCGGCAGCGGCTTCGCGAACGGCTCGGCGTGGACTGGTTCGGCGACGCGCCGGGCGGGTCGCGGGACGCGGGGCGCGAGGGGTGACCAGGCGATGCCCGGCGTGATCGCGCGTCAGGGCAGGCGGACGAGGCCGACCCACTGCCACTGGCCGCCGCGCCGCCTGAAATGCACGACGACGGGCCGTGCCCAGGCGGCGACGGCCGGATCCACGGCGCTGATCTCGACCTGGACGAACTCGAGGCCAGACAGATCGGGTACGGCCAGCGGAGCCGCGGCGCCGGTCGTCTCGCCGATCGGCGACGCCGCGCCAGTCGCGTTGTCGAACCGGCTCCAGCGCGCGCGATAGCCCGGCGGTGCCGGGGCGACGCCGGCCCGGACCGCGGCGTTGTCGAACGTGAGCCCGCCGGCCGTCAGCGCCGGGCGGCCGATCGGATCGATTGCCGGCAGCCACGTCTGCAGGATCCGGTCGCGTCGCTCGCGGATGGTCCGCGCGAGCTCGGCCTCGGCCGCCGGGTTCCCGAACTCGCCGGCCGCGACGGCGGCCGCGATGATGTCGTCGGTGACGTAGGTCAGCTTCTCGGCCGCCCAGAACGCGTCGTCGGCACGCAGGTGACGGAAGGCGGCGTTCATGATGTGCGGCTGCCAGTCCTCCGGCCGCCAGTCGTCGTGGGAACGCGGAAGCCGGCCCACGGCCGGCGACTCGTACCAGCGCGCGGTGCGCCAGGCCGGAATCACGAATCCGAACCCGAGCGTGCGGCGCAGGATGTCTCCCCGATCCTCGACGAGCGGCTCGGAGCCCTCCCAGCCCTCGCGCGGCCCGGTCGCGGCGCTGCCGAGCGCCGACCCGAAGTCGAGCAGGTAGCGGCGGATGAACGTGCGGCCGCCCTCGGTGACGAGCGCCGCGAGCGAGTTGATGCCCTTGGCGTCCACGTGGTTCAGCCACGCCGCAAAGACGCGGTAGCCGCGCAGCTCGCGGCGATGCTCGTGGGGCACGACGTCGTTCGGGTCGTCGGCCCGTGTGCCGGCGAAACGGATGCGCCCGACCGGCCGGCCGGGCGCCGCGCGGCTCAGGATCACGCGGTAGGTGCCGTCGGCGTCACGGTCGGCGCGCGCCAGGAGGCGACCGACGTCGTCCGGCACCATGGCGCGCTCGGCCTCACCCGCGGGCGTGATGGTCGCGCCGGACGCGATGGTGAGGTCCGAGGCCCGCAGGCGCCCGATGTGGTACTCGACGGTGTGATACCCGACCGCCCAGAAGAGCTTCGCCGCCACCACTTCGGTCCCGGTGGCCATGCCGCGCCAGCCGGGCGGATCGAACTTGATGAACCACAGGACGCCGGCCGCGTCGCGGATGGTGAAGCCCAGCGTGATGCCGTCGCTCTTGGCCGAGACGACCGACCACGCGCCCGGCGCGGGACCGTCGCTCGTGTTCGCGCCGCGCGCGACCAGCGCGGGCGTCAGCGGCAGGTGACCGGCGCGGTTGACGTAGAACGGGCCGTCCGGGACTTCGTCCACGGTGTTGACGTCGCGTGCCCGCTCGTCACTGACCGGCCGGCCGTCGAAGAGCCCCTCCAGCGTCTGGTAGATCAGGTCCGGCTCGTAGCGCGCCGCGCCGGACGCGTCCTGCGTGATCGGCTCGACCTGGATCGGGTCGTCGTCGTAGAACGTCGGGGTCGCGCCGGAGGTCACCGACCAGGCGGCCGCACCGAGCGCCACCACCAGCACGACACGGAGTCCGGGTCGACATCTCATGGGCGCCACCTAGAACGGCTGTCCGCCGGTGATGACGAACCGGAATCCCTCGCGTCCGTGCGCCAGCTCGAGGCGCAGCGCGGTGAACGTCGGCCCGTGCACGCGGGCGCCGATGCCGTAGCCGGTACGGAACGGTCGGTCCGGGATGTCGGACAGCGTCGGCCCGACGGCGCCGGCGTCGAGGAAGAGCGCCATGTCGAGGTACCGCGACGGCCGCCAGCGGTACTCGCCCGTCAGGACGACGCGGCTGCGGTCGCGGTACCGCCGGGTCGGCAGGCTCCGGACGGTTTCGCCGCCGCCCACGGCCGGCAGCAGCACGAACGGCACGTCGTCGCCCGTGTCGGTGCGGGTCGTGGTCGCGAGCGCGCGGAACGCCAACCCGAACTGCTCGCGAACGAAGGGCACCAGCTCGGCGGCCTCGACCTCGAACTGGTCGAACGAGAAGGGCGCGGCGTCGCGCGCGGCATACCGTCGCCACTCACCGCGGAGGAATCCGCCGTTCGTGCTGAAGCCCGGTGACGGCCGCCAGTCGAGCACGGCCCCGACGTGCCCGACGCCATAGTCGAGCGACGCGCCGAGCCCCGGAAGTGGACCGGCGGCGCCGGGATTCCCCGCCGTCGAGAATCCCAGGTAACCGTAGCCGGCGACGAGCGACACGCCGGGCGCCGCGTCGATGGTGACGCCGGCGTCGACCCGTGTCGGTCGAAAGTCGACGTTCGTGCGATCCGTGACCTGCACGTCGCTGCCGACGCCCCAGGTCTGCAGGCGTCGCAGGCGCGAAACGCCGGCTTCCACCCACGGCTGGAACCGGCCGTTGACGGCAAAGGTCGGAAGCCGCCAGGCCAGGTCGCCCGAAAGCGACCCGTTCGTCGAGATCGCCGCGGTCGCCGTGAGGCGCGACGCGAGCGGCGCGCGGTGCAGGACCCCGGCGCCCACCGCGAAGCCGGTGCCGCTGTACACGCTGCCGAACCAGGGGTAGACGCCGCCAGACCCGGCCAGGAGCGGCGAGCTCAGGATCCGCTTCTCGACGATCTCCGCGGCCGTCGCCACCTCCGGCGCGAGGTGGGCGGCCTTCTCGGCCTGCTGCTGCGCGATGAGCTCGGCGCGGCTCGACTGTCCGAACGCCGGCAGACGACAGGCGAGGAGCAGGGCCAGGACCAGCGGCGGAATCACTCGGGCATGCATCGTCACGAGGCGTGTCGTCGAGACCGGGCATCGTAGCGCCAAGATGCACGGCGCCACAAGCGCCCGGCGACGTGGGATGATCGCGATCATGGTGCTGTTCCAGTTCGTCGCACCCCACGCGCGGCCTCACACCAGGGCCACCGTCGCCGGCCGCCACGGGAGCCCGGGGCGGCGCACGGTGTTCGGGATCGGACCACTCGCCCTCGCCGCCGGCGTCGCGATCCTGTTGCCAGCGATGGCGAGCGCGCAGACCTCGAACTCCGGGGCGACGGCGGGCGCGCAGGCCGCGCGATCGGCACGGGCGCCCGACGCGGAACCCGGTGCGTCCGGCGTCTACGCCTTTACCGGCTTCGGCGGCTTCAGTCCCGACGACGCGTTCTCGTTCTGGCGCGGCCACACGCGGCGGGCCGGCGCCGGCGCCGAACACCGGTTCGGGAACGGCCTGCTCCTGCAGGGCGAGGTCGAGTGGCTCGACAAGCCGGACTCCCGCGGGGACCGCACGTCGTTCCTGCCGTCGGTCAACGTCGGCTACGAGTTTCCCGGCAGCCGGGTGCGGCCGTTCGTGAGCGGCGGCTACACGCTGGTGACGGGAAACCTGGCGCTCGACTACGGCGGCGGCGTGAACGTCCGGCTGGCCGGGCTCGTCGCGCTCCGCCTGGAGTTCCGCGATCACCATCTCTACTTCGACGAGCCGCTCGATTCGTACGGCGTGCGGATCGGCGTCACGATCCGCTGACGGATCGCCGGTGGCGGCGTTGCCGACGCGTCCGCGCGGTGCGATGATGGCGCCATCATGTTCATGCCGGGCGCGCGCACCTGGGCGGCGACTGTCGTCCTGGCGCTTGCCCTGCCCCCACTGGCCGCGACGGCCGCGGTCGCGACGCAGGACCAGGCGCCGCGGATCGTCTCCACCGAATTCATCGCGCCGGCGCCGCCGACCCCGAGCGCACACGCCTCGACCATCGCCGAGACCGGGGACGGCCTCGTCGCCGCCTGGTTCGGCGGCACCCGCGAGGGCGCCGCGGACGTCGGCATCTGGCTGTCACGTCAGGATCGGAGCGGAGCGTGGGCGGCGCCGGTCGAGGTCGCGATCACCGGTAAGTGTCTTCGATGACGACGGCCGACGCGGCGGTGCCACGCGCGCGGACGGGCTCGTCCAGGCCGACGGGCCGGCCGCCGCGCCAGGCGGCCTCGCGCCGGGCGACCATGTCGTCGAGCCAGGCCGGATCGGCCGCGCGTCGATCGGCACGATCACCGCGACGGGCCGGCCGCGGTCGGTCACGGTCAGGCGTTCCCCGGCCTCGACCCGTTCCAGGTACGCGCTCAGGTGGGCCTTCAGGTCCCGGATGCCGACGTCGTAGACCATCATTGTGACTACAACGCTATCACAGTGTGGTCACTTGTCAAGGTCCGGTGGCTGTCAGGCGTCGCGGAGCGTGACGGCGGGATCGATCCGGGTCGCCCGCAGGGCCGGCAGCCAGGCGCTCGCGACGGTCGTCACCAGCATCACGGCGACGGCGGGCAGCCAGACGTCGAGGTCGTAGACGCCGACGCCGTACAGGCGCGCCGCCACGATCGGCACGAGCCAGGCCGAGAGGACCGCGCCGGCGGCCAGCCCGGCGACGACCGCGCAGGCGGCTCGCCGACCAGCATCCGCGCGACGTCGCCCGGCGCCGCCCCGAGCGCCAGCCGAATCCCGACTTCCCGCGTCCGCCGGCTCGACGTCATCGTCACCAGACCGAGCAGGCCCAGCGCGACGAAGACCAGCGCGACGACGCCGAAGTGTCGAGGCCGCAGCGCCGAGCCGGCGCTCGCGGATCGAGTCGGCCATGGCGTCGGCGAGCCACTCGGCCTCGACGATGCGCACGGATGAATCAGCCTGGCCCACGCGCTCGCGGACGCGCGCGAGCCCGCCGGACACGCCGGGCTCGAACGAGACGAACAAACGAATCGGGTTGTAGCTGGCCTGAACCGGCAGCGCCCAGGGCGCGAAGACGACACCGGCGGACGGCACGTCGAGCGCCACCAGCCGGACGTCCTCGACGACGCCGACCACGACGCAATCCAGGGCTCGAGCCCCCGGCCCGCGCGCAGTGTCTGGCCGATGGCCCGACCGTCGGACCAGCACGCGCGTGCGGCGCGCTCGCTGACCGCGACGACCGGCGCGCCGCCGTCCAGTTCCGCATCCGACGGCAGCCGGCCCGCGACCAGCCGGATGCCGGCAGCGGCGAAGAAGCCTCCGCTGACCCGCATCGGCGCCGGCCGTTCCGCATCGGCAGATGCGGTGGGCGTCTGGAAGAACGACGACGGCACTGCCGAATTGCGCATCAGGGGCGCGTCGAACAGGGCGGCCCCCTGCACGCCTGGGGTTTCGCGTGCGGCGCGAGCGGTCTCCAGCGACTGAATCCTCTGCTCGGCGCTGCGGCGGAAATCCAGGTACTGGAGCCGCATCGTCGCGACGCCGGCAGACTCGATGCCGGGGTCCTCGTTCCAGATGCGGCGAGGCTCGATGCGAAGAGGGCGCCACCGAGCACCAGCGCGAACGCAATCGCGGTCTGGCCGGCGATGAGCGCCCGGCCCAGTCGGGGTCGCGCGGTCGCTCGTCCCTGGGGATCGAGAAGCCCCGGCGTCGTCCCGGCACGACGGATCGCGACGCGGACCGCGAGTACGGCCACGACGAACGCCGAGCTCGCGGAGACGAGGCCGGTGAAGGCCAGCACGCGCCAGTCAATCTGGACGTCCTTGACGAGCGTCAGGCCCGGAGGCAGGCGCTCGAGCAGCAGAGAGAGCAGGACGGGGGCCACGAGCAGGCCGCACGCCGCGCCGGCGGCCGCCAGCACCACCTGTTCGGTCAGCGCATGCGACGAAGCAGGTCGCGCGTCCGTGCCCCGAGCGCCCGCCGGAGCGAGAGGTCGCGGATGCGCTGCTGCGAGCGCGCGGCCGCCAGTGCGCCGACGTTCAGCAGCACCAGCACCACGAGGCTCATCGCCATGCCAAAGGCCAGCGCGAACACGGGCCGTTCGCGCGACGAGACGAAGTCGCGAAGGGGCAGGAGATCGACGTAGTCGTATGGCGCCATGCTGGCTGGCGCCCCGGCGCGACGTGGAGGCGCCGCCTCGCGAAACGCCGCGACCGCCGCCCGGAGCGGCGCGGGCCGGAGCCAGGCGACCGGCGGGAATGCGCGCGAAGCGAGGCCGGACCGCTCCATCAGGGCCTCGGTGAAGGCCGGCATGACGGCATCAATCCGCGACGATCGCCGCGCCGCCGACGCCGACCCGCCCGGGAGCGGAGGCACGAAACCATCGGCTTCCATGACGCCGACGATCTGGTACGACGGCCTTCCGAGGTCTGGTGGCGCGAAGGGCTGGACCATCCGGCCGAGAACGTCATCGTCGGCCGCGAATTCCTCCCTCCAGAGCCGCTGGCTGATCACGATCGGCATGACCGGCTGCCCCGCCACGAACTCTTCCCGCTTCACGCCGCCCGTGAGCAGGCGGATGCCGAACACGTCGAAGAAGTCGCCGTCCGCGGCGATGGCCAACGCCATCGTCCCGTTGGAAAAGGCGACGCTCGAGTAGCCGACGTTCGCGATTGGCACGTCCGGCACCGCCGCCGACCACGCCGCCACCTCATCCGGCGACACCATCCCCACCCCGCGCTCCGGCGGTCCGCCGTCGTCGTCATGCCGGCCGCTGACGACGTACAGCTCGTCGGGATTCGGGTACGGCAGCGGCTCGAACAGCACGCCGTCCACGACGGCGAAGACCGTGCTGGCCAGCGCCATGCTGAGCGCCATGACCGCGATGACCGTCATGGCGTACCAGGGCGATCGGCGCAGCGAGCGCAGGGCCTGACGCCATTCGCCGGCCGGCCGCACCGTGTGCCGCGCGGCGGCCGACGCGAGGCCGGCAACCCGATCGCGCGTCCAGCCCGCTCGGCGACTCGCAACCGCGCTTCTGGCGAGGTGCGCGACGAGCCAGGCGCTGGCGAAGACGCCCGGCGTCCCGGCGTCCACCATCGCGTCGCGTTCCTCGACGAGGTCCGCGACGATCTCCGCGCGGTAGCGCGCCGGCAGGATCAGGCCCGCCGTTCGGATCCACAGGGGCACCCTCGCGCCGTCGCGTTCCGTCGTCCGCGGGTCCGGCTCAGTCACGCGGCTCCTCCCCGAGCGCGGCGATGCCCGCCGCGAGCGCCGACGTCTGCCGCCACGCGGCCTTGATTTCGCGCACGCCCGCCGCGGTCACCTTGAAGTACCGCCGCGCGCGACCGCCCCGCTCGCTGGTGGCACCGCCAACGCGCGAGCGCAGCAGGCCGCGCGACTCCAGGCGATCCAGCGTCGGGTAGATCGCGCCGGGCGTGATCGACCGCCCGGTCCGCTCGAGGATCTCCGCGCGAATCGCGGCGCCGTACGTCTCGCCGCCGAGGCGCAGCAGCGCCAGCAGCAACACCTGCTCCAGCTCGCCGAGATTCTGGCGTGGCATTTGTTTTAGTGACTAGTACATATCAGCGCGGCCGCACTCGATCAAGGCGCAAGTCGCGAGCGGGCGCGGGTGACCGAGCGCGGGCGACGCGGAGGCCGCGGACAGTCGATACGCCTGCCCGACGATCCGCAGCGTCTCGAGGTTGTCGGCCGGCGCGCGTGCGCGCCGCACGGCGGGCGGGTATGCTGTCGCTGCCGATGACCGGAGCAACCCGCGTGACGTCCCCGATGAGCCGGTGAGTCCGATGACCTGGATGGACCCGGCGCGCGCGGCGAGCTGGGACGCCCATGCGCACGTCATCGGCGATCCGAGCCGGTACCCGCTGGCGCCGGGCCGCGGCTACACGCCCGCGCCGGCCGCCCTCGACGACTACCTCGCCATGCTCGACCACCACGGCATCGGCCGCGGCGTGCTCGTGCAGCCGAGCGTGTACGGCCACGACCACGAATGCCTGCTCGACGCGCTGTATCGCGCCAACGGCCGCCTGCGCGGCATCGCCGTGCCCGCGCCGGACTCGACCGCGCGCGCCCTGGAACGCCTGCACGCGCACGGTGTCCGCGGCATCCGCTGCAACCTGATCAACCCCGGCGGCCTGGCGCCCGCTGCCGTCGAGACCTGGCGTCCCGTGCTGCACGCGCTCGGCTGGCACGTCGAGCTGCAGGTCCCGATCGCCGACCAGCCCGACTGGATCGCACTCGTCGAATCGTTCACCGCCGGGCCGTACGGGCTTCGCGTCGCCATCGACCACATGGGGCGCCCCGCGCCGGGCCACCTCGATCCGGCGTCGGCGCCGCTCGATCGGCTCGTCGCGCTCGTCCGCGACGGCGGGTGCTTCGTGAAGCTCTCCGCGCCGTACCGGCTCTCGGCCGAGCCGCCGCCCTGGCGGGACGTCGCACCGCTCGCCCGCGCGCTCGTGGCCGCGAACCCGGCGGCCTGCCTCTGGGCCAGCGACTGGCCGCACGTCGACACCGCCGGGTCCGTCCGCACCGGCGACCTCCTCGAGGCGCTCGATCTCTGGTGCCCGGACGAGGCGACCCGCCTGCTCGTGACGGGCGCCGCGGCACATCGGCTCTACGGCGACCCGTAGCTTTTGACCCATATATATGGGTCTTTTGATACACTGGCCCATATGAAGACCACGGTCGAGTTGCCCGACGGGCTGCTGCGGGAGGCGAAGCGCGTCGCGCTCCGCGAGAAGACGACGCTCCGGGCGCTGATCGAGCGCGGCCTCCGCGACGTGGTGGCCGATCGCCGGCGGACGACGGCATTCACGCTCCGGCCGGCCGCGTTCCGCGGCGACGGGCTCGTCGCGGGGCGATCGCTCCGCGACTGGGACGCCATCCGCGACCTGAGCTACGGGGAGCGCGGCGCGTGATCGCGGTGGACACCAACATCCTCGTCTACGCGCACCGCGAGGACGCCGAGTGGCACGCCCCGGCGGAACGCGCGGTGCGTCGCCTGGCCGAGGGCACCGCCACGTGGACGATTCCCTGGCCCTGCGTGCACGAGTTCCTGGCCATCGTCACGCATCCCCGCATCTTCCGCACGCCGACGCCGGTCGAAGTGGCCGTCGACCAGGTGGAGGCGTGGCTCGAGTCGCCGTCGCTCGCGACGCTGGCCGAGGACCGCGACTACTGGACGACGCTGCGGACGCTGGTCACCCGGGCGCGCGTGACCGGTCCCCGCGTGCACGACGCGCGCGTGGCGGCGCTGTGCCTGCGGCACGGCGTGCGCGAGCTCTGGACGGCCGACCGCGATTTCTCCCTGTTTCCCGCGCTCCGCGTCCACAACCCGCTCGCCGGCTGAGTCGCGGCCGCGCCCGCGGCGGGTTCGACATCCCCGGTCGCCTTGGGTACGCTGCCGTCCATGCCCGCGAACGACACGACCCGTCTCGCGCGCGACTCATCGGCGACCGAGCGGCCGCGCCGGACGGCGCGGACGCCCGCGAACCACGGTCCGACGCTCCCGCCGGAACTGCTGGCGTCCTCGCGGGCGCGGCTCGGCCGGTTCGCGTTGCTCCTGGCCGGGCTCTTCCTCGCGGTGGCCGTGGCCGTGCAGAGCGTGCCATGGGACGTGCTGGGCGAGGTGCCGGGCTGGGACCGGCCGCCGACGGCGCTGCGCGTGCGGGTGGCGGTCGTGCAGCTCGGGCTCGTGGCGCTCCACCTGGCGATGTACTGGATCACGCGGTCCCGGCGCATCACCGATCGGCTCGCGCTCCGCGCCGGCCTCGTCTACGAGGTCGCGCTCTGCCTGATCATCACGACCGGGGACCAGTGGCTGAGCTTCGTCCGCGACGGCCGCTACCAGGACCTCACGTTCGCGGCGCTGATCATCCCGATCTACCCGCTCTTCGTGCCGGGCGGCCCCAGGGCCACGGTCGTCGGCGCGGCGGCGGCTGCCGCCATGCTGCCGGGCGGCCTGTGGCTGCTGAACTTCGCCGGCCAGTCGCCGCCGTTCGAGGCGTACTTCGTCGCGACGATCACGGGCGCGGTCTGCGTAGCGGTCGCGGTGGTCGGCTCGGCGGTCATCCACGGCCTGCACCGCGCGGTGGCCGAGGCGCGGGAGCTCGGCGCGTACCGGCTGGAGTCGCCGCTCGGACGCGGCGGGATGGGCGAGGTGTGGCGCGCGAAACACCGGCTGCTGGCGCGACCCGCGGCGGTCAAGGTGATGCGCCCCGAGGTGCTCGGCGCGCGCGGCGCCGACGACGCCGGCCGCCTGCTCAGGCGGTTCGAGCGCGAGGCGCAGGCGACCGCCCAGCTGACCTCCCCGCACACCATCGCGCTCTACGACTTCGGCGTCGGGCACGACGGCACCTTCTATTACGTGATGGAGCTGCTCGACGGCCTGGACCTCGCGACGCTCGTCGAGCGCCACGGCCCGATCGGCGCCGCACGGACGGCGCACCTGCTCGCGCAGGTCTGCGACTCGCTCGGCGAGGCGCACGCGAGCGGCCTCATCCACCGCGACATCAAGCCGGCCAACATCTACGTCTGTCGGTACGGCCGGCGATCCGACTTCGTGAAGGTCCTGGACTTCGGCCTCGTCACCTCCAGCGATCCGGACGGTGACACGAGCCTGACCCGCGACCACGTGGTCGGCGGCACGCCCGCGTTCATGGCGCCGGAACAGGCGATCGGCGACCGCCCGGTGGACGGGCGGACCGACCTCTACGCCGTCGGCTGCGTCGCCTACTGGCTGCTCACCGGCCGCCCGGTCTTCGAGGGGACGACGCCGATGGAGACGCTGCTCCACCACGCGCGCACCGCGCCGGTGCCGCCGTCGCGTCGCGCGGAGGTCGAGGTCCCGCCCGCGATGGACGCGATCGTGCTGGCGTGCCTCGAGAAGGACCCGGCCCGGCGCCCGCAGTCCGCCGACGATCTCGCGGCGCGGCTCGCCGACGCGCGCCTGGCCGCCGGCTGGGCCGACGATCACGCCACGCGCTGGTGGGCGCGGCATCATCCCGCGTCGGCCTGACGATCACGGAGGCATCCCGATGGAGTTCCGCTTCGACGAGGCCATTCCGGTGCTGCGGCGCACGCCCGCCGTGCTGCGCGCCCTGCTCGCGAATCTGCCCGACGGCTGGATCTCGGCGACCGAGGGCCCCGGCACCTGGAGTCCGTTCGACGTCGTCGGCCACCTGATCCACGGCGAGCGCACGGACTGGATTCCACGGGTGGAGCACCTGCTCGCGCACGGCGACGCGGTGACGTTCCCGGTGTTCGAGCGCGAGGCGATGTTCGCGACCTCGCGCGACGAGACGCTGGGCGACCGCCTCGACACCTTCGATCGCGTGCGGGCGGAGAGCCTCACGCGGCTGGGGGCGCTGGCCCTGACCGACGCGGACCTCGCGCGCACCGGGCGCCATCCGGAGTTCGGCGTGGTCACGCTCGGCCAGCACCTGGCGACGTGGGTGGCGCACGACCTGGGTCACGTCAACCAGGTCGTGCGGGTGATGGCGCGTCGGTACTCCGACGCGGTCGGCCCCTGGCGGGCGTACTTGTCCATCATCGGCCGGCGCTGAACCAGCCCGGGGATCCCGGAGCGGGTGATGGGCCGGCTCGGCCGCATCCACCTCGGCCGGCCGCTCGCGGTCAAGAGCCGGCGCGAGCTGCTCTCGACGATCCGGCCGGGGCAGCGCCGGTTCCTGCGCGCCGACCCCGTTGACCTGCCGCCGATGGAGGACGCGGCCACGTCCGACACGGCCGTCCCGCAGCCCGCGTGACGACGAGCGGCGGGCCGATCGCGTTCACGTGTCGCGTCACGGCGCCGCGGGTGTATACCTGACGGGCCATGACCCGCAGCATCCGTCCCTCCGCGTCGCGGCGCCGCCTCGGCGGCCTCGCGCTGGCCCTCGCCCTCGGATTCGGCGGCACCGCCGCCGACGCGGTTCCCGGCCACGCGCAGGAGGCCTGGCGCCCCGCCGCCGGTCCGCTGATGACGCGCTGGGCGGCCGACGTGACGCCCGATCACGTGCTGCCCGAGTACCCGCGTCCGCAACTGGTCCGGCCCGACTGGATCAACCTCAACGGGCTCTGGGACTACGCGGTCCGCCCGCGCGACGAGGCGAGGCCGGCGGCGTTCGACGGCCGCATCCTCGTGCCGTTCCCGATCGAGTCGGCGCTGTCGGGCGTGATGAAGACGGTGGGCGAGGCGAACCGCCTGTGGTACCGCCGGACCTTCGACGTGCCCGCGGCGTGGCGCGGCCGGCGGCTGCGGCTGCAGTTCGGCGCCGTGGACTGGGACGCGACCGTCTTCGTCAATGGCCGCGAGGTCGGCGCGCACCGCGGCAGCTACGACGCGTTCACGATCGACGTCACCGGCGCGCTCACCGCGTCGGGCCCGCAGGAACTGGTCGTCGCCGTGTGGGATCCGACCGATGGGGGCCAGCAGCCGCGGGGCAAGCAGGTCTCGCGGCCGCGCGGCATCTGGTACACGTCGGTCACCGGCATCTGGCAGACGGTGTGGATCGAGCCCGTCCCCGACGCGGCGATCGACGGGCTCGTGCTGGTGCCCGACGTGCCCGGCCGCACGTTGCGGGTGACCGCGGCCGCAACGTCGGCCGCCGCCGGCGCCATGGTCACCGCGGTCGCCCTCGACGAGGGGCGGGAGGTGGGGCGCGCGACCGGCCGGCCGGGCGAGGCACTCGTCGTCCCGGTCCCGAACGCGCGGCTCTGGTCACCCGACTCGCCGGCGCTCTACGATCTGCGCGTATCGCTCACGCGCGGCGACGAGACGCTCGACACCGTGTCGTCCTACTTCGCGATGCGCTCGTCGTCGCTCTGCCCGGATCGCGACGGCACGCCGCGCCTGTGCCTGAACGGCGAACCGCTCTTCCAGGTCGGCCCGCTGGACCAGGGGTGGTGGCCGGACGGCCTCTACACGGCGCCGACTGACGCAGCGCTGCGCTCGGACATCGAGGTCACGCGGCGGCTCGGGTTCAACATGGCGCGCAAGCACGTGAAGGTGGAGCCGGACCGCTGGTACTACTGGGCCGATCGGCTGGGCCTGCTCGTCTGGCAGGACATGCCGAGCACGACGATCCGCGGTGAGCGGACGCCCGAGTCGGCAAAGCAGTACGAGGCCGAGCTGAAGGCGCTCATCGACGGCCGCCGCAACCACCCGAGCATCGTGATGTGGGTGCCGTTCAACGAGGGCTGGGGCCAGTACGACACGCCGCGGATCACGCGCTGGGTGGAGCAGTACGACCCGAGCCGGCTCGTGGACAACGCGAGCGGCTGGACGGACGCGCCGGGCGAGGGCGCGGTGATCGACATCCACCGGTATCCGGGCCCGGGCGCGCCGCCGCGCGAGCCGCGACGCGCCGGCGTGCTCGGCGAGTTCGGCGGCCTCGGCCTGCCGCTCGCCGGTCACACGTGGCAGGCGCAGGCGAACTGGAGCTATCGCGGCTTCACGACGCGCGAGGCGCTGACCGACGCCTACGTCGATCTCATCAACCGCCTGCACCCGCTCCTCGGCACACCGGGCCTCTCGGCCGCGGTCTACACGCAGACGACCGACGTGGAGATCGAAGTGAACGGGCTGATGACGTACGACCGCGCGGTCATCAAGGCGGACGAGGCCCGGCTGCGCGAGGCGAACCGCTCGCTCTTCACGCCGCCGCCCTCCATCGTCACGCTCGCCGGGACCGCGCGCGACGCCGCCGCCACCTGGCGCTACACGACGACGGCCCCGGCGGCGGAGACGTGGATGACCGCCGACTTCGATGACGCGGGCTGGATGAGCGGGCCGGGCGGCTTCGGCACGGCGCGAACGCCCGGCGCGTCGGTCGGCACGACGTGGGACACGCCGGACATCTGGATCCGCCGGACGATCGACCTGCCCGCCGGCGCGTCGTTCGTGGACCCGCACCTGTTCCTGCACCACGACGAGGATGCCGAGGTCTTCATCAACGGCGTGTCCGCCGCCCGCGTCACCGGCTACTCGTCGGACTACGAGATCACCCCGATCAGCGCGGCCGCGCGCGCCGCGCTGCGGCCCGGACGCAACGTCGTCGCGATTCACTGCCACCAGACGACGGGCGGGCAGTACGTGGACGCGGGGCTGATCGATCTGGTGCCGGCGGCCGCGGCGGCCGGCAGCACCCCAGGAACGGTCGCGGCGGCCGGCAGCACGCCGGGAGCAGCGGCGTCCGGCCGGGTGACGCCGCCACGATCGTCGCAGGCGGCGGCCGGCGATGAGGCCGGGTTCACGCCGCTCTTCAACGGACGCAATCTCGACGGGTGGACGCTGGTCGGCGGCGTGGGCCCGGGCTACGTCGTCGAGAACGGCACGATCGTCTGCCCGGTGGACGGCGGCGGCAACCTGTTCACGACGCGCGAGTACTCGAACTTCGTCCTGCGGTTCGAGTTCAGGACCGAGCCGGGCGGCAACAACGGCGTCGGCATCCGCGCGCCGTTCGAGGGCGATGCCGCGTACGTGGGGATGGAGATCCAGATCCTCGACGACCAGCACGAACGGTACAAGGGCAAGATCCGGTCGGAGCAGCACCACGGATCGATCTACGACGTCATCCCGGCGAGGACCGGGTTCCTGAAGCCGGCCGGCGAGTGGAACACCGAGGAGATCGTCGCCGACGGCCGGCACATCCGCGTCACGCTGAACGGCGTCATCATCACCGACGCGGACCTCGACACGGTGCGGGAGCCGGCGGTGCTGGCGAAGCACCCGGGCCTCGCGCGGACGTCCGGCCACATCGGGTTCCTCGGCCACGGCACGCGCGTGGAGTTCCGGAACGTGCGAATCAGGACGATCGGGCCGGCAGGCGGAAACCGCTGACGCGTCGAGGCCGGAGGTCCCACAACCCGCCAGGCAGTCTGGACATATTTATGTCACGCCGGTATGCTCTGATGTGTGCGTACCACCATCCGCATGGACCCGCACCTGCTGGCGGAAGCGAAGCGCGCGGCCGCCGACAGCGGCCGGACCCTGACCGCGGTCATCGAGGACGCGGTGCGCGCGCACCTGGCGCAGCGGCGGAAGACCGGCCGTCGCCCGCCACGCCCCGCGCTGACCATCGTCGATGGCCGTGGGGTGCGCCCGGGCGTGGATCTGGACGACACGGCGGCGCTGCTCGACCTGATGGATGGCCGCCGTGGTCCTGCCTGACGTCAACGTCCTCATCTACGCGCACCGGCGCGACTCGACCCACCACGACGCCGCGCGCCGCTGGATCGAGGAGACGATCCGCTCCGACCGCGCCTACGGCATGTCGGAACTGGTCGTGTCGGCGTTCCTGCGCATCGTCACGCACCCGCGAATCTTCGACCCGCCCAGCCCGATGGCGACCGCGCTGGCGTTCGCGGACGAGGTGATGACGCCGGCCCATGCGGTCCGGATCGAACCCGGGCCCAGGCACTGGGACATCTTCACGCGGCTCTGCCGCGAGACCGGCGTCAAGGGCAACCTCGTCGCCGACGCGTACCTCGCCGCCCTGGCGATCGAGGCCGGCTGCGAGTGGGTCTCGACCGATGGCGACTTCGCGCGATTCCCCGACCTGGTGTGGACGCGGCCCTTCTGAGCCACGGCAGGCGGCCGGCGTCCGCCTTCAGGCCAGCCCCATGTGCTTGAACAGCCGGTCCACGTGATCGGTCGGCGAGAACTCGAACCAGGCGCAGTCCTCGGGAAACGACGGGCGATGCCCGGGCAGCAGGTGGAACGCCTGCCCCTCGGTCAGCGACAGCGACTGGCCGTCGTGCATCACGATGTCCATGCGCCCCTTCGTGATCATGCCCCAGTGCTCGCAGCAGCACATGTCGTGCGGCAATCCCTTCAGGGCGGGTCCGAAGTCGAAGCCCTTCGGACACGTCACCCACACGAGCGTCATGCCGTCGCCCGCGGGTTCCCGGCGGACTTCCACGCCATCCGCCTGCATCTTGAGCGCCATCGCGGTCGTGTCGAACGCGGCCGAGCGAGCCATCGGTCCCTCCCTGGGGATACGGAGACGCCCGGCCGCGGGCGCTGGCGGGCGCTCGACCGGGACACACCGGTACCGGCGGATCCGTCGTCACCACGGACCGGTACCGGACGCAATGAGTGGCTTCCCGCGGGCAGCCTAGGCACCGGGAGCGGGGATGTCAACCCGGGCGCGGGGGTCGCGGCCCCGGGCTGTAATAATGTGGCCTGAATCCCCGTTGTTCCGGCCTGTACCCACGTGAAAGGACTCGCGATGACTCGAACGACACCGCGGCGCTTCGCGCTCGCCCTGCTGCTGGCCCTGCCCGTGGCCGTCGCCACGCTCGGCGCGCAGGATCGCCTCGCGCCCGGCGCGCTGCCCGCGGCCGACCGGCCGTTCGGCACGCTGCGCGAGCAGGCGGCGATGCAGCAGGGCTGGCTCGAAAAGCGGCTCGACACGTTCCTGCCGTCGCTGATGCGCACGCACGGCATCGACATGTGGGTCGTGCCGATGCGCGAGTACAACGAGGACCCGGTGTTCTGGTCGATCACCTCGCCGGAGACGTTCGCCGCGCGTCGCCGGACGATCTACGTGTTCTTCGACCGGTGCGCGGCGGCGAAGGCGCCGGTGACGCCGGCCTGCATCGAGAAGATCGCCCTCGGCGGCACGTCGCAGGGCGGCGTGTTCGACGCGCGCCGGTCCGCGCTGTCGGTGGCGGCGCCCGTCGGCGGCCGCAACGCCGAGCTCTGGGGCGACGAGCAGTGGAAGCTGCTGCTCGAGGTCGTCGAGGATCGCAAGCCGTCGGTCATCGGCATCGACCGGTCGAAGATCTTCGCCTTCACCGACGGCCTGACGAGCGGTGAGCTGCAGGGCATGACCGAGGCCCTGGGTCCGGCCTGGGCGGCGAAGTTCCGCAATGCCGAGGAGCTGCCGCTGCAGCTCATCGCGGCGCGCCTGCCGGAGGAGGAGGCGTTCTTCCAGAAGATGAACGCCCACGTCTGGCAGATGACGCGGGCGATGTTCTCGGAGCGGACCATCGTGCCGGGCGTGACGCGCACGAGCGATCTCGTCTGGTGGTGGCGCCAGCGCGTCAACGACCAGGGGCTCGGCACGTGGTTCCAGCCGAGCATCGAGATCCAGCGCCAGGGCGCGTCGGACGCCCAGCTCGGCGACGACCCGGTCATCCAGCCGGGCGACGTGCTGCACTGCGACGTCGGCATCACCGTCGCCCGCCTCAACACGGACACGCAGCACCTGGCCTACGTCCTGAAGCCCGGCGAGACCGACGCCCCCGCCGGCCTGAAGCGCGCGCTCGCCAACGCGAACCGGATGCAGGACATCGCGATGGAGGAGATCCGCCCCGGCCGCACCGGCGACGAGATCCTGTTCGCGGTCCTCACCCGCATGAAGGCCGCCGGCATCGACGGCACGATGTACTCGCACCCGATCGGCATGAACGGCCACGGCGCGGGCCCGCTCATCGGCCTCTGGGACTACCAGGACGGCGTGCCCGGCCGCGGCGACGCGAAGGTCATCCCGTCGATGTGGTTCTCGATCGAGCTGCAGGCCACGACACCCGTCCCAGAGTGGGGCGGCCAGCCCGTCCGCATGGCGCAGGAAGAGGACATGATCGTCGGCGCCGACGGCAAGGCCCGCTGGGCGCATGGGCGGCAGGACGAACTGTTGCTGGTCAGGAGCAGATAGACAGGGTCCCAAGGTCCCTTGAAGAACGGATGCCGGCGCAGCCGGCCTCCGGGGTTCGAAGTTCGAACTTCAACGTGTGAAGTTTCGCGCGCGAAGCGTACCAAGGGTGTCTTGTGAACGACCTTCGTCAGGCCATCCGCTTTCTCTGGGCGCACAAGTCGTTCACGGTGGCGGCCGTGCTGACGCTGGCCATCGGGCTCGGCGCCAACGCGGCGCTGTTCGGGTTCGTGGACGTGGCGCTGCGGCCGCTCGCGGTGCCGGGGGCGGATCGGCTCGTGGCGATCGCCGCCGAGACGCGTGACGACCTGAGCGGCGGCTTCCAGTACGCGTTCTCGATCGACGCCATGAACGACCTGCGCCAGCGCACGTCGTCGTTCGACGAGGTGTTCGGCACGATGCTGCGCGTCGGCGGCCTGTCGGACGAGGGCCGGAAGGCGCAGTTCTACTTCGCGCCGGTCAGCGACAACTACTTCCAGGCCCTCGGCATCACGCCGCACCTCGGGCGCTTGTTCACGCGGAGCTCGGGCTCGCCCGCCGCGCTCGTCCTCGGCTACTCGTTCTGGATGCGGCAGTTCGGCGGCGACCCCGACGTCATCGGCCGCCAGGTGCGGGTGGACGGCCGCCCCGCCGTGATCACGGGCGTCGTGCCGAAGTCCTTCCGCGGCACGTTCCTGGCGATCGAGCTCGACGGCTACGTCACCATCGACGACCTGAAGGTGCTCGACCCGGACGTCGAGCGCTGGCTGTACCACAACCGCCGCGCGCGGACGGTCCAGGTGTTCGCGCGGCTGCGACCCGGCGTGTCGGTGGCCGAGGCGGACGCGGACGTGAAGCGGGTGATGACGACGCTCGAGGCCGCGCACGCGGACACCGACACCGGCATCACCGCGCGTGTCGTGCCCGAACCGCTCGCGCGGCCGCTGCCCATGCGCGCGGTGACCGACAGCATCCCGGTCGTCCGGCTGTTCAGCCTGGCGATCGCGGCGCTGGTGCTGTTCCTGGCGTGCCTGAACGTCGCCAACCTGCTCTTCGTCCGCGCGACCGCGCGCCAGCGTGAGCTCGCGGTGCGCGCCGCGCTCGGCGCGACGCCGGCGCGCCTGGTGCGGCAGATGGTGACCGAGGGCCTCGTGCTGTCGTTCGCGGGCGGCGCCGCCGGCCTCGCGCTCGGCCAGTGGGTGACCCACGCCTTCGTCTCGCGCATCGACATCGGCGCGGACATGCCCTTCACGCTCGACGCGACCTTCCACTGGCCGGTGTTCGCCTACTCGCTGGTCGCGGCCGTCGGGACGGGCATGGCCATCGGCGTGTGGCCGGCCTGGCGGGCGTCGCGCGCCGACGCCCGCACGGCACTCCACGACGGCGGCAAGGGCGTGTCGGACGGCGTCGATCGCCAGCGCCTGCGGCAGGTCCTCGTCGTGGGACAGATCGCCGGCTCGCTGGCGCTGCTCGTCGTCGCCGGCCTGTTCGTCCGCAGCCTCGGCGCCGCCCGCCAGGTCGATCTCGGCTTCGACGCGGATCGGCTCATCACGGTCCGACTCGACCCTCGCCAGGTGGCCTACGACGAGGCCCGCACGAACACGTTCTACGACGAGCTGCTCCGGCGCGTGCGCGCGTGGCCCGACGTGGAACGCGCCGCACTCGCCTTCAGCGTGCCCATGACGTACCTCGTCGGCGGCGGCCCGATCTTCGTCGAGGGCCGGCCGACGACGGGCGGCCAGCCGCCGGTCACCTTCCTCAACCGTGTCGGGCGCGACTACTTCGCGACGATGGGCATCCCGATCGTCCGCGGCCGCGCGTTCGTGGACGACGACGAGCAGCAGACCTCGACGACGCGGCGGATCGCGATCGTCAACGAAACGATGGCGGCCGAGTTCTGGCCCGGCCAGGATCCGATCGGCAAACGACTGCGCGTCTACGATCCCGACAGCCCGCTCCTGGAGGTCGTGGGCGTGGCGCGCGACAGCAAGTACGTGCTGATCTTCGAGGCGCCGCGGCCGTTTCTCTACCTCCCCATGGAACGCGACACGTCGCTGCGGACGCTGCACGTGCGCGCGAAGGGCGACCCGGCGCTGCTCGCCACCCGGCTCGAGCGCGAGGTCGCCGACCTCGCGCCGGACCTGCCGACCGCCGACCTGCGGACGCTCCGCCAGTCGATGGCGGGACTCTTCGGCTACCTGATCTTCCGGCTCGGCGCGACGCAGGCCGGCGGCATGGGACTCGTCGGGCTCGCGCTCGCGATCATCGGCGTCTACGGTGTCGTCTCGTTCGGCGCGAGCCTGCGCACGCGGGAAATCGGCATCCGGATGGCGCTCGGCGCGCAGCCGCGCGACGTGCTCGACCTCATCCTCGGGCAGGGCGCGCGCCTCGTGGCGATCGGCATCGCCGTCGGCCTGGCCGCCGCCGTGGCCCTGAGCCGCGTGCTCGCCGGATTCCTGCCGCTCGTGGACGCCTCGGACTGGTGGACCTACGCCCTGATCGCCGCCGCGCTCGGCGCGATGGCGCTCTGGGCCTGCTACCTGCCGGCCCGGCGCGCGACGAGGATCACCGCCATGACCGCGCTGCGACACGAGTGAGATCGCGCCGGCGCCTCGCCCGGCGCGCTGACAACCTCGCAATCCGCGCACAGGGATGACACGCCGGGGTGCCGGGACTGTAAGCGGCCGGGCGCTCGAGTTCCGCCGATTTTCCGCGGGAATTCCAGCTTTGTAGGCACAAATCTGCAAGTTTTCGGGCATGGCTCCTGCACCTCAGGAGGCGACGGCACCCGCGTCCCCGGCGTTCCGATGGGCCTTGCGCGGCGGGTGGCCGGTGTCATTTCGCTTGAGATGGAGGAACCATGTCCCCGGGTCATCGCACGGTTTTCGTCGGCGCCGTATCCGCATTGTTCCTGGCGAGCACGGTGACGTTCTTCGGCCACGACAACACAAGTGTCATCCGCGCCTGCGTCCATGACAGAACGGGCGCGCTCCGCCTCGTCGACCGCGGCGAGCGGTGTGGCCGAAGCGAACACCCGATCGAGTGGAACCAGCAGGGACCGCAGGGACCGCGAGGCAAGGACGGCGAGCGCGGGTCGCGCGGTCCGCGCGGGCTCCGGGGCCCGGCGGGGCCGTCCGGCCGCGTCGGCACGCCGGGCCCGCAGGGCGAGCCCGGTCCGATGGGCCCCCAGGGGCCGCAGGGTGAGCCGGGTCCGGCCGGGGTCGCGGGCGGCGCGGTCGCCACGTCCGGCGGGCTGCGCCTGGTGGACGGCAACGGCCAGGAGGTCGGCGCGTTCGTGTTCCCCAACGCGGTCGCGATGACCATGAGCACCGACGTCGTCTTCGCGGTCGTCGACACGCAGAACATGGGGTTCCCGAACACGACGCCGCCGCTGTTCTACGCGTCCACGGACTGCAGCGGTCCGGGGATGATGTACGTCGAGCTGGCGCGCTTCGGCTACGTGAAGAACGGCGTGCTCACGTACCCGACGGGCCCGGCCGCGCCGACCGCGTACAGTTCGTACAGCGACGATGGCGGCTGCGCCGGGTACTCGGGCGCGACGATGCTCGCGATGGCGGCCACGCAGGACGTCTCGCAGTTCATCGGGCCGTTCGCCGTCCAGCGCTAGGCGCGGCGTCTCCGATCAGCGCGACGGGCCTCCGCCCGCGCGGGACACGACCGTTCCGCGCGGGCCGTCCCGTCGTTCGCCGCGCGGGCCGTTCCGTCGTCGCCGGCCACGCGCGGTCCCTCCTGTCGGGCCGGCACGGCGGGGCCCGCCCGACTCCCCGTCGCGGCCCGCCGCGGCTATGATCGCGGCATGCGACGGACCATCCTCGCCGCGGCCGTGCTGCTGAGCCTGCCGCTGCAGCCCCACGCCGTGCCGGCGCAGCCCGCGCCTGAGCCCCTGCCGGCGCGGCAGCCCGCGCCCCCGGCGCAGCAGCCCGCGCCCGACGCCCTCGTCGGCCGGGTCCGCGCCAACCCGACCTTCCAGGCCGCGATGGCCGCGATCGATCGCGATCACGACCGCCTGGTGCAGGAGATCATCACCCTCACCGAGATCCCGGCGCCGCCGTTCAAGGAGGACGCGCGGGGCGCGGCCTACCTGCGGATGCTGCAGGACGCGGGGCTCACCGACGTCGAGCGCGACGAGGTGGGCAACGTGATGGGCCTGCGCCGCGGCACGGGCGGCGGCCCGCTCATCGCGATCGCCGCGCACCTCGACACGGTCTTCCCCGAGGGCACCGACGTCACCGTCACGCGCGACGGCACGCGGCTGAGCGCGCCGGGCATCGGCGACGACACGCGATCGCTCGCGGTGCTCCTGGCGATGATCCGCGCGATGGACGCGGCCCGCGTCCGCACGACCAGCGACATCCTGTTCATCGGTGACGTCGGCGAGGAGGGCATCGGCGACCTCCGCGGGATGAAGCACCTGTTCCGTGAGGGGCGCTACAAGGACCGGATCGCGATGTTCATCTCGATGGACGGCGCCGGCGGCGGCAGCGACGTCACGCACGGCGCGGTGGGATCCAAGCGCTACCGCGTGACGTTCAAGGGCCCGGGCGGCCACAGCTACGGCGCCTTCGGCCTGGTGAACCCGGCCTTCGCGATGGGCAACGCCATCGAGAAGTTCTCGCGCATCCAGGTGCCGGCCACGCCGAAGACCACCTTCAACGTGGGCGTCGTGGGCGGCGGGACGTCGGTCAACTCGATCCCGTTCGAGACGTGGATGGACGTGGACATGCGGTCGGTCTCGCCCGGGGAGCTGGCGAAGCTCGAGGCGACGTTCCGCACGCTGATGCAGCAGGCCGCCGACGAGGAGAACGCCGCACGGCGCTCGACCGAGGGCCGGGTCGAGGTGGACCTGAAGGTCATCGGCGACCGGCCGTCCGGCCAGACGCCGCACGACGCGGCCATCGTGCAGGTCGCGTCCGCGTCGATCCAGGCGGCGGGCATGCGGCCGTCGTTCAGCTTCAGCAGCACGGACTCCAACATCCCGATCAGCCTGGGCCTCCCGGCGATCACGATCGACTCGGGCGGCCGCGGCGGCCGGGCCCACGCGCTCGACGAGTGGATCGACGTGGAGAAGACGTCGAGCCTGCGCGGCATCGAGGTGGCGCTCGTGACGCTGCTGGCGCTCGCGGGGCTGCAGTGATCGTCACCGAGGGCCTGCGCAAGCACTACGGCGAGACGCCCGCGCTCCACCCGCTCGACCTGACCGTGGAGCCCGGCGAGATTCTCGGCTTCCTCGGCCCGAACGGCGCGGGCAAGTCCACGACGGTGAAGATCCTCACCGGGATGATCCGCCCGTCGGGCGGCCGCGCGACGGTCGCCGGCTTCGACGTCGTGGAGCAGCCGCTCGAGGTGAAGCAGCGCATCGGCTACGTGCCCGAGACCGCGGCCATCTACGACGGCCTGACCGCCAACGAGTACCTGGAGCTGGTCGGCAGCCTGCACCACGTCGATCCGAAGACGTCGAGGACGCGCCGGGGAGAGCTGCTCGAGATCTTCGGGCTGGGCCGGGCCGCCGACCAGCGGATGACCGAGTTCTCCAAGGGCATGCGGCAGAAGGTCGTCATCTGCGCGGCGCTCCTCCACCGGCCCGAGGTGCTCTTCCTCGACGAGCCGCTCGACGGCCTCGACGCGAACGCGGCGGCCGTGGTGAAGGAACTGCTCAAGAAGCTCGCGAGCCAGGGGCGGACGATCCTCTTCTGCTCGCACATCCTCGAGGTGGTCGAGCGGATGTGCACCCGCATCGTGATCATCAACGGCGGCCGGAAGGTCGCCTCGGGCACGCCCGCCGACATCCGCGCGGAGACGGGCACGGCCACGCTCGAGGAGGCCTTCAGCCGGCTGACCGGCGTGAAGGACGTGGGCCAGACGGCGGCGGACCTGCTGGCCGCGCTCGATCGGATCTGACGCGGCCATGAGACGCCTCGCCGCGGCGTTCGGCATCGACTACGACCAGTGGCGCGCCCTGACGATCACCGCGCTGAAGCTGGACCTGCGCCAGTCGTCGCTCGGCCAGCCGCAGGGGCTCCGCGGCGCGAAGGGCCGCGGCGCGCTGATCGGCCAGGCGGTCTTCTACACCATGTTCGGCGTGTTCATGGCCGTGGCCGTCTGGGTCGTCCGCGACGTGCTCCTCGTGGCGACCGTCCTCGCGGCCTACACCACCTTCATCGTCGGCACGGTCGTGCTGCTCGACCACAACTCCGCGCTGACGTCGCCCGTGGACTACCCCGTGCTCGGGTTCCGCCCGATCTCGTCGCGCACCTACTTCGCCGCGAAACTGACCAACGTGCTCGTCTACACCACGGGCGTCACGACGCTCGCGGTCTACCTGCCCGTGATCGCGATGTTCGTCCGGCATGGCATCGTCGTGGGCCTGGCGGGGCTGCTCGCGCTGTACCTGTGCTCGCTCTCCACGGCGCTGGCGCTGCTCTTCGCCTACGCGGCGATGCTCCGCTGGTTCGGCGCCGACGCGATCAAGCGTGCGCTGTCCTACGTCCAGCTCCTGATGAGCTTCCTCGTCTACGGCGGCTACTTCGTGCTGTCGCAGATGGTCTCGCAGGCGGCGATGCGGACGATGACGATGCCGGACACGCCGCTGATGCTGGTGTTCCCGCCGGTCTGGTTCGCGAGCTACGTGGCGATCGCGACGGGCCGGATCGAGCTGACCACGGTCGCGCCGGCCATCGCATCGGTCGTGGCGCTCGGCGCGATGGTGGCCGGCCTCTCCGGACGCCTCTCGCTGGACTACTCGGAGCGGCTGGGCGCGCTGGCGTCCGCCTCGGCGGCGCGCCGGCAGGCGGCGACCCGGCCGTCGGGCCCTGGCTGGTGGTTCAGGTCCGGCGAGGGCCGGTCCATGGCGCTGCTCATCCGCAGCCAGTTCCGGAACGACCAGCGCTTCCGGATGAGCGTGCTCGCGATCCTGCCGATCACGCTGCTCTATGCGTTCATGGGCCTGCGGGAAGGGCGGATGGTCGACCCGTTCTCCGGCACGGGCGGGGGACCGCCGCTGATGATCATCGCGGCGCTGCTGTTCCCGTCGATGCTGAAGATGTCGCTGACGCACAGCGACGCGTACCGGGCGTCGTGGATCTTCTTCGCGTGCCCCGCCGACCGCGCGCGCGTGCTGATGGCCGCCAAGCGGGTGCTGGTCGCGTTCTTCCTCGTGCCATATCTGGTGTTCCTCACCGCGGTCTACATCTGGATCGTCGGTCACCCGCTCCACGTCGTGGTGCACATGGTGCTCATCGGGCTGGTGAGCCACATCGCGCTCCAGGCCGTGTTCCTGGTGGACCCGGAACTGCCGTTCGCCAGGCCGCCGATGAAGCAGCGGTCGTCGGGCGCCTACTTCGCGGTGATCATCAGCACCATGATCCTCGGGTCGATCCTGCAGGCGCTGTCGCCGCTCATCTACTCCCGAGTGGCGTTCACGGCGGTGGCGTTCGGCGCGGTGATCGCGCTCACGGTGCTGCTCGACCTGCTGATCCGCGCGCGGGCGGGACAGCAGATGCGGCAGCTGGAGTTTCAGGGGTGAAAGGCGCTCGCGAAACTTTGAAGTTCGAAGTTCGAACTTCGAACGGAGGTGGCCGGCCTTTGGCCGGCGACCTTTCCCGTCTGGGGATCCGAACCATGTCGCACTCCAGCCACCACGTCCGACTCGGCGTCTCGGTGCTTGCGCTGCTCCTGCTGCTGACCGGCGCGCCGTCCGGGGCGCATCAGGCACAGGCGGCCGGCGACGCGGCCGTGCAGGCCCTGGCCGCCGGGTTCACCGCGGCGCGGGCCGAGGCGGCGCGGGCACGGGCGGCGTCGGCCGCGTCGATCACGGCCCAGGAAGCGGCGGCCCACCGCGAGTCGGACGCCGCGCGGGCGTTCCTCCCGCGGCTCGACGCCGTGGACCCGGCCACCCTGTCGCACCAGGCGTGGGCCACGCTGGCGCTGATGCGGTTCGAGACGACGCTCACCGCCGAGGCGGACCGGTACTTCTGGTACGACTTCCAGGTCACGCCCTACTCGTCGCCGCTGCGATCGATCGCCGCGCGGTTCGCGGCGATGCCGGTGGACACGGCCGAGGCGCGGCTCGCCTACCTCGACGCGCTCGCAGACGTCCCGGCCACCATCTCGGCCTACGAGGCGCGCCTTCGCGGCCAGCGCGCGCGCGGCATCGTCGTGCCCGCCCCCGAGATCGACCTCGTCGTGCCGTTCGTCCGCGCGCTCGTGGCCGACCCGCCGTCGAGCGCGTTCGCCGTGCCCGCCGCGCGCCTCGCCCGGCTCGCGCCGGCGGACCGCGAGACCTTCGCGCGCGAGGTGGACGAGGCCATCGGCTCGGCCGTCGTCCCGGCCATCGAGCGGCTCGCCAGTTTCCTCGACGGACCGTACCGGCGCGACGCACCGGCCGGGGTCGGCGTCGCGCAGTATCCGGGCGGCGCCGAGTACTACCGGTTCCTGATCCGCCGCCACACCGGCCTCGACCTCGAACCCGAGGCCATCCACCAGATCGGCCTGAAGGAAGTCGCGCGCCTCAACGGTGAACTGGAGCGCGTGCGCGTGGCCACGGGCTTCGCGGGCACGCTGCCCGAGTTCCGCACCTACCTGAAGACCGATCCGCGGTTCTTCCCGAAGACCGGTGACGAGATCGGCGAGGCCATGATGGCCGCCATCCGCCGGATCGAGCCGAAGGTCGGCGCGTTCTTCACCCGGATGCCGAAGGCGCCCTACGGCGTCCTCCGGCTGGATCCTGCGCTCGAAGCGTCGATGACCTACGGCTACTACCAGCTGCCGACGACGGACGAGCCGCGCGGGCTGTACCGGTTCAACGGGTCCAACCCGGAGAGCCGATCGCTGCTGATGGCCGCCGCGACGATCTACCACGAGCTGGTCCCGGGCCATCACTTCCAGCTCGCGCTGCGCGACGAGAACACGGCCCTCACCGGGTTCCGGAAGACCGCGATGTACACGACGTTCACCGAGGGCTGGGCCGAGTACGCCTCGGACCTGGCGGGCGAAATGGGCATGTACGACGACCCGTACGCACGCGCGGGCCGCCTGGCGATGGACCTCTTCCTCTCGTCCCGCCTCGTCGTGGACACCGGAATGAACGCGCTGGGCTGGTCACGCGACCGCGCGATCGCCTACATGCGCGAGAACACCTTCGAGTCGGACCTGCAGCTTTCGACCGAGACGCTCCGCTACTCGACCGACATGCCTGGGCAGGCGCTGGCCTACAAGCTCGGCGCCCTGCGCATCCACGAGATCCGCGATCGGCTGACGCGCGAGATGGGCCCCGCCTTCGACCTGCCCCGCTTCCATGCCTTCCTCCTGGACGCCGGGTCGTTGCCGCTCAGCGTGCTCGACGACTACATGACGTGCTTCCGGCAGGAGCGGCATCAGGGAAGGTGAGGAGGGCCTGACCGTCAGTCGTGTAATTCCTTCCTGATTCCTGCCATTCGGCGGGTTCGTATCAAAACAGATACGAAACGGCTCATGAGTGATTTGGCCAACAGATCAGGGCATTTGCACTATTCCGGATTGAACTGGTCGGAATTCGATGTGCAGGGAACGTAAATTGCAGCCGTTTATGGGACTCCCTGGTCTCGAAGCGGCACGTCGACGGTCCCCGTGTCTCTGTTTGAACCCGCCGTGGCCTCGTCCGTGTTGGCGCTGGCCACGACAATTCACCTTGCCCTGGCGGCGCTGAGAAATCATCGCCGCGACGGGACCAGTCCATTCAGCTCGCTCGCCGTCGTCTCACTCCTGCTGGCGGGATTGCCGTGGATGTTCCCGAGCGCCGCGGGCGTGGGTGCCGGCCTCGCCCTTCACGCGCTCTGGTATGCCGTCTGCGAACGGATGGCGCCGCCGCCGCTGCCCGCCGTGGCCGCTCGTCCGGCCGCCGCGGTCCGCCCGGCGGCTGGCGCGGCCGGCGCCGGGGCGCCACCCGCGGTGGTGGCGCGCGCGGGCGGGCCGACGAAGGCGGCCAAGCCTCGCGGGTTCGTGCAGGTCCCGGTGCTGGCGGTCGTCAACGAGTCGCCGGACATCCGGACGTTCCGCCTCGCGCGGCCCGAGGGCTTCGAGTTCGTCGCGGGCCAGTTCCTGCCGGTCCGCGTGCGGACCGACGGCACGGACCACGTCCGCTGCTACTCGCTCAGTTCGTCGCCCTCGACCCGCGGCTACCTCGAGATCTCGGTCAAGAAGCAGGGGCTCGTCTCGCAGATGCTGCACGCGACGCTGCGGCCCGGCGCGCTGCTGTGGGTGAAGGCGCCCGCCGGGGCCTTCACCTATCCGGCGGGTGACGACCGGCCGCTGCTCCTGCTGGCGGGCGGCATCGGCATCACGCCCGTGCTCAGCATGCTGCGTCATGC
>JAWKHR010000046.1:0-53354 GCA_041394725.1 Vicinamibacterales bacterium | reverse complement strand
CGGCGGCGTGTTCTCCGGCTGGGACGAAGCCACGCGCACCTACGACACCGCGTCGTGGCAGTACGACCGGGACGAGACGGGCCGGCCGCGGCGCGACCCGTCGCTCGAGGACCCGCGCTGCATCTTCCAGCAGGTCCGCCGCCACTTCGCGCGCTACACGCCGGAACTGGTCGAGCGCGTGTGCGGCATGCCACGCGCGGCGTTCGAGGAGATCGCCGATCGCTTCACGGCCGCCTCGGGACGCGACCGCACCGGCGCCATCTGCTACGCGGTCGGGCTGACGCAGCACTCGACCGGCGTGCAGGTGATCCGCACGGCGGCCATCCTCCAGCTCCTGCTCGGCAACATCGGCCGGCCGGGCGGCGGCATCCTCGCGCTCCGCGGCCACGCATCGATCCAGGGCTCGACCGACATCCCCACGCTGTACGACCTGCTGCCCGGCTACCTGCCGATGCCGGCGTTCGGCCCGGACACGGCTACGCTCTATCGCTACATCGCGTCCCACCGCACCGCCACCGGCTGGTGGACGCACTTCGACCAGTACATCGTCAGCCTGCTGCGCGCGTGGTACGGCGAGGCCGCGACGGCGGCGAACGACTTCGGGTTCGGATGGATGCCGCGGATTTCCGGCGACCACTCCCACCAGGGCTACTGGCTCGACATGGCCGACGGGCGCCTGGACGGCCTGTTCGTCATGGGCCAGAACCCCGCGGTCGGCGCGCCGAACGCCGCGCTCGAACGGCGCGCGCTCGCGCAGCTGAAATGGCTCGTCGTCCGCGACCTCGTCGAGATCGAGACGGCGACGTTCTGGCGCGACGCCCCCGAGGTCACCGCCGGCACGATGCGGCCGGAGGGCATCGGCACGGAGGTCTTCTTCCTGCCGGCGGCCGGCCACGCGGAGAAGGACGGCTGCTTCACCAACACGCAGCGGCTGCTCCAGTGGCACGAGAAGGCCGTCGATCCACCCGGCGACTGCCGCAGCGAGGGCTGGTTCGTGTACCAGCTCGGCCGCCGGCTGAAGGACCGCGCGTCGCGTGATCCGCGCCCGCACAACGACGGCCTGCGCGCGCTGACGTGGGACTACCCGTCGCGCGGCCCGCACGGCGACCCGGACATGGAAGCCGTGCTCGCGGAGATCAACGGCTTCCGCACCGCCGATGGCACCCGCGTCGACGGCTTCACCGACCTCGCCGCCGACGGATCCACCGCGTGCGGCTGCTGGATCTACTCCGGCGTCTTCCCCTCCGACGGCCGCAACCGCGCACGTGACCGCGCCGCGTCGGGGCCCAGCGGCCAGGGCTGGGGCTGGGCGTGGCCGGCCGATCGACGCATTCTCTACAACCGCGCGTCCGCCGCGCCAGACGGCACGCCGTGGAGCGAACGCAAGAAGCTCGTCTGGTGGGACGCCGGCCGCCACGAATGGACCGGGCTCGACACGCCGGACTTTCCGCGCCGCACCGCACCCGGTTTCGTGCCGCCGCCTGAGGGGCTGCCCGGTGACCCCGCGATCCGCGGCGACGCGCCGTTCATCATGCACGACGACGGGCTCGGGTGGCTGTGGGTGCCGAAGGGCCTGAAGGACGGTCCGCTGCCGGCGCACTACGAGCCGCTCGAGTCGCCGGTGACGAACCCGGTGCATCCGCGGCAGACCAACCCGGTGGCGTCGCGGCTCGAGCGTCCCGACAACCCGTGGGCGTCGTCGCCCGACCCGCGGTTCCCGCACGTGCTGACGACGTACCGCCTGACCGAGCACCATACGGCCGGCGGCATGTCGCGGACGTTGTCGCGGCTCGCCGAACTGCAGCCGGCGCTCTTCTGCGAGATCTCGCCGGAACTCGCGCGCGAACAGCGAATCGCGCACGGCGCCCGCGTGCGGATTGCCACCGCGCGTGGACGGATCGAAGCGCACGCGCTGGTCACGCCGCGCATCCGTCCGGTCGTCGTGGACGGCCGGATGATTCACCAGGTGGCGATGCCGTGGCATTTCGGCCATGCGGGCCTCGTGGCCGGCGACGTCGCCAACGACCTGATTGCGATGTCGGAGGAGCCGAACGTGCGCATCATGGAGACGAAGGCCCTGCTCTGCCGCGTGGAGCCGCTCGGCCGCCGCCCGGCGTAGAATCGGCACATGGCAGACACGCGCCGGTCCGACTCCAATCTCGTGCCCGTGTTCCGCACCGTCGAGCGCGGACTCGTGCCGCTCGCCACCATGGCGCTCGAAGAGGCGGGGATCGAGCACGTCGTGCAGCACCCGCACCTGTCCGGCGTCATCGTCGGCGAGCGCAGCGACCTCGCGTCGGCCGGCCCCGCCGACCAGGCGCCCGTCGAGGTGCTCGTCGCCGCGGAGGACGAGGCGCGTGCCCGCGACCTGCTCGCGGATCTGGCGCAGTCCGGGCCCGGCACCTCGATGCCGAACCGCGCCGATGGCGCCCGGCCGGGAACCGTGAGCCGGCAGGCCCAGGCGGTCGGCGACGCCGCTGGCCCGGCCTCACCGGCCGGCGCCGGCGCCGACGCCGGCGTCGTCGTCGTCGACGCGCAGACGGGCGCGACGATCGCCCGCCTCACGGACGCCCAGCTCGCGTGGCTCGCCCGCCACCTCGAACTCGAGTCGTCGTCGGACACCGACTACTACCTGGATCGCGCGACGATCGACATGCTCGAGCGCGCCGGCGCCGATCGCGCGCTCCTCGACACCCTGCGCGGCGCGCTCGGGCCGCGCGAGGGCGTGGACATCCGATGGTCGCCGCGCCGGGCGTGACGCGCGACTGATGCCGACGACGGCCTTCCTCACCGACTCGACGCTCTGCATCGGCTGCAAGGCGTGCGAGGTCGCGTGCAAGGAATGGAACGACGTGCCGGGCGACGGCTACGCGTTCACCGGCTTCTCGTACGACAACACGGGCGCGCTCGGGCACTCGACGTACCGGCACGTCAAGTTCGTCGAGCGTCTGCGCGACGGCGCGCCGGCGTGGGACTTCTCGTCCGACGTCTGCAAGCACTGCGAGCGCGCCGGCTGCCTGGATGCCTGCCCGACCGGATCGATCATCCGCACCGAGTTCGGCGGCGTCTTCGTCCAGCCCGACGTCTGCAACGGCTGCGGCTACTGCGTCGTCTCCTGCCCGTTCGGCGTCGTCGATCGGCGGCCGGATGACGGTCGGGCGTTCAAGTGCACGTTCTGCTACGACCGGCAGAAGGCCGGACTCACGCCGGCGTGCGCGAAGGTGTGTCCGACCGAGTCGATCCAGTTCGGCGAGATCGAGGACCTGCGGGCACGCGGAGCCGCCCGGGTCGAGACGCTCCGGGCGCGCGGCGTCGCGGACGCGGTGCTCTACGACCCGCGCGACAGCGAGGTCGGCGGCACGCACGCGCTGTTCCTCGTGCGCGGCGACGTCCGGGAGTACAACCTGCCCCCGGCGCCTCGACTGCCGGGGACCCGACTGCGCGAGGCGTGGCGCTCCGCCGGCCTCGCCGGAATCCTGGCCCTGGCTGCCACGCTGGTCGCCTTCCTCGCCACGTGAGAGGCGAAGAAAAAAAGACACCGGGAGTCTTTTCTCAAAAAGTGGACACTATTCCGGATCGCGAGGCGCGGCTGGACGCCATTCGGGACGAGGCGCGGGCGCGCGGAGAGGTCGCCGCGGAGGGCATGGCGATCGCCGGCGGGCCGCTGCCGCCCGATGCGCCCGTCGGCTACTACGGCCAGCCCGTCCTGAAGGCGCCCGTCTGGACGTGGGAGATTCCGCTGTACTTCGCCGTCGGCGGGATCGCGGGCATGGCGGCGGCGATCGCCGCGGTCGCGAGCCTGACCGGCGCCGACCCCGCGCTCGCCGGCGACGCGCGACTGGTCGCCCTCGGCGGCGCCATCGTCTCGCCGCTGCTGCTCATCTCCGACCTCGGTCGTCCCTCGCGCTTCCTGAACATGCTGCGCGTGTTCAAGTCGCAGAGCCCGATGTCGGTCGGGGCGTGGACGCTGGTGCTCTTCTCCAGCGCGGCGGCCGCAGCCTGGCTGCTGGGACTCCCCCAGACGCCGCCCGGCTGGACGCCGCTGCGCGTCGTCGTGGACGTCGTCGCTGCCGTCCTCGGCCTCACGCTCGCGACTTACACGGGCGTGCTCCTCGGCGTATCGGCCGTGCCGGTCTGGACGGCGAACGCCCGCCGGCTGCCGCTCCTCTTCGCCGCCTCGTCGCTCGGCGCCGCCATCTCGGCGGTCGAGCTCTTCGGACACTTCACGCCGGCCGCCAACGTCATCGGCATCGCGGCGGCCGCGGGCGAGGTGTTGTTCTCGGGCCTCGCGCATCGCGACGGCGGCCTGGCGGGGGTGATGCGCGATCGCCGGACTCGTCTTCTGCTCCTCGCCGCCGACGTCGTCGGCGCGGCGATTCCGCTGGTGCTGCGACTCTTCGCCGCGGATCTCGTCGCCGCCCGCACGGTGGCCGCCGCGGCGACGATCGCGGGCACCGTCTGCCTCCGTTACGGCTGGATCGCGGCGGGCGGCGTCTCAACGACTGATCCGTCCGCGGCGCTCGACCCCGCCGCGAAGTAGCCCATGGTCTCCCGGATGCCAGTTCCGCGCGTGGCGATGCCGGCCGTGGCCCTCGCGCTGCTCGTCAGCGCCGGAGTGGCGACGCCGCGATCGGCGGCTCCCGGGCGCGAGTCACCGGGCCGCCCGCCCCAGGCCGAGGTCACGCGCGACGCCCTCGTCGCCGCCGCCACCGCCTACGTCACGGCCTACCGGCGCGACTTCGCGTTCCTCGTCGCGGACGAAACCTACCTGCAGTCGCGCATGGTGCCGTCCACGCGCACGTCCGATCACCGGACGATGCGCGGCGAGATGTTCCTGACCTACCTGGAGGCCGACGGCGAGTGGATCGCCGTCCACGACGTGGCCGAGGTGGACGGCACGCCGGTGGCCGATCGCGAGAACCTGCGGGACCTGCTGTCGAAGGGCGCGGAGCTGCGCGGGCTGGTCGGCCGCGTCGCCAACCGCAACGCGCGGTTCAACATCGGCGGGGTGACGCGCAACTTCAACGAGCCGACGCTGCCGCTGCTGCTGTTCGAGGCCAAGCGCGTCCACGGCGTCGCGTTCGATCTCGATCGCGACTCGATCGCCACCGACGCGTCGGGCGCCACGGTGGCCACCCTCACGTTCCGCGAACGCGACGACGGCGCCACGCTGGTGCGCGGTCCCCAGGGCCGGATCCGATCACGGGGCGAGGTGACGATCGAGGCCGGCACCGGCCGCGTGCGCCGCACCGTGCTGACGCTCGAGCAGGGCCCGGTGACCGCGGAGCTGACCACCGCCTACGCGCACGACGAGAACGTGGACCTCTGGGTGCCGGTCTACTTCACCGAGCGCTACACCAACACGTCAGGCCGCGACGAAACGGTGACGTGCTCGGCGCGCTACACGAACTACCGCCGGTTCTCGGTGAGCGGAAGGATCAAGGGAGACGGGGGCACCGGCAATCGGTGAATCGCATCGGGCCGACGAGGCACCGGCGATCGCGGCATCGGCCGAATGGCGTGGGCGCGGTCGATGCCCCGGTGCTACCGCGCGCCCAGCCACGCCTCGCGGAACGCCCGCTGCGCCGCGGTGAGCGCGCCGCCCGTCTGCTCGACCGGCAGGATCTGCAGCGACGGGTCCTCGCCGACCGTCAGTGACACGGTGACCTCGCGACCGTCGCGGCGCCGGACGCCGACCGGCACCACGGTCCCGGGGGCGCGCCGCGCGAGCGCGCTCCACGCGCCCGCCGTCGCCGGCTGCCCGTCGATCGTCGTGAGCACGTCACCCGAGTCGATCCCCGCGGCATAGGCCGGCACGTTGAACGGGACCAGCGCGTCCACGAGCAGCCCGCCCTGCGCCTGCCGGAACCGGAGGTTGCCGACGTAGCCGCCGCCCGCGTTGCGGGGCCGCAGCACGTAGCCCGCCTGCGCGAGCAGCCGCGCGTAGTCGGCCACGTCGCGCCCTTCGATGTACTTGTCGAAGAACTCGTCGGCGAACGCGCGGTTGCCCGTCAGATCGGCCAGCGCCACGCGGATGTCGGCCAGCGAGTACGGCGTGGCCACGTAGCCGGGCGTGCGGATGCCCGGCCGCCCGAAGCGCGTCCAGAGCAGCCGCATGTAGTCGTCGAGCGTCGTCTTCCCCTGCGTCAGCTCGCGCAGCGAGAGATCGAGCGCGAGCGCCACGGCCGCGCCGTAGGTGTAGTACGAGATGAACGTGCGGCTGCGGTCGTGCTGATCCACGGACACGCCGGCGTCGTTGAACGGGCCGTGCTCGCTCATCTCGACGGCGGACCGCACCAGCCGGCCCGACCCGCCGATGACGGCGAGCGCCGACGACGTGGGCGCCGCGTCGGTGAAGCCGGCGCGCGTGATGAGCAGCGGGCCGTAGTACTGCGTGAAGCCCTCGGCGAGCCACAGGCAGCACGTGATGTTCTCGCGCGTGAAGTCGAACGGCTCGAGACCGACCGGCCGGATGCGCTCGACGTTCCACGTGTGGAAGAACTCGTGCGAGATGGTGCCGAGCGCGGCCTGCCGTCCCTGGTCGGTCCGGAGCGTGACGCCGGGATTCGAGATCGAGGTGGAGTTGCGGTGCTCCATCCCGTCGCCGTCGCCCCACGGCACGTAGTCGAGGAGGAACGTGTAGTAGCCCGGTTCGAACGCGGGGATGTCGCCGTAGACCGCGACGTGCTGGCGGGCGAGCCGCTCGATCATCCCGGTGAGCGTGTTCACGTCCGCCTGGTCGCCGTCCGAGTGCACGAACACGCGGATCCGCGCCGACCCGCCCGACGGGTTCGGCAGCTGGAACTCGCTCGTCACCCACGGCGCGAGCTCGGTCGGGCTGTCCATGAAGTACTGGAAGTTCGGCGCCGTGAACGTCCACGGGTCCGTCGTCGGAAAGAGCTGCGTGCCGACGGTCCAGTTCGACCCGGCCGGCGCCTCGAACGTCACGCGCACCGGCCGGTCGTCGAGCCCCTCGCCCCAGAGGAACGTCGCCGGGATGTTCAGGTGCGCGTGCGTGGTGTCCACGCCCATGTAGGTGCCGTCGGGCGTGTCGCCGAACAGGCGGTAGACGATCCGGACGGTGCCGTCGTGGCCGGCGACGCGCCACTCGTCCACCGACGGCCGCGACGCCGTCAGCGGCCGGCCACGGCCGTCGAATGCGTCGAGCCTGAAGATGTTCTTGGCGAACTCGTGCACCGCGTAGCGGCCGGGAGACGATCGGCTCATCCGCGCCGTGAACGTCGCGGCGCCGAGACCGGTGGCCGTCATCTCGACCTGCAGCCAGTGATGCTCCGGCTCGGGAAACGAGACCCGATAGGTCACCGGGGCCTGCGCCAACGCGGGCGCGGCGGTCAGGATCACCCAGGCCACCGCCAGCATCACTCGTCGCATCACTCCTCCATCGTCGTGGGGCGCCTCGCCGCGGGCCGGACGCACGCGGGCGGCGCGCCCCGGCCTCAGGACGCGCGCTCGCCGGCGTCCTGCCAGCGCTCGCGGGCCACCTGCAGCATCACGCGCGGGAACTGCAGCAGGAGCCGGCGCCGCAGCGCGGCGTACGATCGCCGGCCCTTGGCGTAGGACAGGATCAGGTCGACGATGGCCGGCGAGGCACCGGCGCCGCGGATCACCTGCGCCACGCGCGCGTGGCTCGAGAAGAGGTACCGCTGCACGAGCACGGCGTCGGCCAGCTCCGGCCCGATCTCCCGGCGCCAGGCCTTCGCGTAGGCCGGGCCGGCCGATGCCGGGTCGCCTGCCGCCGCCCGCCCCGCCAGCTCGCCCGAGACCATCGCGTAGTAGATGCCCTCGGCCGTGATCGCGTGGACGAACCCGCCCGCGTCGCCGGCGAACAGCACGCGTCCGGCCCAGGCGTCGCGCAGGGGCCCGCCGACCGGGATCAGGAACGGCGTGAAGTGCCGCCGCTCGGATCGCCCGTGCAGCGCGCCACGCGCGACCAGCGAGCCGACGAACCGCTGCTGCAGGTCGTAGGGCGCCGCGTCGATCGCGGCGTCGTAGTGCGACAGCACGCAGCCGATGCCGACGTTGACGTGATGCGTCTTCGGGAAGACGTAGGCGTACCCGTCGAGTCCGTCGTGCGCGTAGGCGACCCAGAGCACGTCGGGCCGATCGGCGCGCAGTCGATCGACCGGCGTCTCCTCCATCATGTCGAGGGCGATCGCCTCGCGCGGCCAGCGCGCGTTGACGCCCAGTCGCTTGGCCAGCACGCTGTGCACGCCGTCGGCCGCGACCACGAGCGGGGCGCGCAGCACCCGGCCGTCGCGCGACCGCAGCGTGACGCCCGCCTCGTCCTGCGACGCCTGCGTCACCTCGAACCGCTCGACCCGCGCGCCCGCCGCGCGGGCCGCGTCCACCAGCGCCGCGTCGAACTCGACGCGGCGGACCAGCGCGACGCACGGCTCCGGGTGATCGAGATCCAGCACCGCGCCCTCGGGCCCCTCCAGGTGCAGCCGCGACACGCGATGCACGTCCACCCCGGCCAGCGCGGCCTCGAGCCACGGAAAACGCCCGAACGCGCGCATGCTGATGCCGCCGCCACAGGGCTTCGAGCGCGGGAACGCCGCGCGGTCGACGAGCAGCGTGTCGCGGCCGGCGGCCGCCAGCGCGCGCGCCGCCGTCGCGCCGGCCGGACCGGCGCCGCAGACGATGACGTCGGCGGTCACGCGCGGATCCATCGCAGCAGCTCCGGCAGGTTCGGCGCCTTGCCCTGCATCAGGAGCCCGACGCGGAACACCTTGCCGGCCGCCCAGACGACGAGGCCGGTGGATGCCAGCAGGATCGCCACCGACAGGACGACCTGCCAGAGCGGCGGCCCGGGCGGCATCGCCAGGCGCAGCATCATCGCGAACGGCGTCACCGTCGGGAAGAACGACAGGCCGACCGACAGCGGCGAGTCGGGCGCGCGGATCACCAGGAACGACCCCAGATAGGCCAGCATGACGAGGATCATCGCCGGCTGCAGCATGCTCTGCGCGTCCTTGAGATCCGAACACGCCGACCCGAGCCCGACGAAGATCGACCCGAACATCAGCGCCGCGCAGACGAGGAACAGCAGGAACCAGAGGAGCGTCGGCACGTGCACGAGGTCGAGCCGGCCCGCGGACGCGACGACGTAGATGCCGCCGCCGAAGTAGACGAGCGAGAGCACCAGCGACACCCCGACCACGCCCAGCAGCTTGCCCGCCAGCAGCTGGAACGGCGTGATCGACCCGAGCAGGACCTCGCTGATCTTGCTCATCTTCTCCTCGATGATCGCGTGCAGCAGGTGCTGGCCGCTCGTCATCACCGACATGAACATCAGCAGCAGGAAGAAGAACGGCACGCCGAAGCGCGTCAGCTCGTCCACCTCCTGGGCCTCGCTGACCGACCCGTCGGCCGCGCGCTCGACGAGGCCGAACGTGCTGACGGGCGCGCGCGCCGTCAGCCGCGAGACCAGCGCGCGGTCCACCCCCGCGCGGTCGAACCGCTGCACGGCGATCGCCTCGTTGAGCGTGGTCCGCAGCCACGACGGCAGCCGCTCGTACGAGGTGTTCTCGCTGTAGTAGCGGATCGGCGAGTCGGCGCCCGCGTCGAGGACGTCGGCGGGGATCTCGACGAACGCGAAGAGCTCGTGCCGCCGCACCCGATCCGACAGCTCCACCTTCACGTCGTCGGCCGACCGGCCCGCGACGTCGACCGGCTGCGGCTCGAAGAGCGGGCCGGTCAGGGTGCCGCCCTCGCCCGACGCCCGGTTGAACGCGTCGGCCGCCTCGGCGAGCGGCGCGTAGAGCACGCCCGTCCCGTCGATCACCGCGAACGCGCGCGTCTCGGTGTCGATCTGGCGCTCGGCGTAGCTCATGAACAGGAAGAAGCCGCCCATCAGCACGGGCATCAGGAAGATGCCGATGATGAACGCCTTCGTCCGGATGAGCGTGAGGAACTCGGTCTCGGCGACCGTCCAGATGCGGCTCATGAGGCCGCCTCCAGGCCGGATCCCGCGGCCGGCTCGTGGTCGGCCGGACGCGCGATGCGCACGAAGATGTCGTGGAGCGACGGGCGCTTCACCTCGAAGTGCCGGACCTCGGCGCGCGCCACCAGCGCCTGGAGGAACGCGTGCGGCGGGATCGACAGCCGCACGTCCTGGTAGTTGCCGTGGTCGTTCAGCGACTCGATGCCCGCGAGGCCCGAGAGCGCGGCGGCGCCGCCCTGCACCCGAAGCCGGACCGTGTCCTGGCCGTACTCGGCCGCGATGTCGTCGAGCGAGCCGTCCAGGACCTTGCGCCCGCGGAAGATCATGAAGATGCGATCGCAGAGCCGCTCGGCCGTCGACATGTCGTGCGTGGAGAAGACCACGGTCGTCCCCCGCGCGCGCATCTCGAGCACCGCGTCCTTGAGCGCCTCGGCGTTGACCGGATCGAGGCCGCTGAACGGCTCGTCGAGGATGAGCAGCTTCGGGCGCGAGACGACCGACGAGATGAACTGCACCTTCTGCGCCATGCCCTTCGAGAGCTGGTCGATGCGCCGGTCGGCCCAGTCGGCGAGGGCGAGCCGGTCCAGCCACTCGCCGATGGCCGGGTCGATTTCGGCCGTCGATCGGCCCTTCAGCCGCCCGTAGTACCGGAGCAGCCGGCGCACCGTCATCTTCTTGTAGAGGCCGCGCTCCTCGGGCAGGTAGCTCACCTCGTCGCGCGCGGCCCCGGTGCTCCGGTGCCCCAGCACCGTGATGCGCCCGGCGTCCGGCAGGATGATGTTCATGATCATCCGGATCGTCGTGGTCTTCCCCGAGCCGTTGGGCCCGATGAAGCCGTAGATCGACCCGGCGGGCACGGCCAGCGAGAGGTCGTCCACGGCGCGCACCGTGTCGAACTGCTTGCGGACGCCGTCGATCTCGATGGCGTGCATCAGCGATCCTCCCGGACGTCGGCGGCGGACTTCTTCGTGATCGCCGGCACCATCGCGCCGGGCGCGGGGTAGCCGACCGGAATCAGCAGGAACGGCTTCTCGTTCGGCGGGCGCTCGAGGAGGCGAGAGAGGAATCCCATGGGGCTCGGCGTGTGGGTCAGCGTGGCGAGGCCCGCCCAGTGCAGCGCGGCCAGCAGGAATCCGCACGCGAGGCCCACCGATTCGCTCACATAGTAATGCTTCACGCGGCGCTCGCCGCCGTCGGGCGCCGGCCGCACGTCCCAGTCCACCCGGAAGACGACGATCAGGACGGGCGCGATCTCGAGGAAGGGCTTGTGCCAGTCGGTCCCGAGCGGCGCCAGCGCCTCGAGCCACTCGTCCGGCATGCGGCGCTCGTAGCTCTCGCGCTCCTCCGCCTCGGCGGCGTCCCGGATGCGCCGCTTCAGGTCCGGATCGCGGACGACGACGAAGTGCCAGGGCTGCATGTTGGCGCCGGAGGGCGCGGTGTTGGCCGCGGCGATCGCCAGATCGATCACCTCGGCGGGGACGGGGTCCGGCGCGAAGTCGCGGACGGTGCGCCGGGTGCGGAGGGTCTCGTGGAACGCGCGCGCGCGGGCGCGCTGCTCGTCGGGCGGGAGTCGCGTGAAGGTGAGGGGCGTCGGAACGTAGGCCATGGGGACCGCCCGATTTGACAGGATTGTGAAATGTTTCACATTATATAGGCGCCACGGCGGGTCCCTGCGCCTTCCCGCCGCGTCCGTTACTCGCCTGCGAATCGGGTGTCCACCGTCCGACCGTCCCGGAACGCATTTTTTCCGGAGGCGCGGCGTGTGCGCCCGGCCTGGATCAATGTAGGCTATGGGCGCTTCCTAGCTGCCTGCTATGAGTCAGATCTTCCCTCGCAGTGCCAATGCCCTGGCCCGGATGAGTCTTGCGGGCGTTCTGTTCCTGGTCGTCCTCCTGGGATGGATCGTCTTCATGCTGATGCGCGCGCCCTGGCTCACCAAACAACACGAGTTCGTGGACCAGCCGGTGCAGTTCAGCCATGCCCACCACGTGGGAGGCGAGGGCATCGATTGCCGCTACTGCCATACGTCGGTCGAGAACTCCGCGTTCGCCGGGATTCCGCCGACCAAGACCTGCATGAACTGCCACTCGCAGCTCTGGACCAACGCGGCCATCCTCGAGCCGGTTCGGGCGAGCTTCCGAGACAACGTGAATTTGAAGTGGAATAGGGTTCACGACCTACCTGACTTCGTTTACTTCAATCACCAGATCCATGTGCGACAGGGCGTCGGGTGCGCCACGTGCCACGGGCGCGTGGACCAGATGCCCCTTATGTATCAACAAAATACGCTGCTCATGGAGTGGTGCCTCGACTGCCATCGGGCACCCGAGAAGTACCTGAGGCCGCGCGAAGAGGTCTTCAACATGGCCTACCAGGCTCCGGAGAACCAGCTGGAGCTCGGACGCCGCCTCAAGCAGGAGTACAACGTCGCGGACGTCCGGCACATGACGAGCTGTTCGGTGTGCCACCGGTAGACCCTGACCGTTTCCCCCGTTTGCTGAGTAGCCGATGAACCTCGCTGATATTCGTTCGCGCCTGGACGGCCTCGAGGGCCGTGCGTTCTGGCGGAGCCTGGAAGAGCTGGCCGACACCCCCGACTTCCGGGAGTACGTCCACCGCGAGTTCCCCTCCCAGGCCTCGGAATTCACCGATCCGGCCGGGCGGCGGCAGTTCCTCAAGTTGATGGGGGCCTCGCTGGCCCTCGCGGGCGTGAGTGCCTGCACCCGTCAGCCCCAGGAAACCATCGTTCCCTACGTGACCCAGCCCGAGGAGATCGTCCCGGGCCGCCCGCTCTTCTTTGCCACCGCGATGGAGCTCGGCGGGCTGGCGCAGCCGCTGCTGGCCGAGAGCCACATGGGCCGGCCCACCAAGCTCGAGGGCAACCCGGAGCATCCGGTCAGCCTGGGCGGAACGGACATCCACGGCCAGACGTCGGTCCTCGGCCTCTACGATCCGGATCGGTCGCGCACGGTGCTCAACCAGGGCACGCCGACGACCTGGAGCCTGTTCCTCGCGGCACTGCAGGGCGTGACCACGGCGCAGACGGCGCTCGGCGGGGCGAGCCTGCGGATCCTGACCGAGCCGATCAGCTCGCCGTCGGTGCTCGATCAGCTCGAGATGCTGATGTCGTCGATGCCGGATGCCAAGTGGCATCAGTGGGATCCGGTCTTCGGCACCTGGCAGGGCGGTGCGCCCGCGGCCGCGCCGGTCTACCGCTTCGATCGCGCGGACGTCATCGTCTCGCTCGACGCGGATTTCCTCGGCGCCGGCGCCGGGTCGGTGCGTTACGCGAAGGACTTCTCGTCGCGTCGGCGCATCACGACGCCGCAGGCCGAGCAGAACCGGCTCTACGTGGTCGAGCCCGTCCCGACGGTGACCGGCGCGAAGGCGGATCACCGGCTGGCGCTCAAGGCGCGCGAGGTCGGCGCGTTCGCCTCGGCGCTCGGGGCCGCGATGGGCGTCGGCCCGGCGTCGGGCGAGCTGCCCGACGAGGCCCGGACGCGCTGGATTCCGGCCGTGGCCGCCGACCTGCAGGCCCACCGCGGCCGGTCGGTGGTCGTCGCCGGGCCGCACCAGCCGGCGGCCGTCCACGCACTGGCCCGCGCGATGAACGACGCGCTCGGCAACACGGGCGAGACGGTGCACTACATGGCGCCGGTGACGGCCTCGCCGGCCGACGGCACCGCGTCGATCGCCGAGCTCGTCCGGGAGATGAACGCCGGCCAGGTCGAGGTGGTCGTGGTCATCGGGAGCAACCCGGTGTTCACCGCGCCGGCCGACCTCGGGTTCGCGGAGGCCTTCGCGAAGGTCCCGACGCGAATCCACATGGGGCTGTACCACGACGAGACCGCCGAGCTCTGCCACTGGCACGTGCCGCAGGCGCACTTCCTCGAGGCGTGGGGCGACGTGCGGGCGTTCGACGGCACGGTGTCGCTGCAGCAGCCGCTCATCGCGCCGCTCTACGACGGCCACGCGCCGATCGAGGTCTTCTCGGCGCTCAACAGCGCGCCGGGCGCGACGTCGGCCGAGATCGTGAAGGAGTACTGGACGCGCGCCTTCGCGGGTGAGACGACGACGAGCTGGCCGCTGGTGGATCGGAACGGCCAGAAGTTCGCGACGTTCGACGCGTTCTGGCGGCACGCGCTGCACGACGGCTTCCTCTGGGGCACGTCGGTGCTGGCCGGCGCCGCGGCGGCGCCCGCGCCGGCGGAGGCGCCGGTGGCCGCGCCCGCGCCGATGACGGGCACCGAGGTCGTCTTCCGGCCCGACCCGCTGGTGCTCGACGGCCGGTTCGCGAACAACGGCTGGCTGCAGGAGCTGCCGAAGCCGATCTCGAAGGTCACCTGGGACGCGGTCGCCTACGTGAGCCTCGGCACGGCCGAGTCGCTCGGGCTGGACACGACGCGCGTCGGCAACGGCGACGTGAACGTGATCGAGATCGCCGTCCAGGACCGCACGCTGCGGATGCCCGTCTGGATCCTGCCCGGCACGGCCGACGACACGGTGGTCGTGCACTTCGGCTACGGCCGGCGGCGCGCGGGCCGGGTCGGCACCGACGTCGGCACCGACGCGTTCCCGTTGCGGACGTCGCTCACGCCGTGGTTCGCGGGTGGCGCGACGGTCACGCGGACCGACGACACCTACCCGATTGCCTCCACGCAGAACCACTTCTCGATGGAGGGCCGCCACCCGGTGCGGGTGGTGGACGCCGAGGAGTACCGGTCGAATCCCGAATCGGTGGCCGAGCTGGGCCATCACCGGCCGCCGCCGGAGATGTCGCTCTACCCGCCCTACGAGTACAACGGCCACAAGTGGGGCATGGCGATCGACCTGAACGCCTGCACGGGGTGCGGCGTGTGCGTCGCGGCGTGCGTGGCGGAGAACAACATCCCGGTCGTCGGCAAGAGCCAGGTCATGCGGTCGCGCGAGATGCACTGGATCCGCGTGGACACCTACTTCGAGGGCGACCCGCACCAGCCGGCCGGCACCTACCACCAGCCGGTGCCGTGCCAGCAGTGCGAGAACGCGCCGTGCGAGGTGGTCTGCCCGGTCGCGGCGACGGTCCACAGCGACGAGGGCCTGAACGACATGGTCTACAACCGCTGCGTGGGCACGCGCTACTGCTCGAACAACTGCCCGTACAAGGTCCGGCGGTTCAACTTCATGCTGTATTCGGACTTCACGACCCAGGAACTGCGCGCGCAGCGCAACCCGGACGTGACCATCCGGAGCCGCGGCGTGATGGAGAAGTGCACGTACTGCGTGCAGCGGATCAACCACGCGCGGATCGACGCGAAGACGGCGGGCACGCCGATTCCGGACGGCACGATCCAGACGGCCTGCGAGCAGGCCTGCCCGGCCGACGCGATCGTGTTCGGCGACCTGAACCAGGCGGACAGCCGCGTGGTGGCGCTCAAGGCGCAGCAGCGCAACTACGGGCTCCTCGAGGAGACGGGCACGCGGCCGCGGACCACGTACCTGGCCGTGGTGCGCAACCCGAACCCGGCGCTGGGCTGAGACGGGCACGGAACGGGGGATCGGGGCCGGCGTGAGCCGGCCCGCACGCGACGGCCGATGGCCGGCGCGACGGACGAGTCGAACAACGGAGATTCCTGGTGAGCGGAACACAGTACCCGAAAGGTGACGTCAGGGCGCCCCTGCCGATCATCGCACCCGGCCATTCGTTCCGGTCGATCACCGACAAGCTGGCGGCGGTCGTCCTCACGAAGAACACGCCGTTCACGTGGTTCATCCTGTTCGGGACGGGCTTCATCCTCCTGCAGGTGATGACGATCTCGCTGGTCTACGTGCTGGCGAAGGGCATCGGCGTCTGGGGCAACAACATCCCGGTCGGCTGGGCGTTCCCGATCATCAACTTCGTCTGGTGGATCGGCATCGGCCACGCCGGGACGCTGATCTCGGCGATCCTGCTGCTCTTCAAGCAGGACTGGCGCACGTCGATCAACCGGTTCGCCGAGGCGATGACGCTGTTCGCCGTGGCCTGCGCGGCGATCTTCCCCATCTTCCACACCGGCCGGCCCTGGCTGGCGATCTACTGGCTGCTGCCCTACCCGAACGCGATGACGCTCTGGCCGAACTTCCGGAGCCCGCTCATCTGGGACGTCTTCGCGGTCTCGACCTACGGGTCGGTCTCGCTGCTCTTCTGGTTCATCGGGCTCATCCCGGACATGGCCACGTTCCGCGACAAGGCCGAGCACCCGCTGCTGAAGAAGGTCTACGGCGTGCTCTCGCTCGGCTGGCGCGGCTCGGCGCGGCACTGGGCGCGCTACGAGCACGCCTACCTGCTGCTCGCGGGTCTCTCGACGCCGCTGGTCCTCTCGGTTCACACGGTGGTCAGCTTCGACTTCGCGGTGGGCATCGTGCCGGGCTGGCACGCGACGATCTTCCCGCCCTACTTCGTCGCCGGCGCGATCTACGCCGGCTTCGCGATGGTGCTGACGCTGGCGCTGCCGCTCCGGTGGATGTTCCGCCTCGAGGACTTCATCACGATGCGGCACATCGAGAACATGGCCAAGGTCATGCTCGTGACCGGCCTGGTCGTCGTCTACGGCTACGCGTGCGAGGCGTTCTTCGCCTGGTACAGCGCCAACGAGTACGAGCGGTTCATGATGGAGAACCGCGCCCTGACCGGACCGTACCACTGGGCCTACTGGCTGCTGCTGCTCTGCAACTTCATCGTGCCGCAGATGATGTGGTCGAAGCGCCTCCGGCGGAACGTCTGGACGGTGTTCACGGCGGCGATGTTCGTCAACGTCGGCATGTGGCTCGAGCGGTTCGTGATCATCGTGACGAGCCTGAACCGCGACTTCGTCCCGTCGTCGTGGGAGCAGTACACGCCGACGATCTGGGACTTCGCCACGTTCTTCGGCACGATCGGGCTGTTCATGACGCTGATGTTCCTGTTCGTCCGGGTGCTGCCGCTCATCTCGGTGTTCGAGATGCGGACGCTGCTGCCTGAGGCCCAGCCGAAGGCGCCGGAAGGAGGGTCGCACTGATGGCGCACGCCGCCTCGTCCCCCGGCCTCTACGGGCTGCTGGCCGAGTTCGACTCGGCGCAGACCCTGCTCGACGCCGCGCACCAGGTGCGCGCCGCCGGCTACGACAAGACCGACGCGTTCTCGCCGTTCCCGATCCACGGGCTGGCCGAGGCGCTCGGCTTCAACGACCGGCGCATCTCGAAGTTCGTGCTCGCCGGCGGCATCACGGGCGCGCTGGCGGGCTACGGCCTCGAGTACTGGAGTCAGGCGATCGCGTTCCCGCTGAACATCGGCGGCCGGCCCTACCACGCGTGGGCCGCGTTCATCCCGCCGGCCTTCGAGACGACCATCCTGTTCGCGGCGTTCACCGCGGGGATCACGATGATCGCGCTCAACGGCCTGCCGCGGCCCTATCACCCGGTGTTCAACGCCGAGCGGTTCGGCCTGGCCAGCCAGGACAAGTTCTTCCTCGTGATCGAGGCGGCCGACCCGAAGTTCGACCTCGAGGGGACGCGCCGCTTCCTCTCGGGGCTTCACGCGCGCGAGGTGGTGACCCTTGATGAGTAGGCGCAGGTTCCCGGCTCCCGGCGCGCGCCGCCGCGTGCCCCTCGTCGCGGCCCTGGCCGTCGCGGCGGCGGCGCTGGCCGGCTGCCGTCAGGACATGCACGACGCGCCCCGGTACGACCCGCTCGAGGCCAGCAAGGTGCTGCTCGGCGGCGCCTCGGCGCGGCCGCTGATCCCCGGCACCGTCGCGCGCGGCCACCTCGACGAGGACGTTGTGCTCTACACGGGCAAGGGCCCCGACGGCCAGCCGTCGGCGGTGTTCCCCTTCCCGATCACGCGCGCGGACCTCGACCGCGGCGAGCAGCGCTTCGACATCTACTGCTCGCCGTGCCACGGCCGGACCGGCGAGGGCAACGGCATGGTGGTCCAGCGCGGCTACCGCCAGCCGCCGTCGTACCACATCGACCGGCTGCGGCAGATGCCCGCCGGCTACTTCGTGGACGTGATGACGAACGGCTTCGGCGTGATGCCGGACTACAAGGCGCAGGTGACGGCCGAGGATCGGTGGCGGATTGCCGCCTACATCCGCGCGCTCCAGCTGAGCCATGACGCCACCACCGCCGACGTGCCGGCGGCCGACCTGCAGCGGCTGAACGCGCAGGCGGCCGGCGGCGGGAACTAGTTCACCGTTTTCCCGATTGATGCACCTATGACCGGACACCTGGACGAGGCGGCGCTGATGACGAAGCCGCTGGCCGAGATCGGCCAGCTGCGGTCGCGCTCGATGCTGTTTGGCGGAATCGGACTGATCCTCACGATCGCCGGCTACTTCGTGGCGCCGGACGTGTTCTGGCAGTCCTATCTCATCGCCTTCATGTTCTGGATCGGCCTGACGATCGGCTCGATGGCGGTGCTGATGGTGCAGTACCTCTCGGGCGGCGCGTGGGGCCTGGTGGGACGCCGGATCTTCGAGGCCTCGAGCCGGACGCTGCCGCTGATGGCGGCGCTGTTCGTGCCGATCTACCTCAAGCTCGACACGCTCTACGTCTGGGCGCGGCCCGAGGCGGCGGCCGACGAGATCATCCACGAGAAGGCGGCCTACCTGAACGCGCCGTTCTTCGGCCTCCGCGCGGTGATCTTCTTCGCCCTGTGGGGCGGGCTCATCTTCCTGCTGAACAAGTGGTCGAAGGAGCAGGACGAGAACCCGGCGCTGCTGCCCGGGCCCCAGGACCGCCGGTTCCGCGTGCTCTCGGGTCCCGGCCTGGTCATCTACGTGCTGACGATCACCTTCGCCAGCGTGGACTGGGTGATGTCGCTCGACCCGCACTGGTTCTCGACCATCTTCGGCGTGCTGACGCTCGGCGGCCAGGGCCTGGCCACCCTCGCCTTCACGATCCTCGTGCTGGCCTCGCTCGTGCGCTTCTCGCCGATGTCGCAGGTCGCCGACGCCGAAAAGTTCCACGACCTGAGCAAGCTGATGTTCGCGTTCGTGATGCTCTGGGCCTACTTCTCCGTCTCGCAGCTCATCATCATCTGGTCGGGGAACCTGCCGGAGGAGATCCCGTTCTACCTGGAGCGGCTGCACGGCCCGTGGTACCCGATCAGCGTCGGGCTGCTGCTCTTCCAGTTCGCGCTGCCGTTCCTGCTGCTGCTCTCGCGCAACTTCAAGCGCAACCCGCGCGCGGTGGCGCGCATCGCGGCGCTCATCCTGCTGATGCGCGTCGTGGACATCGCCTGGACGATCGGCCCGGCCTTCCGGGGCGAGGGCTCCGGGCTGCACTGGCTCGACTTCGCGGCGGTCCTCGGCATGGGCTTCTTCTGGCTGGCCTTCTTCTGGAGCAACCTGGCCGGCCGCTCGCTCGTGCCGGCGCGGGACCCGTATTTCAAGGAAGCAATGGCTCATGGCGGACACTAAATCGCACCACGCCGACCCCCTGGCGGGCCTGCCCGTCCAGTCGGACGACGTCAGCTTCAGCGGCATCGGCTGGTTCGTCGTGATCCTCACGGCGACGACGCTGTTCTGCATGGCGCTCGTGGCGGGGATGTTCAGCATCATGGAGCACCGGGTCGCGAGCACGGACCCGGCGGCCTCGCCCGTGGCACGCCCCGTGGGCACGCCGCCGCCGGCGCCGAACCTGCTCACCGACGAGCCGGGCAACCTGAAGGCCTTCCGCGAGCGGGAGGACGAGATTCTGACCACCTACGGCTGGGTGGATCGCAACGCCGGCACGGTCCGGATTCCGGTCGAGCGCGCCAAGGCGCTGCTGCTCGAGCGGGGACTGCCGACGCGGTAACGAGCGCGAGGGCGTCGTCCGCGCGCGGACGGCGGAATGAAGGCACGGGAGCACGTGGGAGTACGACGATGCAGGCACGACTGACGGCACGCGCGGGGGATGTCGGGCGCGGTGGCTGGAGGTCTGCCCGCCGGGGGGCCGCGGGCGCCGCGACCGCGCTGGCGCTGCTGCTCGCCGCCGCGGCACCGGCCGTGGCGCAGCCGAGCGGCCCGCTGTCGATCCCGCCGCCGGGCGCGGTGGCCTCCGACGCGATCCCGGCGCTCCGCGAGGTCGGGATCGATCAGAAGCTCGACGCGCAGATTCCGCTCGACCTGACGTTCACCGACGAGGCGGGCCGGGAGGTCCGGCTGGGCGACTACTTCGGCCAGCGGCCGGTGATCCTGGCGATGGTCTACTACGAGTGCCCGATGCTGTGCACGCTGGTGCTCAACGGGCTGGTCGGGTCGGTCGAGCCGCTCGACTTCACGCCGGGGCAGGACTACGAGGTGGTGGTCCTGAGCTTCGACCCGGGCGAGACGCCGGCGCTCGCGGCGCAGAAGAAGGAGCTCTACCTGAAGCGCTACGGGCGGCCGCAGACGTCGGCGGGCTGGCACTTCCTGACGGGCCGCGAGGAGCGGATCCGGCAGCTGGCCGACGCGATCGGCTTCCGGTACACGTACGACGCGTCGATCGACCAGTACGCGCACCCGGCGGCCATCACGATCCTGACGCCGCAGGGGCACGTGTCGCGCTACCTGTTCGGGATCGAGTTCGCGCCGCGCGACGTGCGCCTCGGCCTGGTGGAGGCGACGGCGGGCCAGATCGGCACCGTGATCGACCAGGCACTGCTGTTCTGCTACCACTACGACCCGGCCACGGGGAAGTACGGCCTCGTCGTGATGAACCTGATTCGGCTGGGCGGCCTCCTGACGCTGGTGGCGCTCGGCGGCGGCATTTTCCTGAGCGTGCGTCGCGAACGACGCCAGCAGAGCGCGGTCCCCGGGACCGCAACGGGTACTCGCTAGATGTCGACACCTTTCCCGCTCTTCCCGCCCCAGGCGTCGTCGATGGCGATGGAGGTGGACCTGCTCTACCTCTTCATCGTCTCGGTGTGCGCGTTCTTCGCGATCCTCGTGACCGCGCTGGTCGTGTTCTTCACGATCAAGTACCGCCGCCGGAATCCGGACGACGTCGGCGCGGACATTCACGGGTCGCTCATCCTGGAGCTGACGTGGACGTTCATCCCGTTCGTGCTGGCCATGGCGATGTTCGCCTGGGGCGCGGACGTGTTCTTCCGGCTGGCGCGTCCGCCGGCGGACGCGATGGAAATCTACGTCGTCGGGAAGCAGTGGATGTGGAAGGTGCAGCATCCGGCCGGCGTCAAGGAAATCAACGAGCTGCACGTGCCGGTGGGCCGCGACGTGCGAATCCACCTGGGCTCGGAGGACGTCATCCACGACTTCTCGATCCCGGCGTTCCGCGTGAAGATGGACGCGGTGCCGGGCAAGATCACCACGCTCTGGTTCCGGGCGACCAAGCCGGGCACCTACCACCTGCTGTGCCTCGAGTACTGCGGCACCAAGCACTCCGGGATGATCGGGCAGGTGATCGCGATGGAGCCGCAGGACTACGAGGCGTGGCTCGCGGGCGGCCGCTCGACGGGCACGGCGGTCGAGAACGGCGAGCGGCTGTTCACCTCGTTCCAGTGCATCACCTGCCACAAGGACGACTCGACCGGGCGCGGACCGTCGCTGCTCGGCGTCTACGGCAGCACGGTGGAGCTGACGTCGGGCGGCACCGTCATCGCCGACGACAACTACCTGCGCGAGTCGATCATGAACTCGCAGGCGAAGGTCGTGAAGGGCTACCAGGGCATCATGCCCGCCTTCCAGGGGCAGATAAGCGAGGAGAACCTGATGCAGCTTATCGCCTACATCAAGACGCTGAAGCCCGCCGCGCCGGCGGGGGGATCGGACTCGCCCGCGGGTGGCGGCGGCCAGTAGGGCCCCCGCGAAGACATGGAAACGCCAATGACTGCTCCAGCCGGACGTCACAGCTACCTGGATGAGCCGCACGGTGTCGCGGCGTGGCTCCTGACACGGGACCACAAGCGCATCGCGATGCTCTATCTGATCTCGATCACGGTGTTCTTCGCGCTCGGCGGGTTCTTCGCCACGCTGGTGCGCCTCGAGCTCCTGACGCCGCAGGGCGACCTGCTGACGCCGGACCTCTACAACAAGGCGTTCACGCTCCACGGCATCATCATGATCTTCTTCTTCCTGGTGCCCGCCGTGCCGGCGACACTGGGAAACTTCTTCATCCCGATCATGTGCGGGACGAAGGACCTGGCGTTCCCGCGGATCAACCTGCTGAGCTGGTACCTCTACATCATCGGCGGCCTGATGGCGCTCGCGGTGGTCGCGATGGGCGGCGTGGACACGGGCTGGACGTTCTACACGCCCTACAGCACCCACGCCTCCGCGACGATGGTGACGCTCGCCGCGATGGCCGCGTTCGTCGCCGGGTTCTCGTCGATCCTGACCGGGTTCAACTTCATCGTCACCGTCCACCGGATGCGCGCGCCCGGCCTGACCTGGTTCCGGCTGCCGCTGTTCGTCTGGGCCCACTACGCCACCAGCCTCGTGATGATCCTCGGCACGCCGGTCGTCGCCATCACGCTGGTGCTGGTCGCCGCGGAACGGACGCTCGGCCTCGGCATCTTCGACCCGAAGCTCGGCGGCGACCCGGTGCTCTTCCAGCACCTCTTCTGGTTCTACTCGCACCCGGCCGTCTACATCATGATCCTGCCGGGCATGGGCGTCATCAGCGAGATGGTCGCGGCGATGTCGCGCAAGCAGGTCTTCGGCTACAGCTTCGTGGCCTTCTCGAGCCTCGCCATCGCGATCCTCGGCTTCCTCGTCTGGGGCCACCACCTCTTCATGAGCAGCCAGTCGATCTACGCCGGGCTGGTGTTCTCGATCATCACGATGCTGGTCGCGGTGCCGTCCGCGGTGAAGACGTTCAACTGGACCGCGACGATGTACAAGGGCTCGATCAGCTGGGAGTCGCCGACCTACTGGATCATCGGCTTCATGGGCCTGTTCCTCATCGGCGGCCTGACGGGCCTGTTCCTGGCGACGATGGGCCTCGACGTGCACCTGACGGACACCTACTTCGTCGTGGCGCACTTCCACTACATCATGGTCGGCGGCAACGTCATGGCCTTCCTCGGCGGCCTCCACTTCTACTGGCCGAAGATGACCGGCCGGAAGTACCCGGAGACGCTCGGCAAGGTCTCGGCCGTGCTCGTCTTCGTCGGGTTCAACCTGACGTTCTTCCCGCAGTTCGTGCTCGGCTACATGGGCATGCCGCGCCGCTACCACGCCTACCCCGCCGAATGGCAGGTCCTGAACGTCCTGTCGACGGGCGGCGCGGGCATCCTCGGCATCGGCTACACGCTGCTCTTCGGCTACTTCGTCTGGTCGCTGTTCAAGGGCGAGGTGGCCGAGCGCAACCCGTGGGGCGCGACCGGTCTCGAGTGGCAGATTCCGTCGCCGCCGCCGACCTTCAACTTCGAGCAGGATCCGGTCGTGACCGAGCCGGCCTACAACTACAAGCCGCGTCGGGAGGTCACCGTTGGCTAACGCGCACGACACCACGCTGGCGCACGGCGCCGTCGAGGCTCACGGCCACGACCAGGCGCACGCGCACCACCCGAAGCTGCAGCACCACTTCTACTCGATGGAGCAGCAGCTCGAGGCCTCGATCCTCGGGATGTGGATCTTCCTCGTCACCGAGATCATGTTCTTCGGCGGCCTCTTCCTGGCCTACATCGTCTACCGGACGATGTACCCGGAAGCCTGGATCGCCGGCAGCAACCACCTGAACACCTACATGGGCGGTGGCAACACCCTCGTCCTGATCTGCAGCTCGCTGACGATGGTGCTCGCCGTCCGCGCGGCACAGGTGGGGTCGCGGACCGGCCAGATCGTCAACCTGATCCTGACGATCCTCTTCGGCAGCACATTCCTCGTCGTCAAGTTCTTCGAGTACGCCGAGAAGTTCGAGCACCACCTGGTGCCCGGCCCCAACTTCGACCCGGCCCTGCCCGGGCCGGAGCAGATCTTCTTCGCGCTCTACTTCATCATGACCGGCATCCACGCCCTGCACATGGTCGTCGGCATCGGCATCATGCTGGTCATCCTGCGGATGGCCTGGAAGGGCACGTTCACGCCCGAGTACTACGGGCCGATCGAGGTGTCGGGCCTCTACTGGCACTTCGTCGACATCGTGTGGATCTTCCTGTTCCCGCTGCTCTACCTGCTGGGTTTCCACCTCGGACACTGAGGCCAGAAGCACGAGTCATGTCCACTTCGCATCCCGTCACCTCGCCCCTGACCTACGTCGCCGTCTTCCTGTCGCTGGCGGTGCTGACGATCCTGACCGTCGTCGTCGCCTACTACGACTTCGGCTTCATGAACGTCGTCGTCGCGCTCGGCATCGCGGTCATCAAGGCGTCGCTGGTCGTCTGGTTCTTCATGGGCGTGCGCTACAACACGCCGCTCACCCGCGTGGTGGTCGTGGCCGGGCTGTTCTGGCTGCTGATCATGTTCGGCCTCGGCATGAGCGACTACCTCACCCGCGGCTGGCTCGGGGTGCCCGGGCGGTAGCCCGGCCCCGCGGCCCGGGCGGCCGCCGCTGGCGCGGCGGTCCGCCCGGCCCGGACGGCGCGGGGATCAGAACCCCGCGCGGAACTCGATGCGGAAGATGTCGTGTGCGGGTCGCGTCCGTCAGGGCGATGTGTCGCAGGCCGATCCGCGCGGCCCGCTCACGATCCGCGCGCCGATCTTCACGTTGAAGATGTCCGTCCCGTCGGCGGGGCCCAGCGTGGACGTCTGGAACCCGTTGACGACGTGCCAGCCCACGAACTCGAGCACCGGCACGATGCCGACCGACGCGCCCGGCATCAGGTCCACGCTCGCCCCCGCGCCGTAGGTGACCACGGTGCCCGCGAACTTGTCCGACCCGTCCGTCGGGATGCCGGCCGACCCGCCAACCGGGTGGATGGACCCGAACTGCGACTCGAACGTGACCCGGTCCGTCAGCCGCTGGAAGTAGAGAAGCATCGGCGACACGCTCCAGTGATCGGTGCCGAGGCCCTGGCCCGCGTCGCCGGTCGGCGCGTCGAGCTGGAGCTGCACCGTCACGTACCGGTCCGGCATCGCCACCAGCGCGAACTTGCCGCCGACCCGGAGGTCGCCCACGCCGGCCGAGCTGTCGAACGTGCCGGTGCCCGCCACGAACGACTGCGGGCTCACCCAGCGGAAAGGCAGCTCCCCGTAGACCGACACGCGGTCGCCCGCGGCGTACTCGCCCTGGAGGATCAGCTGGCGGTAGTCGATCGAGGACGCGATGCCGGGCCCGGGGCCAGGCGCGTCGGGATCGTAGGCCGGGTGCGAGGTCGGCAGGCCGCGGTAGCAGCCGCACTTGCCGTAGAAGAACTCGGCACGGTCGGGCGCGGTGTTCTCGAACGCGGCGTCGAACCGCACGCGGAACTGCGAGCCGATCGTCGCGTCGCCGATGTAGCCGACCATGCTCGGCCGGCGCCGGTTCTGCGGCGGCGGGGGCGGGGGCGGCGGTTCCGGCTGCTGGAACCGGGCCGGGGCCGGGCTCGAAGGCATCGCGGCCGTCGCCGCGGCGAGGGCCGCCGGCGATCGATCCGGCACGACCGGCGGCTGGCCGGTCTCCTGCGCGAAGGCGGTGGCAGGCAGGCAGAGCAGCAGGGCGAGCAGCGTTCGTCTCATCGGGACCTCTCCTGGGGACGGTTCACCGTCGGAACATCTCGGACCGGGCGCGCCGGACGCGGGTCATCGGCCGGTCTCCCGGCGTCGCTGGAGATCATCGAATGCGGCCGACAGGCGGGCGCGCACCGTGGCCGGGAGTGACGGCAGCAGGTCGGACACCCGGGCGAAGACGACCTGCACGTCGGCCGGGGTGCCGTTCGCGGCCACGGCCGTGAGGATGGCGCGATAGCGTTCCACGGCCTGGTCCAGCAGGCGCCGCGCGCCATCGGCGCCGGGGCGGCCCTCGGGAAATGCGGCCAAGTCTAGCAGAAGATCGCCGAAGCGCAGGTGGAACTCGTCCATGCCGCGCACGCGGGCGTCGTCCTGCATCGACGCGAAGATCTCGAGGGCCTGGCCGAATTCGGCCATGGCCGCGGCCGGGTCGGTCGAGACGAGGACGTGGCCGCGGAGCGTGCGGGCGTCGGCGCGCTCGACCGCGAGCGACGGCGCGAGCCGCGCCAGGCCGTCGAGCAGCTCGACCGCGCGGCCGCTCGCCGCGCGCGCCGCCGCCGACGCCCCCAGGTCGCCCTGCAGCGCGGCGAGGTTGTTGTAGTACTTCGCGAGCTCGAGCTGGTATTCGCGGTTCCCGGGGTCGGCGGCCACCAGCCGTTCGTCGATGCGGATCGCTCGCTCGTAGAGCGGCAGGGCGTCGCGCGTCTTCGCCGGATCGAAGCTCAGCAGGCCCGCGAGGTTGTTCAGCGCGCGCGCGAGCTCCTGCCCGGAAGCGGGGTCGGTCTCGGCGCCGGGCTCGAGCAGCGCCACGGCGGCGCGGAAGTCGGCTTCGGCGCCGGCCAGGCCGTCGGCGGTCGCCGACAGCAGGATGCCGCGGTCGTAGTGCGTGCGCGCGAGCGCGCGCGCGTCGCGCGTGCCGGTGGCACCGGCGTCGAAGGCCGCCTGCTGCAGCGCCAGCGCGGCATCGTAGGCCGCCCGCGCGTCGGCGGCGCGCCCGGGCAGCGGCCGCAGCGTCTCCCCGAGCCAGTGCCACGCGTCGGCGAGCTCGCGGCGGGGGGCGGGGTCACCCGGCTCGGCGCCGGCGAGCGCGGAGAATCGCGTGACGGCCTCGCGGTACTGCCGCTCGGCCTCCTCGGGCTGTCGCAGCAGCCGGTTGATGTGGCCCAGGCGCAGGTGGGCGAGCGCGAGGTCGTGTCGCGCGGCCTGGCTGCCGGGCTGCTGCGCGGCCAGCGCGGTGTAGAAGCCCTGCGCCTTGGCGAGCAGGTCGCGCCGCAGTTCCTCGAGCGCCGGCACGTCGGCGCCGAGGCGCGAGGGATCCAGGTCCACCGACGACAGGGACTCGTCCACGGCCTCGCGTGCCAGCGCGAGGTTCGTCGCGGCGCGCGCGTTCTCGCGTCGCGCGATCACCGCGAGCACGGCCGCCACGACGAGCAGCGTGGCGAGCACCGCCGCGGTCCACTGCGTCCGCCGGAGCGTCGTCCGGCGCTGGCGTTCAACCCGATCGGCCTCCGCCCGATCGGCCTCGAGGCTGCCGTCGAGGAACGCCATCGTGCGGTCGAAGTGGCCGTCCAGCCGGTCGCCCCAGGCCTCGGTCGGCGCCTCGCGCTCGCGCCACTGCGACGCCAGCCCCAGCTCCGGCTGGCGCCACAGCCCGCCGGCCCCGCCGGCGTGCCATTCGGCCGCGCGCGACAGCCGCATGTAGAGCTCGGCCGACTCGGCCTCCTCGGCGGCCCAGTCGATGAGGCGCGTCCAGCAGCGCATCAGGCTCTCGTGCGACAGGTCGACGATCGACGCCGGCGTGAGCGGCGTCGCGGCGGGCGGCATCAGGAAGCTCCGGCCCGGCCGCCGGAAGATCTCGACCAGGCGGATGACCTCCGCGTCGGCGAGGCCGCAGACCGCGGCGAGCTCGCCGACCGGCGTCGGCCGCCGCACGCCGCGCGGGTCGGTGAAGGTGTCGGTGAGCGCCTTGAACGCGCGCTCGACGGCCGGCGCGCCGACCGCGTCGGACGCCTCCGCGAACGCCTCCTCGGCGTGCCGCGAGAGCGCGTCGGCCAGGCCGCCGATCGCCTCGTAGTCGGCGACGTCCATCGGATCCGCCACCGCGTCGGCGTCCATCGGACTCGCCGCCGCGGCGTCGTCCGTGTGGGACGCCGCGGCGGCGTCACCCGCGACGCGCGACGCCCAGTGCTCCCAGGTGCGCATCAGCGCGTGCTGCACGCGCGGCAGCTGGTCCTGGTCGTCGCCGAGGTCGTTCATCACGCGGTTGACGAGCCGCGGGGTGATTGCGCCGCCGGCGACGGCCACCGGCCCGGTGAGCGCGGACCGCAGCGCCGACCGGCTCATGCGCCCGACCAGGAACAGGCCGGCGTTGACCGCGTCGGGCAGGCCCGGGAAGTCCATGCAGTCGCCGAGGAAGTCCGATCGCATCGTCAGCACGACGTAGATCGGCAGCGTGCGCAGCGACGTCGCTTCCAGCAGCAGCCGGACGAACGCAATCGACTCGTCGCGCGCATGCGCGCCGCGGCTCCGCCGGAACCGGAACAGCTCCTCGAACTGGTCGACCAGCACGAGCACGTTGTGATCGGGGGGCAGGTGCGCGTGCCGGACGGCGTTGGCCAGGCCCTGGGTGCCGCGACGGAGCGTCGCGTCGAGCAGGACGCGGCGGGTGTCGGCCAGCTCGTCGTCGGTGCCGAGCACGTCGTTCGCGTGGAGCGCCGTCGCGAGGTGCCCGATCGGGTCCTCGCCCGGCCGCAGCGTCGCGATGCGCCAGCTCGATCCGGCGCCGGCCATCGCGCCGCTGTGGAGCGCGGGGATCAGCCCGGACCGGACGAGCGACGACTTGCCGCTGCCGGACGTCCCGACGACCGCGACGAAGCGCGCGGTGCGGAGCCGGCCCAGGAGCGCGTCGACCTCGGTCTCGCGGCCGAAGAACAGGTGGTCCTCGTCCGACTCGAAGGGACGAAGGCCGGGAAAGGGATTGGTCAGCACCGCGGCTTCTTGAGCGCCTCGACCAGCGGCCGCAGGCCGTCGGCGCCGACGCCGTCCCACTGCGGGATGACGGTCGCCTCGTGCGTCCGGAAGCGTTCCTTCTCCGGCGTCCGCGGTCCGACCAGGCAGATGCCGACGGCCGGGCGTGGCTTGGTCCGGCCGTAGCCGGGCGCCTTCTGCACGTCGCGCAGCTTCCGGCGCACCCACGCCTCGCTGCCCGAGCCGTAGAAGATGAGCACACCGTCGCAGGTGGCCAGGTTCTCCTCGTGGTACTCGCGGATCTCGCGCTCGTCGCCCTCGTAGACGGGCCGCAGTACCTCGAGGCCCTGGTCGAAGAGCGCGTCCGCCCAGGGATCGAGCCGCGCGACGTCACGCTCGTCCGCGACGAGATACAGGCGGGGCGGCTCGTCGTCGGCGTCGGCGCGCTCGACGGGCGTGGTCGCGTCCGCCGCGGCGGGTGGCGCCGGCGCGGGGCGACGCAGCCAGTCCTGGATGGTCGTCCGCAGGTCCTCGAAATAGGTCTCGAGCAGGTCGGCCTCGGTGCCGACGCGCGGGTCCATGCGGAGCCGATCGAGCACCCGCCGCTGCCGGTCGTCGTCCACCGACAGCCCTTCCGGGATCCAGATGAGCCGCGCGAGCGGCGCCGACTGGCTGCGCTCGGTCGCCAGCTCGTGCTGCAGCTCGATGAGGGATCGGTCGCTGCCCTCGGGCACGACCCCGTAGTGGCGGCCGATCAGGTGGATGGACAGCCGGCACATCGCGAGCTGATCGCGCGCGAGGGCCTCGGCCTCGGCGGCGACGAACGGCAGCGGCCGGTCCGGCAGCACGACGAGGCCGGACTGCTGGAGGTCCCGCCGCACGGCTTCCCGGTACTCCCGCAGATCGGACGTCGTCTCGGCCAGGAAGACGGCATTGGTCGTGGCCGCCGGGCCGGGCGCGGCGGCGGGCCGGGCCGCCGCCTGGCTGGCCGCGCGCGCCGGGGCCCCGCCGGTCAGCGCGGCGCTCGACGCGGCCGCCCGGTTTGCGTCCTCGCGCTCGAGCATCTCGAGCAGCGCGCAGACGTCGTGTGCCAGGTCGTCGAGCTGCAGCCAGAAATCGCGGTGCGCCTCGGACCCGAAGATCTCGTCGAGCTCGCGGATCTTGCCGGACTCCGGATCGAGCCGGAAGAACTCGTAGCCCAGCAGGCCGCGCAGCGAGTCCGGCAGCCGATCGAGCGGCACGGGGGTCTTCAGCACCTTGAAGATCCGCGCCTTGTCCTGCACCCTGAGCCCGCCCTGCGCCTCGGCCGCGACCCGGAATTCCTCCAGCTCGCGGATGGTCCACTCGGACTTCAGGTAGCGCGGCGAGACGACCGCGACCAGGATGGCGACCCGTCGCAGGCGATCGAGGATCGACGCCTCGAAGAGGTCGTTTCCGGAGAGCTTCGGGTCGCGCCAGATCTGCGGCGGCTTGCCGAGGAGCTGCGCGACGCGCACCTCCAGGGCCCGGTGCAGGTTGGCGACCCAGCCCTTGCGGCCTTCGACCAGCTCGACGTTGTCGAGGTGGGCGTAGCTGATGAACGCGTCCCCGGCAAACTGCATGTGCTCGTCGCTTCCGGAGGCCCTAGGCTAGGGCAAAATGCGGGGGGTGTCCAGACACGTCCCCGACCCGCGCGAGGCCGGCACGCCCGGCCCTGACGACGAGGCCGCGGCGCCACCGGCAACGCCCGACGCCTGGTGCGACCGGGCCGACGCGCTGCTCCGCCGTGGCGCGCCCCTGCCCGCCTACGACCTGGTGTCGGCCGGCTTGATGGCGTTTCCCGGCCACGTGCGGCTGCGCCAGCGGCTCGCGCTGGCGCTGGCCCGGGCCGGGGCGAGCCGCCAGGCGGCCGACCTCCTCCGGGCGCTCCGCGACGAGGGACACGGCGGCGAGGAGACCCTCGGCCTGCTGGCCCGGACGCACAAGGACCTGGCCGCGGCCGAGGCGGATCCCGCCATCCGCCGCGCGCACCTCGACGCGGCCCGGCGGTGCTACCGCGACGCCTTCGCGGCCTCCGGCGGCTACTGGAGCGCCATCAACGTCGCCGCCATGGCCGTCCTCCTCGACGACGAGGCCGAGGCCCGGGCGATGGCCGACCGCGTGCGGGCGATCTGCGCGCCCCGGGTGGCCGACCTCGACGCGGCGACCGCCGCCGGCCGCGATCCCGGCGGCGACGCGTACTGGCTCTTCGCGACGCTCGGCGAGGCCGCGCTGGTGCTCGGCGACACGGCCGGCGCGCTGGCCTGGTACGCGCGTGCGGTGGAGGCGGGCCGGGATCGGCTCGGCGACCGCGTGTCGACGCGGCGCAACGCGCGGCTGATCGCCGGTCACCGCGGGCTCGACACCCGACTGATCGACGACTGCTTCGGGATCCCGCGCGTGGTCGTCTGCACGGGCCACCTCGTGGACCGGCCGGGCCGGCCCGAGCCGCGGTTCCCGCCGTCGCTCGAAGGCGCGGTGCGCGAGGCCGTGCGGCGGCGCCTCGACGCGCACGACGCGGGCATCGGCTTTGCCTCGGCCGCCTGCGGCGCGGATCTCATCTGCCTGGAGTGCCTGCACGAACGCGGCGCGACCACGCACGTCGTGCTGCCCTATCCGCGCGAGGCGTTCCGCGCCGACAGCGTGGACGTGGTGCCCGGCGCCGACTGGTCCGCGCGCCTGGACCGCGCGCTCGCCCGCGCCAGCGACGTCGTGATCGCCTCGGACCACCCGACCGGCAGCGGCGGCGCGGCCTTCGAGTACGCCTTCCGCCTGCTCGACGGCGCGGCGGGCGTGCGCGCCGACGAGCTGGACACGGACCTGGTCTGCCTGGCGGTCTGGGACGGGCGCCCGGGCGACGGCCCGGGTGGGACGGCGACGGCGGTCGGGCACTGGCGGGCGCACGGCCGGACGGTGGACGTGATCGACGTGGCCGCGCTCGCGCGCGACGCGGCGCCCGCCGGCGTGTCGGCGACCCGGCCTGCAAGCACGGCCGGTACGGCTCCGCCCGCGGCCGGCGCGACGCGGCCCTCCATCGGCACGGCCCCGGCGCGCCACGCCGGCGCGTTCGATCCGCGGATCGTCGCGCTCCTGTTCGCGGACGTCGCCGGGTTCAGCCGGCTCGACGATGCGGAGCTGCCGCGCTTCGTCGAGCACTACCTCGGGCTGGTGGCGCGCGAGCTGGGCCGGCTGCCCGCGCCGCCGCTGCTCGCGAACACGTGGGGCGACGGCCTGTACCTGGTCTTCGACCACGTGCGCGAGGCGGGCGGGTTCGCGCTGCGGCTGTGCCGCGCGGTGCGCGAGACGGACTGGACCGCGCTCGGCTTCCGCGTGCCGCTCGGCGTCAGGGTCGGCCTGCACGTCGGCCCGGCGTTCGCGTGCCAGGACCCGGTGACGAGCCGCGCGAACTTCATCGGCGCGCACGTCAGCCGCGCCGCGCGGATCGAGCCGATCACGCCGCCGGGCGAGGTCTACGCGAGCCACGCGTTTGCCGCCCTCGCCCGTTCCGGAAACGTCCGGGACTTCCGGTGCCAGTACGTCGGGCCGGTGCCCCTGGCCAAGCAGTTCGGGACGTTCCCCACCTACGTGGTCCGGCCGGCGGGCGGGTGACCGCGGTCGCCGTTCACCGCCGCCTTTCCGCCGTCCGCCGATTCCGGGCACCGCTCGCGCCGCCACGTCCGTCACCGTAGGGCGTGCGTATACTGATGGGTCGAAAGAGGCCCCACCGTGACTGACCTGAAGGACGACCTCGCCGCACTCCGGATCGAACGCGACTCCCGGCCCGCCGGATCCCGCCGCTGGGTCGGCTGGGTCGTGGCGCTCGTGCTGCTGGCCGCGGTGGCGGCGGGCGGCTGGGCGTTCCTGACCCGCGAGCGTCCGATTGAGGTGCAGGTGGCGACCGTGACGCAGCGTTCGGCCGGGACGCAGGCCGCCGTGCTCAACGCGTCGGGCTACGTCACCGCGCGACGCCGGGCGACGGTGTCCTCGAAGATCACGGGCAAGGTCGTCGAGGTCAACGTCGAGGAGGGCATGGCCGTGCGCGAGGGCCAGGTGCTCGCCCGGCTCGACGACGCGACGTACCGCGCGTCGCTGGCCCTGGCCGAGGCACAGGTCGAGGCGGCGCGGCGGCAGCTCGCGGAGAACGAAGTGCGGCTGTCGGAGGCGAAGCTCACGCTCGGCCGGAACACGCGGCTGCTCGAGGACGGCTTCATCACGGCCGCCGAGGTGGACAAGGCGAAGGCGGACGTGGACTCGCTGGCGGCCAGGATTTCCGCGCTCACGCAGCAGGTGGACGTCGCCGACCGGCAGGTCGCGCTCGAGCGGACGAACCTCGACAACACGATCATCCGCGCGCCGTTCAGCGGCGTGGCGATCTCGAAGGACGCCCAGCCCGGCGAGATGGTCTCGCCCGTCTCGGCCGGCGGCGGCTTCACGCGCACGGGCATCTGCACGATCGTCGACATGCGGTCGCTCGAGATCGAGGTGGACGTCAACGAGGCCTACATCGGCCGCGTCGAGGAGGGCCAGGGCGTGACCGCGGTGCTCGACGCCTATCCCGACTGGGAGATTCCGGCCTCGGTGATCACGACCGTGCCGACGGCCGACCGGCAGAAGGCGACGGTGCTGGTGCGCATCGCGTTCAAGGGGCTCGACCCGCGCATCCTGCCGGACATGGGCGTGAAGGTCACCTTCCTGCGCGAGGCGGACGCGACGGCCGCGGCGGCGGCGCAGCCGGTGACGCTGGCGCCCCGGACGGCCATCGTCGAGCGCGACGGCGCGACGGTCGCGTTCGTGGTGGGCCCGGAGAACGTGGTCGAGCGGCGGGCCGTCCGCGTGGGCGGCGCCGATGGCGACCGCGTGGAGATTCTCGCCGGCCTCCAGCCCGGCGCGCGCGTCATCGTCGCGCCGCCGGTGGAAGTCGTCGACGGCGTGAAGGTCGTGACGAAGTAGGCCTGGAACGGGAACCCTGAACCGCCGGCAACGCCGCCGGCACCGACAAGGATCGCATCGCATGTCCCTCGTCACCGTCAGCAACGTGCACAAGTTCTACACCCGCGGCAACGAGCGGATCGACGTGCTGCAGGGCGTCAACCTGGAGATCCCGCAGGGCGACTTCCTCGCGCTGATGGGGCCGTCCGGATCCGGCAAGACGACGCTGCTGAACCTGATCGGCGGGCTGGACCAGCCGAGCAGCGGCACGGTCATGGTCAACGGCGCGAACATCGGCGGCCTGGGCGGGTCGGCGCTGGCGCGGTGGCGATCGCAGAACATCGGGTTCGTCTTCCAGCTCTACAACCTGCTGCCGGTGCTGACCGCCGAGCGCAACGTCGAGCTGCCGCTGCTGCTGACGTCGCTCGGGCGCGCCGAACGCCGCAAGCGCGCCGGCGTGGCGCTCAAAGTGGTGGGCCTGGCCGACCGGTCGAAGCACTATCCGCGACAGCTCTCGGGCGGCCAGGAGCAGCGCGTCGGCATCGCGCGGGCGATCGTCACCGACCCGACGCTGCTGCTCTGCGACGAGCCGACCGGCGACCTCGACCGCAAGGCCGGCGACGAGATCCTGGACCTGCTCCAGACGCTCAACCGCGAACACGGCAAGACGATCGTCATGGTCACGCACGACCCGCACGCGGCGGAACGTGCGAACCGGACCATCCACCTGGAAAAGGGCGTCCTCGCCGGAGCGGTGGCATGAAGTTCCTGCCTTTCGTCTGGCGGAACGTCTGGCGGCGGAAGTTCCTCACGGTCTTCACGCTGCTCGTGATCGTCGTCTCGTTCCTGCTCTACGGGCTGCTCGTCACGCTCGGCAACGCGTTCTCGCTGGGCGTACAGCTCGCCGGCCAGGACCGGCTCGTGCTGATCCACAAGGTCAGCCTCATCCAGCCGCTGCCCGTGTCCTATCTGGGGCGGCTGCAGGCCGTCCCCGGCGTGGAGCTGGCCACCCACAACACCTGGTTCGGCGGCGTCTACCAGGACCCGTCGAACTTCTTCGCGCAGATCGCGGTGGAACCGGAGGCCTACCTGGCGATGTACCCGGAGATCCACCTGCCACCGGACCAGCTGAAGGCGTGGCTCGCGGACCGGCAGGGCGCGATCGCCGGCGCGGACACGGCCCGGCGGTTCGGCTGGAAGGTCGGCGACCGCATCCCGATCCAGGGCACGATCTGGCGGCCGAAGAGCGGCACCGGCGACACATGGGAGTTCAACCTGGTCGGCATCTACGACGCGGAGCCCGGATTCGACCGGACGAATTTCTTCTTCCGCTACGACTACCTCGACGAGAACCGCACGGGCGGCGCGGGCCTGGTCGGGTGGTACATCGTGCGGATCGCCGACCCGTCCCGGTCCACCGAGATGGCCGCGCGGTTCGACGACATGTTCGCCAACTCGCAGGCCGAGACCAAGACGACCACCGAGAAGGGCTTCATCGAGAGTTTCGCGAAGCAGATCGGCGACATCGCGACGATCATGATGTGGATCGTCACCGTCGTGCTGTTCAGCATGCTGCTCATCGTCACGATCGTGATGATGTACGTCATCAACCAGCGGACGTCCGAGCTCGCGGTGCTCAAGACGCTCGGGTTCACCAACGGCCGCGTGATGGTGCTCGTGCTCGTCGAGTCGGTCGCGATCGCGCTGGTCGGCGGCGGGCTCGGCCTGGGCCTGGCCTGGCTCGCGGTGCAGGCGGGCGACCCGACGGGCGGGATGATGCCGACCTGGGTGATGCTGCCGAAGGATGTCGGGGTCGGCCTGGCGCTGATGCTCGGCCTGGGCCTGCTGGCGGGCGCGCTGCCGGCCTCGCACGCGATGCGCCTCCGGATCGTGGACGCGCTGCGGAGGAACTGAGATGAAGCAGGTCATCGCCGTCACGCTGCTGAGCCTGCGGAGCCTGCCGCGGCGGTTGAGCGCCTCGGGCGTCGCCGTCGTCGGCATCGCGGGCGTCGTCGTCGTGCTCGTCGCGGTCCTCTCGATCGCGGAGGGGTTCCGCGCCGTCATGCAGGGCACCGGGTCACCGGACCGCGCGCTGATCATGCGATCGGGCGCCGACTCGGAAATGACCAGCGGGCTGGCGGGCCCGATGACGGAGCTCATCAAGCAGGCGCCCGGCATCGTGCGCGACGGCCAGCGCCCGCTGGCCTCGGCCGAGCTGTTCGTCATCATCGACCTGCCGAAGCGATCCACCGGGACGTCGGCGAACGTGCCGATGCGCGGCGTCGGGCCCGAGGCCGCCGAGGTCCGGCAGGAGTTCTCCATCGTCGAGGGCCGGATGTTCACGTTCGGCACCAACGAGGTCATCGTCGGGCGCGGCGCGGCCGGGCAGTTCGCCGGCCTCGACGTCGGCTCGGAGATCCGGTCGGGCCAGGTGAGCTGGAGGGTCGTCGGCACGTTCGAGACCGACGGGTCGGTCTCGGAGACCGAGATCTGGTGCGACGCGCGGACGCTGCAGGGCGCGTACCGGCGCGGCAACAGCTACCAGACGGTGCTGGCGCGCCTGGATTCGCCGGAGACCTTCCAGCAGTTCAAGGACGAGCTGACGGCCGACCCGCAGCTCAACGTGCAGGTCCGGCGCGAGGACGAATACTACGCCGGCCAGTCCACGCAGCTCACGACGCTCGTGCGGATCGTGGGCTTCGGCATCGCGGGGCTGATGAGCCTCGGCGCGATCTTCGGCGCCATCCTGACGATGTACATGGCCGTGGCGAGCCGCGCGCGTGAGATTGCGACGCTCCGGGCGCTCGGGTTCAACGCCTTCGCGGTGGTCACGTCGGTCCTGGTCGAGTCGCTGGGCCTCGCCGCCCTCGGCGGCGCCGCGGGGGGCCTGCTGGCGCTCGTCGGGTTCAACGGCTACCAGACGTCCACGATCAACTTCCAGACGTTCAGCCAGGTCGCGTTCGCGTTCCGGGTCACGCCCCAGCTGCTGGTCATGGGCCTCGTGTTCGCGCTGTTCATGGGGCTGATCGGCGGGCTGCTGCCGGCGCTGCGCGCCGCCCGGCTCCCGATTTCGGCCGCGCTCCGACAGCTCTAGCCGCCCGATTCGCGTCGCCATCCAGGTCGTTTTCCCCGGATTCAAGTCGGCGCCGGCCGCCGGTCGTCCGGGGAAAACGATCCGCCCCACCCGCGGGACTTTTCCTGTCCGTCAATCGTATTCAACTCAAGAGACAACGGCGGGCAGCGTGCGCGGGCAGGACCGCCCGCCGGCCGCCCGGCCATGGACAGGAGACGACACCCATGAAGCGGACTCTCGGCATGCTCACGACGGGCGCGGCGATCGCGCTCGCCTCGACGACGGCTTCGGCGCAGACGCCGCGGCTGTCGGTATCCTTCGACATCGGCGCGAACGTCGCCGTCACGGGCGACGTGCACGGCGGCGGCACGGGCTCGGTGCTGACCCTGCCGACCACGGTGGAGTCGCGCAGCTACGGCGACATCTACGGGGCCCAGACCGACTGGGCGCTGGGCCTGGGCGTGCTCACGGGCCCGTCGGGCGAGGTCCGGGTGCGGGTGTTCCGGACGACCGGATCGGCCGACCGGGTGCAGGTCGGCGACGTCGCCACGCTGCCGCTCTTCGCGCAGTTCGACGACTACAAGGCGACGGGCGTGGACTTCGGCTACCGGCAGTACTACGGCGCGGAGACCGGTGCGCGGCCATTCGCCGGCGCCAGCATCGGGTTTCTGCGCGTGGACGCGATCGACGCGGAGTTCACGGTGCCGGCGGCCGCGGTGACCCTCTCGAACGTTCCGATGTACGACAAGTCGACGGTGGCGACGTTCAGCCTCTCGGGCGGCGTGCAGTACCTGTTCACCCCGAACGTGGGCCTGCAGGGCGGGATCGACTTCCGGTGGCACGGCAACCTGGACCCGATTGACGGCCTGGCCGGCACGGGGCTGGAGTCCATCAACGACAAGAGCCGGCGCTGGTCGCTGCCGGTGACGGTCGGCGCCGTCGTGCGATTCTGAGGATTGGGGGTCAGGTCGAGGACCGCGGCATGAATGACAATTCCGTCATCGGGCGTGCCCGAAGGCTGCGATCCAAGACCTGACCCCATGAAGATCGCCCTCCTCGTCGCGTTCCTGCTGTACGGCATTCCGCTGTTCCGGCTGCGGTATCGCTGGCGCGCGACCGTGTACCGGATGACCGACTGGAAGATCAACGTCCTCCCGTGGTTCGGTCACGATACGATGGCGCTCTTCACGAACCGCTATTTCCACACGGACGAGGAACGCCGGATGGCGCGGCACTTCCGCCTCTACGTCGCCGGCTACGTCGCGCTCCTCGCCTGGTACCTGTGGCTGCCGTGAGGCGCGCATGGACGACCTGATCCCGCTCCTGCTGACGCTCGCCGCAAGCCTCGCCGTGCAGGCCGTGTTCTTCGCCGTCGCGGCCACGCTGCGCACCGACAAGGTGACCGACCTGTCGTACGGCCTGACGTTCGTGCTGCTGGCGGCCTGGCTGTTCCTCCGCCACGATCCCGCCGCCCGGCCGCAGGCGGTGCTCGCGGCGCTGGTCGTCCTGTGGGGCCTCCGGCTCGCGGGCTACCTCTTCTATCGCATCCTGCGGATGGGCCGCGACACACGGTTCGACGGCGTGCGCGATCACTTCTGGAAGTTCCTGCAGTTCTGGTTCTTCCAGGGCGTCGTCGTGTGGGCGATCATGATTCCGGTCACGGTGTGGTTCGGCCGCCCCGGCCCGTGGAACCCGGCGATGACCGCCGGCGTCCTGGTCTGGGCCGCGGGACTCGTGATCGAGACCGTGGCGGACCGGCAGAAGTTCCGCCACAAGACGGCGCCCGGCGGGCGAGACCGCTGGGTGGACACGGGCCTGTGGCGCTACAGCCGGCACCCGAACTACTTCGGCGAGCTGCTCTGCTGGTGGGGCGTGTTCCTGTTCGTGCTGCCGGATCTCGGCTGGCTCGCGCCGGTCGGCCTCGTCGGCCCGCTCACGATCACCCTCGTGCTGCTCCGGCTCACCGGCATCCCGACGCTCGAGCAGAGCGCCGCCCGCAAGTGGGGCGCCGACCCCGCCTACCAGGCCTACCGGCGCCGCACGCGCCTGCTGGTGCCGTGGCCCCGTGGCACGGCCTGACCCCGCGCCGGCGCGCGGCCGGCGGCGGCGCCGGGCGCGACCGCGCGATCAGGACAGCGCCTTGAGCACGTCCACCAGTTCCGTGAAGTCCGGCTGCTCGGGGATCTCGTAGATCTTCGCCCAGGCGATCCGCCCGTCCTTGCCGACGACGAACAACGCGCGCTGCGAGATGCCGTCGTCGCGCATCACGCCGTAGGCGGAGGCCACCTGGCCGTGCGGGTGGAAGTCGCTGAGCAGGTCGAACGAGATCCCGCCGAGCATGTCGGCCCACGCCGCCTTGGCCGGCCCCGCGTCGATGCTGATCCCGAGCACCTTCGCGTCGAGATCCTCGAGCGTCGCGCGCTCACGTTCGTACTGCTGCATCTGGGTGGCACACACCGGCGTGAAGGCCAGCGGGTGGAACGCGATGACCACGTGGTGCGTGCCGCGAAAGCCGGACAGACGCACGGTACCGCCGTGGTGGCTGGGCAGTTCGAAGTCGGGAGCGAGGGTGCCGACGGCGGGCGCTGACATGACGGGTGCGAGTCCTTTCGGGCAAAGCCGGGGCCCCCGGGAACCCCGGGTTGATGCCCCCTGAAGCGGCCTATTGTGTACCATGGGCCCCGCGGCGCGCGTGATAAGGTTGGACCCGGATCGGCTGACAGTCAGGAGGTTTCCATGCGGTCCCGCGTCGCCGCCGCGCTCCTGGTGGCCGGAGCCCTCGCGTCGCTGCCGGCGTGGTCGCGCCAGACCCCTGACGCCGGGTCCCCGTTCTCGGGACGCGTGATCGAGGAACCCTCGCCCGCGCCGGCCGGGTCCGCCGAACCGTTCCTGCTGGTCGATCGCGCGGGGCAGGTGCGCCTCAGCTGGCTCGAGCCGGGCGACGGCGGCGGCTTCCGGTTCCGCCTGTCCGGGCTCCGCGGCACGACCTGGTCGGCGCCCGTGACGATTGCCGAGGGGCCGGCGCTGCTCGCGAACTGGGCGGACGTGCCGTCGATCTTCACGACGTCCGGCGGCACGCTGGCCGCCCACTGGCTCGAGCGGGGCCCGGGCCGCGGCGCCTACGGCATTCGCGTCGCGACGTCCACCGACGATGGCGCCACGTGGAGCGACGCGGTCACGCCGCATCGCGACCAGGCGCCCGCCGAGCACGGCTTCGCGGCGTTCTTCGAGGCCCCCGGCACCGGCGCGCTCGGCCTGGTCTGGCTCGATGGGCGGCTGGTCGCCGAACGCGGACGCGAGGGCAGCATGACGCTGCGCTCGACCACGATCGCTCGCGGGGAGCCCGGCGAGGACACGGTCGTCGATCTGCGCGTCTGCGACTGCTGCCCGACGGCCGCCGTCAGGACGGATCGCGGCGTGCTGGTGGCCTACCGCGATCGGGGCACGGACGAGGTGCGCGACATCGCGGTCTCGCGGCTCGTCGACGGACGATGGACGCCGCCCGTGCCGGTCGCGCGGGACGGCTGGCGACTCGACGCCTGCCCGGTCAACGGCCCGGCCGTCGCGGCCATCGGTCGCGCCGTCGCGGTCGCGTGGTTCACCCTCGGGTCGGACGCCACGCCCCGGACGCGCGTCGCGTTCTCGACCGACGGCGGCGAGACGTTCGGGGCGCCGATCGACGTCCACGCGGGCGTCCCGTACGGCCGGCTCGCGCTGGCGATGCTCGATCCCGACCGCGTGCTCGTCTCGTCGATCGAGCGCGCGACCGACGGCGCGGCGATCGTCGTCCGCGAGGTGCGGCGCAACGGGCGGACGAGCGACCTGGTGACGGTCGCGCGGACGGTGCCCGGCCGGACGTCCGGCTTCCCGCGGCTGGTCGCCAGCGGACGGCGGGTCTGGTTCGCGTGGACGGACGTGCGCGAGGGCGCGCCCACGCAGGTCCGCCTCGCGAGCGCGCGCATGCGCTGACGCCCGCGCGGCGTCGCGCCTCGATCGCGTCCGGGCGCAGTGACGCGCCGCTGGCGCGCAGCCGATCGCCTAACGCGCCTGTGGCGCGCATCTGATCGCGGAACGCGCCTGTGGCGCGCGGAGGACACGAGGGGAATGAGGTTCCGGGCTCTGCCGACGCTGCTCATCCTCGGCGCCATGCTGCTGTTCGTGGTGCCGTCGGCCGTCGCGTTCTACACCGACTGGCTCTGGTTCCGGCAGCTCGGCTACGACTTCGTCTTCCTCCGCCGCATCAACGCGCAGGCCATCGTCTTCGCGCTGACCTTCGTCGCGGCCTTCGTCTTCCTCTACGTCAACCTGCGGATCGCGCGCCGGACGCTCGATCGCCCGCACGTGATCCTCGGCACGGGCGTGGACGGCCGCGCGATCGCGGTCGAGGGCAAGTCGCTCACCGCGCTGGCGCTGCCCGTCGCGGCCTTCGTGGCGCTGAGCGTCGGCCTGACCGCGGCCAGCCGCTGGCTCGACTGGCTCACCTTCTTCCAGGCGGTGCCGTTCGACCGGGCCGACGCGCTCTTCGGGCGCGACGTCTCGTTCTACGTCTACAAGCTGCCGGTCTACCAGCTCATCCGCCAGCAGGCGCTGCTCCTCTCGGTGCTCGCGCTCATCGGCGGCGGCGTGTACTACGTGCTCTCGGGCAGCTTCGTGATCGAACTGCGCCCCGGCGGCCCGCCCTGGCCGTCGGTCCGCCTCGTGCCGTCGGCGCGGCGGCACCTCGCGCTGCTGGGCGCGCTCGTGTTCCTGCTGATGGCGTGGGGCGCCTGGCTGGGCCGGCCGGAGACGCTGCTCTCGGACGCGACGGCGACGGTCGGCTTCGGCGCGTCCTACGTGGACGTCCATGCGCGCCTGCCGTTTCTCTGGGCCGAGCTCGCGGTCCTGCTGGTCGGCGCGGTCCTCGCCGTGCGGGCCGGCTTCAGCCGGACCGGATGGCCCGTCGTCTTCGCCGTCGCCGCCTGGGTCGTCGTCTCGTCGGCCGGGGGTCTGTACGGCGCGTTCCTCCAGCGATTCGTCGTGACGCCGAGCGAGCAGAACCAGGAGGAGCCGTTCATCCGCCACAACATCGAGGCGACGCGCGCCGCCTGGGCGCTGGACCGCGTCGAGGAACGCGAGCTCTCCGGCGACGCCGAGCTGACCGCCGACGCCATCGTCCGCAACGCCGGCACGATCGAGAACGTGCGGCTGTGGGATCACCAGCCGCTGCTGCAGACCTTCGGCCAGATCCAGGAGATCCGGACCTACTACGACTTCACGTCGGTGGACAACGACCGGTACATGATCGACGGCAAGTACCGGCAGGTCATGCTGTCGGCGCGCGAGATGAACAGCGACAGCCTGCAGAACCCGTCGTGGGTGAACGAACGGCTGACCTACACGCACGGCTACGGCCTGACGCTCGGCCCGGTCAACGAGGTCACGACCGAGGGCCTGCCGGTGCTGTTCATCCGCGACCTGCCACCGGTCTCGACCGTGGACCTCCGGATCTCCGAGCCGAGCATCTACTTCGGCGAGCTGACGCGCGGCTATGTCCTCGTCCGGACGAAGCAGCCGGAGTTCCACTACCCGCAGGGCGACGACAACGAGACCACCTACTACGAGGGCCAGGGCGGCGTGCCCGTCGGCGACCTGATGCGCCGGCTGCTCTTCGCGATCCGGTTCGGCAGCACCGACATCCTGTTCACGCCCCAGATCACGCCCGAGAGCCGGATCATGTTCCACCGGCAGATCGTCGAACGCGTGAAGGAGATCGCGCCGTTCCTGACGCTCGACAGCGACCCGTATCCGGTGGTCAGCGACGGCCGGATCTTCTGGATCCAGGACGCCTACACCACGACGCGCAACTACCCCTACGCGACGCCGGTGGTCGGCGGCGGCGAGCGGATCAACTACATGCGCAACGCCGTGAAGGTGGTCATCGACGCCTTCAACGGCGACGTCCGGTTCTACCTCGCCGAGCCCACCGACCCGCTGGCGCTGACGCTCGCCAACGTGTTCCCGGGCCTGCTCCACCCCCTCGACGAGATGCCCGAGGACCTGCGCCGGCACGTCCGGTACCCCGAGGACCTGTTCCGCATCCAGTCGCAGGTGTACACGACGTACCACATGACGAACCCGCTGGTCTTCTACAACAAGGAGGACCAGTGGCAGGTGCCGACGCTCGACGGCGACCGGAACGTCGCCCAGATGCAGCCCTACTACACGATCATGCGGCTGCCCGGCGAGACCCGGAGCGAGTTCATCCAGATGCTGCCGTTCACGCCGCGCCTGAAGAACAACCTGGCCGCCTGGATGGTCGCGCGCAGCGACGGCGCCGACTACGGGAAGCTGGTCGTGTTCCAGTTCCCGAAGCAGAAGATCGTCTACGGGCCGCAGCAGATCATCGGCCGGATCAACCAGGACCAGACCATCTCGCCGCAGATTACCCTCTGGAACCAGCAGGGCTCGCAGGTCATCTGGGGCACGCTGCTCGTGATCCCGATCGAGGAGTCGCTGCTCTACGTCCGCCCGCTCTACCTGCGCTCGCCCGAGGGCCGCATCCCGGAGCTCAAGCGGGTCATCGTCGCCTACCAGAACCGGATCGTGATGGCCGAGACGCTCAAGCAGGCCGTCGCGGAGATCTTCGGCGCGGGGGTGCTGCGCGGGCTGTCGCCGGACCGGCTGGACAGCGGGGCGACGTCCGTCGTGCCGACGCCGGCCAACGCGCCCGAGGGCGTCGAGGCGCCGCCGGATGCGGCGGCGGCCGGCGACGCGACGCTGGCCGCGCTCGCGGCCGAGGCCGACGACCACCTGCAACGGGCGCTCGCCGCGCAGCGCGCCGGCGACTGGGCACTCTACGGCGAGGAGATCCGCAAGGTCGGCGAGATCCTCGCCCGGATGAAGGCCCTCCGCTGAGGCGTCAACCGGCCACCGCCGCCGGCGGCTGGGGCGCGTCCTCGAGCACCGCCGCCTCGCCGTAGGCGAGGATCTCCGACGCGTTGCCCATGATGTAGGACGTCGTGAAGCGCACGTTGAGGATCGCGTTGGCGCCCGCGCGTTCGGCCGACACCACCATCCGATCCACCGCCTGCTCGCGCGCCTCGGCCATCAGCTTCGTGTACTCCTGGATCTCGCCGCCCACCAGGTTCTTGAGGACGGCCAGCAGGTCCTTGCCGACGTGCCGGGCGCGGATCGTGTTGCCGTAGACGAGGCCGAGCGAGCGGGCCACGCGCTTGCCGGCCACCGTGGCGGCGGGCGTGATGGTCATCGGGACACCCTCCTGTCGTACTTGTCGCGGCTCGAGGACGAGAGCTGCTCGCGGATGACCGACACCACGAGGAGCACCCCGCCCGTGAGCACGGCGGCGATGGCGGCGCGGATGACGACCGGCACGGTCGTCTCGCCGATCAGCTTCTCGACCAGCACCGGCACCAGGTGCCACAGCCCCCACCCGAGCAGGACGACGAGGCCGGCCAGGATCAGCAGCCAGGCGACGCGGCGTTCGGACCGGTTGTAGACCGAGGCCCAGTAGCTGTTCCACATCTCGTCGGGCGGTTCCGTGAGTGCCATGGTGGCGGTGACCTCCTTCACCCGGTTCAGGCGCGTCCACTCGGCGGCGAGCGCGGCGTCGCGCGCGAGGACCTGCTCGAGCTCCTGCCGCTCGGCCATGGAACTCTCGCCGTCGATGACGGCCATCATCAGCCGCCGGGTCCGATCGAGATCGTCGGTTCCGGTCCCGGTCATCGCGGTGCCTCGAGCGCCTCCGCCAGGCGCTGGCGGGCGGCATAGAGCCTCGACATGACGGTGCCGATCGGGATGTCGATCAGCACCGCGATCTCCCGGTAGGTGAGGTGCTCGAACTCCTTGAGCACCAGCACCTCGCGGTCGCGGGCCGGCAGCGTCGCGATCGCGCGCGCGACCCGCCCCCGCGCCTCCTCCCGCTCGGCCTGCACGGCCGGGTCCTCGACCCACGAGGCGGACCGGGCCTCGAGCCAGGTCGCCGCCTCGGCCAGCCGGCGCGCGTGCAGGCGCCGGTCGCGGAGGAAGTTGAAGCACAGCCGGCGGAGGATCGTGTAGTACCACGGGTAGAACGGCCGGTCCGGGTCCAGCCGGCGCCGCGCGCGGAAGGCGCGCGCGAACGCCTCCTGCGAGAGGTCCAGCGCGTCCTCGCGCGACCCGACCAGACCGAGCGCGGCGAAGTACGCGGGCCGCATGTGCCGGCTGACGAGCACGCCGAACGCGTCCGCGTCGCCGTCCCGCGCCAGGCGCACCAGGTCGCCGTCTCCGCCCGCCGATCCGTCGCTGCTCATGTGCCGGCCACGGCCTCCGAGCCGCGGTTCTGCCTCCTCTACACGCCTGGGCCCCGGCCTATTCGCCGGCCGCTCCGGCCCTGCCACCCCCCCGGGGGGAACCGCCGGGCGGGGACTGCACGTATATTGGACTCGACGGCCGGCCCCGTCACGCCCGGGATCGCCGGCCCGATTCCCCCACATGACCCGACGCCTCTCGCCGATGTCCGATTCGGACGACGTCCCGTGGCAGGACGCGGAGGGCGGGGTGCGCGCGGTCCGGCTGCACCGGGCGCCGGTCACGCCGACCGGCGAGCCCGAGCGCGCCGGTGGTCCGCAGACGCTGCCGCCCGAGCTGCTGCGCGACGCGTCGCGGCGGCTCGGCTGGGCCGGCCTGATCTACGCGGCCGGGTACCTGCTGGCCTACTGGGCGCCGTTCTTCGTCAACCGCGCGTCGCATCCCGAAATGGCGCTGCTCGGCCCGCAGAGCCTGTTCGCGCTCGCCTCGATCGCGCTCGGCCTGGTCATCTTCGGCCTCTCGCGCTACGGCCGGATGGCGCCGGCGCGCTTCCTCGACGTCGGACTGGTCTTCGCGGTCTTCGGCGCGCTCGGCATCTCACTCGCGGAGTTCTGGCCGGGCTTCCCGGCCACCGACTCGCCGCTCGACTTCCTCGGCGTGCCGTGGGAGTGCGTGTGGATCCTGATCATCCCGCTGCTCGCGCCCAACACGCCGGGCAAGATCCTGATCACGTCGCTGGCCGAGGCGTCCACGGGCCCGCTCGTGGTGGCCGCGATGACGGTGTTCCGTGGCGTGCCCCTGGAGGTGACGCCGCCGCGCGTGCTCACCTATTTCGCCTTCACCACCTTCCTCTGCGCGGGCATCGCCTACGTGATCTCGCGCATCGTCTTCCGCTACGGCCAGCGCCTGCGGAAGGCGCGGGAGATTGGCAGCTACGAGCTCGTCGAACGGCTGGGCGGCGGCGGCATGGGCGACGTGTGGGTCGCGCGTCACCGGCTGCTCGCGCGGCCGGCGGCGATCAAGCTGATCCGGCCGGAGCTGCTCGGCCTCGACGCGCGCGGCCGCGAACGCGCGATCACCCGGTTCGAACGCGAGGCCCGCGCGACCGCCGCCCTGCGGTCCATGCACACGGTCGGCGTGTACGACTTCGGCCTCACCGACGAAGGCGCCTTCTTCTACGTGATGGAACTGCTGGACGGCATCAGCCTCGATACGCTCGTCCGGGAGTTCGGCCCGGTGTCGCCGGGTCGCGCCGCGTACCTGCTGCGCCAGGTCTGCCACTCGCTCGGCGAAGCCCACGCCCGCGGCCTGGTGCACCGCGACGTGAAGCCGGCCAACATCTTCGTCTGCCGGCTCGGCCCCGACGTGGACTTCGTCAAGGTCCTCGACTTCGGCCTCGTGAAGGAACTGCAGCCGGAGGAATCGCAGGTCACGCAGCAGGGCTTCGGCCCCGGCACCCCGGCCTACATGGCGCCCGAACTGGCCATGGGCCGGGCAGCGTTCGACGGCCGGGCGGATCTCTACGCGGTCGGCTGCGTCCTGTACTGGCTGCTGACCGGCGAGCCGGTGTTCGACGGCGAGACGCCGATGGCCACGCTCATCGCCCACGCCCAGCAGGCGCCGCCCGCGCCTTCGCGGAAGGCGCCCGGGCCCGTGTCCGAGGCGGTGGACGCCCTGGTGCTGGCCTGCCTGGCCAAGGACCCGGCGGACCGGCCGGCCAGCGCGGCGGAGGTGGCCGCGCGCCTGGAGGCCATCGCCGCGGACGAGTGGTCGGCCGGGGCGGCCAGGGAGTGGTGGGACCGGCACCTGCCGGTGTCCGGATCCGCCGGCCGGACCCCGGCCAGGGGCATCCCGGTGGCGTCCAATTGACCCGGACGGCCGGGAAACGCCCGGTCGGGCCGCGGAGTATCCTTTGTCTATGGGTTCGATGGACCGTTCGCTTCGTGGCTGCGCCTGCGGCCTCCTGACCGCCGCCCTGCTCGCCACCGCTGTCCCGGCCGGAGCACAGACGCCGCCGACGATGCCGCCGGCCCGGCCGGCGCTGTCGCCCACCGCGGACGTCCTCGCGGCGCCGGTGTCACCGGCACCCGCGGAAACGCCGGCCTTCTCCTCCCTTTTCACGCCGCTCAAGGCGGACTTCCGCCGGATGGCGACCGACCGCAGCCTGACGGTCCTCGGCCTCGGCATCGCGGGTGCGTTCTCGATGCACGCGCTCGACCCGAAGCTCTCGAGCGGCGGCTGGGGGTCTGACGCCGATCGCCTGTTCTCGCCCGGCCGCGTCGCCGGCAGTGCGGCGGTGCAGGGGGGCGCGGCGTTCGCGACCTACCTGGTCGGCCGCGCGATCCACCAGCCGCGCGTGGCCAGCCTCGGCGCGAAACTCGTCCGGGCCCAGATCGTCGCGCAGACCACGACCCAGTTCATGAAGATCGCCGTACGCCGGACGCGCCCCGACGGCTCGGTGCTGTCGTTCCCGTCAGGCCACACGTCGGCGGCTTTCGCGACGGCCACGGTGCTGCAGTCGGAGCTCGGCTGGAAGGCCGGCGTGCCGGCCTACGCGATGGCGACCTGGATTGGCGCGTCGCGCATGGAGGGCCGGCGGCACTACCTGAGCGACGTCATCGCGGGCGCGACCGTCGGGATCCTGGCCGGGCATTCGGTGACGTTCGGCGCGGCCGGCTCCCGCTTCTCGCTCTCGCCGCTCGTCGTGCCCGGCGGCGGCGGGCTCAACATCGTCCGCATCGGCCGGTAGCGCGGTCCACCCGCGCGTCCCCGGCGACTACCGCGCCGCGCGCAGGATCGCGGCCGCCGATCGGTCCACGTCCTCGTCGGTCGTGGACCAGTTGCTGAACGACACCCGCATCGCCGCCATGCCGTGCCACGTGGTGCCGCCGAGCCAGCACGTGCCATCCGCCTGCACGCGGGCGACCACCTGCTGCGTGAACGCGTCCGCGTCGCCGCCGTCGGCCGGCGTGAACCGCACCAGCACCTGGTTCAGCACCACGTCGTTCAGCACCGTCACGCCTGGCGCGCCGCGGAGCGCGTCGGCGAGCCGCCGCGCCTGCGCGCAGTTGCGCTCGACGAGGGCGCGGAGGCCGTCGCGCCCGAGTGATCGCAGCGCCGCGTAGACCGGCACGGCGCGGCCGCGGCGCGATTCCTCCGGCACGTATTCGTGCGGGTCGCGCTCGGATCGGCTCGCGAGGATGTAGGCGGCCGACAGCGAGAGCGCGGCGCGCAGCGCGTCGGGGTGCGCGGTCAGCGCGATGCCGCAGTCGTACGGGACGTTGAGCCACTTGTGCGCGTCGGTGGCAATCGAGTCCGCGCGGTCGATGCCGGCCACGAGCGGCGCCAGCGACGGGCTCGCCGCCGCCCACAGGCCGAAGGCGCCATCCACGTGCAGCCAGGCGCCACGCGCCTTCGCGAGATCGGCGATCGGCGCGAGAGGATCGAACGCGCCGGTGTTCACGTTCCCGGCCTGCGCGCAGATGATGCACGGGCCCGTCGTGTGGCGGACCATCGCCTCGAGCTCCGCCGGCCGCATCCGGCCCTGGCCGTCGGTCGGCACCCGGCGCGCCGTCGCGGCGCCGAGCCCCGCCAGCCGCAGCGCCATCGAAATCGTGTAGTGCGCCTCGTCGCTGATGATCACGTCGATCGGCGGCGCGCCGTGGAGCCCGAGCGCCTCCACGTCCCAGCCGGCTTCGGCCAGCACGTGATGCCGCGCGGCCACGAGGCTCGTGAAGTTGGCCATCTGGCATCCGGTGACGAAGCCGCCGCTCCAGCCTCCGGGCAGGCCGACGATCGCGCGGATCCAGTCGAGTGTGATCTCCTCGACCACCGAGACCAGCGGCGACAGGACGAAGATGCCGGCGTTCTGGTCCCAGGCGGACACCAGCCAGTCGGCGCCGGTCGCCGCCGGCACGCTGCCGCCGACGACGAACCCGAAGTAGCGGGGGCCCTGGGTGGCGACCGTGCCGTCCACGGCGGCCGCGGCGAGCCGATCGAGCACCGCGGTCGGCGCCTCGCCCGTCTCGGGCAGCGCGCCGCCGAGCGTGGCCCGCAGCGCGTCGGCGGTCGCGCGCGCGCCGACCGGGCGGTCCGCCACGCCGGCCAGGTAGTCCTGCGCGAGGCGCGCGGCGCGAATCAGCACGGCATCACGGTCGGTCATCGCGTCGTGTCCCTCAGGGCCCTCGCCAGGCCGGTCCAGGAGAAGTCGAAGCGTCCGGCCTCGGCATAGGCCTCGGCCTCCGCGCGGTTCGTCGCGCGCGTGATGTCGTCGGTCACCGCCTCGGCGAACGCACGCGCCCGGGCTTCGTCGTCGCCCGGTCGCGCGAGGTCGGCCGCCACGGCACGCTTCCACGCGTCGAGCCGCGTCCAGAAGTCCTGCAGGTGCACCCGCGGCGCCGGGTGCGGTCCGAAGTGCGTGAGGAACAGCGTCGCCGGCTCCCACGCCAGGATCCGATCCGTGCTCGCGCGCCAGGCCGCGAGGTCCACGTCGGGCGGCGGCGTGGCGGGAATGACGAGGCGGCCGCTCTCGCGGCACAGCCCGGCCGTGTCACCCACGAACGCCACGCGCGACGCCGGCGCGAAGTAGCTGACGTGGTGCGACGCGTGCCCGGGCGTGTGGATCACCTCGAGGTCGTGGCCGACCACGCGCAGGCGCAGCGGCGGGTCGCCCGCGCGGGCGCCGAGCGGGCGCAGTCGGTCGGCGGGCACCGGCCGTACCTCGCCCCAGAGCCGGTCCATGTCGTCGCCGTACAGCCGCGTCGCGCTGCGCAGCAGGCGGGACGGATCGGCGAGGTGCCGCGCGCCCGAGTCGTGGACGAACACCTCGGCCTGCGGGCAGGCCTCGAGCAGCCGGCCCGTCGCACCGGCATGGTCCAGGTGGATGTGCGTGATCAGGATCGCGCGCAGGTCGCGCGGGCCGATGCCGCGGGTGGCGAGCGTCGCGTGCAGCGTGTCGAGCGTCGTCGCCGGTCCCGGATCGACGAGCGCGACGCCGTCGGGACCGGTGAGCAGCGCGCAGGCAATCACCCCGGGCGTGCCGAGAAACCGCAGGTCGACGTAGTCCAGGCCGGCGGCCAGCGTGGTCATGGCGTCTGACTGTACTCCAACGCGGTTTGATAGGCTCTCCCTATGCCTCGCGCCCTTGCCGCCCTGTCGCTCGTGGTCCTCGTCGCCGGCCCCGGGGCGGGCCATCCGGGCGCCTCGGTCGCCTCGCCGGCGACCGGCATGCCCGCCGTTCCGGCCGCGTCCACCGTCGTGCAGACCGCCGACGCCGCGGCGCTGTTCGACCGCGGGGTGACGTTCGAGGACTTCCTCGCGTCCGCCAGCGCGCAGCGCGACCGCTGGGAAGCCAACGCCGCGCGCGCCCGTCCCGCCGGCGCGCTCGTCGCGCGGCTGCGCGCGGTCTCCGCCGACCTCCGCATCCTGGCGATTGCCGAGGCGGCCTGCTCGGACTCGGTGTCCACGGTGCCGTACCTGGCGAAGCTCGCGGCCGAGGCCGGCGTGCCGCTCCGCATCGTGGGCCGTGATCTCGGGCTGCCGATCATGCAGCAGCACCGGACGCCCGACGACCGTCCGGCGACGCCGACGATCGTGCTGCTGCGCGGCGCCGCGGTCGCCGGCGTGTGGGTCGAGCGCCCGTCGGCGCTGCAGGACTGGTTTCTCGGCCCCGCGGGTCAGGCGCTCTCCCCGCAGGAGCGCGTGAGCCGCAAGATGTCCTGGTACGACTGGGACCGCGGCGACTCGACGGTCGCGGAAATCGTGGCGCTCGCCGAGACGCCCGGCGCCGGCGCCGCGCCGGCCGGGGGACGATGAGCCGCGATCGATCCACCGAGGGCGAGGTCAGGGAACGCGCGCGCACGCAGCGCAAGGAGCCGTCGCTCTACAAGGTCGTCCTGCTCAACGACGACTACACGACGATGGAGTTCGTGATGCACGTGCTGCAGGCGGTCTTCCAGAAGTCGCCCGCGCAGGCCTACCAGATCATGATGCACGTGCACGTCAACGGCCGCGGGATCGCGGGGATCTACCCGTGGGAAGTCGCCGAGACGAAGGCCGAATCGGTGATCGCCCTGGCGCGCGACGCCGGCTTTCCCCTGCAGGCCGTGACCGAGGACGCCTGAGGGGGGCTGGGGGTCAGATCGCAGCTCGAGCCGAGTGATTACAAGATTGTCAGCCAGGTTCTCTCTGACAGTTTTGTAATCACTCGGCTGGGGAGGCTGCGATCCAAGACCTGACCCCCAGTTTCACCAGCGTCCACCCTCGCCATCGCGGCGGAAGTGGACCGAGAGCGGCGTCGCCCAGGACGGGTGGTCCGGGTGGATTGCGGCGACGTCCACCTGCAGGAACGCCGGCGGCGCGCCGGCCAGGCCCGCCGGGGCGTCGATCGACGGCATCGACGACGCGGTGCTCGCGATCGCGGTGGCCGTGCCCGTCGCGTTGTCGAAGCGGCTCCACGTCACGCGGTACTCCCGCGCCGCGGTCGCGACGCCCGCTTCGACCGCGGCGTTGCCGAACGTCAACCGGCGCCCGTCGAACGCGAAGTCCACCAGCGGGTTCACGCCCGCGAGCCAGGTTCGCAGCACCTTGTCGCGCCGCTGGATGAGCACCCGCGTGACGTAGTCGGTCGCGGCGGGGTCCGAGTACTCCGCCTTGCGCACGACCGCCGCGATCGCCTCGTCGGTGAACCGCGAGACGATCCGCGCCGCCCAGAACGCGTCGTCGGCGCGCATGTTGTCGAACGCGGGGTTCGGGTACTCCGGCTTCCACGCCGCCGGGTCGAACGCCTCGCCCTCGAAGCGGCCCACCGACGCCGGCACGCGCGGATAGGCGATGTGGAGCCAGGGACGCGTGTACAGCCCGAGCGTCGCCAGCGTCAGCCAGCCCGGCTTCCACTCGAGGATGTACTCGTTGCCGGCGCGGTGCCGCTGCGCGAACTTCGTCCCGCTGCCCATGATCGACCCGAAGTCGAACATGTAGTGCCGGATGTACCGGCGATCGCCGTCGGTCGTGAGGAAGTCGAGGCTGTTCACACCGCGCGAGTCGTCGTGGTTGAGCCACGCGCCGAACACGCGCGCGCCGCGCAGCTCGCGGCGATGTTCGTGCGCCACGATGTCGTTGGGGTCGTCCGGCCGGGTGCCGTAGTACCGGAAGTTGCCGCGCGGCTCGCCGTCGGCGAACCGGCTCGCCAGCACGCGGTAGTGCCCGTTCGGCATCCGCGCGCCGCGCCGCAGCACGTCGTCGATGTCACGGCGCGTCAGCGCCCGGCGCTCGCCGAGCAGCGGGTCGTTGATGCGGGCGTCCGGCGAGATGACGAGGCGATCCGGGTCCAGCTCCGCGAGGTAGACCTCGACGGTGTGATACCCGAACGCGTGGTAGAACGCGGTGCCGATGATCTCCGCGCCGGTCGCCATCTCCGGGTTGTCGGGCGGGTCGAACTCGATCTGGTACGTGTGACCGGCCGGGTTCTTCATCCGGAACCCGGGCTGGACGCCCCCCGACTTGCCGCCCGACACGATCCAGCCGTCCAGCGAGATCGACGCCTGCGAGTCGGGCCCGCGGACGATCTCGTCGACGGGCATCGGCCGGCGGCCGATCCGGTTGACGAACCAGCTCGAGTCGGGCACCTCGTCCACCGTGTTCACGTTCATCGCCCGGACGTCGCGGTGCTCGCCCGGCCGCACGAACGTGTTGACGACGAAGTCGTAGCCGTTCGAGTCCTCGATCTCCTGCGTCCCGGACGCGTCGAGCGCCATGTCGTCGTCGTGCCAGATCGGGTCGTCGGGATAGAAGACCGGATCGGCCGCCGAGACGCCGCCGTCCCACGCGACGGCCGACGCGGCCACCGCCACGAACGCCACCGCGAGCCAGCCGGGCCCGCGCCGCCCGGCGGACCCGCCGGACCGGCCGGAAGCGCCGAAACGGTCGGACCCACCGGACGAGCCGGACGCACCGGACGAGCGGGACGGGCGGGCGGCCCGTTCAGAAGATGCCGCCAAAGACCACATGGAGGTGCCTGCCATCGCGGCTGCCGAACGCCGCGTCCACGCGCATGACGATGCCGTCGTCGGTGTTGAAGCGGAAGCCGAAACCGTAGTCGTGCTCGAGATCGCGGAAGTCGAGGTCCGCGCGCCGCAGCGCGACCTTGCCGGCGTCGTAGAAGATGGCGGCCTCGAGCGCGGACCAGATCTCCCAGCGGTACTCCGCCTGGAGCAGGATGGCGTGCGGCCCGCGGAAGCGGACGGCGCGGAAGCCGCGCAGCGTGTCGTTGCCGCCGAGGGACGGCTGCAGGTAGAACGGCACCCGCGCGCCGTCGGCGGGCTCGGTCGTCGCGACCCAGAGACGCGTGGCGATCACGCGGCGCTCGGCCAGGAAGCTCACGTACTGGCGCAGGTCGAGCGTGGCGCGCGTGAACGTGTACCGGCCGCCGTCGCGGTCCGTGTAACGCGCGACGTCCAGCCGGTACAGGCCCCCGCGGCGCGCGTTGAGCGGACGCCGGTCGTCGTACTCGACGAACCCGCGGGTGCGGGCGAACGTCGGATCCGCGGCG
>JAWKHR010000045.1:0-53530 GCA_041394725.1 Vicinamibacterales bacterium | reverse complement strand
CCAGGTTCCCAGGGTCCGAGGGTCCGAAAGAAGAAGACGCAGGCCAGGCGGGGACTTCGGACTCCGAAGCCGCTGGCGGCGCTCGTCGACGAGTTGCATGCGCTGGAGGAGGCGCGGAAGGACGGGGAGATTCACCTGCCGGATGGGCACCGCCTCCGCGTGACGAACCTCGCCAAGGTGTTCTGGCCGTCACTCGGGCTGACCAAGGGCGATCTGCTCCGGTACTACGTCGAGGCCTCGCCGTACGTCCTGCCGGCCGTGGACGACCGGCCGCTCGTGATGAAGCGGTTCCCGAACGGGGTCGATCACAAGGCGTTCTACCAGCAGCGCCACCCGGACGACGTGCCGGCGGGCGTCCGGCGCGAGGTGCTGCCCGAGGACGTGGACCCGATCGACCCCGAGGAAGGCACGCGCGACCGGCTGATCGGCGGGTCGCTGACCACGCTCCTGTACATGACCCAGCTCGCCGCGATCTCGCAGGATCCCTGGTTCTCCAGGGTAGCGGACCCGACGCACCAGGACTACGCCGCGATCGATCTCGACCCGGGAGAGGGCGCGGGATTCGCCGAGGCGCTGGACGTCGCGCGGTGGGTGAAGGACGAACTGGACCGCTACGGACTGCCGGCGGTCCCGAAGACGTCCGGATCGCGGGGCCTGCACATCTACATCCCGCTCGCGCCGGGGACCTCGTACGAGTCGGGACAGCTGCTCTGCCAGATGATCGCGACCGTCGTGGCCGAGGCGCACCCGAAGGTCGCGACGGTGGAGCGGATGGTACGCCGGCGGCCGCGCGGCACGATCTACGTGGATTACCTCCAGAACATCCTCGGCAAGACGCTGGCCACGGCCTACTCGGCGCGGGCGAGCGACTACGCCGGCGTCTCGACGCCGCTGACCTGGGACGAGGTGGCCCGCGGGGTCGACCGGCGCGACTTCAACCTGCGGACGGCCATCGCGCGCTTTTCCGCCGTCGGCGACCTCTGGGCGCCGATGCGGACGGGCCCGAAGGCCGACCTGAACGACGTGCTCGCGCGCGGCGAACGCGCGCACCGGACGCCGCGCCGAGGGGCGACGCCTCCGCGCACGCGGACGGGACGCCACAAGCGCTGAATGCCCGATCACGCCACGCCTCCTCCGATGACGACGCCAGCGTTCCGCACCCGCTTCGCGCCGGCCCCCACCGGGTACCTGCACCTCGGACACGTGGTCAACGCGATCCACGTCTGGGGCCTCGCCGGCCGCGAGGGCGGCGAGGTGCTGCTGCGGATCGAGGACCACGACGCCGAGCGCTGCCGCGCGAAGTACGAGACGGCGCTGCTCGACGATCTCGACTGGCTGGGTTTCGTGCCCGACCGCTATCCCACCGACGCGTTCCGCGCGGGCCGGTGCGAGTCGCGGCAGCGCGATCGCAGCGCGGTCTACGAGGCGGCCATGACGGCGCTGGCGGGCGAGGGCCTCGTCTACGCCTGCACGTGTTCCCGCCAGGACCTGGCGCGCGCGCAGGCGACGGCCGCCGAGACGGGCACCGAGCGTCCCTACCCCGGGACGTGCCGGGAGCGCGGGTTGCCGCTCGACACGCCGGGCGCCGGCTGGCGCCTGCGGATGGCGCCGGGGACGGTGGCCTTCGAGGACCGCTGGTGCGGCCCCCAGTGGCAGGAACCGGCGGCGCAGTGCGGCGACCTGCTGATCCGCGACCGGCTCGGCAACTGGACGTACCAGTTCGTCGCGAGCGTGGACGACTGGCGCCAGGGCATCACGCACGTCGTGCGCGGCCGGGACCTGCTGGCCTCGACGGGCCGGCAGATCCGGATCGCGGCCCGGCTCGGCCGGACGACGCCCGCCACCTTCGCGCATCACGATCTGCTCATGCGGACGCCGACCCGGAAACTGAGCAAGTCGGACGGCGCCACCGGCGTGCGCGACCTGCGCGGCGCGGGCTGGACCGCCGCGCGCGTCATCGGTGAGGCGGCGCGGCGCGCCGGGCTGATCGCGGCGGCGCGCGACGTCGGCGCCCGCGACGCGGCGGCGCTCGTGCCGATGCGATAATCACGGGATGGTCGATCCGCTGCGCCTGCTGGCCGTGCTCGCCCACCCCGACGACGAGTCGCTCGGGTGCGGTGGCACCCTCGCGAAGTACGCGGCCGAGGGCGTCGAGACCGCGCTCGTCACGGCGACGCGCGGCCAGGCCGGTCGCTACCGCGGCATCCGGCAGGACGACCCGGCGCATCCCGGGCGCGCCGCGCTCGCGGCCCGGCGCGAGATCGAACTGCGCGCGGCCGCCGCGGCGCTGGGAGTCCGCGAGGTCGTCCTGCTCGACTACGAAGACCAGGCGCTCGACCAGGCGGACCCGCCGGCCGCGGTCGCGGCGATCGCGCGGGAAGTGCGCCGCCTCCGCCCGCACGTCGTGATCACCTTCGCCCCCGACGGAGCCTACGGCCATCCGGACCACATCGCGATCTCGCAGTTCACCACCGCGGCCATCGTCGCGGCCGCGGGCCCGGCCGCGCGCGACGAGGATCCGGGCGGCGCGCCGCACCGCGTGTCGAAGCTGTACTACATCGCGTGGCCCGGGCCCGTCTGGACGGCCTTCCAGGAAGCCTTCCGGGCGCTCATCTCCACCGTGGACGGCGTGGATCGGCAGGCGACGCCGTGGCCCGACTGGGCGATCACGACGGTCGTGGACACGCGGGCGCACTGGGAGACGGTGTGGCGCGCGGTCTCGTGCCACGAGTCGCAGGTGACCGCGTACGAGCGCCTCGGGCACCTCTCCCCTGCCAGCCACGAGGCGCTCTGGGGCTGGCAGTCCTTCTACCGGGCGTTCAGCCTGGTGAACGGCGGCCGCCGCCGTGAGACCGACCTGTTCGAGGGCCTGCGGGCCTGATCGCCGAGGAAACCCGATGTCCGACACCCGTGCTCCCCGCTTCGCCCCGCTCGCGATGGACGCGCCGACGTTCCGCGCGCTGGGGCACGCGCTGATCGACCAGCTGGCCGACCTCGTCGCGTCGATCCCGTCGCGGCCGATCACGCACGACGAGTCGCCGTCGGCGGTCCGGCAGGCGCTGGGCCTCGATGCCCCGCTGCCCGAGCAGGGCACCGACGCGGCGGCGCTGCTCCGCGACACCGCGTCCGGCCTGTTCGACCACTCGCTCTTCAACGCGCATCCGAAGTTCATGGGCTACATCACGGCGCCGCCCGCGCCGATCGGCGTCCTGGGCGAGCTGATTGCCTCGGCGGCGAACCCGAACGTCGGCGGGTGGATGCTCTCGCCGGCGGCCACGGAGATCGAGGCGCAGACGGTGCGCTGGATCGCCGAGCTCATCGGCTACCCGGTCGCGGCGGGCGGGCTGCTGGTGAGCGGCGGGAACATGGCGAACTTCGTGGGCTTCCTCGCGGCGCGCGCGGCCCGCGCGCCGTGGAACGTGCGCGAGGCGGGCGCGGCGGCGGACGGCCGCCGGCTGGTGGCGTACGCGTCGGCCGAGACGCACACGTGGATCCAGAAGGCCGCCGATCTCTCCGGCCTCGGCACGTCGTCCATCCGCTGGATCCCGACCGACGCCGACCTGCGGATGGACGTCTCGGCCCTCGAGCGCCGCATCGACCTGGACCTGGCCGACGGCCTCGTGCCGTTCCTCGTGGTGGGCACGGCCGGGTCGGTGAGCACGGGCGCGGTGGACCCGCTGCCCGCGATCGGCGCGCTGTGCCACGCGCGAGGCCTGTGGTTCCACGTGGACGGCGCCTACGGCGGCTTCGCGGCCGCCTCGACCGAGGCGCCCGACGACCTGCGGGCCCTGGCGGGCGCCGACTCGGTCGCGATCGACCCGCACAAGTGGCTGTACGCGCCGCTCGAGGCCGGGTGCGCGCTCGTCCGGGACCCGGAACACCTGCGCGCGGCGTTCTCGTACCACCCGCCCTACTACCACTTCGAGGAGCGCGCCACGAACTACGTGGACTTCGGGCCCCAGAACTCGCGCGGGTTCCGCGCGCTGAAGGTCTGGCTCGCGCTGCGGCAGGCCGGCGCCGCCGGCTACCGCCGGATGATCACCGACGACATCCTGCTGGCCCGCGCGCTCGCCGGCGTCGTCGAGGCGCATCCCGATCTCGACCTGCTCACGCAGGCGCTCAGCATCACGACGTTCCGCTACGTGCCGCCCGACCTGCGGGCGGGCGTCGGCACGCCGGAGGGCGAGCGCGCGCTGAACGCGCTGAACGAGGCGCTGCTGGACCGGCTGCAGCGGGCGGGCGAGGTGTTCGTGTCGAACGCGGTGATCCGGGACCGCTACGCGCTGCGCGCGTGCATCGTGAATTTCCACACGTCGCACGCCGACGTCGAGGCCATCCCCGGGATCGTGGTGCGGACCGGCGCCGCGCTCCGGGCCGCCACGGCCTGATCGGCCTCAGGCCGGCGCGGCGCCGCGGGCCGTGCCCGTGAGCGTCACGCGCCGCGCCATGCTCCACGCCTCCGCCGCGGCGGCCGCCGAGGCGAACGGCCCCGCCGGCATCTCCCGGGCCGGCACCTCGAACGGCACCACCAGGCCGCCGAACGGATCCGGCGAGACGAGCACGGTCGCATCGTCGCGAGCGATCCGCACGGCGCCGCGCTGCTCGCCGGGCCAGTTCGCGCAGAAGGTCAGCGAGAGCAGGTCGCCAATCCGCACGAACTCGTAGTCGGCATCCAGGTCCGGGGTCGAGCCGCCCGCGTCCGCTCGATGCCGGTCGCACCGTTCCCGCATCGCCGCGAAGAACGGGGTCCACGCCGGGTCGCCGCGAAACCGATCGTAGATCTCCAGCGCGTGCCGGGCGACGAGCGCGGCGACCCACGGCGTCGCGGCCAGCCGATCCACGCCGCGGTACCAGACGCCCTGGCGAAGATCGACGGGTGCGGACACGAAGTCCAGCAGCCGGCCCGCCTCGTCCACGATGGGCGCGACGTCGAGGTCGCGCCAGCCGTGATCGTGCTCCTCGACGGCGCGGAGGATCGCCGCGCGTCTCGGATGGTCGATCAGCCCGCCGAGTCGCCACGCCGACATGAGGCGGGCCGCGAGCGCCGCGTGGTCCGGTTGCGTGATGAGCACCGCCGTCGAGCCGTCGTCGCGAACAATCATGAGCGCCTCGTCGAGGATCCTGACCAGGATCCTATCGAGCCCGCGCAGGAATCACACGGTGGAATCCACACGACCGGTCTCCTTTCTGCCCGTACGGGCCCGATCCGCTTGAGTTTCCGGGTGGCACACCGCTTGCTCTTTCCTGCGCGGGAGGTGGCATGGACGCGTACGACTCGGCACGGCCACTCGCGGATGCGGCCGTCGCGCTGGCCGCGGCCGGTGCCGTGCTCTTCTTCTGTTTCACGCCGCGCGGCCGGCGCCAGCTGCATCGCTGGGAGCGCTGGCTGCAGGACGGCGAGCAGGAGACCGCGCGCCTCGTCACCGCCGTCGGTCGCACCGCGGGGCTGATCGCCGCGATGGCCTCGGCCGTGGGGCCCGCCGGCGCGCCTGCGGAAGACGCCCGCCGCGAGCGGGGCGGCCCGCCGCCGGCCCGCGCGAGCGCGGCTCGCGCATCCTGATTCATCACCATCACGGGAGGGACACATGTACTACGACGACCATTCGTATTCGGGTTTTGCGACCGGCGTCATCGCCGGCGCCGCCATCGGTGCCGGCCTCGCGCTGCTCTTCGCGCCGCGCTCGGGTTCCGAGACGCGGCAGCAGATTCGCCACTACGGCCGCAAGACGATGGACCGCGTGAGCGACGCGGGCGACCGGTTGCGCGCGCGGGGATCGGCGCTGGCGGATCGCGGACGAGACGCCGCCTCCAGCGCCGTCGCGCGCGGGCGCGACGCGGTCTCGCAGATGGCCGACCGCGGCCGCGACGCCGCCTCCGCCGTCGCGGATCGCGGCCGCGAACTCGCCGATCGCGCCGAGCGCGTGGCCTCGGACCTGCGCGACGACGCACAGGAGTACGCGGATGAGGTGCCGGTGATCGGCGACGCCGCCACGAGCCACGGGCGGGGCCACTGACGACCGACGCCGGCGGCCCGCCTCGGCGCGCGCGACGGGGAGACGCGGCCCCGGACGGGCCCGCGCGGTATGCTGCGGGCGGCCCGGACGCGCGTCAGCGGGGCGCCGGCCGCCATCATCGCGCCGACCGGAAGACACAGCGGAAGACGGGGACACACGACGTGCATCACGCCCTCGACGTCTGGAGCCAGGCCTGGCACCTGGTGCTCGACCAGTCCGGCCGCGCGCGGCTCCACGACACCCGCGCGGCGCTCAACAGCATCGCACTCGGCCTCGAGGTGCTGCGACACGACGACGGCGCCGCCGGCCAGGCGATGCCGGTCGAAGCGCCGCGCGTCCTCGCCATCATGCACCGCGACCTGCACGCGGCCGCGGACCAGCTGACGGGCCTGCACGCGCTCGTGACGAGCGCCGGCTCGGCCGACCTCGCGCGCCTCGGCGCCGCGGTCGAGTGGGCGGACCTGGTCACGCGGCCCGTGGCGCGCCGCTGCGGCGTGGCGCTGCACGTGCCGGCGGCCGGCGACCTGCCCGCGTTGCCGGTGGACCGGCACTTCGCGCTCGGCGTGGCGGTGGCGCTGATCGAGGGCGTGCTGGCCGCCCCCCGGGGCGGCGCCTGCGCGCTGCACCTGGCCGCGAACCCGCGCGCGCTGGCCATCACCTGGCCGGCCGGCACTGCGGAGGAGGGCGCCTCCCCGCCGATCGGGCCCCGCGTCCTGGACCTCATCCTCGGCCGGCGCGACCGGCAGAGCCGCGACGCCGGCCACCGGGTCCTGACCATCGAACTCCCCCGGCCGTCATAGACTCGTACCTGCATGCCTGACGCGCTCATCGTCGACGACCACGAAGCCACCGCCACCGCGCTGGCGGCGCTGGCCCGCAAGGAGGGCTTCGAGGTCGCCGTGTCTTCCGGCCTCGACGAGGCCCGGGCCCATCTCGCCCGCCATCCGGTGGACGTGATCCTGCTCGACCTCAAGCTGCCGGACGGTGACGGGCTGAGCCTGCTCGACGGGCTCGACGCCGACGACGCGCCGGCCGTGGTGCTGATTACCGGCGAGGCGAGCCTGCAGTCGGCGGTGGACGCGCTGCGCCGCGGCGTGAGCGACTACCTCACGAAGCCGGTGGACACGACGCGCCTCAAGTCCATCCTCGGCCATGTCGCGCAGTCGAGCGGCCTCGGGCGCGAACTCCGGCAGATGTCGGCCGAGGCCGACACCTCGCGCCGGTTCGGCGAGATCATCGGCGCGTCGCCGTCGATGCGCGAGGTCTTCCGGTTGATCTCGCGCGTCGCGCCCAGCTCGGCGTCGGTGCTGATCACGGGCGAGAGCGGCACCGGCAAGGAAGTCGTCGCGCGGACGATCCACGACGTCAGCCGCCGGCGGAACGGGCCGTTCGTCGCGGTCAACTGCGGCGCCATCACGCCCACGCTGATGGAGAGCGAGCTGTTCGGCCACGAGCGCGGCGCGTTCACGGGGGCCGAGCGGCGTCACCACGGCATGTTCGAGCGCGCCCATCAGGGCACGCTGTTCCTCGACGAGATCACCGAGATGCCGCCGGAGCTGCAGGTGAAGTTCCTGCGCGTCCTCGAGACCGGCATCGTCCGCCGCCTCGGCGGAGAGGAGACCCAGACGGTGGACGTCCGGGTGCTGGCGGCCACGAACCGGCCGCCGGAGGAAGCCGTCGAGAAGGGCAAGCTGCGGCAGGATCTGTACTACCGGCTGAAGGTGTTCCACATGATGCTCGCGCCCCTGCGCGAGCGGACCGAGGACGTCGAGCCGCTGGTCGAGCACTTCCTCGCGCGGCTCGCCGAGCGCGAGGGCCAGGCGAAGACCGTGACGCCGGCCACCCTGGCGGCGCTCCAGAAACACACCTGGCCGGGCAACGTCCGCGAGCTGCGCAACGTGCTCTACAGCGCCTACGTGCTGGCCGAGAAGGACATCACCCCGGACACGCTGCCGCCCGAGGTGCGCTCCGGCGTCCCGCCGACCGAGGACGGCGACACCGTCGTCGTGCAGGTCGGCACCCCGCTCGCCGACGCCGAGCGGCGGATCATCCTCGCCACGCTGGCGAGCCTCGGCGGCAACAAGACCCGGACGGCCGAGACGCTGGGGATCAGCCTGAAGACGCTGTACGCCCGCCTCGCCGACTACAAGGCCCGGACGACCGAGGAGGCATGACTCCCGATCCCGCCCACGTGCTGCTCGTCGACGACTACCCCGACGCACTCGAGGTGTGGACGCTGTTCCTGCAGACGTCGGGCTACGACGTGGCGGCGGCCGCCGACGGATCGACCGCGCTCCGCGCCGCCCTGGCGCGAACGCCGCACGTGGTCGTGCTGGATCTGCAGCTGCCGGATCTGTCGGGCCTCGAGGTGGCGCGCCGGCTGCGGGCGGCCCCGGCAACGGCCTCGATTCCGCTCATCGCGCTGACGGGCCGCGCGCTGCCCGCCGACGTGGCGGAAGCCCGGGCCGCCGGGTTCGACGACGTCCTCGTCAAGCCGTGCGAACCGTCGGACCTGCTCGCGGCCATCCGCCGCGCCCTCGACCGGGTCGTCGAGAGCTGATCCCCGCCCGCCCGGCGCCGGGTCGGTGCCTGCCGCTCAGCGCGACCCGGCCTGGCGTCGCACGGCCCGCAGCGGCGACGCGCCCGCGAGCGCCGCGACGACGCCCACGAGCACCTCGGCCCGCACGGGCTTCGCCAGGTAGCGATCGAACCCGACCTCGGTGGCCCGTTCCCGGTCCGCCTGCCGCGCGAGCGCGGTGAGCGCGACGGCGGGCAGCCGCGCGAGGCCGCGCGCCGCCTCCGCCGCCCGGATGCCGGTGAGCAGCGAGTAGCCGTCCTCGCCCGGCATGGAGATGTCGGACACCATCACGTCGAAGTGCTCGCGCGCCAGGGCGACCCGCGCGCCCTCGGCCGACGGCGCGGTGACGACCTCGGCACCGTCGAGCTGCAGGAGGATCGTCACGAGCTCGCGCGCGTCGGGTTCGTCGTCCACCATCAGCACGCGCAGCCCCTCCAGGCGCTTTCCCGAAGGCGGCGCGGGCTCGGGGGTGGTCACGGCCGCGTCGTGGCCGAGCGGCAGCGACACCCGGAACGTCGCGCCCCGCCCTTCCCCCTCGCTCTCGGCCGTCACGGTGCCGCCGTGCAGCTGCACGAGCTGCTGGACGATCGACAGCCCGAGGCCGAGCCCGCCGTGGCGGCGCGAGGCGCTCGGGTCGGCCTGCCGGAACCGCGAGAACAGGTTCGGGAGGAACGACGCGGGAATGCCGGCGCCGGTGTCCTGGACCTCGAGCTCGACGCCGTCGCCGGCGAAGCGGACCCGCACGTCCACCCGCCCGCCGTCGGGCGTGAACTTGATCGCGTTCGACACGAGGTTCATGACGATCTGGTTCAGGCGGTTCGGATCCACCGTCACCAGCCGCGGTTCGCCGATCTCGGCGAAGCCGAGCTCGATCGACTTCGCCTGGGCGCCGGGCCGCAGCGACTCGAGCGCGGCGATGACCGCCGGCGCGATCTCGGTGGGCGACGGGGCGAGCGACAGGTGGCCGGTGACGATGCGCGAGATGTCGAGCAGGTCGTCGATGTGGCGGGCGAGCGTGGACGCGTTGCGCTCGATCGCGTCGTAGGCGCGCGCGCGGCCACCGTCGTCGAGCGCGCCGCCGGTCAGGAGCCGCGACCAGCCCAGGATCACGTTGAGCGGCGTGCGCAGTTCGTGCGACAGCGTCGCCAGGAACTGGTCCTTGGCGGCGTTCTCGGCCTCGGCGTCGCGACGCGCCCGGTGCTCCCGCTCGAGCAGGCGCGCCTTGAGGCGCGTGAGGTCGGCGACGGCGAGCGCGTGGCGGACGCAGCGCTCCAGCCGGTCCGGTGTCAGGTCCTGCTTCGCGAGGTAGTCGGCCGCGCCGGCCTTCATCAGCTTGACGGCCAGCCGCTCGTCGCCCTGACCGGTGAGCGCGATGATGGGCACGGTCAGGCCGAGCCGCTGCGCCTCGGCGAGCACCTCGAGGCCGTCGAGGTCCGGGAGCCGGTAGTCGAGGAGCACGCAGTCACACTCGCCCCGCGCCATGCGCGCCAGCCCGTCGCGCGCCGAGTCGGACTCGCTGACCTCGGCGGCGATGCCGGCCCGCGCGATCGCGCGCGCCAGCGCCCGGCGATCGACCTCGTCGTCGTCCACGATCAGCAGGCGGATGGCGTTCACGGCAGCTCGACCAGCGTCCAGTACTTGTTGAGGGTGGCCATGACGTCCACGAAGCTCGAGAACGTCACGGGCTTGAGCAGGTAGCCGGCCACGTTCAGGTGGAACGCCTCGATGCGATCCTGGTCGTCGTTCGACGTCGTCAGGACGACGACGGGCGTCGGCGCGAGCGCGGGATCGGCGCGCAGCGCGCGCAGGAACTCGATGCCGTTCATGCGCGGCATGTTGATGTCGAGCAGCACGAGCCGGCGGTCGCCGGGCACGCCGCCCGACCGCAGCAGTTCCAGCGCCTCCACGCCGTCGCCCGCCGTGAACAGCGGGTTGAGGATCTTGTTGCGCTCGAAGGCGCGCCGGACGTTTTCGACGTCCACCGCGTCGTCCTCGACGAGCAGGATGTTCAGCATGCGATCGGACACGTCAGCGTCCCCTCCCGGAGTCGATGGGCCGCTCGGGCCACGTGAAGTGGAAGGTCGCGCCGCGGCCGACGTCGGACTCGACGCCGACCTGGCCGCCCACCGCCTCCACGATCTTCTTCACCAGCGCCAGGCCGATGCCCGTGCCCTCGACCTGGTCACGCGCCTCGAGGCGCTGGAAGACGCCCCAGATGCGCGCGTGGTACTCCGGCGCGATGCCGGGGCCGTTGTCGGCGATCGCGAAGCGGACGCCGTCGGCCATCCGGGACGCCGTGACCGTCACGCGCGCGTCGGCGCCGCCCGCGTACTTCAGCGCGTTGCCGATCAGGTTGAGGAACACCTGCTGGAGCGGCGCCGGCGGCGCCACCAGCACGGGCAGATCCGGCGCGACGTCCACGCGCGAGCCCTCGGGCGGCTCGAGCAGGTCGATCGCCTCGTGGACGAGCGCGACGGTGTCCACCCGCGCCTCGGTCATGCTGATGCGACCCGCGCGCGCGTACTGCAGGATGCCCTCGATCAGCCCGTCCATCCGCGTGACGCGGCCGCGCAGCAGCGCCAGGTGTCCGCGAACGGCCTCCGGTACCGCCTCGCCCAGGTCCTCCTCGATCCACTCGGCCAGGTTCGCGATGCCGCGCAGCGGTGCCCGCAGATCGTGCGAGGCGATGTACGCGAACTGGTCGAGGTCGCGGTTGCTGCGCTCGAGCGCCCGCGCCGACCTCGTCAGCTCCGCGGCGCGCAGGCGCAGCGCGTCGATGCCCCGCTGCCGCGCGAGCCCCAGCGCCAGCTTGCGCGCGACCGCGGCCAGGCTCTCCTGGTCCACCTCGGTCAGCACGTGCGCCGAGCCCATCGCGACGACCCCCACGACCGCGTCGTCCAGACGGAGAGGCTGCGCGGCGAACGACCGCAGGCCGCCCACCCGCCAGGGCAGGTCGCGGAGGGCTGGGTCGCCCGCGACGTCGTTGCTCAGGAGCGGCTCGCCCGTGCCGGCCACGCGACCGATGGTCGTCTGCCCGGCCTCAATCCTGGCATCGACGTCGTCGGCACGATCGTCGACGCCTGCGCAGGCGACGAGCCGCAGGAACGACGCCGGCGCGTCGCCGTCCCGGGTCCCCTCGCCAGCGGGGCCGTCACCGGCCTCCCCGGATTCGTCGAGCACCCACACGCAGGCCAGCCGCGCGTCGAGCCGACGGACGATCGCCGCGGCGGACGCCGCCAGGGCCTGGCTGAGCGGTCCGGGCTTGGTCAGGGCCAGCCCGACGTCGGCACCGAGCTGTGCGGTCCGCGCGCGGTGGCGCAGGCGGGCTTCCGCGTCGCGGCGCTCGCTGACGTCGCGCAGGCACACCGCGAACCACGGGCCCGCGGCGTCGTGTTCCCGGGAGATCGCCGCGTCGAGGGGAAACTCGGTGCCGTCCGCCCGGCGTCCGGTCAGGCCGCGCACGAAGAGCCGCGGCGCCGCCAGGCGACCATCGGCATGACTCGCCGGATCATCACTGCCGCGCTCCGCGGTCGCGAGGCTCCGCAGTCCGTCCTCGAACGCGGCCTGGCTCGCCGCCGCCAGGAGCCGCCCGGCCCCATCACATTCGAGATCGCGCCCGGCCTCCAGCCCGAAGGTCTCGGCCGCCGCGGCATTGAAGCGCAGCAGCCGGCCGCGCGCATCGAGCGTCACCAGCGCGTCAATCGAGGCATCGAGCAGGGCACGGGGGTCGTCGCGTGTTGCGGCGCGGGGCGGAACGGGCGCAAGTCGGCCCGGGAGGGACGCGGACGTCTCGTGACTCATCTGAAACCGAGCTGGTCCATCGGGCAAATACAAACACGATGCCAGCTTCGAACGGCGCCTGTGCCGCCGTCCGCCGGCGGCCCCCACGTCAGGACCCGACAGCCATGCGATTCCGACAGGGCGGGATCCGCCCGGACGACGGGGCGCCGGGCTCAGCGACTGCGCGCGACTTCCAGGACCACGTGCGAGAGCTCGTGGACGTCGAACGGCTTCGTCAGGTAGGCCGCGAAGCCCAGGCCGATGGCGCGGGCTCGTTCGGACGCGCTGACGGCGGCCGTGAGGGCGACCACGGGAAGGCCCGCGATCCGCGGGTTCGGCGAACCGCGCAGCCGGGCGAGCAGGCCGTAGCCGTCGACGTTGGCCATCGAGATGTCCGACACGACGACATCCGGCACGCTCGCCCTCAGCGCCTCGAACGCCGCGGCGACCGAGCCGACCACGGTCGTGGTGGCGCCGCAGGACACCAGCACGGACGCCAGCACGGCGCGCGCCTCCTCCTCATCGTCGACCGCCAGGACGGACAGGCCCGCGAGCGAGGCCGGCGCACCGCGGGATGGCGGCCGGGCGGCGGCCTCGGCGTCACCGGCCGCCTCGATCTGAGCATGTCCCGGCAGACAGATGTCGAACCGCGCGCCGCGGCCCGGGCCCTCGCTGGCCGCGCTCACCGTGCCGCCGTGCTGCTCCACCAGATACCGGACGATCGACAGCCCGAGTCCGAGTCCGCCGTGGCGACGACGCCGCGACGCATCCGCCTGGGAGAACCGGTCGAAGAGGCGCGGCAGGAAGTCCGCCGGGATGCCCTCGCCCTGGTCGATCACCGCGAGGCGGATCACGTCGTCCTCCAGTGCGGCCCTCACCCCGACGGTGCCGCCCTCGGGGCTGAAGCGGATGGCGTTGGCCAGCAGGTTGTGGATCACCTGCCGGAGTCGATCGAGACTGCCGAGGACGATCAGGGGATCGGGCGGCGGCCGCCAGTCGATCGTCACGCCCCGCGCCGCGGCGTCGGCGCGGTCTCCCTCGACGGCGAGGTCGATGGCCTCGCGCACGTCGATCGCGACCCGTTCGACGGTCAGCTTGCCGGTCACGATGCTGGAGACGTCCAGCAGGTCGCCGATGAGGCCGCCGAGCAGGCGCGCGTTGAGCGCGATCTTGTCCGCGGCGCGGGCCCGCTCGTCCGCGCCGAGGCGTCCCTGCTGCAGCAGCTGGGCCCATCCCGTGATCGCGCTGAGCGGGCTGCGCAGCTCATGCGAGACGACGGCGATGAACTCGTCCTTCTGGCGGCTGTCGCGCTCGGCGTGCTGGCGGAGCGCGCGCTCGGCCTCGAGCCGCCGGCCGCGTTCCTCGAGCGCCAGCTTCTGGTCGTGCACGTCGGTGTTCGTGCCGAACCAGCGGACGATGCGGCCCTCGGCGTCGCGAAACGGCATCGCGCGCGAGAGGTGCCAGCGGAAGGCGCCGTCCGACCCGCGACGCAGGCGGAACTCGTCCTCCCACGGCTGGCCGGTCTGCAACGCGTGCCGGAACACGCGCAGGACGCGTGGCAGATCGTCTGGATCGTGGACGGCGATCCAGCCCCAGCCCTCCATCTGCTCGGGCGTGGTGCCCGTGTACGCGTACCAGCGGGAGTTGTAGTAGTAGATCCAGCCCTCCGCGTCCATCTCCCACGCCAGCAGCGGCAGGAACTCGACGAAAGTGCGGAAGCGCTGCTCGCTCTCGGCCAGCCGCGCGGCGAGGGCGGCCTCGTCCCCGGGGCGGTCGTCCCGGGCGGGTGGCCGCTCGTCGAGGAACGTGAGGGCGCCGACGACGCGATCCACGCGACCGTCGCGGCGCACGGCGAAGGCCCGTTCGAGCACGGGGCGCGACACGCCGCCGACGGTGACCTCGTAGGTCAGGTCGACCCGCGCGCCGGGACCGGCACCGAGCGCGTCGAAGCGGGCCTCGACGCGCGCGCGGTCGGCCGGCACGATCCAGTCGCGCCAGGCCGCGCGCGACCGCGGCGCCTCGGCGGCCGGCACGCCCAGCAGCGCCTCGGTGGATCCGCTCCAGAGCACGCTGTCGGTCCGCGGATCCCAGTCCCAGTAGAGGACGGGCGTCACAGACCTGCACTCTATCGCAGTCCCGGATGCAGGAACGGCGGCGACCCGGGTCAGGAGCCCGGGCCGCCGCCTGTCGGTCCGTCCGCGGCGCCGGCGGCCGGGAAGGATGGCGCTGGCGCGCGCAACCGCGGCGCTACCGCTGACGGACGACGAGATCGGGGCGGCCGCGCATCGGGCCGCCCGCCGTGGCGCCGGTACCGACGATGCGCGCCACCGACGTCCGCCACGTGCGCGCCATCGGCGGCAGCATCATCATGTCGAGGCCGCCCATCACGACCTCGCGCAGGTCGCACGGCTCGCCGTAGAACGCGGTGTTCGCCTTGGTGTCGGCGTGCAGCGCCGCGCCCTCGAGCGTGGCGCCCGCGAACAGGCCCTTGGCCCGCGAGTAGGCGAGGATGCCCGCGTTCGCCTGGGCGTTGGTCGCCGCGTCGGCGGACCGCCCCACCGGGCCGGCCGTCAGCGACAGCGACCCGCCGAGCGTGAAGCGATCTTCCAGCAGCTGGTTGATCCCGTCCTTGTTCATCACGAGCAGGACGAGGTCCACCGACTCGGCGCCGATCTGCCAGCCGATGCTGCCGCCGGTCATGTTCACGAAGCCGGGCGCCGACCACGTGTTCGACGCGCGGTCGCGGATGCTGACGACGCCCTTGCCGTGCTTGGCGCCGACGATGAAGCCGCCCTTGATGAGCGAGGGAATGACCACGATCGCCTCGGCGCGATCGAGCAGGTACTGTGGAATCGAGTTGTCCGGCGTGCCGGTCAGCTCCGTGAGGACGTCGATCGAGTCCTTCAGGCGCTGGCCTTCGTCGGTCATCGCCGCGTCGTGCATCTGCACCGACGGCGAGACCTTCGCCGGCTCGGCGGCCGTCTGCGCGTGCGCCAGCGGCGCGACGCCGGTCAGCCCGGTCGTCAGCAGCAACGCCGTCGTCGTGCGTGCCAGTCTCATGGGTGAACTCCTTGTGCGTGATGGCGGGCGAGCCCGGGGAACCTTGGCGACCCGCGTTGCCCTCAAGGGAGCAAACGGGGTGCCAGGACCCGACAGGCGCGATCGCCCGCATTCCCGGCGGCGCGACGCCCGAGGCCCGTCGCACCGGCCGGATCGGGTGATCCGCACACGGGAGAATCCACACTCCCGGCGACGCCGCGAACGCCCGCGCGTCGCGCCGGCCCCGCGAACACCGATCGCGCCGAATCCGGGCGTCGTGGCCCGGGTCTTGCTCCGCCGTGGTGCGGGCGCACGCCAGCGCTGACAGGAGGACTGTGATGAAGCTCGTCGGATTCGCGCTCGTCGTCATCGGGATCGTCGGTCTGCTGTGGGGTGGGATCAGCTGGACGCAGCAGGAGAAGGTCGTGGACATGGGCCCGCTGCAGGTGAACAAGGAGACCGAGAAGTCGCTGCCCGTCCCGCCGATCGCGGGGGCCATCTGCCTGGTCGTCGGTGCGGGCCTCATCGTGGTCGGCCGCAGGCGTTGATCGGGGGACTCGGTCCCCCATCAACGGCCCGCGACCTTCATGGGCGGCGCGTGGCCCCCACGCGCCGCCGCGTCACACGACGCGCCTGCCGCTCAGGAGCCGCACGATGAACAGCACGACCGCGATGACGAGCAGAATGTGCAGGAAGCCGCCCAGCGTGTACGACGTCACCATTCCGAGCAGCCACATCACGACGAGAATGACGAGCAGAGTCTCCAGCATGTGTTCGAATCCTCCCCGGTCGATACGCGACCGCATCGACCCGACTGCAAGTCCACGGCCACACGGTCGCCGCCAGGAAACTCCCCGTGTTTGCGGGCTGGAACCGCGACATGTCGCGATCGACCATGGCGCTCGGACACGGCGAAACCCGGCAGATTCTGCACGGTGACGCGCCTGTCGCACCGAATCCCGCACGCGCCGCGCGATCCCCGGACCTCGCGCGCGATGGCATGGCTCCTGCCAGTGTCCTCCGGCATGACGTCAGTCACACGTTTCGCGATCGCCACGACCACACGTCGCGCGATCGCCACGACGGCCATCGCCACGCTGGCGCTGGGTCTCGCGCCGATCGCCCGCGCGCAGGACGCGGCGGTCACGCGCCCGCGCGCCGTCACGCCCGACGCACGCGCGCAGTCGTCGGCCCCGAAGGCCGATCCGCCGGCGGCCGGCGCCGACGACGCTGACCACGCGGGCGTGCTCGCCCACCTTCGCGACGGCCTCGGCCGACTGGCGGACGCCGGCCTCCATCCCGCCGTCGGCATCGTCGTCGCGGGATCGTCGCTCTCGTTCGGGATCGAGGCCCGCGACGAGCGGTTCGGCACGGCGCCGATCGGGGGCGCCGTCGAGGCCTGGGGATCGCTGCGCGGCTACCAGGTATATGCCGCGCGTCTCGGACGCATTGCCGACCGCGACACGACGCTGCGGCTCGCGCCCGCGGACGAGAACCTCACCGGGCTATTCGACGACGGGCACGCCGCCGCGCCGGGGTTCGCGCTGTACGTGGACGCGCGGTATCGCGACTACCCCAGGATGCACTTCTACGGCATCGGCGCCGACGCGGTGCCGGCGGTGCGCGCCGACTACGGCGTCGCCGGCACCACGATGGACGTGGTGGCCCAGTGGCAGCGGCGCCCGTGGCTGGGCTTCGCCGCGCGTGCGGGCGTCACCGACCTCGACGTCGGTCGCGGATCCGATTCCCACACGCCGGACGTCGAGGACGCGTTCGGCCCGGACGGCGCGCCGGGGCTGCGCCGGCACCCGCGCTTCCTCGCGGTCGGCGTGGCCGCGGCGATCGATCGGCGCCGTGGACCGGAGGCGGCGGGCGACCGGCCGCCGCCGCGGGGCGCGCCCTCGAGCGGCGCCTTCGTCGGCGCGGCGATCTGGCACTTCCACGCGCTGAACGGCGAGGCCGGTGACGTCACGCGTGTCGCGATCGACGGCCGCCGCTACTGGACGGCCGGCACGCCCGACCGCGTGATCGCCGTGCGCGGCCTGCTCTCGATCGACCGCACGCCCGATGGCGCGCCGACGCCGTTCTACCTGCAGTACTCGCTCGGCGGTGGCGAAGTCCTGCGGGGCTTCGACAACTTCCGCTACCGCGGCCAGGCGCTCGCCGCGACCTCCGTCGAGTTGCGCCTCCGCGTCCGCCGCCTGATCGAAGTCGCGCCCTTCGTCGATGCCGGCCTCGCCGCCGCCCGCGTCGGGTCGCTCGGCGATGGCCCCCTGCACGTCTCGCCGGGCCTGGGCCTGCGGGTCCGCACCGACGAGCGCGTGCTCTTCCGGATGGACTGGGCCATCGGATCCGACGGGCAGCGCGTGGCGTTCGCGTTCAGCCAGTCCTTCTGACGTCCGCGGCCGGGGAGGCGTGCGGAGCCTCGCACGCCCCGCGTTGTGCCTGGTGCCCCGTACGGGGGTAGGATGAGACACCTGTCGACAGTCCCTGGAGGCACAGCATGAAGGCACCGATCGGCCTGACGATGGCGGCGCTGGCGGCCGCGGGTTGGGCCACGGCCGCACGCCCGTCGGCGAGCCAGGCCACCGAGGAGAAGCAGGTCGTCGTCACGGTCGTCGCGGCGGATTCGCACGCGCCTGTCATCGGCCTGCCGGCCACGGCCTTCGCCCTCCGCGAAGACAACCTGGACCGCGAGGTCGTCAGCGCCGAACGCGCGACCGACCCGATGGCGGTCGTCCTGCTGGCCGACACCACCACCGCGTTCCTGCAGTACGCGCACGAGCTGCGCGAGGCCGCGCAGTCGTTCGCGGCCACGCTGCACGAGCTCAGCCCGGAGACCGAGCTCGCCATCTGGGAATTCGGCGGCGCCGACATCCCGGTCACCGATTTCACCACCGATCCGAACGCGCTGCGGGAGGCCAGCCTGAAGCTGTTCCCGAAGGGCTCGTTCAGCAACATGTCCGACGCCGACCTGGGGAGCCTGGCCCCGACGGGGTCGCGCGGCCAGAACGTCGTCGCCTCCAACCTGCTCGAGGCCGTCGTCGGCGCGTCGCGCGTGCTCGCGAAGCGCCCCGAGCATCGACGGGTCATCGTGTCGTTCAATTCCGACGTCTCGGTCGAGGCCAGCGCCCTCACCGGACAGCGCATCCAGGACGAGGTGCAGGCGGCGCGCGTCACGTGGTTCGCGACGTCGCTGTCCGAGAAGGTCGCCAACGGCCCGCTGCGCGACAACGTCATGAACGTGCTGTGCCCGGTGAGCGGCGGCCTGCGGACGACCATCGTGGACGTCGCGGCGCTCGGCAACGCCATGGCGATGGCGGCGCGAACGCTCGCCTCGCAGTACGTCCTCACCTACCGGCGACCGGTGGGGACGTCGCCGCGCAACCTGCTGGTGGGTGTCCGGGTCGAGGGCCTGCGGGTCTTCGCGCCGCGCTGGCCGCCGCAGTAGGCCCAGCCGACAGGGACCGACGCGAAGGCATTCGAGCGACACCGGCCGCCGCGGGACCTGTGAAAATGCCGTGACGGCCGCGGTTTTCGGGACACTTCCCGTCCGGATTCGCGTAGGCTCGTTCCCGCGCCGCCACGCCTGCGAAAGGGCCGCCGTGAGCCCAATCGCCAAGTCCGTCCCTTCGTCCCCGCCGGTCGCCCGCGTCGACCGGCACGAGGTCCGCCCCGCGACCGTCCGGGGCCGCGCCCTGCTGGCGGCCCTCCCGGCCCTCGTCGCGGCCGTGATCTGGCACGCGCCGCTCGCGGCCCTCCTCGAGGCCGCCGTCCGCTACGTGCTCTTCCCCCACTGACCGGCCCGCTCCCGCGGGCCATCGGGCTTGGCGTATTCTGGGATCGTCACCCACGGGGGAGCCATGCCGTTGACGACCGTCGCCCGCCTCGCCGTGTGCTGCGGCCTCCTCGGGAGCGCCGCGCCCGCCGCCCGGATCGCCGCGCAGGCGACCGCGCAGTCCGGCGTTCCCGTGCTCCGCCCCGGCGCGCCGGGACAGCCGGCCGCGGAAGTCTCAGCCACCGCCCCGGCCCCGCTGCCGCACAGCGCGGCGGACGTCGCGTTCATGCAGGGCATGATCGGCCACCACCAGCAGGCGGTGGAGATGGTCGCGCTCATCGCCGATCGATCCACGTGGGACGACCTGAGAACGCTCGGCCGCCGCATCGCGGTATCGCAGGCCGACGAGATCAGGATGATGCAGCGCTGGCTGGAGGCCCGCGGCGCCGAGGTGCCGTCGGCACACGCGATGCACATGCACGGCGCGACGCTGATGCCGGGCATGCTCACGCCGGACGAGATGGCGCGCCTGGCCGCCGCGCGCGGGCGCGAGTTCGACCGGTTGTGGCTCGAGGGCATGATCAAGCATCACGGCGGCGCCCTGACCATGGTCAAGGACCTCTTCGCCCAGCCGGGCGCCGCCCAGCAGGGCGAGATCTTCGCGTTCGCGTCGGACGTCGAGGCGGACCAGGCCATGGAAATCGACCGCATGCGGCGGATGCTCGCCTCGATTCGCTGAACGGGACGCCTCGGCACGTCCGCCCTTCAACACGGAGTCGCTGACATGACGCTCGGAACGATCTCCCGTCACCGGACGGGTCTGCGTGAGGGAATCCGGAGATCTGGCGCGCTGGCACTGCTCGTGGTGACCGGGCTCGTCGCGGCGCCCGTGGGAGCGCAGTCGCAGGGACGCGGCGCCGCGGCCGACGCGCGCGTGGGCCTGAAACCGGGCCACGAGGACGCGGGCCAGGCCGCGAAGAACCTGGAGCTGGTCGCGCACCTCCCGAAGCCGGCGGCGTTCGACGACCCCACGGGCCAGGGCAGCCTGAACTTCGCGAACTCCGACATCGCGTTCAAGGACCGGACGCTGTTCCTCGGCAACTTCCACGGGTTCAACTTCTATGACATCGAGGACCCGCGCCGGCCGCGCCTGCGCGTGTCCGTCCAGTGCCCGGGCGGCCAGGGCGACCTGTCGGTCTACGGGAACCTGCTGTTCATGTCGGTCGAGCAGACGCGCGGCCGCCTCGACTGCGGCACCGAGGGGGTGCCCGACCCGGTGAGCCCGGAGCGCTTCCGCGGCGTGCGGATCTTCGACATCTCGGATCTCGATCACCCCAGGCAGGTCGCCGCGGTGCAGACGTGCCGCGGCTCCCACACCCACACGCTGGTCGTCGATCCGAAGGACACGGCGAACATCTACATCTACGGGTCCGGCACCAGCTCCGTGCGGGCGCCGGAGGAGCTGGCGGGCTGCTCGGACAAGGACCCGACCGAGGACCCCGACACGTCCCTGTTCAGCATCGACGTCATCCAGGTGCCGCTCGCCGCGCCGCAGAACGCGCGCATCGTCAACCGTCCGCGCATCTTTGCCGACGCGCGGACGGGCGCGATCGCCGGACTCTGGGCCGGCGGCGACCACGGCCCGGGCTCGCAGAACACGCGACTGACCAACCAGTGCCACGACATCACGGTGTTCCCCGGGAAGGGCCTCGCGGCCGGCGCGTGCTCGGGCAACGGCATCCTGCTCGACATCTCCGATCCCGTGCACCCGAAGCGGCTCGACGCGGCCGCCGACTCGAACTTCGCCTACTGGCACTCGGCGACGTTCAACAACGACGGCACGAAGATCATCTTCACGGACGAGTGGGGCGGCGGCACGCAGCCGCGCTGCCGCGACACCGACCTGCCCACCTGGGGCGCCGACGCGGTCTTCGACATCGTGGACGGCAAGACGCTGAAGTTCGGCGGCTACTTCAAGATGCCCGCGCCGCAGACCGAGTTCGAGAACTGCGTCGCGCACAACGGCTCGCTGATCCCGGTGCCGGGCCGCGACATCATGGTGCAGGCCTGGTACCAGGGCGGCCTGTCGGTGTTCGACTTCACCGACTCGGCGCACCCGGTCGAGATCGCCTACTTCGACCGCGGCCCGATCGACGGCGGGCAGCTGGTCACGGCCGGCTACTGGTCCACCTACTGGTACAACGGCTACATCTACGGGTCGGAGATCGGGCGCGGCCTCGACGTGCTCCGCCTGCTGCCGAGCGACCAGCTGTCGGCCCACGAGATCGCGGCGGCCGAGTCCGTCCGCCAGGACGTGTTCAACCCGCAGCAGCAGCCGCAGGTGAGCTGGCCGGCCACCACCGACGTCGCCTGGTCGTACCTCGAGCAGCTGACGCGCGCGAACGCGATCGCCACCGCGCGCGCCCGTGACCTGAGCGCCGCGCTGACCGCCGCCGGCTCGGGCGGCGCGGCGGCGCAGGCCGGACGCCTGCGCGAGCTCGCCGACCAGCTCGAGGCCGATTCCGCGCGATCCACCGGGCAGAACACGAAGCGCCTGCACGCGCTGGCCGGCACGCTCCGCGGCCTCGCGGGCGGCCTGTGACGCCGGGCGCACGCCGGGAGTCGGCGGCCCGTCCGCGACCGCCGGCGCCCGGGATCTGTCTCGTCGTGCTGGCGCTCACGATCGCGGGCTGCGGCTCCCGCGGGGGGGACGAACCGCCGGCGACACCCGCGCCGCCGGCGGCACCCGCCGGGGAGCCCGCCGCGAGCCAGCCCGGCGCGTCGGCTCCCTACACCGCGCGTGGCAACGAGCCCGGCTGGCTCGTGACGCTGACGTCCGATCGACTCGCGGTGGACGCCGACTACGGATCGCTCAAGCTCGAGGGCCTCACACCCGCGCCCGAGGTCACGGCCGACGGGTTCCGCTACCGCCTGCGCGCCGACGGACACGACGTCGTCGTCACCGTCTCGCGGACGCTGTGCCACGACGGCATGAGCGGCATGAGCTTTCCCGACTCGGTGACCCTCGCGATCGACGACCGGACGCTGCGCGGGTGCGGCGGTGATCCAGCGTCGCTGCTCCAGGGCACCTGGACGGTCGAGTCGATCGGCGAGACGACCGTCCCCGACGGCACCGCAGTCACGCTCGTCTTCAAGGGCGCGCAACTCGGCGGATCGACCGGGTGCAACAACTACACGACCAGCTACCAGCTGACCGGCGAGGGCCTGACGACGGGACACGTCGCCTCGACGATGCGGGCCTGCCCGGACGCGCAGATGGCGATCGAGCGCACGTTCCTCGACTTCCTGCACACGATCCACCGGCACGACGTGCGCGACAGCCGCACGCTCGTCCTCTACGGCGAGGGCGAGCGCACGATCGTCGCGCATCGCTGACCCCCGAACCAGCGCCGCGTCCGGCATCGACCGCGACGGTCACTCATCGCCCGCCCCGGTCGTCGTCGTCGCGATCGAACGCGGGCGCCGTCGCGCCGGCGCCGGTCGCGGCCGGCGTCGCGTGGGCCGCCGGCGTCGCGTAGGCGGCCGCCGCACCGTGCACGTAGACGAGCTGCCCGCCGGCGTGCCCCACCCGCAGGGCGAGGGCCGCCACGCCGAGGGTCGCGGCCACCGACAGCGCGGTGGCGGCGCGCACCGCCGTGTTCGACCGCCCGACCAGCACCAGGCCGAACAGGCCGATCGACAGACCGGCGGCCCAGACGAACTGCTCGGCGGCCTCCTCGTGCGCGTGAATGGCGCGCTCCTGCACGACCGCCTCGACCCGCTCCTCTTCGGCGCCTCCGGTCCGGATCGCGACCAGTCCCGCGGCGACGAGCAGCACCTGCAGGGCCACGAGCGCCAGCCAGGCCCGCGGCCGCACGCGACCCGTCCAGACCGCCCAGCCGAACCCGGCCGCCAGGAGCGGCATCAGGACCGCCAGGCCGAGCGGCAGGTGGACGATGGCCGGATGCAGTGGAAGCGAATTCATGATGACCTCCCGTGATGTCGCGCGCCGGCATGGCGCGTTGCCTATACTTACGGCGTGGCCCGACGGGCGTCATCACACGGATGTTCGACGTGACGAACTCCCGGAATCCAGGGACTTTGCCGGACGAACATCCGACGACCGTCGGACGCGGCCGGACCGGACTGGCCATCGCCCTGTTTGCGGCCATCGTCGTGCTGATCGGCGTGGACCTCGCGGAGGACTCCTCGACCGGCGCGGCGTCCGGCCACCTCGGGATCGAGGCGATCGTCATGGTGCTGGCCGCGGCCGGGATCGTGGCCCTGTGGCGGGGCCTGCGGCAGGCCCAGGCGAGGGTGGCGCGGCTCGACGCGGACCTGGAACGCGCGCGCCTCGAGGCCGCGCGCTACCGCGAGGAAGCCGCCGACGCCCTGCGCGGCCTGGGCCACGCCATCGACGCCCAGTTCGACCGGTGGGCGCTCACGCCCGCGGAACGCGAGGTCGGCCTGCTGATGCTCAAGGGGCTCAGCCACCGGGAGATTGCCACGGTCCGGACCACGTCGGAAGCGACGGTCCGGCAGCAGGCGCTGAGCATCTACCGCAAGTCGGACCTGCGCAACCGATCCGAGTTGTCGGCGTTCTTCCTCGAGGACCTGCTGCTGCCACGGTAGGATCTCCCCCATGCGCCCCCTGGCGACGCTCGCCATGGCCCTGACCCTGTCGGCGGTGGTGCCCGGCGCCATGGCCGGGCGCCAGGGCCGACCGATCACGACGGCCGACGGCCAGGCGGCGCGGCTGGACGTCCGCGCGGCCGGGCCGCACAGCGTCCGGGTCACGCTGGCGCCGGCCAGCTTCGCGCCGGACTTCCCCGCCACGCCCGCGGTGGCCGACCGAGACTGGCCGGATCCCGTGATCAGCCTGCGCGAACTCGACGCGCCCATCGAGCGCCCGGTCGGCGCGCTGCGCGTGTCGGTCCGCCCCGATCCGCTGGCCGTCACCGTCCGCGACGCGACGGGCCGGGTCGTCCAGGACCTCCGGTTCGAACCGGACGGACGCCTGACGTTCGCGACGGCCGACGCGCCCGTGCTCGGCATGGGTGAAGGCGGCCCGCGGCCGATGCGCGGCACGCCGTGGCGGGAGCAGCCCGTGCAGTTCGACCGCCGCGGCGCGCTGGACACGATGGAGCCGCGCTGGCAGAGCGACATGTACGGCTCGCGCAACCCGGCGGCGGTGCTCTTCGGCACCGACGGCTGGGGCCTGTACGTCGCGACGCCGTGGGTGGAGGTGGACCTGCGCACGCCGGACCGCGGCGCGTTCCTCCCGGTCGCGCCGGACGCGTCGGCGGGTCCGCAGACGCAGGGCAACCAGCAGCAGGTCCTCGGCAAGGGCCTGCCACCGGCCGACGCGTACGTGCCGGGCCTGTTCGACGTCTTCGTCCTCGACGCGCGGGACCCGACCGCCGCGCTGGCCGACCTCTCCACGATCACCGGTCCGGCGGTGATGCCGCCGCGCTGGGCGCTCGGCTACATGCAGTCGCACCGCACGCTCGAGGACGACCGCCAGATGCTCGGCATCGTGGACACGTTCCGCGAGAAGCAGATCCCGATCGATGCCGTCATCTACCTCGGTACGGGGTTCGCACCGGTCGGCTGGAACACGCGGCAGCCGTCGTTCGAGTTCAACCCCGACGTCTTCACGCGGGATCCGCGCGTGGTGCTGGCCGACATGCACGCCCGACACGTGAAGGTCGTGGTGCACATGGTCCCGTGGGACCGCGACCGCCTGCCGACGCTGCACGGCACGATCCCGCCCGCGCCGGGCGAGACCGTGGACGGCTCGCACATCGCGTCCTACTGGCAGCAGCACGTCCCGCTCGTCCGCGCCGGCATCGACGCGTTCTGGCCGGACGAGGGCGACTGGTTCAACCTCTTCGAGCGGATCAAGCGGCACCAGCTCTACTACCAGGGCATGCGCTCGACCACACCGGACGTGCGGCCGTGGAGCCTGCAGCGCAACGGCTATCCCGGCATCGCGCAGTGGGGCGGCTGGGTCTGGTCGGGCGACACCGAGACGTCGTGGAAGACGCTCGAGGCGCAGATCGCGGTGGGCCTAAACTACTCGCTCAGCATCGGCCCGTACTGGGGATCCGACATCGGCGGCTTCTACCCGAACCGCGACCTCACCGGCGAGCTCTACGCGCGCTGGTTCCAGTTCGCCGCCTTCTGCGGGTCGTTCCGCGCGCACGGGCGCGTCTGGTGGATGCGCCTGCCGTGGGGCTGGGGCGGCAGCGAGCTGGGGCCGCTCGAGTACGGCAACAACAACCAGGCGCCGCCACCGGGCGATCCCCGCAACATCGATCCGGCCGAGCTGAACAACCCCGCGATCGAGCCGATCGCGAAGCGCTACGCCGAGCTGCGCTACCAGCTCCTGCCCTACACCTACACGCTCGCGCGCGAGGCCCGCGACCAGGGCCTGCCGCTGATGCGCGCGCTGTGGATCCACTACCCCGACGACACGAAGGCGCGGGCCACGGGCGACCAGTACCTGTGGGGTCGCGACCTGCTGATTGCACCCGTCTACGTCAAGGGCGCGACGACGCGGTCGGTCTACCTGCCGGCCGGCGACTGGTACGACTGGTGGACGAACGCGCGGACGACCGGCGGGCGCACCATCCTCCGCGACGTCGACCTCGCGACGATGCCGATCTACGCGCGCGCCGGGTCGATCGTGCCGGTGGACCCGGTCCGCCAGTACACGAGCGAGCCCGTGACCGGGCCGACCACGCTTCGCGTGTTCCCCGGCGCCAATGGCACGTTCACGCTGTACGACGATGACGGGATCAGCCAGCAGTACCTGGCGGGCCGCGGCACCTGGATCCGGCTGACGTGGACCGACGCCAGCCGGACGCTGGCGATCGAGCCGGGCGCCCCGGCGGGCGCGACCGACGAACCGCGGCCGCGGGACTTCCGCGTCGTGCTGCCGGATGGCACCGCGCGCGACGTGCGCTACACGGGCGCGCCGGTCCGGGTCAGCCTCGCGGCGCCACCCGGCGCGACGCCGGAGGTCACCGCCGCGCGTATTCCTTGAGGAAGCCCTCGAACTCGCGCAGGTGCTCCTGCTCGTCGGTCAGGATCTGGATCGCCAGGTCCTGCGTGACGTAGTCCACGCCCTCGCACTCCTTCACGAGCGCGGTGTAGTGCTCGATGGCGCCGAGCTCGGCCGCGATCACGCCCTTGATGACCGACTTGACGTCGGTCGTGCGCTTCGGCGGCTGCAGCGCGTCCTGGGTCGCCTTGAACTTCCGGCTGCCCGGCACGAGGCCCGACAGCGTCTTGATGCGACGGGCGAACTGCTGCGCGTGGCCGATCTCGGCGGTCACGTCGGCCGCCAGGCTCTTCTTGATCTCCTCGGCGAGCACGCCGTCCAGGTTGACCGAGTTGCTGATGTAGTTCATCACCGTCTCGATCTCCATCCAGTAGGCGGTCTCGAGCATGCCGAGGATGCGTTCCCGCTTCTTCCGGTCCGCGATGATGGGCATGCCCGGATCTTAGCGCGGATCGGGAGCCCGCCGGCGCCCGGCCCGCCGCGGCGGCGGACCGGGCAATGGCAGGTCTTCCCCGCGGACGTCAGCGTCCGGGCTTCGTGAACCGGGCGTCGGGAATCGCGGTGTTGACCTTCACGTCGGAGACCGTCAGCGTGTCGAGCGTCTGCCAGTCGTTGCGCGTGATCCGGTGCGGCACCTTGAGGCCGTTGACGGCCCGGTAGTCGGCGTAGTCGATCGTCTCGACGAGCGAGCCGTTCAGCGGCGTGCGCGTGATCACCTGGCGCCGCAGGAGGAGCCCGGACGACGTCTCGAAGTAGAGCCGTTCGGTCACGCCGGCCGGCGACGCGCCCTGGAGCATCGTCGCCTCGATGGGATCGGCACCTGCCGTCGGCGGGGGCAGCCGGGTCGATCGCCCCGCGCGGAGATCGGGATACCGGTCCTTGATGGTGAGCGCGCGGTCCAGGTCGGCGAGCACCAGGGCCTGCTGCAGCGGGAAACCGGCGAGGTCCGAAACGCGACCGCCCGCGTCCGTCCAGCCGGACGTCCCGTCGAAGCCGACCGACACGGCGCCGCCAGACGGCCGCGTGGTCTCGCGATAGCGGTCGCCCTTCTCCTCGATCGTGAACGGCATCGACTCGCCGGCGCGCGAGACGAGCGTGCCGCTCAGCACGAGCGACTGCAGCCCCGCCACCGCCGCGCGGCCACCGAGCGCGTCGACCCACGCGTTCAGGACCTCGTCGGCGGACGGTCCGGCCGGCTGACCGCCGCGGCCGCCCGCGCGGCCACCGGGCCCTCCGCCGCCGCGCGCGGGTCCAGGTCCCGCCTGGCGCGCCGCCCGCGCGGCCGCGGCCGCCACCTCCTCGGGCGTCATCATCTGCGCCGGCGGCAGGCCCGTCGGCTGGTTGTGGCCCGCGTGGCAGGTGGCGCAGTTGATGCGGACGCCGAAGTCGCCGGCGTTCACCGACTGCACCATCTTGATCATGCGGCGCGCCGTCGTCTTCGTCCGGGTGTCCTGGTCGTACGCGAAGGCGCCGGTCGCCTCGTCGCGAACGTGGCAGTTCCGGCATTCGAGGCCGGTGGCCGCCGAGAAGTAGCGCATGGTGAGGTCGAGCTGATCGGCCGGCACGTCGGTGAGCACCTGGATGTCGTGGTACTTCTCGGGAGCCAGGGGCCCGGCGGGCGCGGCGGCCTGTCCGGTCGTCGGCTGCTGGGCACGGGTCGCGACGGTCGCGGCCAGCACCAGCACTCCGCAGCCGGCCAGGCGGCGTGCGTGAGAACGTCGTGTCATGGAATGAGTCCTCCGTGGCGAAGGAACCGCAGGAACGAGCGGGGGGCATCATCCCACCAGACCGGTCGCGAGGCAAACGCCCGGGCCGGCGGGTGGCGACCCCGAACCCGTGACCGGCCCCGCGGCGTCAGCCCGTGTGCCGGATGCCCGCGGCGATGCCCTGCACCGTCGCGCGCGCGACCCGCTCCCAGGCCGCCCGGGTGGCCGCGTCGATCGCCGCCGGGTCCCGCAGCCGTCGCAGCGCCTCGACCTGGAGGTAGGACAGCGGATCCACGTACGGGTTGCGCAGCCGGATCGAGTGCGCCAGCACCGGATCGGCGGCGAGCAGGCTCCCCTGCCCGGTGACGCGCAGCACCGCCGACACGGTCCGGTGAAACTCGCCGGCGATGACGTCGAACAGGCCGCGGACGTCAGCGCCCTCGCATAGATCGGCGTAGCGCGCGGCGATGGGCAGGTCCGCCTTGGCGAGCGCCATCTCGACGTTGTCCACGAGGTCCCGGAAGAACCGCGAGGTCCGGTAGGCCTCGCGCAGGCGCGCGTCGCCGTCCGGCTCGGCGAACATCGCCGTCAGCGCCGCCCCGACACCGTACCAGCCCGTCAGGACGTGGCGCGACTGGCTCCACGCGAAGACCCAGGGAATGGCCCGCAGCCCCTCCAGGCCCGTGGCCGCCGCGCCGTCCGCCGGGCGGCGCGACGGGCGGCTCGCGATGTTCAGGGCCGCGATCTGATCGAAGGGCGTGGCCGCGCGGAAATACGGCGCGAGCCGCGGGTCGCCGACGAACGCCTCGTAGGCCGCCTGGCTCGTCGCGGCCAGCGAGTCGAACAGCGAGACGTCCCGCGCCTCGCCGACCGCCGGCCGACGCGCGGTCTCCCAGCGGACCTGCATCGCGGCGCCGACGGACTGCTCCAGGTACCGCACCGCGAGATCGGGATTGGCGAAGTTGTGCGCGCGCATCTCGCCCTGCTCGGTGATCCGGGCGTGGCCGCTGAACGCCTCGTGCGGCAGCGCGAGGATCGCCCGGTGGGTCGGCCCCCCGCCACGACTCACCGACCCGCCCCGGCCGTGGAACACCCGCAGCCGCACGCCGTGCCGCCGGCACACGCGGGCCGCCTCGCGCTGCGCCCGGGCGATCAGCGTGCGGCTGGCGAGCAGGCCGCCCTGCTTCATCGAGTCCGAGTACCCGACGAGCAGTTCCTGCGTCCGGCCACGCCGTTCGAGCTGCCGGGCATGCCGGGGCTCCGTGAACAGCGCCTCGAGCAACGGGCCGGCCCGGCGCAGGTCGTCCGGCGTCTCGAGGAGCGGGACGATGTCGAGGGACGCGGCGATGCCGTGGAGCTCGGCGATGCGAAGGACCTCGAGCACGTCGGCCGCGCTCTCCGTCATCGAGATCACGTAGGCGCCGATCGCCTGCGGGCCGAACCGCCGCTGCAGCCGGGTGATCGTCGCGAACAGGTCCAGCGCGCGCTGCGAGCCGTCCGACCACGACGCCACGCCGTCTGGCGGCCACGACAGGCGGTCCAGCGCCGCGACGCGATCCGCCGGCGACGCGGTCGCGTAGCCCGGATCGTCGAGCCATTCGCCGACGAGCCGCCGGTGGACGGCGCTCGCCTCGCGCACGTCGAGCGTCGCCAGGTGGAAGCCGAAGCAGCGGACGCGCTGGATCAGCGCGGCCAGCCCGTCGTCGGGAAGCGCCCGCGACCCGGCGCGCCGGAGCACGTCGCGCAGCACGCCGAGGTCGTCCAGGAACTCCGCGGCGTCGGCGTAGGCGCCGGGCTGCTCCGTCCGGACGCGCCCGAGCCGCGCGGCGGCGAGCGCCAGCAGCCGGCGCAGCGGCTCGCGCGGATTGCGGCGCCGGACCTCCTCGACCAGATCGGGCACTGCCGATTCGGCCCGCGCGAGGCTGGCGGCGAGATCCGGGTGATCCGGGAGCCGGCCCTCCGCCGCGGCCAGCGGGTCGATCAACGCGCGCAGGTCGGCCTCGTAGCGGTCCAGGACGAGGTCGCGGTGCAGTTCGAGCGTCCGCGCCGTCACCTCGGGCGTCACGTACGGGTTGCCGTCGCGGTCGCCGCCCATCCACGACCCGAACCGGACGGGCATCGGCAGGGCCAGCGCGTCAATCGCGCCGAACCGCTGCTCGAACGCGTCCTGGAGCCGCCGCTGGAACCGGGGCACGACGTCGAGCATGACGTGACGCAGGTACCAGAGCCCGGCGTGCACCTCGTCGAGGACGCTTGGGCGATCGGTCCGCTCGGCGGCGTGGAGGCCGAGCGCCTCGATGGCCGCGCGCAGCCGTCGGTCGGTGGCGGCCACCTCGAGCGCGCTGAGCACGCGCCGGTCACGCCGCCGGATCGCGGTGGCGACGTCGGCGAGCAGCCGCTCGGTCGTCTGCCGGCGGGCCTCGGTCGGGTGCGCCGTCAGGACGAACGTCAACCGGACGTCGGCGAGCGCGGCCAGCGCCTGGTCGCGCGTGGCGCCGTCGCGCGCGACCGAGGCGATCACGCCGTGGATCGAGTCGCCCACCGACTCCGGCCCGCCCTCGGACTCCCGCCGGCGCAGTTCCCTGGCGCGCTGCGCGTCCTCGGCCAGGTTGACGAGCTGGAAGTACAGCGTGAAGGCGCGGGCCACCTCCAGGGCGGTGGCCGCATCGAGCCGGTGCGCGGCCGAGGCCAGACGTTCGCGCGCCGCCTCCGCGCGCGGCGGGTCCGCGGACTCCCGTGCCTCCTTGGCGGCCAGACGGATCGTCTCGACGGCGTCGTAGATCGCCGCGCCACCCTGGGCCTGGATCACGTGCCCCAGCGTGTCGATCACGAGCCGGACGTCGTCGGACAGTGTTCGCGCCATCGGGGATGCAGCGGGCGCCTCGCGCCGACGGGCCGTGCGTCGGCCCCGGAATTCGGTGAGGACTTCGCGATTATAGGTCGTTGCCCGCCGCGCTCCGGCCCACCGTCGCGTCGCCCGGCCGCGGTCCCGGCTGCAGGTCCCAGCCCGGCGCGAGCGTGATCGTCCAGCCGGCGCCGCGGACCACCGACCCGTCGCGCGTGTACGGTCCCGGCAGCGTCAGCCGCTGCCGATCAGGCGACAGCAGCACGTCGTCGGCTTCGAGCGATCCCCAGTCGCCGGCCACGCGGTACTGCTGCACGACGGTGCCGGCGCCGGGAATGGGCGTGAGGCCTGCCGTGACGAACGACGCGTTGCGGCCGGCGGGCACCACGACCACGGGGCCGTCCACGAACCTCCGGCGGAGGGCGGCCACGCGCGCTTCGCGCTCGCGCTCGCGCGCGGCCTCGGCGTCGGCCAGGGCGGCGCCGTCGTAGCGCGCCGCCGCCTCCGCGGGATCGGGCGACGCGCGGAGGCCGGCGGCCGCCACCAGCATCGCGACCGGATCCACGTCGCCGGTCATCCGGCGTGGCCACCCGGGTGACACGTCATCGAGCAGCAGGCCGTACGCGGTGCCGAGCGGGTACGGAAAGGTCCGCACGAGGGTCGGGCTCGCCGGCGCCTCGTCGAGCTGCGCGCGCGCGTCGGCCACCGCGGCGGCGCGATCGACGAACCCGGCCACGGTCCCGGTGTACTGCGCCAGCCCCTCGTTGATGATCAGGCGTCGTTCCGTCTCGGCGGCCTCGGGGAACCGGGCGTGACGCGCGGCCCGGAACGCGAGCGCGTCGGCGACGGCCGCGCGGCGCGCGTCGCCGGCCGAGGCGAGCGCCGCGTCCAGCGCCCGCCACTCGAGCTGCAGCCAGTACCGGCCCTCGCGCGTGTCCAGATGCGCGTTGTCGGCGTCCTGCACGAACAGCCCGAGATCCGGCTGCACCCGGTGGAACAGCTCGTGCAGCCAGAGCCGGGCGCGCCGGCCGGGGTCTTCCGGAATCAGGGACCACACGACGGTGGTCCACCGTTCCGTCCCCCACCGCATCGCGGCGTTCGCGAAGCCGATCGCGCGCGGCCGCGGGGCCTCCGGTGCCGGCTGGTTCGTCGCGATGGTCCCGGTGGCCGCGTCGCCGATGACGATGGGGCCGCAGAGCGACACACCCCAGATCCGGCCGCCCTCGCGCGCGCAGAGCGCGGCCGCCTCGGCGAAGTAGGCCTCGGCCCTCGCCGGATCGACCTGGGCGCTGGCGGAGGGGGCCGCCGCGAGGACGGCGAGGACGGACCAGAGGGCGACGCGCGGGGCGAAGGCGTGAGCGGTCATACCTCCCCGAAGACGCAAGCGGCGTCCGGGGTTACCACCGCCGCAGCCGCACGGCCCCCGCGAGCCGTCTCAGGTCCGCCGGTGTCTGCACCCAGTCGAGCGTGGTGATGAAGGGCCGCGCGGCGCGCATGCCGCCCGCCGTCGGCGCGTAGCCGGGCGTCTCGAGCAGCGGGTTGAGCCACACGATGGCCGCCGCGGTCCTGTGGAGCTGCGCCATCGCCTCGCGCACCACCGCCGGGCGTCCGGTGTCGAGGCCGTCACTGGCGACGATCACGATCGTCCGCCGCGCGACCAGCCGCTCCGCCCAGCCGCGCACGAAGGCGGTCAGGCAGTCGCCGAGGCTGGTGCCGCCGCCCCAGGCGTGGTGCAGCTCCGGGAGTGCGCGCGGGAGACCGAGCGCGGCCAGGCGCACCTCGGACGTCACGCGCCGGATCGTCGTCGAGAAGGCGAACACGTCCACGTCGGCGGCCGCCGCCGTGAGCGCGACGGCGAGCCGCAGCGCCGGCCCGACGTACGGGTGCATCGAGCGGCTGCCGTCCACGATCACGACGAACCGGGGACGCCGCCGGGGCCTGTCGCGCCACCGGGTGAGCAGCACCTCTCCCCCGGTGTGCAGGCTGCCGCGGAGCGTGCGGCGCAGGTCGAAGCGCGGCCCGCGCGGCGCCGGCCGCCACGCCCGCGCCCGGCCGACCTCGATGCGCCGCGCGAAGGCGCGCGCGGCCTGTCGCCAGGCCGCGTCGGCCGCCTGGAGATCCGGCGGCGGGCCGGCCGCGTCCATCGCGCTGGCGCGCGCGCGCAGCCGCGCCGCCGCCGTGTCCTCGCGATCGTCGTCGCCGGTCTCCGCGCCCATCGCGTCGGCGGCTTCGTCGCCGCGGCGTTCCGGCGCTGCCGCATCTTCGGGTGGGCCGTCGGTGACCGCCCGGCGCGGTGCCGGCCGCCGCGCGGCCACCGGCCGGAGATCGAACGGCCGCGCGTCCGACCGGCCGGCCGGGCCCAGACCCCGGCGCGGGTGAAAGAACGCCGCGAAGGCCGCGTCGAAGACGGCGGCCTCGTCGCGGGTCGATCCGAGCACGGGCCGCAGGGCGTCGCGGACCGCGCGCTCGTCGCCGATGGGGGTCACCTCCAGCGCGCGGATGGCGTCGTGCACCTCGCGCGGCCCGATCCGGAAGCCGTGGTCGTCCGCCAGCACCCGGCAGAAGGCCGCGAGGTTGTCCGGCAGGCTGGCAAACGGGTACATCGGCGGTCAGCGACCGGGCCGCGACACGGTGCCGAGGCCGAAGTCGGTCTCGAGGCCCCTGTCCGCGGACGGGCCGTCCATCGCCGCCGACAACGCCTCGCGATGCGACGCGAGCACGCCGTGGTCCTCGCGCACCTTGAGGATGCAGCCGATCGTCTGCGCCAGCGCGTCCGCGTCGAGGTGATCGCGGTGCAGGCTCATCAGCGCCATCGCCCAGTCGAGGCTCTCGGCCACGCCCGGGGCCTTCTGCAGGTCGAGGCCGCGCAGCACCTGCATCACGTCGGCCACCTGCCGCGCCAGCCGCGCCGACACGCCGGGCACCCGCGCGTGCAGGATCGCGACCTCCTCCTCGAGCGTCGGGTACGGGAGCCAGTAGAAGAGGCACCGTCGGCGCAGCGCGTCGGAGAGCTCCCGCGTGCGGTTGCTCGTCAGGATCACGGCGGGCTTGTGACGCGCGCGGATCGTGCCGAGCTCCGGGATCGTCACCTGCCACTCCGCCAGCACCTCGAGCAGGAATGCCTCGAACGCCTCGTCGGCGCGATCGATCTCGTCGATGAGCAGCACCGGCGACCGGTCCTGGGTGATGGCCTCGAGCAGCGGCCGCTTGAGCAGGAACCGGTCGCTGAAGATCTCCGATTCCTGCTGGTCCGCCGACTCGCCACGCGCCTCGGCCAGGCGGATGTGCAGGAGCTGGCGCGGGTAGTTCCACTCATAGAGCGCGGTGAGCGCGTCGAGCCCCTCGTAGCACTGGAGCCGGATCAGCCGCGTGCCGAGCACCTCGGCCAGCGTCTTCGCGCTCTCCGTCTTGCCGACGCCGGCCGGGCCCTCGATGAGCAACGGCTTCTCGAGCGCCAGCACGAGCTGCAGCGCGGTCGCGAACGGCTCACCGACGATGAAGCCGTGTTCCTGGAACCGCGCGCGGATGGTCGCCGGGTCCATCACGACCGCGCCGCGAGGTAGCGGGCGGGCTGGGCGACGAATCGCGCGCGGCACCCCGCGCAGCAGAAGAAGTACGTCACGCCGTCCACCTCGGCGCGGTGCTTCGCGCGGGCGCGATCGACCGTCATGCCACACACCGGATCGATGGCGGTCGTCGGGTCCGTGGCCGATGGCGGGGGGTCCGGGACCGGCACGACCGGCACGGTCGCGGCCACCGCGGCCGGCACCGCCGCCTGGCCCGGGAGGGTCGCCGGCACGGCCGCCTGGCCGGCGCCGTGCGCCCCGCCGGCGGCGGGTGCGGACGCCTCCGGGTTCAGCGTGCGGCTCGGCCGGACCTGGACGATCTCGGCGAGGATCGACAGCGCGATTTCCGGCGCGGTCCGCGCCCCGAGGTCCAGTCCCGCGGGACACCGCACGCGATCCGTCCCGGGAATACCGTTGCCTTCGAGGAACGCGCGCACGCTCGCGCCGCGCTTGCGCGACGCGACCAGCCCGACGTACCCGGGGGCGTGCCGCAGCACGACGTCGAGCGCCGTCTCGTCGTAATGTCCCTGCGACGCCACGACGACGGCCGTCTCGGGCGTCGCGTCCTGGAGCACGCGCGCGAGATCCTCGAGCGCGTCCACGCGGACACCGGGAATCGTGGCGCCCGCCGTCTGGAGATCGCCACGCTCGTCCGACTCGACGACGCGGACGACGTCATAGGACAGGCTCGCCGCGGTGCGTGCCAGCGCCTCGGCGACCGGCGTCGCGCCCACGACGACGAGGCGTCGCCGCGGCAGGTGCGGTTCGACGTAGACGTCCACGGCGCCCTCGGACACGCACGTCATCGGCACGATGACGTGTTCGGGGTCCGTCTCGTCCGCGGCCGGCGCGTCGGGCCGGATCGAGACGAGCCTGGCATGACGGAGCCGCAGCGTCTCGAGCGCCTGGCGACGGACGATCTCGCGCGAGCACGCGCCGCCGATGAAGCCGTCCATCTGGCCGTCGGCGCGGACGATCGCGCGGTCGCCGAGGTGCGCGGACACCGGCGGGCGGCGCGCGACGACGGTGGCGGTCGCGAACGACTGCCCGTCCCGCACGAGCGCGGTCACGCGATCGAGGAAGTCGTCCATGACGCCATCATAGCGAATCGCCGCCCGGGGACATCAGCCGCCCGCCGGCGGTGTCGCGGGGTCCGCGGGCCAGTCCGCCAGCAGCCGCCGCGCGCGTGCCTCGAGCGGCTCGCGCCGCCCCGCGAGCTGCGCCTGGAACTCGATCGCGATCGCGCGCGCCGGTTGCAGGTCCCGCCCGTCGGGGTGCTCGAACAGCGCGTCCAGCCGCGCGAACGTCTCCTCGTCGCGCCACGGCGCCTCGCGCTGCAGCCGCTCGAGCCACGCCCACTCGAAGCGCGGCTGCGGCAGTCCGCCGGAGACGAACGCCTCGAGCAGCGCCCGATACGGCGCCAGCGAAATCACCGCGTCGTTGACCACGCGCGGTCCCGGCGGCGAGGGCAGGTGCGAGGCCAGTTCGGGTCCGAGTCGATCCGGCGTGATGGCGAACTCGTCGAGGTGGAAACGCGGCTCGCCTCGCTCGACCAGCACGAACTGCGGGCTGCGGTGCGTGATGCCGGTGCGCGCGCTGACGTGCTCGCTGGCCGGCCGGTCCTGTGGGAGCACCATCAGGCCGACGGGCACGTCCGGACGCGCCTCGAGGAGCCGCTGCGCGACGAGCCACGCCTGCACCGTCTTGTCGCCCGATCCGGCCTTGAACAGCGCCACGCGCTCGAAGCGGTCGAGCAGGCGATCGACCGCGGCCGGGTCGTGCAGCGGGAACAGGCGCTGCGGCAGGGTCGCGCGGGTCATCGCGGTCAGCGGGCCGACAGCCGCTCGCGGACGGTCGAGAAGGTCTGCTCGATGAGCTTGCGGGCCTGGCCGTCGAGCACGCGGCCGCCGACCGCGGCAATCGGACCGCGCATCTCGGCCTCGCCCTTCCAGTCGAGCGTGGTGGCCGTTTCGCCGCCGGCCTTGACGTCGGCGCCCGCGTCGAGGTCGATCACCGACCCGAAGCCGCCGCCCGAGGCCGTGATGCCGATGTGCCGCGCGGCGTCGTCCGGCTTCAGCGTGAACTTGAACTTCAGCCTGCCGCGCACCGGCCCCACGCCCACGCGCACCACGGCCTCGAAGTGCGTCGGGTCGGTCACGGTGGCCTCGATGAGGTCCGGCAGGCAGTGCGCGACCTTGTCGGGATCCGTGACGAACGCCCAGACCGCGTCCGCGCCGACCGGGATCTGCTCCTGGCCCTGGTATTCCAGCTTCACGCGCCTTCGCTCCTTCCCGCGACGGGACGGGATGTCAGTGCTTCGCCGCGTCCCGGATCGCCCGCCACACCTTGTCGCGGGTGACGGGCATGTCGATGTGCCGCACGCCGAGCGGCGACAGCGCGTCGATCACCGCGTTGACGAACGCCGCCGGACTCCCGACGTTGGGACTCTCGCCGACGCCCTTGGCGCCCATCGGGTGGTGCGGACTGGGCGTCACCGTGCTCGCCGTCTCCCACGTCGGCGTTTCGAACGCCGTCGGCACGAGGTAGTCGGTGAAGTTCGTGTTCAGGTTGTTGCCCTCGGCGTCGTACTGGATCTCCTGCATGAACGCGATCGCGAACCCCTCGGTGAGGCCGCCGTGGATCTGGCCCTCGACGATCATCGGGTTGATCACGACGCCGCAGTCGTCCACCGCGAGGAAGCGCTTCACCCGGACCTCGCCGGTCTCGCGGTCCACCGTGACGACGGCGACGTAGGTGCCGTTCGGGAACGTCATGTTCGGCGGGTCGTAGTAGTACGTCGCCTCGAGGCCGGGCTCGTTCGGCCCCATGTTCGTGTACGCCGCGAACGCGACCTCCTTCATCGTCACGGTCTTCGCCGGCACGCCGCGGACCTGGAACTTGTAGTCGGTCCACTCGACGTCGGCCTCGCCCACCTCGAGCAGGTGCGCGGCGACCTTGCGCGCGCGCTCGCGGATGCGCCGCGCGGCCATCGTGATCGCGGCCCCGGCCGTCGGCGTGCTGCGGCTCGCGTAGGTGCCGAGCCCATAGGGCGCGGTGTCCGTGTCGCCCTCCTCGACCATGATGTTCTGCGGGTCGAGGCCGAGTTCCTCGGCCACGATCTGCGCCCAGGTCGTCTCGTGGCCCTGGCCCTGCGACTTCGTGCCGGCGCGCACGATGCCGGCGCCCGTCGGGTGGATCCGGATCTCGGCGCTGTCGAACATCTTGATGCCGAGGATGTCGAAGTGCTTCGACGGCCCGGCGCCGACGACCTCGGTGAAGGTCGAGATCCCGATGCCCATCAGCTCGCCGCGCTTGCGCGCCGCGGCCTGCTCGGCCAGCAGCGCCTGGTAGTCGACGATCTCGAGCGCCTTGTCGAGCGTCTTCTCGTAGTCGCCGCTGTCGTAGGTGAACCCGAGCGCGGACGCGTACGGGAACTGGTCCGGCCTGATGAAGTTCTTCCGCCGCAGCTCGACCGCGTCCATCTTCAGCTCGTCGGCCAGGATGTCCATGGCCCGCTCGATGGCGAAGCTCGCCTCGGTCACGCGGAACGAGCACCGGTAGGCGATGCCGCCCGGGGCCTTGTTGGTGAAGTAGGCGTCCACCTCCGCGTGCGCCGCCGGCACGTCGTAGCTGCCGGTGACGATGCCGAACATGCCGGCCGGGTACTTCGTCGGGTCCGCCGCGGCGTCGAACGCGCCATGGTCGGCCGCCGTGGACACCCGGACCGCGGTGAGCCTGCCGTCCTTCGTCGCGCCGAGTTCCACGTCCATGTGGTAATCGCGCGCGAACCCGGTGGACGTGAGGTTCTCGGTCCGCGTCTCGACCCACTTCACGGGCCGCCCGATCTTCAGCGCGCCGACGACGGCGCACACGTAGCCCGGGTAGACGGGCACCTTGTTGCCGAACCCGCCGCCGATGTCGGGCGAGACGACGTGAATCTTGTCCTCGGGGATGCCCGTGACGAGCGACAGCGCCGTGCGGTACACGTGCGGCGCCTGCGAGGTGACGTGAAACTGCAGCCGGCCCATCGTGTCGAACCAGGCCACGCAGCCGCACGGCTCGAGCGGCGCCGGATGGCAGCGCTGGAACCACACGCGCTGGCTGATCCGGTGCGCGCTCTTCTCGAGCGCCTTCGCCGTCGCGTCCCGGTCGCCGACCTCCCAGTGATAGATGTGGTTCGTCTTCTGCTCGCGATCGGGACGGAGGATCACCTCGTCCTTCTTCGCGGTGAACGGGTCGGCGACGACGGGCAGCGGGTCGTAGTCCACCTGCACCGCCTCGGCGCCGTCGGCCGCGGCCTCGCGCGTCTCGGCGAAGACGGCCGCGACCTCCTGGTACTGGAACAGCACCTTGCCGATGGCGAGCACCATCTGCTTGTCCAGCCCGTGGAACGTCGGCAGCCAGCCGAGGCCCGCGGCCTCGAGGTCCTTGCCGGTGATGACGGCCACCACGCCGGGGACCTTCATCGCCTCCGAGATGTCGATGTTCGTGATCGTCGCGTGGGCATACGGGCTGCGCACGAGCGCCGCGTAGAGCATGCCCGGCATCGCCAGGTCGTCCACGTAGTTGCCCTTGCCCTGGATGAAGCGCGGGTCCTCCTTGCGCTTCATCGCCTGGCCGACCGCGCCTGCGGATGTCTGGTCGCTCATCGTGATCCCCCCGCGCGCTCAGGCCTTGGCGGCCGGTTCGCGCATGGCGCCCGCGGCCTGCCGGACGGCCTTGACGATGTTCACGTAGCCGGTGCACCGGCAGAGGTTGCCGGCGAGGCCCTCGCGAATCTCCGCCTCGCTCGGGTCCGGCGTGTGCTGCAGCATCGCGTAGGACGTGAGCATCATGCCCGGCGTGCAGTAGCCGCACTGCAACCCGTGGTTGTCCCAGAACGCCTGCTGAATGGGATGGAGCGCCCCGCCCTTCGCGAGGCCCTCGACGGTCAGGATCTCGTGCCCGTCGGCCTGCGCGGCGAGCATCGTGCACGACTTGACCGCCGTCGTGCCGTCCAGGACGACGACGCAGCAGCCGCAGCTCGACGTGTCGCAGCCGACGTGCGTGCCGGTCAGGCCGCACGCCTCGCGAATGAAGTACGCGAGCAGCGTGCGGGGTTCCACGTCGCGCTCGTACGCGACGCCGTTGATCTTCACGCTGACCTTCATGCCTGCACCCCCAGACGCGACAGGGCCTGGCGGATGCCGCGAGCCACCAGCACGCCGGCCAGGTGTTTCTTGTACTCGACCGATCCGCGGAGGTCGGCCTGCGGCTCACTCGCCTTCTCGGCCGCGTCGGCCGCGGCGCGGATGGCGTCGGCCGTGGGCTTCTGCCCCGTCAGCGCGGCCTCGGCCGCCGTGACGCGCACCGCGCACGGCCCGGCGGCCGAGAGCGCGATGCCGGCCTGCCGCACCGTGCCGTCCTTCGCCAGCGCGATCTGCACGGCCGCGGCGGCCGTCGCGAAGTCGCCGACCTTGCGCTCGACCTTCTGGTACGCCCCCGCGGTGCGGTCGTCGGGCACCGGGAACCGCACGGCCAGCGCCATCTCGCCGTCGGCGACCGCGGTGGTGAAGCTGTCCACCAGGAAGTCGTCGATGGCGACCGTGCGCTCGCCCGTCGCGCCGCGCACGACGACCTCGGCCCGCGCGGCCAGCGCCGTCGTCGTCCAGTCGCCCGCCGGATCGTTGTGGCAGAGACTGCCGACCACGGTGGCCATCTGGCGGACGACGGGATCGGCCACGACCCGGGAAACGTCGTGGAGCAGGCTCCAGCGCGTCTCGCCGATCCAGGGCGCCCGCTCGATGGCGACGTCGCGCGCCGTGGCGCCGAGCGTGAGCGCGCCGTCGAGCGTGACGGCCGAGAGCGCCGTGATCGGGTTGATGTCGACGAGCACCGCCGGCCGCGCGAGCCGGAAGCGCATCGCCGGAATGAGGCTCTGGCCGCCGGCCAGCACGCGCGCGTCGGCGCCGTGCTGCTGCAGGAGGGCGAAGGCCTCGTCGGTGGAATGCGCGCGCACGTAGTCGAACGCTGCGGGAATCACGGGACGACCTCCTCTCAGGGCCGGGGGACCGGACTCGGCCGTGGCGAGCGGCAGGTTAGATCTGCATCTTACTCCCGCGACCACGGCGGCTCAACGTCGCGCGCGTAAAATGAGGGCATGCGAATCAGCGCGGTGGTCCTCGCGGCGGGCGCGTCCACCCGGATGGGGCGGCAGAAGCTCCTGCTGCCGATGGGCGACGTGCCGCTGCTGCGGCGCACCGTGGCGCAGGTCGCCGGCGCGGGATTCGACGACCTGCTGGTCGTGCTCGGCTTCGAGCACGAGGCGACCGCGGCCGTCCTCGCCGGCCTTCCCTGCCGGACGGTCGTCAACCCGGACTACGCGACCGGCATGGGCAGCTCGTTCCGCACGGCCGTCGGCGCCCTCGACGACAGCCAGGCGGCCATGTTCGCGCTCGCCGACCAGCCCTTCGTGACCTCCTCGGACTACCGCCGGCTGCTCGACGCCTATCGCGCCAACCCGCGCGGCATCGTCTCGGTCCGCTACGGCGACGTCACCGCGCCGCCGCATCTGTTCGATCGGGCGTTCTTCCCGGAACTGGCGGCGCTCCAGCACGGCGCGCGGTCGGTGCTGCAGCGGCACGCCGGCGAGACGACGGTCCTGCCGTTTCCGGAGGACCGGCTGGTGGACATCGACACGCCCGAGGACTACGAGCGCGCCAGCGCCCGGCTGTCGTCGGATCGGTGAAGGCTCGACTCGCGTCCCGCGAGGAACCCGCCCTCGAACCCGCGATCGAGCGCGACGAGTTCACCCAGGATCGACACCGCGATCTCTTCCGGCGTCTCCGCGCCGATCGCGAGCCCCACCGGGTTCCTGACCCGGGCGAGCGCCGCGTCGTCCGGCGCCGCGCCCTCGTCCCGCAGGGCGGCGACGAGCTTGTGCAGCCGTGACCGCGGACCGAGCAGGCCGACGTACCGGGCGTCGGAGGCGAGCGCGGCACGCAGGCTCTGCCGGTCGCGTTCGAGGTGGTGGTTCATGACGACGACCGCGCTGCGGGCGTCGAGCGCGATCGCGTCGCCGAGCCGGTCGAACGACGCGTGGACCCGCGTCATGCCGGGAAACCGATCGGACGTGAGGAACGCCTCGCGCGAGTCCACGATGGTGACGGCATAGCCGAGGTCCCACGCGCCCCGCGCGAGCGGCACCGCGTCGTGCCCGGCCCCGAAGAGGACGAGCGACGGCGGCGGCTGGCTGATCGCGAAGAAGAGATCGACGCCGGCCAGCCCCTCGGTCCCGGCGTGCGGCGAGCGCGCCGCGAGCCGCCGGCGCGCCGCATCGACGAGGCCCGGCACGACGGGCGTGATCCGGCCGGTCGTCCCGCCGGCGGCGTCCACCAGCAGCCGACCGGACGCGCCGTCGAGCGGCGTGACCAGCACCGCCGGCGCGCCGCGCTCCAGCCGGTCGATCCACGCGCGCATGACCTCGTCGTCGTCCAGCCGCTCGATGAGGACGTCCACGGCGCCCGTGCAGCCGATGCCGAGACCCCAGACCGAGTCGTCCTCGAGGTCGTAGGGCACGAGGACGGGCGCACCGGTGGCGATGACGCGCGCGGCGGCGTCGGCCACCGCCGGCTCGAGACAGCCGCCGGAGAGCAGGCACTCCCACCCGCCGTTCTCGCGCACCAGAATCTGCGCGCCCTCGCGGCGGTAGGCGCTGCCGCGCACGCGGACGACCGTGGCCAGCGCCGCGCGCTCCCCGCGCGATCGGACGTCGCGAATCGCCGCCAGGATCCGTTCCGTCTCGCGGCGGCTCATCACGTCACCTCGGCGTGCCGCCTCCCGGACCACCCGGCGCGGGTGTCGCCGCGCCGGTCGTCGGCGCCGCCAGCTCGATCTGGATCGCCATGTCGAAGTAGGCCGGCGGCAGGTTCACGCCGCCGCGGTCGGTCGGCGTCGGGCGCGACGTCGTCATCACGCCGTTGACGAAGTAGGTCGGCGTCGAGTGCACCTCGAGCTGCATCCCGTCGGCGACGTCCTGGCGGACGAGCGGGATCAGGCGCTGGTACTCGCGATCGAAGTCGCGCGCGCCGGTCAGTTCCAGCGCGTGCGCGCGAATCGCCTTCGACGCCTCGCCGCGGCCGGCGATGCCCTGCTGGATCAGCTGTTCCTGGTTGGCGAACAGCCAGTCCTCCATCGCCTGGTCCTTGCCGTGCTCGCGCGCGAGGCGCACGGCCACCGCCGCGTCGCACGACGACTCGTGCCCCTGGAACGTCTGCGGCACGCTCGGGTTGCACGCGCTGTTCCACGGCCAGTCCTTGAGCACGTACTTCACGCCGCCCGGCTGCGACGTCTCGTATTTCTGCAGGATGGCCGCGTAGTTGAGCGACCAGGCCTTGCAGGCCGGGCAGAGCCAGTCGTTGAACTTGACGACCACGACCTTCGCGCCGTCGGCCGGCACGCCGAGGTCGAACCGCGGCTGCCTCGCCCACGCCTGGGCGAAGCGCGTCTGCTCGTTCTCGGGCGCCGGCGCCGGCGCCTGCGACGGCGCGGTCATCTCCTTCGGGAACCACGCGACGGCCGACGCGGTGCCGGCGATGTAGAGGAGCGCGACGGTGACGAGCGCCGGGTGCCGGAAGACCGCACGCAGGTCGCTCGCGATCCGGGCGGGCAGGCCGGGCAGCACCGCCGCGCCAGACGACACCGAGACGAGGAAGATCCCGATCACGCAGGCGTAGGTCCCCATGCACAGCAGGCAGCCCGTGTGCAGGACGACGAAGGACGCGTAGCCCAGGTACAGGATCGAGGCCAGGCCGACGACCGACAGCGCCAGGATGTAGCCTGCCGCCGCGCCGGCGTCGCGCTTCCCGGGCGATCCGGCGAACGCGGCGATGAGGGCGACCAGCGCGAACCAGGCCATCCCGCCGATTGCGACCGGCACGCCGAACACCGATCCGTAGCTGCTGAGATAGGCCTGCGAGCAGTTGAACGTCGCGCTCACGTCACACGGGCTCAGGTACCCCGGCTCGGTGAGCAGGCGGTAGTGCACCCAGGTGGACGCGGACGCGAAGCCGAGGCCGACGAGCGCGAGCACCAGGGTCACCCGGCGGGCGGTAGCGGTCATGAGGTCGGGGTCCTTTCCTGACGGGCTGGTTCTGAGAATAGACCAGATTGGCACTGCCCGCTAACGGGCGGCCGGGCTCGTGCCGAAATCAGGTGGAGTGACGACCGACGGCTCCGGGCGTTGGCACGGCCTCGACGCCCTCCGGGCCGTGGCCCTCATGAGCGGCGTGCTCCTGCACGCCCTGCTCGCGTTCATCGCGAAGCCAGGCGAATGGGCGGTCGGGCGGGCCGAGGCCCAGCCCTTCCTGAGTTGGCTCTACATCTACCTCCACGCCTTCCGGCTCGAGGTCTTCTTCCTGCTCGCCGGGTTCTTCGGCGCGCTCATCGTCGCCAAGCGTGGCGTTCGCGCGTACGCGAAGGACCGCGTCGTCCGAATCCTGCTCGTCTTCGTCGTCGCGCTGTATCCGATCAAGGCGATGGTGGACGCGTTGTGGATCACGGGCGGGACACTGACCGGCTGGATGCACCTGCCGCCGGAGTACCTGGCCTGGCCGCTCTGGCGCCAGGTGCTGCAGTCGCTGGTCGCCGAGCGGTGGCAATGGCCGGCGATCAACCTGGCGCACCTCTGGTTCCTGTACGTCCTCTCGTACATCGTCGCGCTGTTCCTGATCGCGCGGGCGCTGGCGCGCCGCTGGCCGCCGCCCGCCGCGCTGAGCGACCGGCTGTCGGCCGGGCTGCGCGTCGCCGCCGGCAACGGGGCCTGGCCAGTCGTCGCCGCGCTCGTCCTGACGCCCGTCATCGCCGGCATGCACAGCCCCGTCATCGACACGCCCGACATGTCCTTCGCGTGGAACGTACCGGTGAGCCTGCTCGACGGCCTGTGATTCGCCTTCGGCTGGTGGCTCCACGGGCAGCAGGACCTGCTGCAGGTCTACGCCCGCCGCTGCCTGCCGCTGCTGGCGCTGGGACTCGTGATGAGCCTGGCCGTGTCCGTCGGCGCCATGCTGCGCGCCGCCGGCGGCGGGTGGCCGGCCGAGCACCCGGTCCTGTTCCGCGCGATCGACGCCTTCGCCATCGCGGTCACGATGACGGCGTCGGTCTTCGGCTGGCTCGGGGCGTTCGTCCGGTTCGGCGCCCGCCCGTCGCCCGCCGCCCGCTACCTCTCCGACGCGTCGTACTGGGTCTACCTGGCACACCTGCCGGTCGTCGTGGCGCTGCAGATCCTGCTCGTGCGCTCGGGGCTGCCCTGGTGGATCCAGGTGCCGTTCATCACCGCGACCACGCTCGGCGTGCTGCTGATCGCGTACCAGTACGGTGTGCGCCGCACCTGGGTCGGCGCGTGGCTGAACGGGCGACGGCGGTAGCGCGCCCCGGGCCGGCTACCGCACGCGGAACGGCACGGCCCGCGTGATGGGCCTGTCCTTGCCGAGCCGCGCCGACACCTCGAGGACGTAGTCGCCGGGCGCGAGGCCCGACAGCGGCACGGCCTGGTCGAGCGTCATCAGCTTTCCGCCGCCCACCCCGTCCGCGGTCGTGAGCGCGGGTTGGACGGCCGCCGGTGGCGCACCGCCCGACAGCAATCGGATGGCCATCGTCACGACCGGCGCCCCTCGCGACTTCCACCACACGCGGCCGAAGACCCGCAGCGTGTCCGACGCCGCGAACTCCCGCGCCGTCAGCGGCTGGAACGGCAGCAGCGGACCGGCGACGGCGCCGTTCACGGCGAGCGTCCGGTCTCCCACGACGCCAATCGCCAGCCCGCTCACCTGCAGCTTGCCGTCCGACGGCTTCGGCACGTCCACGGGAAGCTGCACGGAGCCCGCCCGGCCGAGCACACGGCTGGTGACCCCGACGCGCAGCGTGAGCGGCTCCGGCGGAAGCTCGATCACCTGGTCCACGAGCAGCGTCACCGCGCCCGTCGCGCGGCCGGCGCGGCTGAAGCCGAACGCCCGGCCGGCCTGCGCCTTCACGTTCGCGTCCGGGTCGAGCGCCAGGACGCTCATCTCGAGCGAGTCGTCGATCGCGCCGGACCCGTCGGGCGGCAGCGGATACGTCACCTCGACCGTGACCAGCGTCTGCATGCCGCTCGCCCCGGGCAGGAGCGGCAGCGCAGTCGCCCGCAACGCCACGCCCGAGACGTTGACGCCGGTCCGCATGGTCGCCTCGAGCATCGGCCGCATCTCCGCCTCGGCCGGCGAAGCCGAGGACGCGACGTAGCCGGCGCGGGGCCGGACGCGCAGACCCGGGCGCTTCACCGTGACGTCGAACGTGTGGTACTTGCCGTCCGCCTCGAACGGACTGGGATAGTAGCCCAGCAGGTAGTAGCTGCCGTTGTCGGCCACGATCGCGCGGACGGCCTGCGTGAGGTCCGACTGGTTCGTGAACGCGCGGCCGCCCGTGTTGATCGCGTTCTCGGCGAGGCGGTGCTGCTGGTAGCGGATGTTCTCGGCGATCGACGAGCGCACCGCCGGCTGGCCGACGACGCTCGCGCCGCCCCGGACGGCGTCCTCGGGCAGCGTCAGGCCGCGCGGGTCGAGCGTGTAGATGGGCACGTTCGCACGGCGCGCGGTGTCGTACAGCGCGACGAGGTCGTCGAAGTCGGTCAGCATCGGATCCTTCGACAGGTCCGGCGTCGTCGGGGCGACCGATCCGGCCGTCACGTAGACGATGGCGCGGCGGGCGTGCGTCGATCCGGCGAGCGCCCGGGCGACGTTCGCGAGCGTCTGGTCCGCGGTGACGGCGAAATCGTGGACGATCTTCCCGTCCATCATGAACGCGTCGCCGTTCGCGGAGGCGTTCGCCGACCGCCCCAGCGCGTCCAGGCCGAACCCGAGCGCCGCGCGGACGCTGTCGGCGGTCCGCCGGAGCGTCGTCCGGTCCGTCGTGAAGTTCACGCCGAGGTTCGAGTGCCCGATGAAGACGACGGCCACCTCGTCGTCCGGGGCCAGCGCGTCGAAGAAGTCGGTCATCACGCGCTTCACGGGAATCAGATCCGACTCCATGATGTGCAGGTCGTCCACGACGAGCACGAACAGCCGGCTGTCGGGCGAGGCCGCGGTGTTCGTCACGACGTCCGGTGGCGGGGGCGGCGGCCCCACCGGCCGTGGGCCGCCGGCCGGGGGGCCGAGCGGCACCGTGGACGAACTGGAAGTCCACGATCTCCTGCGGCCGGCCGCGCTCGACGATCTCGAAGTCGTCCTTCGTCAGGTCGGTGACCGGCCGGTCGTCGCCGTCGGTCACCACGACGTCCACGGGCACGTAGTCCACGCCGGAGCGGAACACGGCCCGCGGCGGCCGGGTCTGCTGCGCGAGGGCGATCGGTGTGCGGCCGGCTGGCGCGACGGCCGTGACGACGATGGCCGCCGCGAGCGTCGCGAGCGAGGGCCGCCAGCCGGCGTGCGTCCGGTCAGGCACGTCAGCGCACCTCGAAGGGAATCAGGCGCGTCACCGGCCGGCCGTCGCCGAGCCGCGCCGCGATCTCGAGGACGTAGTCACCAGGTCCGAGGCCCGACAACGGCACCTGCGTGTCGAACGAGACGAGCCGCCCGCCGCGCACGCCGTCGCCTGCCGCGAGCGACAGCACCTGCGGCGGCCGGCCCACCGGGCGAGCCGCGTCGCCGGCCGGCCGAATCGTGGCCGTGACGACGGCATCCCCACGGTCCTTCCAGAACGCCCGGCCGAACACCCGCAGCGTCTGGCCTGGCTCGAACTCGCGGGTGGTCAGGGGCTGAAACGGCACGACCTGCCCGGCCGCCGACGCGTTCATCGCGCCCGGGTTGACACCCACGAGGCCGATCGCCACGCCGCTCACCTGCAGCGACCCGTCGGTCGGCTTCGGCACGTCGACGTCGAGTTGCACCGAGCCGGCCCGGCCCAGGGCCCGGCTCGCGAGTCCCACGCGCAGGACCAGCGGCTGCGACGGCAGGTCGATCACGTCGTCCACCAGGAACGTCACCGGCTCGGTGCCGCGCGCCGCGCCGGGCAGCCGGAACCCCTTGTCCGACCGCGCCTTCACCTTCGCATCCGGATCCAGCGCCAGCACCGTCCACTGCAGCTCGTCGTCGACGGCCGGCGCGCCCTCCACCCTCGGCGGATAGGTCACCTCGATCGTCACGAGCGTCTGCATGCCTTTCGATCCGGGCAGGAGCGGCAGCGCCGTCGCGCGCAGCGCGAGCCCCGACACGTTGACGCCCGCGCCGAGCGCGGTGTCGAGGATGGGCTGCACCGCATCGGTCGCCGCGGTGGACGACGACGCCACGTAGCCGTGGCGCGCGCGCACCCGCGCGCCCGGGCGCTTCACCGTCACGTCGATCGCGTGGTACTTCCCGTCCGCGTCGAACGGGCTCGGGTAGTACCCGAGCACGTAGTAGCTGCCGTTGTCGGCGACGACCTCGCGCACGGCCTGCGTGAGGTCCGACTGGTTCGTGAACGCGCGGCCCCCGGTGTTGATGGCGTTCTCGGCCAGCCGCTGCTGTTGCTGCCGGATGTTCGCGGCGATCCGGGCGCGCTGCTCCTCCCCGGGCGATCGATCGAGTCCGCCGATCGCGCCAATGCCGCCGATGACGGCATCCTCGGGCATCGCCTGGCCCCTCGGGTCGAGGGTATAGATGGGCACGTTGCCACGCCGCGCGGCGTCGTAGAGCGACTGCAGCTCGTCGAAGTCCGAGGGATAGCGGCCGCCCGGTCCGTCCACGGTGGTGGCGAGCGACCCGCCGGTCACGTAGACGATCGCCCGGCGTGTATGCGTGGCGCCGGCCATCGCCGTCGCGATGTTCTGCAGGGTCCAGTCGGCCCGCCTGGCATACGCCGCGATGGCCCTCGGGTCCGCGGTCCGGTCCTCGTTCGCCGACCGCCCCAGCGCGTCGAGCCCGAATCCCAGCGCCTCCCGGACGTCATCGATCGCGCGCCGCAACCGCCCCCGGTCCGTCGTGAAGTTCTGGCCGAGGTTCGAATGGCCGACGAACACCACGGCCACCTCGTCGTCCGGCGACAGCGCATCCAGGAAGTCCGACATGATGCGCTTCAGCGGCACCAGCTCGGCGGGAATGATGTGCAGGTCGTCGATGACGAGCACGAACAGCCGGCTGTCGGGCGAGGGCGCGGCGTTGGTGGCGACATCGGGCGGTGGAGGCGGCGGCCCGTCGGGCCGCGACGCGGGCGTCGCGAGCGGCACGTGCACGAAGCGGAAGTCGACGATCTCCTGCGTGCGCCCGCGCTCGATGATCTCGAAGTCGTCCTTCGTGAGATCGGCGATCGGCCGGTCGTCCCCGTCGGTGACGACGACGTCCACGGGCACGTAGTCCACCGCGGACCTGAAGACGGGCGGGCGGTTCTGGACGGGCGTCTGTCCCCGCGCCCGGCCGCGCGCCAGGGGGGTAACCGGGACGACGACCAGCGAGAGGGCCATCGCCACGAGTGTCAGGGGCGCGAACGGACGGACACGGCTTCCGGCGCGGCACGCGCGCATGCAGGACCTTCCTCGGATTGGCGGCAGGCGGAGGCGTGGGGATGGTACTGCGAGAAACTTCGAAGTTCAAACCTGGAAGTTCGAACCGCGGTCCCCGGCTTCGCCGGCATCCTTACTTACGGCCCCTGGGACCCTGGGACCCTGGGCCCCTCAGGACCGTCAACGTCCTTGCAGATAGGGCCTCAGCCCTTCCAGGATCACGCCCGCCGCCAGGGCGTGGCCCTCGTCCGTGAAGTGCGACTCGTCGGCGAAGAGGTCGTCGCGGTCGCGGAAGACCGAGTAGACGTCGATCACGGGCGCGTCGAGCTGGTCACCGACCTCGAGCGTCGCCGCCGCGTAGTCGGCGCCCCAGTTCTTCCACCACTCGGGCCCGGTGATCGCGCCGACGTAGGGCCGCGTGAGCAGGACGACCCGCGCGCCGTGGTCGCGACCCTCGCGCACCATCGTCGCCAGGTTCTCGCGGTACTCGTCGAGGCTCACCCGCGGCTGCAGGTGCGGCGCCTCGCCGGGCGTCGGGTTCTCGAGCACGGAGAGCACGAGCTGGCCGAGGCGGAACCGACGCAGGAACCGATCGGCGTCGGTCGTGCGCATCGGACGCCGCGCGTAGGCGCGATCGGGCTCCAGCACCTGGTGCGCGTCGTTGCTGCCGAAGCTGACCAGCACGATGTCGGGATCGAAGGCGAGCGTCTCGCGGAAGCGCACGAGCCCCTGGTACGACGCGTAGCCCCAGACGCCGGCGTTGACGACGACCGCGTCGGGCCGGACCGATCGCACGCGGCCCTGCAGCGCGGCCGGCCAGTTGGCGCCGTCCTCGCCGGCCCAGCCGAGCGTGTTCGAGTCGCCGACCGTGAAGATCCGCAGCTGCCCCGCGGGCTTCGGCGTCGCCAGCACCGGCCCGCGGAAGCCCTGGCGGTTGAAGACGGACTCGCCGGGCCTCGGGCGCCAGATGAGCTGCGGGTCGTACTCGAAGTTGGCATCCTCGAACAGGTGGTACGCGCGCGCGTCGTTCGCGTCGGACACCTGGATCGAGAGCGGGTCGTCCGAGTACCCGACGAGTCGCAGGCCCGCCTCGAGGACGAGCAGCGTGACGAGCACGGCGAACAGGCTGGCGGCCACGCGCACGGCGAGGCTCGCCGGCTCCGCCGGCGATCGAGCCCCGGGCGGCGCCGTTCCCGGCGTGGTCGGCGCGGTCATCGCCCCGCTCCTGGACCGGAGTTCCGGCTCCCGTCCGTGTCCGGCGGGGCGCCGCCGCGTCCTCCGGCGTCGAAGAGTTCCGGATGCCCGCCGACGCGTGCCCATCCGCGGGCGTCGAGTCCCCCGGCCGAGATCGTCGGATCGGCGCCCGCCGCGATCAGGACCTGGACCACGTCGCCGTGCTGTTCCTGCACCGCGCGCACCAGGGCGTTGAGGCCGGCGCGCGTGGTGACGTTCACGTCGGCGCCGGCTGCCACGAGTGCGCGCGCGACGTCCGGCCGGCCGTCCTGCGCCGCGATCATCAACGCCGTCCACCCCAGCCGGCTCGTCGCATTCGCGTCCGCGCCCGCGTCGAGCAGGACGCGGACGATGGCGACGTCACCCGCGCGCGCGGCGGAGAGCAGCGGCGTCCAGCCATCATGATCGCGCGTGTCCACCCCGGCGCCGGCGGCGATGAGGCGCGAGACGATCGCGCTCCGGCCGCGCTCGATTGCCAGGAACAGCGCGGTGCGGCCGGTGCGGCCGGCATGGTTGACGTCGGCGCCACGTGCGAGCAGCGCGTCGAGCTCCGCGGCGTTCCCCGTCTCCGCGGCGCCCATCAGCGCGGTGCGCCCCAGCGTGTCGGTCGCGTCCCAGTCCGCGCCGGCGGACTCGAGCCGCTCGGCGACGTCGGAGTGTCCCTCGAGTTCGGCCGAGAGCCGCGCGCGCGCCCAGGTCGCATCGGGCACGTCGTAGGCCGCGAGCAGCACGTCCACCACGGCCATCTGCCCGGCGCGCGCCGCGGCCTGGAGCGCGACGTCCGGCGACTCGCCCGCGCCGAGGAACAGCCGCGCCGCCTCGACGTCGCCCGCCGACGCGCGCTCCACGAACGTCGCATCGTCCACCGTCACGCCCGCCCGCTCGAGCCGTCGGCGCGGACTCCGGAACGCCGCGACCCACTCGACGCCGGCGAGCGGCAGGCGGGCCACGCCGGTGCCCGGCTCGGTCCAGCTTCGCGCGGGGCGATCGATCGTCAGGCCCGTGACGAGCAGGGCCCAGGCCGCGGTCGCGACCACGAACCAGCGACCGGCGCCGCGCACGGCGTCGAGGCCCTCGGCAACGAACGGCACCAGGAGCGGCAGCGACGGCGCCACGGCCAGGGCGGCCGGCCCCGGTTCCCGCCACGACGCGGTCGCCGCCGCGACGACCGCGAGCCCGCCCGCGACGGTCAGCGCGAACCGCCGGTAGTCGCGAGCGGCCGCGCGCAGTCTCGACGCGCCCGCCAGCGCGACCAGCCAGAGCGGCGCGACCGCGAGCAGGCCGAAATCGGGATTCAGTGCCTGGCCGATGACGCCGCCCAGGGTTCTCCAGATTGGGCTGCTCGGCGGCGCGGCCACGCCGGCGGGCGGCAGCAGCGACCCGAACATCCACCAGTTCGCGGCGACGAGGAGGGCGCAGGACGCCAGCACCGGCGTCGCGACTTTCAGGGCGAGTGCAGCCGGCGCCTGGCGGCGCGCGCCGCGCGCGCGCCGCGTCGCCAGCCACACGACGCCGGCGATCGCGATGACCAGGTAGCGCCAGTGGAGCCACGGCAGGACGGCGAGCGGCCAGATGTCCGCCAGCCGGACCCCGGCCCCGGCCCGATTCGGCCGCAGCTGGCGCCACACGAACCACAACGTCAGCCAGGCGGCGGGCACCTCGGTCAGCGCGAGGATCGACGCGCCGAACAGCGGCAGCGTGACGAAGGCGAGGACGACGGCGAGCAGGCGGCGACGGCCGGCCGGGCGCACGGCGCCGTCGATGCGGAAGGCGAGCACCGCGGTCCAGGCGAACCACAGGCCCAGCACGACGGAGATCAGGTCGCGCGTGCACCGCTCCCGGTTCCAGCGCACCGCGTCCAGGAACGACGCCGGCAGGATCGACGCCACGCCCTCGGCGGCCGCGAACACCGGCGCCAGGACGACGCCGAGGCCGATGCCTTCCGACGGGTACCGGTGGCCGTCGCGCCCGGCGCGCGCGAAGCCCGTCGTCAGATCGCGGCGGAAGACGTAGGAGCCGTCCGCCGCGAACTGGTTGTCGAGATCGAGGTCGGCGTCATGCACGATCGACGCGCTGATGGCGAGGTGGTACGGCGCGTCGCCGTGCGTGGCCTGGGAACCGCGCGAGATCAGCACCACGGCCAGGAGGGCGAGGCCGACGAACAGCCGCGTCTCGCTCCTGGTCGTGTCCCTCATCAGCCGGCCTGCCCGAGCTTCGCGTCGCGCTCGGCGATGAGCCGTCCGCGTTCCTGTCGATAGCCTTCCTCGAGCGCGAAGCGCTCCGCGGGATCGGGCGTCGCGCGGAGCGTGCTCTGGTGGAGGATCTCGAGCTCCGCCAGCCGGGCCTCGTAGACCTTCCGGACCTCGGCGATGGCGGCCTTCTGCGCGTCGGTCAGCGGCGTGTGCTCGACGCCGGCGTCGGCGTCCTTCTTCTGCAGGCGTTCCATCGCCAGCTCGTAGGCGGACTTCAGGGGCTTGCCGTCGGACATGGGGTCCTATTGTGAACCATCCAGGACCGGGCACCGGCGGGTCCGGACGATATAATCCCCTTCCGCTCCCCGACGGTGTCGTCCATGTTCGTACGCGTCTGGGAATTCCGTCCCAGGTTCAACCGGCTCGAGGCCTTCGGTCAGGCGTACGGCGCCGACGGCGACTGGGCCGCGCTCTTCGCGCAGGCGCCCGGCTTCCTCGGGACCGAGCTGCGTCCGTCGATCGCCAAGCCCCGGCACTTCCTCACGCTCGACGTCTGGCAGGACGAGGACTCCTGGCACCGCTTTCTCGAGTCGCGCCGCGGCGAGTACGACGCGCTCGATCGACGACTCGGTCCGCTGGTCGAGACCGAGCGCGAAGCCGGCGTGCTCCGGCGCGCGCGGCCCGACGACGCCCCGGTGATGGCGGCGCTCGCGGGTGAGCTCGGGTATCCGACCGCCCCGGCGGCGATGACGGCGCGGCTGGCGATCGTGGCGGCCCGGCCGGACGAGATCGTCCTCGTCGCGCAACCCGCCCCCGGGACCCCCACGATTGCCGGCTGGATCCACGTCTTCGCCGCGGTGCGCCTCGAGTCGGAGCCCTACGGCGAGGTCGGCGGCCTCATCGTCTCGGCCGACGTGCGCGGCGGCGGGCTGGGCCATGCGCTGCTCGCCGCGGGCGAGGCGTGGGCGCGGCGGCAGGGCTGCATGGACATGCGCGTGCGATCGAACGCGGTCCGCCAGCGCGCGCACACGTTCTACGAGCGGTGCGGGTACCGGTCGCCGAAGACGCAGCGGGTGTTCGTGAAGGGGTTGTGAGGGCGAGAGAGGCTACTCAGCGCGCAGGGCCTGCATCGGCGAAGCCCGCCGAACGCGCAGCGCGGCGACGAGGCCGGCGGCGACGGCACCGGCGATCATGATCGCCGTGACGACCCCGTAGCTCACCGGATCCAGCCCGCCCACGCCGTAGGTG
>JAWKHR010000044.1:0-54778 GCA_041394725.1 Vicinamibacterales bacterium | reverse complement strand
CGTGGCACGGCCGGTCGCCGGCATCGCCGACTTCCTCGAGGACGGCCGGACCGGCCTCGCGGTCCGGTCCGCCGCCGCGCGCATCGTCGCCGCCGCGATCGGGCGCGCGCTGGCCGAGCCGGCGCGCCTCGCGGCGATCTCGAGGAAGGCGCGACGACTCGTCGAACGCCGCTACGACTGGAAGACCACCGTCGCCGCGTTCCGCCGTCTGTACGGGAACTGACGTTTCCGAAACTCCGAAGTTGGAGCTTCGAACGTTGAACCAAGGTCGCCGGCGAAGCCGGCCACTGCGGTTCGACGTTCAAAGTTCGAACTTCGAAGTTGCGCAGACTTTCACCTGAAGGCGCCTTTCACATCAGGCGCAGGATCAGAATCCCCGCGCCGATCACGAAGCCCGCGACCGCCCGGTACTCGCGATTCGCCAGCACGCGGGACCAGCTGAAGCGGCGGGCGACGGGGTCGGCGCGGCCCTCCCGGTAGGCGGTGTATCCGCCGGCGAACTTCCGGTCGAGCGTCGCTTCCTCGGTCCGCATGGCGGCCGTCAGCGTGACCGCCATGTAGCCGAGCACGAGGGCGGCCACGACCAGGCGGCCCGCCGCGACGACGAAGCCGGCGGCCATGATCGACGATCCCACGTAGAGGGGATGGCGGAGGTGGCGATAGGGGCCGCTGCGCGTGATCTCGCGGCCCTTGTCGATGTGACCGGCGGCCCAGAGGCGCAGCAGCTCGCCGGGCAGCGCGAGCCCGAGGCCGATCCAGAGCGACGTCGCGGTCGGGCGCGCCAGCCAGAAGGCGAGCGCCGCGCAGACGAAGCCGAGCGGCACGCGCAGGCGCGCCAGCCGCGCCCACCCGGTGCGGGGCTCGCGCGTCATGCCGGCGCTCCGGGATTGCGCGGGTCGGCGTGCGAATCGACGTTCATCCCGGCCGGCCCCGGCCCGGCACCGGCGCGCCCGGCCGGAAGCCGCCGATCGATCGCGTGCACGACCTCGCCGACCGCGATCGACGCGAGGCACCAGTCCGCGTCCGGCCGCCGGCAGCGGCGCACGTAGTGACAGTCGCAGGCGTCGTACCGCGTGATCGACACGTCGCGCGGGTCCCACGGACCGTTGCGCGCGGGGCTCGTCGGGCCGAAGAGCGCGACGAGCGGCACGCCCATCGCGCCGGCGATGTGCATCGGCCCGGTGTCGCCCGACACCATGAGCGCCGCGTCCCGCGCGAGGGCGACCAGGTCCGCCAGCGCCGTCGGCGGCGCGACCACGGCCGCGCCGTCCGACGCGTCGGCCACCGCCCGGGCGCGCGCCACTTCGCCCGGCCCCCACAGCACCACCGGCGTCAGGCCATGCACCGCCTTCACGTGCCGCGCGACCTGGCCGTAGCGCGCCGGCGGCCAGCACTTGTTCGGCCACGCCGCGCCCGGGTTGATCAGCGCGTAGCGCGCGGCGCGGTCGTCGCCCGTCGCGGCGTCCGGCGCCGCGGCGGCCAGCATCGCCCGGATTGCCTCGCGCGCCGCCGACGCCTCGACGACGATCGGGAACTCGACGCGGTCGGTCGCCGCGCCCGCGGCCGCGGCGAGCCGGAGGTTCTTGTGCAGGACGTGTCCCGACTCGCCGACCGGCACGGCCGACGTGTAGAAGACGCGCGCCGCGGGCTCGCGCAGCGCCTCGCGGTCGAAGCCGAGGACGCGCCGCGCGCCGGAGAACCGCGCGAGCGCCGCCGACTTGATCAGGCCCTGGAAGTCGAGCGCGAGGTCGTACCGCCGCCGGCGCAGCTCGCGCCGCGCCGACAGCCAGCCGCCCGCCGACCGACGGCCCAGCGTGATCACGCGCGTGAGGATCGGGACGAGGCCGAGCAGGTCGGCGTGGACGGCGTCCACGAGCCAGTCGATCTCGGCCGAGGGGTGCGCGCGGCGCAGCGCCGCGACCGCCGGCAGGGTGTGGATCAGGTCGCCGAGCGATCCGAGCCGCACGATCAGCAGCCGGTCGATCCGCGTCGCGCCGCCCGTCGTCTCAGCCACCGGCAATCCGGCCCAGGAGGTCACGCGTGGAGTGATCCTTCGGGTCGCCCACGATCGCGATGCGCCCGCCGTACTCGCGCACGACCTCACGCTCCGGCACCGTGTCGGGCGTGTAGTCCGTGCCCTTGCAGTGCACGTCGGGCCTGACCAGCCGGATCAGCCGCTCCACCGTCGGGTCCGGAAACACGACCACGTAGTCCACCCCGTCGAGCGCGGCGACGAGCTCCGCCCGCGCCTCGGCCGGCAGGATCGGCCGCCCCTCGCCCTTCAGTCCACGCACCGAGGCATCGTCGTTGACGGCGACCACGAGCCGATCGGCCTCCGCCGCGGCGCCCGCCAGGTAGCGCACGTGCCCGACGTGCAGGACGTCGAAGCAGCCATTGGCGAAGGCGACCGTCCGTCCGGCGGCGCGGTCGGCCGCGACGAGTGCCGCCAGGGCCTCGTCGGTCACCACGCGGCCGTGCGGACGGCTGCCGCCGGGCCCGTGCGCCGCGTCGCCTGCCCCGCGCCCGCTCATCGCAGTGCCTGTCGCAGTTCGTCGGCCGTGACGGTGGCGGTGCCGCGCTTCATCACGACCAGGCCGCCGGCCACGTTCGCGAGCCGCGCGGCGTCGCCGAACGACGCCCCGGCGGCCACCGCCAGCGCGAAGGTCGCGATGACCGTGTCGCCGGCGCCGGTGACGTCCGCGACCTCGTCGGATCCGACGATCGGGATGTGGTCGGTCGGGCGGCCGGGCTCGAAGAGCGCCATGCCGCGGCTGCCGCGCGTGACGAGCACGGCGCGACACCCGAGGTCGCGCAGGAGCGTCCGGCCGGCGCCCTCCAGCCGGTCGCGGTCGTCGCCGATCCGGATGCCGAGCAGCGCCTCCACCTCGGACTCGTTCGGGGTGCACGCGGTCAGGCCGGTGAAGCCGGCCAGCGCATAGCGCGAGTCCACGAAGACGAGCGGCCGGCGGGCCGGCGGCACCGACGCCTCGACGCGGCGCCACAGCTCCGGCGTGAGGAGCCCGGATCCGTAGTCGGAGAGGATCATCGCGTCGGCCGACCGGGCGGCGCGGGCGAGCGCGGCCTCGAAGCGGCGCGTGGCGGCCGGTCCGGCGCCGCCGCCCGCGCGGTCGATCCGCACCACCTGCTGTTTGGCCGAGTGCACGCCGCCGGCGAGAATCCGCGTCTTCACCGGCGTGACGTAGCGCGGCGGCCGCACGACGTGCCGGGTCCGGGCGCGCCGATCCGCGAGCGCCGCCACGAGCCGGTCCCCCGCCTGGTCTCGGCCGGCCAGGCCGACCACGTCCACCCGCGCGCCGAGCGCCGCGGCATTCGCGGCCGCGTTGCCCGCGCCGCCCGGCACGACCTCGGTCGCGTCGTAGCGCAGGATCAGCACCGGCGCCTCGCGCGACACGCGGTCCAGCTGGCCGTAGATGAACTCGTCGGCGATCAGGTCGCCCGCGACGACCAGCCGCGCGCGCCCGAATCGCCGGACCAGGCGCCGCAGCCGCGCCGTCTCGCGCCGCGTCGTCATCGGCGTCCCCCGCGTCGCGCCGCCATCGGCGTCCCTCCGCGTCGCGTCGTCAACCCGATCCGCGCCGTCATCGCGTCGCCTCCCGCGCGTCGATCATCCACATCGTCGCCTCCGCGAGGTCGCTGGCGATCCGCGTCCCGGCCGGCAGCGCGTCGCGCTGGCGCTCCGCGATGTCGGCGCCGTGCCCCGTGCGCACCAGGATGCCGGTCGCGCCCACGGCCTCGGCCATCCGCACGTCGTTGAGCTTGTCGCCGACGACGAACGACCGCGCGAGGTCGATGGCGTGCGCCGCCCGCGCGCGCTCGATCATGCCCGTGCGCGGCTTGCGGCACTCGCAGTCGAGGCGCAGGTCGTCGATCACGGCGTTCGGGTGGTGCGGGCAGTAGAACCAGCCGTCCACGTGGCCGCCGCCGGCGCGGATCGTCGCGTCCATCTCCTGGTGGGTCTCGACGACGAACGTCTCGTCGTAGAGTCCCAGGCCGATGCCGCCCTGGTTCGTCGTCACGAAGACGAGGTAGCCGGCGCGGTTGAGCAGCCGGATCATGTCGATGGTCGCCGGGAACCAGTGCAGGTCCTCGCGCCGCGACAGGTAGTGGGCCTCGCGGATCATCGTGCCGTCGCGGTCGAGGAAGACGGCCGGCGTCACGCGCGGCGCTCCAGCCGCCGCGCGACGGCCGCGAGGACGCGGTCCACCGTGAGGCGCTTCATGCAGCGATGGTCGATCGGGCAGTCGCGGAGCATGCAGGGCCGGCAGAACACGGGCTCGAACATCACGTCATGGTCACCGATCGGCCGCGTCGCGCGCTCGTCGGTCGGGCCGAAGAGCGCGACGACCGGCCGGCCCAGGGCGGCGGCCAGGTGCATCGCGCCCGAGTCGTTCGAGACGAACACCTCGGTGCGCGCCGCGATGCCGGTGAACGCCGCGAGGTTCGTGTGGCCGACCAGGCTGACGACGCCCCCGCGCGCGTCCGGCGCGTGGGTACGAAGCCAGGATTCTACCGCACGCGCGGCGTCGCGATCGTGCGCGGCGCCGAGCAGCACGCACTTCACGCCGTGCGCGCGGACCAGCCGCGCGCAGAGTTCCGCCATGCGGTCCGGGGGCCACTGCTTCGCCTGTCCGTAGGCCGCGCCCGGCGCGACGCCGACCAGGCGGACGTCGCCGCCGAGCCCGGCGCGCACGAGCGCGGTCGAGGCGAGCTGCAGCGCCCGCGCCGAGGCGGCCACCCGCGGCGGCGCGTCGCCGCACGCGAGGCCGAGCCCGCGCACCAGCGCGCGGTAGTAGTCCGCCTGGTGCAGGTGCCGCGCACGCGGCGGCCGCGCGGCCTTCGTCAGCAGCGACCCGCGCCACGCGCGCGCGTACCCCCACCGCTCGCGGATGCCCGCGCGGCGGAACTGCCACGCCGACCGGAACGAGTTCGGGAAGAGCACGCCGAGGTCGAAGTGGGCCGGCGCGAGCTCGGCGACCGCCGCGTTCGTGCCTCGCGGCAGCTCGACGACCGCGTCCGGCCGCACGTCGGTAATCTCGTCGAAGAGCCCGGTCACGCCGGCGGTCGCGGCCACCGTGAGGTGCGCGTCCGGAAACGCCTGCCGCACCGCCGCCAGCGCCGGCAGCGCGAGCACCGCGTCGCCGAGCCAGTTCGGCGGGCGCACCACGAGGCGCGCCACCGGGTGCGCCGCGGCGGTCACGGCGTCACCGGTGGGCGCCGCGGCGGTCATCAGGTCGCCCGGGGGCGTCGAGCCCGCCATCAATCCACCGGCTCCGCGCGGTCGTCGGCCGCCGCCGACGGGAACATGCCGGGCACCTCGGCGGCGCCGGGCCCCGGGTCGCGCCAGCGGCGGTGCATCCACAGCCAGAGGTGGGGATGCCGGCGCACGTACATCTCCAGCACGTCGGTGCACCGCTGCGTGAGCTCGCGCACCGGGTCGGCGGCGTCCGGCGGCGGCAGCTCGACCGGGTGCTCGTAGACGAGCCGGAACCGGCCGCGCGCGAGGGGCAGGGCGAAGGCCGGCACGAGCGGCGCGCCGGTGCGCAGCGCGAGCGTCGCGAGCGCGGAGGTCGTCGCGGCCGGCCGGTTGAAGAAGTCCACCGTCACCGCGTCGGCCGGCTGGATGTGCTGGTCGATCAGGATCGCGACGCACTCGTTGTTCGCGAGCGCGCGCAGCACCCGTCGGATCGCGCCCTGGCGGTAGATCACGTGGTTGCCCGTCGCGCGCCGCATCCGTTCGAGCAGGCCGTGCAGGTACGGGTTGTCGAGCGGCCGCGCCAGGACCGACATCGGCGGCAGCACCAGCGCGTGCGCCAGCCCCTGCAGCTCCCAGAACCCGAAGTGCCCGGAGAAGACGATGACGCCCCGTCCCAGCGCGAGCGCGTCGCGCACCCGGTCCTCGCCCTCGAACTCGACGCGTGCGCGGATCTGGTCCGGCCGGAGCGTGCTGTACCGCAGGACGAGCACGAGCAGCCGGCCGAAGTGCGCGAACGTCGCGCGCGCGATCGCGCGGCATTCGGCGGGCGATCGCAGCGGAAACGCCGCCTGCAGCTGTCGCACCGCCAGCCGCGCGTGTCCCCGGTCCACCGCGTGGAACGCGAGGCCGAGCAGCGTGCCGAAGCCGCGCGCCACCGCGTCGGGCAGGATCCGCACGAGCGCCCGCACCGCGAGCACCGCCCCGTACTCCAGCCGGTGCCGGACCGCGCGCGCCGTCACGCGGCGCGCTCCTGGAGCGTCGCGAGCAGCCACTCGCGGAACTCGTCGGCCGGTTCGACCGCGGCGGTGAGCGGCTGCGCGAACACGGGCACGGGCAACGGCCGCCACGGGCGCAGCCGCTCGGCGTCCTTCATCGTCGTGACGACCGCCGCGGCCGAGGCCGCGCGCGCCGCGTCCGCGATTCGCGCGAGGTCCGCCGCGCGGAAGCGATGGTGATCGCCGAACCCGAGGAAGCCGGACACCTGCCAGCCGGCTGCCTCGAGCGTGGCCTGGAGCCGCTCGGGCCGCGCGATGCCGGCCACCGCGACCACGGGGCCGGGCGGCACCGGTGGCACCTCGAGCCCGGCGGCATCCACCGCCTCGAGCGCGCCGGCGTGGCGCACCAGCCGGAACACGCGCCGGCCGGGCAGGCGCTCGGAGGGCAGGTCGCCGTCGATGATCACCGCGTCGGCGCGCCCGAGGGCCGCGGGCGACTCGCGCAGCCGGCCGAACGGCATCCGCCGGTCCGCCAGGTCACCGGGCGTGACGATCACCAGGTCCAGCGTGCGCGCCAGCGCGCGGTGCTGGAAGCCGTCGTCGAGCACGTGCACGGTGGCGCCGAGGGCGCGCTCGGCCAGGGCGCCGGCCAGGGCGCGGACGTCGCAGACGGCGACGCGCGCGCCCGGCAGCGCGCGCGCGAGCATCAGCGGCTCGTCGCCGCTGCGGTCCAGGTCGGCCAGCAGGTGATCGCCGTCGCTCACCACGACGACGCCGTCCTCGCGGAGGCGGCGACCGTAGCCGCGGCTGAGGATGGCCGGCCGCTCCCCCGCCTCGAGGAGCAGCCGCGTGACCAGCGCGACGACGGGCGTCTTGCCCCGGCCGCCCGTGGCGAGATTGCCGACCGAGACGACCGGCCGGTGCAGCCGGGCGGCGGACGCGGCGCCAGCCACGCTCACACCACCCGGAACGGCCGCACCACCCCGCGGCTGCCGGGCAGCGGCAGCACGTCCGCGATCGCGTCGAGGGTGCGCGGGCGGGCGCCGCGGTTGGCCTCGACCAGCGCGCGCGCGGCCGCGCCGAGGCGGGCGCGCTCGACCGGGTCGCCCGTCAGGCGCACGATCGTGTCCGCCAGCTCGCCCGGGCCCGCCACCTGGATCGCGGCCTGGTGGCGCAGGAAGGTGTCGGCGATCTCCGCGAAGTTCTGCATGGACGGGCCGAAGACGATCGGCTTGCCGTGCACGGCGGGCTCGAGGATGTTGTGGCCGCCCGCGTCGACGAGGCTGCCGCCGACGAAGACGACGGTGGCCACCGGGAACACGTGCGCGAGCTCGCCGATCGTGTCGAGGATGACGACGTCCGCGCGGGGGTCGGCGTCGACGGCGAGCTCGGTGCGCCGCATCACGCGGAAGCCCTCGGCGCGCGCGAGCGCCTCGGCCTCGGCGAACCGCTCGGGCTTGCGCGGCGCCATGATGAGCAGCGCGTCCGGGCGCGCGCGCCGGACGGCGGCGTAGGCGGCGAGCACCGGGTCCTCCTCGCCCCGGATCGTGCTGGCGGCGATGAACACGACGCGGTCGTGCGGCACCCGGAAGAAGCGCAGCACCCGGCCCGCGCCGCGGTGCGCTGCCACGGCGGGCACGTCCATCGACTCGAACTTCAGGCTGCCGGTGACCGTCACCCGCGAGGGGTCCGCGCCAATCTCGATGACGCGGCGCGCCGACTCCTCGCTCTGCATGCAGAACCGGTCGACGTCCTCGAGGACGTGGCGGAAGAACCCGCGCGCCAGCCGGTATCGCGGGAACGAGCGCGACGAGATGCGGCCGTTGACGAGCATCGTCTTGATACCCTGCCGGCGGCAGGCGCGCAGCAGGTTCGGCCAGATCTCGGTCTCCATCATGATGAAGAGCCGGGGCCGGACGAGCCGGAGCGTCCGGTTCACGAACGGCGGGAGATCGAACGGGAAGAAGAACACGGCGTCCACGCCGGGGATGCGCGTCCGGGCGACCTGCTGGCCGGTGAGGGTGGTCGTCGACAGGAAGATGCGCAGGTTCGGGTAGCGCTCGCGCAGGGCCGGGACGATGGCGCGGGCGGTCAGCGCCTCGCCGACCGAGACCGCGTGGATCCAGATGGACGGGTCCGCGTCGAGGTTGAAGGTGACGGGCAGGAACCCCATGCGCTGGGTGAGGCTGCCGATGTACTTGCGATATCTGATCGCCTGGTAGAGGAACCACGGCGACAACACCAGCGCCAGGCCGACGACGGCGAGGGTGTACAAGAGGTGCACGTCGGCAAATGATACCCCGGGACCCCGGGGAGTCAGGGGGTCAGGTCTTGGGGTACAGCCTCGGTCGGGCGACGATGACAGGTTTGTCGATACAGAATCGTCAGCCGGGCCGCCCGGAGGCTGCGATCCAAGACCTGACCCCAAACTGGTAAAATCGCGTGTTCGGGTTCAGGCTGCCCGCCCCCACGAGGAGTTGCCCAATGGCGATCAAGGTTGGCATCAACGGATTCGGCCGCATCGGCCGCAACATCATGCGCGCGGCGATGGCGCACGACGAGATCGACATCGTCGCCGTCAACGACCTGACCGACGCGGCCACGCTGGCGCATCTGCTGAAGTACGACTCGATCCTGGGCAACCTCCAGGCCGACATCAGGGCCACCGGCTCGACCATCACGGTGGACGGCGACGAGTTCCAGGTGCTCGCGCAGAAGGACCCGGCCGCGCTGCCCTGGAAGGACCTCGGCGTGGACCTGGTGTTCGAGTCCACCGGCCGGTTCACCAAGCGCGACGACGCGGCGAAGCACCTGGCCGCCGGCGCGAAGCGGGTGATTATTACCGCCCCGGCCAAGGGCCCGGACGTGACCGTCGTCATGGGCGTCAACCACGAGGCCTACGACCCGGCGAAGCACCACATCGTCTCGAACGCGTCGTGCACGACCAACTGCCTGGCGCCCGTCGCCAAGGTGCTGCACGACACGTTCGGCCTGACGCGCGGCTGGATGACGACGATCCACTCCTACACGAACGACCAGAACCTGCTCGACCTGCCGCACAAGGACCTGCGGCGCGCGCGCGCCGCGGCGCTCTCGATCATCCCGACGACGACCGGCGCGGCGACCGCGGTCGGCGAGGTGCTGCCGACGCTCAAGGGCAAGCTCGACGGCATCTCCGTGCGCGTGCCGACACCGAACGTCTCGCTCGTGGACCTGACGGCCGAGCTCGGGAAGACGACGACGGCCGAGGCGATCAACGCGGCGTTCCAGGCGGCCGCGGCCGGCGCCTACAAGGGCATCATCGAGTACGTCACCGCGCCGCTCGTCTCGGTCGACTTCCGCGGCAATCCGCACTCGTCGATGGTGGATGCGCCCTACACGAAGGTGATGGACGGCAACTTCGCGAAGGTGGTCGCCTGGTACGACAACGAGTGGGGCTACTCGAGCCGCTGCGTGGACCTGCTGCTCTACATGGCGAAGAAGGGGCTCTAGCGATGGCGCTCCGCACGATTCGCGACCTGGCGATCGGCGGGAAGCGCGTCTTCATCCGCGTGGACTTCAACGTCCCGATCACGGATGGCCGGATCGGCGACGACACGCGGATCCGGGCGGCGCTGCCGACGATCCGGTTCGCGCTCGACGCGGGCGCGACCGTGATCCTCGCGTCGCACCTCGGGCGGCCGAAGGGCAAGGTGAAACCGGAGTACAGCCTGAAGCCGGTCGCCGCGCACCTCGAGTCGCTGCTCGGCCGGCCGGTCGCCTTCGCCGCCGATTGCGTCGGCGAGCCGGCCGAGGCGACGATCGCGGCGCACCCGGGCGGCGTGATCCTCCTCGAGAACCTGCGGTTCCACCCGGGCGAGGAGGCGAACGACCCCGCGTTCGCGAGGCAGCTCGCCTCGCTCTGCGACGTGTACGTCAACGACGCGTTCGGTGCCGCGCACCGCGCACACGCGTCCACCGAGGGCATGGCGCACCTGGTCGCGGCGAAGGCCGCGGGCCTGCTGATGGCGGCCGAGGTCGAGTACCTCGGGCGCGCGCTCCACGATCCCGAGCGGCCGTTCGTCGCGATCCTCGGCGGCGCGAAGGTCTCCGACAAGCTGGAGGTCATCGAGAACCTGCTCTCGCGCGTGGACGCGCTGCTCATCGGCGGGGCGATGGCCTACACGTTCCTCGCGGCCGAGGACGTGCCCGTCGGCCGGTCGCTCGTCGAGGCGGACCTGCTCGACACGGCGCGCGATCTGCGCCGGCGCGCGGCGGAGCGCGGGCTGACGTTCGCGCTGCCCGTCGATCACGTCGTCGCCGACGGGCTCGACAGCCCGTCGGGCGAGACGCTCGCGGTGGGCGACCGGGCGATCGGCGATCGGATGGGCCTCGACATCGGCCCGAAGACGGTCGCGCTCTACGCCGGCATCCTCGAGCCGGCGAAGACGGTCGTCTGGAACGGCCCGATGGGTGTCTTCGAGAAGGCGCCGTTCGCGGCCGGCACGGTCGGCGTCGCGAAGGCGGTGGCGGCGGTGCACGGGACGACGATTATCGGCGGTGGCGACTCGGTGGCGGCGGTCGCACGCGCCGGCGTGTCGGACCGGATGACCCACATCTCGACGGGCGGCGGCGCCTCGCTGGAGTTCCTCGGCGGCCGCGTGCTGCCGGGCGTGGCCGTGCTCGAGGAGTAGGCGATGCGCATTCCGATGTTCGCGGCCAACTGGAAGATGCACAAGACCGTGCTGGACGCGACGGCCTTCGTGCGCGAGCTCGGCGCGCTCCTCGACGACGGCGGCGAGGTGGAGGTCGTCGTCGCGCCGCCGTTCACGGCGCTGGCGGCGACGGCCGAGGTGGCGCGCAACCTGCCGATCGCGGTCGCCGCGCAGAACCTGTACTTCGAGCGCGAGGGCGCGTTCACCGGCGAGGTGAGCGCCGCGATGGTCAAGGACGCGGGCGCCGACTACGCGATCATCGGCCACTCGGAACGGCGCCGGCTGTTCGGCGAGACGGACGAGTCGGTGAACCGCAAGCGCCGCGCGGCGCTCGCCGAGGGGCTGGGCACGATCGTCTGCATCGGCGAAACGCTCGAGGAACGCGAGCGCGGCGAGACGCTCGCCGTGCTCGACCGGCAGATCTCGCGCGGCCTCGACGGCGCGTCGGCCGAGGAGGTCGCGGCCCTGGTCATCGCCTACGAGCCGGTCTGGGCGATTGGCACCGGCAAGGTCGCCACCCCGGTCGAGGCAGATGAGGCGCACCGGCACATCCGGGCCCGGCTGCGCCAGTGGTTCGGGGGCGACCCGGCCGAGCGGTGCCGGCTGCTCTACGGCGGGTCGGTCAAGCCGGACAACATCCGTGAACTGATCGGGCTGGAGGACGTGGACGGCGCCCTGGTCGGCGGCGCCAGCCTGGAGGTGCGGTCCTTCCACGAGATCATCACGCGCGGATGTTAAGAACGTCAAACGCGCGTTAAAGACACCGGGAGTCTTTTTTACAATGGCCGCCGCAGCGCCTGTTCCAGGCGCTGCGCCACGTCGCGGTAGTACGCCAGCTGCGACCGCTGATCCCCCGTCGGCCGGCCGGTAAACCGGCCGACCTCGTTGTACAGGCCGCTCAGCCGGCCGGGCAGCAGCCCGGCCAGCCGCCGGTCCTCGGCCGTGCCGGCGTTCGGCCGCTGGCCGAACGCCGCCGCGGCCGTCACCGCCCGCCGGAACACCGACTGGATGTCACGCAGCGTCGCGCGCCACTCCCGATACTCCGCCGCCGTCACGTCGATCCGCGGGTCCTCCCGCACGTCGATCGGCCGCTCCATCGTCACGCTTCCCGACGTCAGGCGCACGCGGTAGCGACCCGGCTCGACCAGCAACCCCTGCAATCGCGCCCCGCCGCCGCCGCGACCGCCACCCCGGCCGCCACCGCGCCCTCCGGCCGCCCCCGCGCGCCCGCGACCGCCGGCACCGTCAGCCACGGGCGCGCCGACCACCACGTCGTCCTCGCGCAGATCCCACACGACGCGATTGACCCCACGCGACCGCGTCGCCGCGATCGTCGCCACGGTCGCGCCCGACGCGTCGGCCACCGTCAGCGACACGTCCGCGCCGTCCGACCCGAGCCAGTAGTCGATCACCGCGCCGGCGGGCGGGTTCTCGCCGCGGAACACCATGTCGCCCATGTGCGCCTTCAGGTTCGTGTACCGAATCTGCGTCGCCGGCCCCGGCGTGAAGAGATGCGCGGCGCTCGCGGCGACGTCGGGCGTCAGCTCCTGCAGCGCCGACACGTCGTCGAGAATCCACACGCCGCGCCCGTGCGTCCCGAGCACGAGGTCGTTGTCGCGTGGATGCACGAGCAGGTCGTTGATGGCCAGCGTCGGCATGTTCTGCCGGAACGGCAGCCAGCTCGCGCCGGCGTCGAGCGACAGGAACAGGCCGAACTCGGTCCCGAGATACAGCAGGCGCGGGTTCTTCCGGTCCTCCCGGATCGTGCGCGCAACCCGCCCCGGCGGCAGGTTCGACGCGATCGATCTCCAGGTCTGCCCGTCGTCGTCGGACCGATACACGTAGTTGCGGAAGTCGTCGCTGCGGTGATTGTCCACCGTCAGGAAGACCGTGCCGTCGGCGTGGTGCGACGGCTCGATCCCCGCGATCCACGAGCGCGCGGGCAGGCCCGGGATGCGCGACTCGACGGCTGTCCACGTCCGTCCCGCGTCACGGGACACCTGGACGCGGCCGTCATCGGTGCCGACCCACAGCAGCCCCCGCACGCGCGGCGACTCGGCCAGGGCCGAGATCGTCGGCCAGTACGGCACCCCGTCGTCGAGCGAGGGCACGTGGTCGGCGACTTCCTGTCCCATGATCTGCAGCGTCCGCCGGTCGATCCCGGTCGTCAGGTCGCCGAGGTCCTCCCACGTCAGCCCCTTGTCACGACTGCGGAACAGGTGCTTCATGCCGGCGTAGAGCGTGGACGGGTCGTGCGGCGAGATGATGAACGGCGCGTCCCAGTTGGCCGGGTGCATGGCGTTGGCCATCTCCGGCTCGAGCTCGCCGTCGCTCCACACGTCGAAGTTGCGCCGGTCGCCGATCGCGCCGCGCGGGTCGCCCGGCCGGATGTCCTGCGCCTGCCACGTGCGCGTGTCGTTGCGCACGAGGCCCAGGTACTGCGAGGCGGCGTAGACCGTGCGCTCGTCCGTCGGATCGGGCACGACGAAGAACCCGTCCCCGCCGCACAGGCGCGACCACGCCTCGTTGAGGATGCCGCTCGAGAACCAGGTCTCGCTCGGTCCCATCCAGCAGCCGTTGTCCTGCAGGCCGCCGTAGACGTTGTAGGGCACGGCGTTGTCCACCGCGACCCGGTAGAACTGGCTCACCGGCAGCGACGAGACGAACAGCCACTTCAGGCCGCGATCGTACGAGATGCCGAGGCTGCCGTCGTCCAGCTTGATGACGTGGCGCGAGTCCCTCGGGTCCACCCAGACCAGCCGATCGTCACCGTGGAGCGACTGCCCCGGCGACCGGAACGTCCGCCCGCCGTCGTCGGAGAACGAGTAGCTGTTGACCATGTAGATCCGCTGGTCGTCGCTGGGATCGACCAGGATCTGGCTCGCGTACATCGGGCGCGGGTTCCAGTCGCTCATGAACGTCCAGGTCGCGCCCTTGTCTTCGGACCGGTAGATGCCGGCGCGCCGCTCGATGTAGGCCGTCGACGCGTTGTACTTGTTCCCCTGCTCGACCGACACGTAGACGATGCGCGGGTCCTTGCGGTAGATGGAGATGCCGATGCGGCCGTACTCGCCCGCCGGAAGGCCGCCGCCGGTGATCTTCCGCCAGGTCGTTCCGCCGTCGATCGACTTGTAGAGGCCGCTGCCCGGGCCGCCGCCGTGAAACCCGTAGGACGTGCGGCGCCGCTGGTAGGCCGCGGCGTACAGGATCCTCGGGTCCGACGGGTCCATCGCGACGTCCACGACGCCGGTGTCGTCGTCCACCTGCAGCACGGCCTGCCACGTCCGCCCGCCGTCGGTGGTCCGGTAGAGGCCGCGGTCCGGGTTCGGTCCCCAGAGATGCCCCATCGCCGCGACGAAGACGACGTTCGGGTCGGTGGGATGCGTGATGATGCGACCGACGTGCTGCGACTCCCGGAGCCCGACGTTGGTCCAGGTGCGGCCGGCGTCGGTGGACTTGTACACGCCGTCGCCCCACGAGGAGCTCTGCCGGTTCGCGCGCTCACCGGTCCCGACCCAGACGATGGCCGGGTCGGCCTGGAAGACGTCGATGTCGCCAATCGAGTGCACGGCCTCGCGCTCGAACACCGGCGCCCAGGTGATCCCGTTGTCGGTGGTCTTGAAGATCCCGCCGGTCGCGCTGGCGGCGTACATCACGGTCGGGTCGGACTCGACCACGGCCAGGTCCACGAACCGGCCGCTCATGTTCGCCGGCCCGATGTTGCGGAACTGGAGGGGTCCGAGGTCGCTGGTTCGGACTCCGCCGGAACCCGACTGCCGGGCCGCCGGCACGGCCGCCGTGGCGGCGGCAAGGCTGCCGACGAGCAGGGCCTGGACGAGGGGACGGCGGAGCTGGCGCAGGCGCATGGATCCTCCAGGGGATTGAAGCGCCATCCTACCGAAACCGGGCGCCGCGAGCCCATCCGGAGGCCGGCCGGCCCGTGCCGGGCCCGCCCGGCAGGGGCGGCTGGAACGGGCGGGACGCTCGACGGGGTCCTTGGTATACTGTGGTGCTTATGTACTACGTGCTGGTGACGATCTACGTGCTCGTGTGCGCCTTCCTGCTGGTGGTGGTGCTGCTCCAGCAGGGCAAGGGCGGCGACATCGCGGCGGCCTTCGGCGGCTCGAGCAGCCAGACGGCGTTCGGCGCGCGGGCCGGGGCGACGGTGCTCACGCGGGCGACCACGATTCTGGGCGCGCTCTTCATGCTGGGCGCCTTTGCCCTGACGATTTACTCCCGGTCCGGCGGCGGCTCCGTGGTGGGCGGCTTGGAAGGCCCGGCGCAGACGCAGCCGGCGGCGCCGGAGCTGCCGATCGGCGGCGATCTGCAGACGCCCCCGGCGGGCGGCGGTGACGCGGGCACGACCGGCGGCGCGGGCACGACGGGCGCCGGCACGACGGGCACGGGTACCGGTGGCGGCACGACGACGCCTCCGCCGGCGAGCGGGTCCGGTTCGGGATCGGGTTCGACCGGCTCGGGCACGACCGGCGGCGGCACTACTCCGCCCCCGGCCAGCGGTTCGGGTTCGGGTTCGTAGCGGTTTCGGGTTCGTCACGCGCGGCCACGCGCGTCCTCCTGCCAACGATTGCGGAAGTGGCGGAACTGGCAGACGCACCAGCTTGAGGGGCTGGCGGTAGCAATACCGTGGGAGTTCGAATCTCCCCTTCCGCACCACTCGACTCGGCCTCTTCGAGGCCTCGCTCGTGACAGGCCCGCCCTTCGGGAGGCCTCGCTCGTGACGGGCCCGCCCTTCGGGAGCCGTCGCTCGTGACAGGCCGAGTTCATGGGCCGAGTCGAGTGGTGTCCCGAGCGAGCGCCGCGAGTCGAGGGGCACCTTCAGTTTCCGTCACATCACCGGGCCAGACAGACGATGAAATCGTCGTCGTCATGCCATGGGTGTACATCCTGCTCTGCGCCGACGGGTCCTACTACGTCGGGCACACTGCCGACCTGGCATCGAGGCTGCGGTCGCACCGCCAGGGCGCTGCGAGCGGATGGACGGCGAGTCGACGCCCGCTCCAGCTTGCGTATCAGGAGGAACTGCTCTCGCGATCTGCCGCGATCGCCCGGGAGCGGCAGCTGAAGCGCTGGTCCGCCAGGAAGAAGTGCGCGCTCATTGCGGGCAATCGAGCAGAGCTGAAGAGGCTCAGCCGATGTCGCCGCACCGAGCGCGGTTGCCAGCAGCCCTGGAACCGAACATCCGGGTAGTGGGCTGAGCCCACAACCCACGTCCGCTCGCTTGACAGCCGACCTCCCTCAGAGATACTTGCGGCGTCAGGTATGGGCTTCACGCGGTGAGACTCTGCCGGGGTCTGTCCGAAACACCCGCTTCCGTCATTGTGCTCGGCTCACCGTTCCTGCGATGACGATCTGCTGACCCATGATCGCAGCCGGAGAATGACAGGACATCGCAACGTGCTCGTCGGCCTGGCCATGGTGCTGCTCCTCGTGTGTGCCGGCATCTACGCCCTGGCGCCACACCCTCCCGCCACGCCGAAGCAGGTCGCGAACTGGGCGGAACTCGACGCCTATCTGACCGCGCTGACGGGTTCCGGCAGTCCGCCCGGGCTGTCGGTCGTGATCGTGCGGGACGGCCACGTCACCTACAGCAGAAGCTTTGGCATGGCCGACGGGCCACGGCACGTCGAGGCCACGCCGGAGACGGTCTATCACTGGTGGTCGATGACGAAGATCCCCACGGCCATGGCCATCCTGCAGTTGCGTGAGCAGGGGACGTTGCAGCTCTCCGACGCCGTGGCGACATATCTGCCCTGGTTCGAGGTCGAGTACCCGTCGAGCACGCGTCCGACCATCACCATTCGCGACCTGCTGCAGCACACCTCAGGGCTGGCCGATACCATGCCGGCCATGATTGGCTGGGTCCATTACGACGACGAGGGCCGCAATCAGACGGCAGTGGCGAAGACGCACTTGCCTGCACTCGCGAAGCTGAAGTTCGAGCCAGGCCAGCGGAGCACATACAGCAATCTGAACTACATGCTGCTCGGCGCGGTCGTTGAGGCGGCCTCCGGCGACACGTACGAATCGTATGTCACCCGCCAGATCCTGCAACCGCTGGGCATGTCCAGCACGGCCTTTGTCTATGCGCCTCGTATGATCGAGCATGCGTCCGCCGGCACCCTGCCCATCGTTCACTACTACACGCCGCTGCTGCCGTACTTCCTGGATGCGAGCGCGCTCATCCGCCAGCGGCAGGGCAAGCTGTTCTGGCTGAACAAGGTCTACATCGACGCGACGCCCTCGACCGGCCTGATCGGTTCGGCGCCTGACGTGGCGCGGTTCATGCTGGCGTACCTGGGTGGCGGCGTGCTGGACGGCCGTCGAATTCTCCAGCCGGAGTCCATCCGGCTCATGACCGAGACCGCCCCCATCGACGGGCGCGGGCTCGCCTGGGTGATTGGCGCACACAACGGCGCGCGCTTTCTCGAGCACTGGGGTGGCGGACCCGGGTTTGCCACGTTCATGCGCCTCTATCCGGACCGAAACCTGGGGATCGCTGTTCTGGCAAATGGGACGGACCTCGATCGCTCCGGTCTCGCCGACCTGCTCGCCACCATGGAGCTCTCCCGCCGGTCCGGCGACCATCACAGCAGTTGACACCTAGATAGAGAAACTATATAGATCGCCAGGTATGCCGCGCCAGGTCACGTTGGCCTCGCTCCAGGTCCTGCATGCCGTGGCGCAGGGCACCGCCTACGGGTTCGATGTCATTGACGAGACGGGCCTGCCGGGCGGCACGGTGTACCCGGCGCTGAGCCGGCTCGAACGGGACGGCCTGCTGGTGTCGTCCTGGGAGGACCGCGACGCGGCGCACGCCGAAGGCCGCCCGCCCCGCCGGTACTATCGAGCGACGGCCGCGGGCGTCCGCGCACTCAACGGGGCGCTCGAACGCCTGCGGGGCCTCCGGCCCGTGGATCCCGCGCGGCGTCCGCGGCCCGCGCGCCACCACCGGTGATGGCTCGCGGACGCGCGCGGCTCGTCGGCTGGGTGCTGTCGCGCCTCGCCTGGATCGTGCCGCGATCCGAACGGGAGACCTGGCGGCTCGAGTGGCAGGCGGAACTGGCCTACCTCGCGAAGTCGAATCGGTCCAGCGCACTCGCGGATGGTCGGCATCTGCTGGCGGCCTTCCACCACGCCGTCTGGCTGCGCGCCGACGGCTTGTCGCTCGGCACGCTCGCTCCTCGACGTCCCGCCTCGGCACGAGGCGGCCCTGGCCGGCAGCCGGTCTTCTCGCTGGCGGTCCTGCTGACCGTCGCCCTCGGCGTCGGCGCGGGCACGGCGATTCACGGGGCCGCGCGCGCGGTCTTCTGGCGCCCGCTGCCGTACCTCGAGCCCGATCGCGTCGTGGTCATCGACACCCGCGCCAAGGACGAACCGGCCGGCGCACCGGTCGGGAACGTCGCGGCCGCCAACTTCGACCGCTGGCGCCACGGCGCGACGACGCTGGCCGATCTCGGTGCCTTCAAGCTCGCGGGCGGCACGCTGACGGGCGAGGGCCCCGCCGAACAACTCGTCGACGCCGCCGTCACGAGCGGTTTCTTCCGCGTGCTCGGCGTCGCGCCGATCCACGGTCGGACGTTCACGGCCGGTGACGACGCGCCGGGCGGCCCGAGCGAAGCCGTGCTCGGGTTCGACCTCTGGCGGCGCCGGTTCGACGCCGACCCTGGCGTCGTCGGCCGGACGATCCTCCTCGCCGGCACGCCGCGCCTGGTCGTCGGCGTGATGCCGGAAGGCTTCCGCTACCCGCTCAACGTCGACCTGTGGGTCACCTTGCGGATGACGGCCGAGGATCTCAGCCAGGACCGGGGCATCCGGCACCTCGGCGCCATCGGTCGGCTGGCCGACGACGCCACGATCGACACCGCCGCAAGGCAACTCTCGGCGGTCATCGCCACGGCGACGGAGCCGCGTCTGGGCCAGGCCCCGACGGAGGCGACTCTCGCGACGCTCCGCGAGTCGATGGTCGGCGAACGGCGCGCCGCGATGCGGGTGCTCGTGGCCGCCGTCACGCTCGCGTGGCTCATCGGCTGCGCGAACATCGCGAGCCTCACGCTCGGCCGAGCCGCTGATCGGGAGCGCGATCTCCGCGTCCGGGCGGCGCTCGGCGCGAGCCGGAGCCGGCTCGTGCGCTCGGTACTGGTCGAACACGGGATCCTGGCCGGCCTCGGTGGCATCTGCGCCCTCGGCCTCGCGCATGCCGCGCTTGGCATGCTCGCCGCCCTCCCCTCCGGCGTGCCCTACCTCGACCAGGCGCGCCTCGACGGCCGGACGGCGCTCTTTGGCGTGGCGCTCACGGCCGCCACCGTCGTGCTGTCGGCCGCGTGGCCGACCTGGCGCGCGGGTCGAGCCGATCGGCCGCTCGCCCCCGGCCACGCGAGTCCGCGGACGACGCCAGGCGTGCAGGCGACACGCTGGCGGGGCGGCCTGGTGGCGGCCGAACTCGCCATGACCGTCGCGCTTCTCGTCGGCGCCGGCCTCATCGCCCGCAGCTTCCTCGCGATGACGGCGGTGGACCTCGGGTTCGCGCCCGATGTCGTCCAGGCGTACGACGTGTCGATCTCCACGCGCGCCTACTCGGACGGCGACCGCCAGCGGGCCTTCTTCGACGACCTGTTCGCGCGGCTCCGGGCCACACCGGACGTCGAGTCGGTCGCGGGCACGTTCGGCCTGCCGCTGGAGAACTTCGACCGTCGCTACGCGGTGCGCGATCGCGACGGCGTCCCGGTCACGCCTGGCGCGACCGGCGGTCCCGCCGTGCAGCTCCGCAACGTCACGCCGGACTACTTCCGGACGCTGGGAATTCCCGTGCTGGCGGGCAGGGAGTTCACTGCGGACGACCGGCGCGGCACCGAACGGGTGGCCATCGTCAACGCGGCGGCGGCGCGCCTGCTGTGGCCCGATGGGCCGGCGATCGGCCATCACCTCGTCGTGGAGCGCGGCGAGGGTGACACCAGGGGCGGAACGGTCGTCGGCGTGGTTGGCGACGTCCGCGAGTTCGGACCATCGCAACCGGTGCCGCCGACGCTGTACGTAACCCCGGGTCAGGTCGCGATCGACGTCCTGACCATCATCGTGAGACCGCGCGGCGAGGGAAACGGGATCGATCGCGCGGTCAGGGACGCGGTGACGGGACTCGACCTGGACGTGCCCGTGACCAACCGCCGGACAATGGCGGCGCTGGCGACCGCGGCGACGTTCGACCAGCGCGCGAGCCTGCAGGTGCTCGCGTTCTTTGCCTTCACGGCCATCAGCCTGGCCGCGATCGGGGTCTATGGCGTCGTGGCTCTCGACGTCGCGGCCCGCCGACGCGAGCTGGGCGTTCGGATCGCTCTCGGCGCCAGCCGCTCACAGCTGATCGGTGCCGTGTCCGGCCGCGCCGCCACCCTGGCCGGCGTCGGCATCGTCGCCGGTCTGGGCCTGGCCGCCGCAGGAAGCCGCGCGATGACGAATCTGCTCTTCGACGTCAGCCCCGTCGACATGTCCACGTACGCCCTGGCGGCGGCGCTGACGATGACCATCACAATCGCAGCGGCGGGACTGCCCGCCCGCCGGGCGGCACGGCTCGATCCGACGGTCGTGCTGCGGAACGACTGACTTGGCCGCCGTCGATGGCGGTGTCGTCCCTGGCTGTCCGCGACGAAGACGCTTGCCACGATGACCATGGAAGCCACGACCACCCACGGTGCCGTGCGCGCCCTGTACGGCCGAAGCCGCCCGGCAAACGCAGCCAGAGCCGGAGCGCCCGGTCTCATGACGTCCGCAGGAGCTCGGAGACGCGCAGCGTGACCGAGCGCCACCCCGAGGCCCAGCCGGTGATGAGGGCGACGACAATCATGGTCACGACAGGGACGACATAGAGATGCGGCGCGCCAGCATCGATGGTCGAGAGGGATCGGGCCAGCAGCGTCGTCATGACCCAGCTCAGTGGCACGGCGAGGACGACTCCCACCACGATCGGCCTGACGACACCGATCGCGAGTCGGGCGCGCAGGGAAGAAACCGTCGCGCCCAGGGCCAGACGCACGGTCATCTCTTCTCGTCGGCGACCGACCTCGAAGCTGGCGAGGCCCGCAATCGAAATGAGCTGGAGGAGAAGCGCGGTCCCGCCCAGAGTGCCGAAGACCAGTGCCAGGAGCCGCGGCACCTCCAGATCGAGGCCGACCCTGGCAGCCACCGACTCCCGCGAGGCCCCGACCCACCTTGGCGACATCCATGGCCGCGTGCGCAACCCGTCTGACAGCAGGGTGAGATCAGGCTCCCGGCCGGGAGCCATTCGCAGGTCTTCGACGACACCGACGATGACCCGTGGACCGTCCTCCGTCGCGAGGGTCCGGCCAAGCGCGCCGACGGGCGATCCCGCCCCGACTACCGCTGCGGCGGCCTCATTGACAATCGCGACCATCGCCTGTTGCGCGATTTCGCCTGGCGAAAACGGCCGGCCAGCCAGCAGTCGGGTGCCCAGCGTCGCGAACAGATCGTGATCGACCGGCAGCACGCGGCCGGGAAACGCGAAGCCGCCTCGGGACCTTCCGAGAAACTGCTGCTCGATCGCCGTGGCCGCTGCAGGGCCTTCCGACCGGCGGACCTGACGGTGGACGCCATCGGCGACCTCCTCCGGCAGGACCGGGGGGCGTAGCCCGGAAACCGACACGGGCGCGGAGCCGCCATCGCACGCGGCTCCGCGCCGACGACGTCACGTCAGAACCGGAACCGCGCACCCAGACGGAGCGCGAACGGCGCCTGGAACTGCGGCGGATGCCCGACGAGCACCTGCGTTTCGGGCTTGCCGAAGTCGGGGTTGGGGACGCCGAACGACAGCTCGGTCCACTGGTCGTACGCGAGGACGGTTCTCGTGTCGAACAGGTTGAACGCATCGGCGAGCAGCGTGAGCGTGCGGTCCCGTCCCAGCTTCAGGTCGTAGGAGGCCTGCAGGTCCACCCGCGTCACGACGGGCGTTCGCGTGCGGAACCCGTCCACGGTCTGGATGCCCGCGCCCCGCGGCGTGACGGGGATCTCGCCGCCGTTCGTGTAGATCGGGTTCGCGGCAAGCGCCGTCAATGGCGCGCCCGACGTCACGGTCGCGCCGGCCCCGACGTTGAACCCGCGCGCGAACTGGTAGCTCCCGTAGAACTTCGCCTGGTGCGGCCGGTCCAGCGGCAGCACGCCGACCTGCCCCTGGTACACGATGTTCCCCGAAAACCCGAACTGCGGCACGCCGATCGCCGTGTAGCTCGGGTCGTTCGTCGGGAAGTCGTAGAGCGAGCTGATGCCGGGATCCGACTGTCCGTTGTCGTCCCGGTAGTAACCCTCGTAGTTGCCGCGCAGCCTCGACCAGCGGTACGAGGCCAGGGCCGACCACTTCGCGGCCTGGTGGTTCAGCGTGACCTCGACCGCGTTGTACCGGTGCACCGGGTCGACGAACGACGCGCCGAGAGACGCCGCCGACGCGAGCACCGGCGTCTGGCTGCCCGGGTTGGTCAGGATGTACTCGACGCTGCCCGTGCCGGGCAGGCCCTGTTCGTAGGCCACCATCGGCGCGTTCGCGACGTCCTCGAGGATGCGCGGGATGTTCCGGAAGATGTACCGGACGTCGAGGCTCGTGCCCTTCGCGATCTGCCGCTCCGCGCCGACGACGTACTCGTTCGTGTAGCCGAGCTTCGCGTTCGGGTCGATCGTGTCGGCCCCGGCCCCGGCGAGCACGAAGTGGTTCGTGATCTGCCCGCCGCCCGGCACCTGCGTGACGACGCCGTTCGGCACCGGCTGGGTCAACGCCGCGTCGAAATAGTCGGCGCGACTGATGCCATCATCGGCCGACAGCGCGCGGGCCGCGAGGTCGTTCGGCACCCGTTCGTAGTAGCGCCCGTAGTGCCCGTAGATCCTGGTCAGGCCGTCACGGGTGGCGAGGAAGGTGGCACCCACGCGGGCCGCCCAGTTGCCGGCCAGGGTGAAGCCCTGGACGAGGGTGCCGTTCAGGGTTTCCCGCTCGTACCGGACACCCGGCTCGAGCGTCAGCCGGTCGCCGACGCGCCAGGTGTCCTGCACGAACAGGTCCCCGTAGTGCTGCGTCGTGACGCGTCCCGAGTTGAAGTTCGCCCGGGTCACGGAGTAGATGCGCCCGAACGTCAGGTCCGGCAGGACGGTGATCTGCGCGCCGGTGGCCGTCGTGCGGCCGTCGGGCGCGACGAAGACCGGGCCGGTGCGCTGGTTGATCTGGCTGTAGCTGACGTTGTCGAACTCGCCGCCGCCGCGGATCTCGTGGCCGCCGGCCACCCACGTCAGCTTCGCCGAGTACTGATCGTTGACGCTGCGGTTGCCGGCTTCGTAGAACCCGATGCCGCCGGTCGTCACGGTGGGCGTCACGGTCTGGTCCGTGACGCGCCAGGTGTCCACCGAGGGCGTCTCCGCGATGCGGTTCAGCGACCGCGCGTAGGACGCCTCGGCGAGCAGGTGGTCGTTCAGCGCGCCGTGATAGTTGACCGTCTGGTTGTGCCCGCCGTACTCGAGCGAGCTGTACGACGAGGTGTCGGTGACGAGCAGCGCCGACAGCCGCTGCGGCCCCAGATCGCCGACCGACGGGTCCCCGAAGAACGACGCGTCGATGCGGTTGGTGGCGTTGATCCTCCACGTGCCCTTCGCGGAGTAGGTCCGGCTGGTCCGGACCTGATCCACGTTGCCGCGGCTCGCCAGCGGAAATCCGGCGGGCGCCTGCAGCGTGACCACCGATCGGCTCGGGTCGTAGGCGCCGAAGAAGAAGACGTGGTTGCGGACGACGGGACCGCCGCCCTCGATGCCGGCGTCCACCGAGTGCGTGGACTCGGTCTGCACGCTGCCATTGGTCGACTGATACTGCATCCAGGGCGCCTCGAGCGCGGCCGCGCGGCCGTAGGTGAACGCCGATCCCCGCAACAGGTTCGTGCCGCTCTTGGTGACCACGTTGACCACGCCGCCGGTGGCCTGGCCGAATTCCGCCTCGTACCCACCGGTCTTCACCTGGATTTCCTGCACGAAGTCGAACGGCGTCGCCTGGCCCAGCGACCCGAAGACGATCGAGTACGAGCCGAGCGCGCCGTACCCCGTGTTGGTCACGTTGACGCCGTCGATGACGTACTGGTTGTCCAGGCCGGTGGCGCCGCCGACCGACGGATTGGCGTGACCGACCGTGGACGAACTGCTGACGCCCGGCGCCAGGTACAGGGCGTCACTCACCGTGCGCCCGACCGGGACCTGCTGCAACTGTTCGCTCGACAACGTCGTGCCCGTCGTCGTGTTCGTCGGGCTGATGAGGTCGGCGCCGGCGGTGACGCTGACCGACTCGGTCACCGTCCCGATCTCCAGCTGGAGCGACACCTCGGCCGGCTTGCCAATCGACACGATCACGCCGGACCGCTCCGCGGGCGTGAAGCCGGTGAGCACGGCCTTGACCGCGTAGCTGCCCGGTGTCAGAAACGGGACGGTGAACCGCCCCTGCGAGTCGCTCGTGACGGTCTTGACGCCCTGGCCACCCGTCACGGTCACGGTCGCGCCCGGGACCGCAAGGCCCTGCGCGTCGACGATGCGCCCGGTCAGCGTCCCCGTCGTCTCCTGCGCGAACGCGGCGCGCAGCGGGATGAGGGTGAGGACGGCCACCAGGATGAGGAGACGTCGCTGTCTCATGGGTACCCTGCTCCTTCACTCGCCCGTTCGGACCCCGGCCTCCGCGACGAACATCGGAAGCCGGACCGCAGGACGAACCAGCCGAGTACACCGGCACGGGCTGAACCGGGAGTGAAGCGCGCATTAATGTCACTTAAGGTACGGAGACGCCGGGCACACCGCGCGGGCGCCGCGCCACCGGCACGGATTACGACGAGTTAATCATCGCTTCACGTCGGTTTCAGGCGGGGCGTGTGTACTGGCGCGCGACAGGTCGACGCGCATGCACCGGCACACGCACCACGACTCGCTCGACGACGCGGACGACGTCCGCGTCCATCGTCGCCCCGGCACGCTCGCGGCGACCATGAACGTGACGCCGCTCATCGACGTGCTGCTCGTCCTGGTGATCATCTTCATGTCCGCGCTGCCGCTCGCCCAGCGCGGCCTGGACATCCTGCTGCCGGCCGACGCCACCGAGCAGCGCACGCCGGCCGATCCGACGCAGATCCTCGTGGAACTCACCCCCGACCGGCACCTGACCGTCAACCAGCAGGACGTGTCACCCGGGCAACTGGGTCCCACGCTGCAGCATCTTCTCGAGCGTCGCCGCGACCGGACCGTGTTCCTCATCGGTCCGGGCTCGGCCAAGTACGGCGAGATGATGTCCATCATCGACACCACCATCGGCATTGGCGGCGACGTCGTGATCGTCACCGACGAACTCCGGAAGGCTGCCCGCCGCGTGCAGTGAGGTGGCCGCCTCAGGCGCGAGGGAGCGCGGGCAGGCGAACCGTGAAGGTCGTGCCGTGGCCGGGACGACTCTCGACGGTGATCGTGCCGCGATGCTGCGTGACGATCCAGTGGACCAGGCTCAGCCCGAGGCCGGACCCCGGAATCTGTCTCGAGCGCGCCTGATCGACGCGGAAGAACCGCTCGAAGACGCGGGCCGCGTCCTGGGGCGTCAGGCCGACCCCCGAGTCGGCCGCGTCGATGCGTGCCATGTCGCCGTCGCGGGCGACCCGGAGCACCACGCGGCCCGGGCCGGGCGTGAACCGGAGCGCGTTGTCGAGCAGGTTCAGCAGCAGCCGGCGCAGCCACGTCGGATCCCCGACCACCATGAGCGAGTCCGGGGCTTCGCACCGGAGGTCGATCTCCGCGGCCTCCGCGAGCGGAAGCAGCTGCTCGACCAGCGACGCCGCCAGGGCACCGACGTCCACGGGCTCGCGCAGCAGCGGAATCTGGCCCGACTCGGCGCGAGCCAGGGTCAGGATCTGGTCGATCAACCGCGACAGGCGATCCACCTCCTCGATCTGGCTGGCGTAGCGGGCGGCCTGCCCGGCGCCGAGGTCAGGCGCTCGGAGGCTCAGTTCAATCTCTCCGCGGAGCACGGCCAGCGGCGTCCGGAGCTCGTGCGCCAGCGCCGCACTGAACTGGCGCATCTCGTCGACCGCCGCTTCCAGCCGGTCGAGCGTCCCGTTGAACGACTGGGCCACGCGATCCAGTTCATCGCCGGTCCCCCGCCGGGGCAGGCGCCGGTCGAGGCTGTTCACGTCCACCGACTCGGCGGCCACCGCGATCGCCGACAACGGGCGGAGGGCCACGGCGGAGAGCGCCCACGCGACGAACGCCCCCGCCAGCACGACGACCGGCAGGCCCCCCAACAGGAGCTGGCGATAACGTCGAAGCGCGGCTTCGAGCGGCGTGAGCGACACGCCCACCCGGAGGAGGTAGGGGCGCCCCGCGTCGGAGAGGCCCGGACTGTTCGCGACGCGCAGGCGTCCGTACGGGGTTTCGAGATCCACGGGCTCGGGCCGGTTCACGATCCGCCGCACCTCGTCCGGCGTGAGCGTCAGCCCGAGCGGGACGAAGGTCCCGGACTGGGCCAGCAGCCGGCCGGACGGGACGTCGAAGACCTGGAAATAGCGCGTCGCTTCTCCGATGAACACGGCCTCGTCGCGGTCGGCGGCATCCGCCGTCACGACGGCGCGGTCGGTGGTGACGCGAAGATAGCCGTGAAGCCCGTTCGCCAGTTCCGCGAGGCGCTGGTCGGCGTCCGAGACGAGGCTGCGGGCCAGCACCTGGTACGAGGCGACGCCGAGACCGGCAATGAGCAGGCCGAAGACGGCGGTGGCGATGGCCGCGAGACGGGCGCGGAGCGTCAGCGTCACGGCGGCACGTCGGTCAGGACGTAGCCCACGCCCCGGACGGTGTGGATGAGGGGCGGCGTGAAGCCCTTGTCGATCTTGTTGCGCAGCGAGTTGATGTGCACCTCGACGACGTTGCTGACGCTGTCGAAGTGGATGTCCCACACGTGCTCGATGATGAGCGTCCGCGTCACCGGGCGGTCCGCGTTGCGCATCAGGTATTCGAGCAGCGCGTATTCCTTCGGCTTGAGGGCGACGTCCACGCCGGCCCGCCGCACCTGGCGCCGGACGGCGTCCAGCTCGAGATCGGCCACGCGCAGGACGGCCTGCTGGGGCGCGCCGCGACGGAGAATCGCGCGCAGCCTGGCCGACAGCTCGGCGAGGGCGAACGGCTTGACCATGTAGTCGTCGGCGCGGCGTCCAGGCCCGAGACCTGGGCCTCCAGCGCGTCGCGCGCCGTCAGGATCACGACCGGCATCGCCGGTCGCCGCGCGCGGATCTCGCGCAGGACCTGGAACCCGGATCGCCCCGGCAGCATGAGGTCCAGCACCACGGCGTCGTAGTCGATGACCGCGGCCTGGTCGGCCGCGTCGGTGCCGTCGTTCAGGACGTCCACCGCCCAGCCTTCCTGTTCCAGGCCCGACTGGATGAAACTGGCCACCTTCTGGTCGTCCTCGACGACGAGGACCCGCATCCTGCGCCTCCACGACGGGCCGCGCGCCCTGGAGTCCGGGCCGCTGCTCGATCGTATGTTCTCACACGCATCGGGCTACCGGCCGCCGGCCGGCGCGCGCTCCTGGGGCTCGACGACCAGCTCGTTGTCTCCTGTTCGCGGCCGGCGCCGCCGCGGGCGGCTGGCGGACGCCCGCACTACCGGGCTGGCGAGTCGATCAGGTTCGCGACGGCCTCCGGCTCCGACTCGTAGCAGTCGAACACGGTCAGCAGCTTGGTCATCACGAGCAGCTCGCTCAGGCGCCCGCCGACGTGCAGCAGGCCGATCCGGCCGCCGCGGTTGCGTGCCGCGGACCAGGCCTGCACGAGCTCGCCCAGGCCGGCGCTGTCCACGTACCGGACCCGGCGGAGGTCGAGGAGGATGTGCCGGCGGCCTTCCTGCACCAGGGTCCGCACCAGGTCGGCGATCCGCAGCCCCTCACGGCCGTTCATGGTGATGTCGCCGGCGATCGCGAGGACCACCACGCCATCGGTGGTGCGTCGTTCGATGTGCATCGCGGATCCATTCCTGGCGCGGGTTCGTCGCGGCGGGTTGACCGCCCAGGGCACGGCGCCTTTCCCGTCGGAGGTGGGTCAGTCTGTGCACGGCACATGACTGAGGCATGAACGGCGCATTATTTCCCGTTCATGTCCCGCGCGGCTTTCGGCCACCGGGGCGGCCTGCCGGCGGCCGGTGATGAAGCAACCTTAATCCTGGCTTCATCGCCCGCTCAGTCCCTCGTGGCGAAATGGCCCCCACGGCACCGGCCCGCCGCCCGGACAGGCGCGCCGCCAGGCGCCGTGAGGCGTGGAGCCCCGTCATGACCGCGAGATCCCGGACCGCACAGGACATCCCCAGCCGCCGCCGCGCCGAGCTGCGACGGCTCCTCGAAACCCGGCACCGACAGCTGGAACTGTCGCTGCGCGACCGCGTCGGCGATGCGCGGTCCGAGCACGCGGCGCACCTTCAGGAGGGCAACGTCGACGAGTACGAGGCGTCCGAGATGGAAGTCCAGAGCACCATCGAGGCCGCCCTCGTGCAACTGCAGGCCGAGGCGCTGGCACGCGTCGCGGACGCGCTCCGCCGCCTGGACGCCGGCCTCTATGGCCGGTGCGCGACCTGCGGTCGCGAGATCGCCTCGGCCCGCCTCCGGGCGCTGCCCTTTGCCGTGCGGTGCCGGCAGTGCCAGGATGATTTCGAGCGGGCCTCCCCGGCCGGCCCCGCCGTGGACGACGGGGACGCCGGCCGGCGAACGGCCACCCGCGCTCGCGCGCTGACCGAGCCCGACGCCTGAGCCGCGGTCCGCGCCTGGAGCTGCCGCCGAGCCAGGAGGCGATGATGCCGGGAACGCGACGCCCATCGGTCGTGCCGGTGCGTGACGGCCTCGCGTCGCGATGGCTCGCGTCGATGTCGCTCGTGGCCGTCCTGGCCGCGCCGGGCTGTGCCGGCCGCATCGCCCCGACCGGCCCGGCCGCACGTCCGGACCTGTTCTCCGCAACCGTCCCACTCCGCGGCCGGCCGTTCGATGTGCATCTGTCCGCACCGGCCTCGCCGGTCGATCCCGACGTCCTCGTGCTGTACGGGAGCGGGGACGGCGGCTGGTTCGGGGCCGCCGTGGACATGTTCCGAGACATCGCCGCGACCGGGCGCTTCACCGTCGGCATCAGCGCGCGCGCGTTCCTCCGCGTGGAAGAGTCGGGAGGCGGCTCGACGACACCCGGCCAGGTCGCGGAAGACTACCAGGCGATCATCCAGGGCGCCGAGCGGCGCCTCGGGCTCGCGCCGACGACACGGGTGGTGCTGACGGGCTGGTCACGCGGCGCGGCCTTCGCGGTGCTGGCCGGCGAGGACCGGAGACTGCAGTCGACGCTGGCCGGCCTCGTCCTGATCGGACTTCCCGAGGAAGAGGATCTGCGCGTGCGGAGCGACGCGGACCGCGGTCCGGGCGCGGTCGGCGAGCGCGCCGACACGCACCGGATCCGGTTCGATGCCTACGACGCGCTTCCGCGGCTCGACCGGTTCCGGTGCGCCCTGATCCAGTCCACCGGCGACGACTACCTGCCGGCATCCGAGGCGCGGGGCCACTTCGGCCCCGACACCGCCACCCGGCGGTTCTATTCGGTCACGGCCGACAACCATCGGTTCTCCGGCGGCAGACCCGCGTTCAACGCCGCGCTGCGCGACGCCCTCGCGTGGGTGAGCGCCTCGACCACGCCCGCCGGAGCGATGCAGGAGCCGCGAAGATGACGCACCCGCACCCCACCAGCCTCCTGCTGGCCGTGACCGTCGCCCTCTCGCTGGCGGCCACGACCGCGGCGGTGCAGCCGACCCGGCAACTCGTGATTCGCGGCCAGGCCCAGACCCTGCGCCTGTACGGCCCGGCCACGGGCGCGCCGGTCATCGTCACGAGCGGCGACGGCGGTTGGATGCACCTGGCGCCCCACGTGGCGGAGCGCCTGGCGGCGGCGGGCTTTGCCGTGGTCGGCTTCGACAGCAAGGCCTATCTCTCGAGCTTCACGTCGGGGTCGCACACGCTTGGCACGGCCGACGAACCGGGAGACTACAAGGCGCTGGTCGATTTCGCCGGGACGCGCGCCGGGCGCAAGCCCATCCTCGTCGGCGTGTCCGAAGGTGCGGGCCTGTCGGTGCTCGCGGCCACGGACCCGCAGACCAAGGCGGCGATTGGCGGGGTCATCGCCCTGGGCCTTCCCGAGCTGAGTGAACTGGGCTGGCGGTGGAAGGACTCGATCATCTACCTCACCCACGGCGTCCCCAACGAACCGACGTTCGAGGCCAGCGCGCTCGTCGGCAAGGTGGCGCCGGTCCCGCTCGTGGCGATTCACTCGACCCACGACGAGTTCGTGCCCGTCGATCAGATCCGGAAGATCATGGCCAACGCCCGGGAGCCGAAACAGCTCTGGCTCGTCCCCGCGTCGGACCACGGGTTCAGTGACAACGAGGCGGCATTCGACCAGCGCCTCCTGGAGGCCATGGCCTGGGTCGACGCCCACGCCGTCCGCTGATGCCCGAGCTGAGCGCGCGCCTCCGCCAGGCCCTGCCGACGGTGCTCGGCCTGGCGATCTTCCTGGCCGCCCTGGGCGTCCTGCGATCGGAGCTCCAGGCGGTCCACTGGCGTGACGTGTCGGCCGGCGTGTTCGGCATCCCTGGCCTCCGAGTCGCGGCCGCCGTCGTCCTGACCGTCCTCAACTACCTCGTGCTGGCGGGCTACGACCTGGTCGCCCTGGCCTACGTCGGCCGGCGCCTGTCGCGCTGGCGGGTGACGGCGGTGTCGCTCGTCGCGTACGCGATCGCCAACAACGTCGGCTTCGCGATGCTGTCGGGAGCCTCGATCCGGTACCGGTTCTACTCGCGCTGGGGGGTCACCGCGGGAGAACTCTCGCGGGTCGTCTTCTCGTACTCGGTGACGTTCTGGCTGGGGCTGCTCACGCTCGGAGGCCTCAGTCTCGCGCTGGGCCAGGCCCCGGCCGGCGTCGGAGCCCCGGCCCGCGGCGCGCTGATGGCGCTCGGCTGGCTGCTGATGCTGACCAGCACCGGGTACGTGGCGGCGACCGCCATCCGCACGCAGCCGCTGCGGCTGTGGCGCCTGCAAGTGCCGCTGCCCGCGCCGCGCCTGGCCGTGGCCCAGCTCGGCATCTCCTGTCTCGACTGGGCGCTGGCGGGCGCCGTGCTCTACGTGCTGCTGCCCCCCGCTCCCGGGTTGTCGTTCCCGCTCGTGCTGGGCGCGTTTCTGGCGGCGCAGCTCCTCGGTCTCGCCAGCCACGTGCCCGGGGGCGTGGGCGTGTTCGAGGGCCTGATGGTCGTCCTCCTGAAGCCGGTCGTCCCATCGACCGCCCTCCTGCCGGCCCTCGTGGTGTACCGCGCGGTGTACTACCTGTTGCCGCTGGGCCTGGCCCTGCTGGTGCTGGTCGCCGACGAGACGCGGCAGCGCCGGGCGCAGGCCACCCGCCTCGGCGTCGCGCTCGGCCGGCTGACGGAGCAACTGACGCCGCGAGTCGTCGCCGTCTGCGTCTTCATCGCCGGGCTCGTGCTGCTGCTGTCGGGCGCGACGCCGGCGGCCGCGGGCCGGCTGGCGCGGCTGAACCGGGTGGTGCCGCTGGGCCTGATCGAGGTCTCGCACTTTCTCGGCAGCCTGGTGGGCGCCGGATTGCTGCTGCTCTCACAGAGCCTGGCCCGGCGCCTGGACGCCGCCTGGCTGCTGACGACGGTCGGCGTCGCGGTCGGCATCGTCGCGTCCATCCTGAAGGGCGGCGACTACGAGGAGGCGACAGTGCTCGGCGCCGTCTGGCTCGTGCTCTGGCGGGCCCGGCCGGCGTTCGACCGCCGGGCGGCGCTGCTCGACACGCCCTTCTCGGGTGAATGGGCCGCCGCCGTCGTGGCGGCCCTCGCGGCCTCGATGTGGCTCGGCGCCTTTGCCTTCAAGCACGTGGACTACTCGAACGACCTGTGGTGGCAGTTCGAGCTGCGCGGCGAGGCGTCGCGCTTCCTGCGCGCGTCGGTCGGCGCCTCGATCGTGGTGCTGCTGTTCGCCGTGTCGCGGCTGCTCCGGCACGCGCCACCCGACAGCGTCGTTCCCACCGACGCCGATCTCGAAGCCGCCTCGGCCGCCATCGCGGCGCAGCGGTCGACGATGCCGTTTCTGGTCTACCTGCGGGACAAGGCGCTGCTCTTCAACACGGCGCGATCGGCGTTCGTCATGTACGCCGTGCAGGGGCGCACCTGGGTGGCGCTGGGTGATCCCGTGGGCCCGAGCGAGACGCGAGCCCGGCTCATTCGAAGCTTCCTGGAGCGGAGCGAGGACTACGGGGGGATTCCGGTCTTCTACCAGGTCGGCAGGGACGCGCTGCACCTCTACGCGGACTTCGGCTTCACGTTCGTGAAGCTCGGAGAAGAAGCCATCGTCAAGCTGACGACGTTCACGTTCGAGGGTGGCCACGCCCGGGCACACCGCCAGGCGCTGCGCCGTCTCGAGAAGGAAGGTTGCACCTTCCGGATCGTGCCTGCCGCCGACGTGCCGGCGCTGCTCCCAGAGCTGCGCCGCGTGTCCGACGACTGGCTGGCGCACAAGGCCGGCGCCGAGAAGGGATTCTCGATGGGGTTCTTCGACGAGGCCTACCTCTCGCGGTTCCCGGTCGCGGTGATCGAGCGCGAGGGACGGCTGCTCGCGTTCGGCAACCTCTGGACGGGCCCTGGCGGCGTGGAAATGTCCATCGACCTGATGCGGTACGACCGGGACGCGCCCAAGGGCATCATGGAGATGCTGTTCGTGCAGCTCATCCGGTGGGGGCAGGAGCACGGCTACCAGCGCTTCGCGCTCGGCATGGCCCCGCTCTCCGGCGTCGAGGCGTCACCGGTCGGTCCGCTCTGGAACCGGCTCGGCGCGTTCCTCTACGAGCACGGCGAGTCCGTCTACGGGTTCCAGGGACTCCGCGCCTTCAAGGACAAGTTCGACCCCGACTGGGAGCCTCACTACCTCGCGTACCCCGGTGGAATCCGGCTTCCCAGGATTCTGGCCGACGTGTCGGCCCTCGTGGCCGGCGGCTATCGAAGGATTTTCTTCAAATGAGATCGTCCCTCGGCGGCTTCATCGCGGTCTGCCTGCTGGCGCTCTCGCTTCGGGCCGCTGGCCCGTCCCCGGCACCGGCGCCGGCGCCACAGACACTCACGGTGCCGACCTTCGGCGAGGTGACCCTCTACAAGCCGGCCCGACCCGCCGAGCAGGTCGTGCTCTTCATCTCCGGTGATGGCGGATGGAACCTCGGCGTCGTCTCGATGGCCGAACGCCTGCGCGATCAGGGCGCGCTCGTGGTGGGGATCGACGTCCGCCGGTTCATCCGGAGCCTCGACGCTTCACCGACCTGCGCCTATCCGGCGGGCAGTCTCGAGGATCTGTCGAAGGCCGTCCAGCTGCACGAACGGCTGCCCCGGTACATCCGGCCGATGCTCGTCGGCTATTCGTCGGGCGCCACGCTCGTCTACGCGGCGCTGGCCGCGGCCCCGCCCGAGAGTTTCGCCGGCGCGATCAGTCTGGGGTTCTGCCCCGACCTGGAGATCCGCACACCGCTCTGCCTGATGCGCGGCCTGAGGGCCACGCCGAGGGCCCGAGGGGTCGGCTCCGACCTCATGCCATATCCGGGGCTGCAGGTGCCGTGGATGGTGCTGCAGGGCGAGCAGGACCAGGTCTGCGCTCCGGCGGCGACGCGCGCCTTCGTCGCCCGAACGGGTCAGGCCCGGCTCTTCTCGCTGCCGAAGGTCGGACATGGTTTCGGGGTGCCGCGCAACTGGGACCCGGAGTTCATCGAGGCGTACCGCGCGATCGGGGCTGCGCGTGGCCTGGCCGAGGCGCCGAGGCGCGCGTCAGCGCCGGGCACGTCGGCCCCCACGGAGGTGTCGGACCTCGATCTCGTGGAACTGCCGGTTCCACCTGGAGTGGCGGGCGACACCATGGCCGTCGTGCTCTCGGGCGACGGCGGCTGGGCGGAGATCGACAAGGCCGTCGCGGCGGGTCTCGAGAGCGCCGGCATCCCGGTGGTGGGCTGGAGCAGCCTCGACTACTACTGGACGCCGCGCACGCCGGACGCGGCCGCAACCGACCTGGCGCGCGTGATCGAGCACTACTCGTCGGCGTGGCGCCGGCCCCGTGTGATCCTCGTCGGCTACTCGTTCGGCGCCGACGTCCTGCCGTTCCTGATCAATCGACTGCCGGTGACGACCCGGGCGCGCGTCTCTCGCGTCGGCCTGCTCGGCCTCTCGGATACCGCCGCGTTCACGTTTCACGTCTCGAGCTGGCTGGGCGGCGGCGGAGATCCGGCGCACGCGACGGCCCCGGAAGTCAGGCGCCTGCGTGCGCCGGTCGTGTGCATCTACGGCTCCGACGAGTCCGACTCCCCGTGCACGGCGCTGACATCGGCGACGGTGACCGCGGTGTCCGTGGGCCGAGGGCACCACTTCAGCGGCGAGTACGACCGCGTCGTGAGAGCGATTCTCGGCGAGCGGCGCTGATCCGCCGGACCGCGGAACCCCGTCGTCCGGGGGGCTACCCGTGAACACTGAAGGAGACGGTCACCGCGAGTTCGAAGGAGACGGGTGTTCCGTTGAGGCGGAGCGGCGAATACTGCCACTGGCGCACGGCGGCCACCGCTGCGTCGTCCAGCAGCGGGACGGACTTGATGACCCGCACCGACTCGACGTGCCCGTCCGTGCCGACCTTCGCGTCGACGACCACGTCGCCGTGCACCCTGGCGAGGCGCGCGACGGTCGGATAGACCGGCGCCACGCGGCGCACGAGGTCCGGCGCCTTGAGTTGCCCGCCGATCCGGACGACCGGCGGCGGCGGAGGCGCGAACCAGGTCGCGGTCCCGGCGCCGCCGGCGACGCCGGACCCGGCCAGCGCCGGCCATCCGCCAGCGGTCCCGTGGCCCGCGGACAGGGCCAGCGACGGCACGGCCGGTACCGCGGACGCCGCGGTCTCCGGCGCGATCGATGGCGCCACGGCCGGTGCGGCGGTCTGCGGCGGGACGACGGGCGGGGCGGCATGCGGTGTCGAGACGGCGCGGCTCGGCGCGGGCTTCGGGCGAGGCGCCGCAGCGGGCGGCGGCGGCACGTCCGGCGGCGGGGCCGGCAGTTCGGCCACGAGCTTCACGAAGCCGGCGACGTGCGGGACCTCCCGTCCGGCGGCCACCAGGGACGCGCCGATCAGCACCGCCAGCACCGAGGCATGCGCGATGGTGGACACGGTCAGCGCCAGGCCGGTGCGTTGATCCCGGCTGCGTGAGCGACGACCGGTGTAGAGGTCGAACATGTCTATTTAGACGCCGCTCCTCGAGACCTGTTCTGCCTTCGCGCCGCCCAGGCGCCGTGTGAACACGAGTTAATCTGCCGTTCATGGCGCTCTCACCTCGATCCGGTGAACTATGGTCCAGCGCCGACCGGCCGGGCGCGATGGGCTCCGCCGTGCCATCGTCGCGGCCATCGCGCGACGCGGAGGCCCCGTGATGAAGACGTCCAGCCCGTTCGCCCCCGGCGCACCGGGGATTCCCGGCCGCTGGACCTCGAGTGCCAAGACCGGTGTCGGCACCGCCATCACGCCGGAGAGCCGCGTCTGGTTCACGCTCAGCCACGGCATCCTGAACGAGGTCTACTACCCGCGCGTCGATTGCGCCTGTATCCGCGACCTCGGCTGCCTCGTGACCGATGGTGACGCCTACTTCTCCGAGGAGAAGCGCGATGCCCGGTCGGAGACGACGCAGATTGAGCCGGGCGTGCCGGCCTACCGCGTCCACAACGCGTCCGTGGATGGTCGATACCGCATCGAGAAGGAGGTGCTCACCGACCCGCATCGGGACGTCGTGCTCCAGCGCCTCCGCTTCGTGCCCCTCCAGGGCGTGTTGGCGGACTATCACCTGTACGCCCTGCTGGCGCCGCACCTCGCGAACCATGCCAGCGACAACACCGGCTGGGTGGGCGAGTACAAGGGCACCCCGATGCTCTTCGCGGAGCGCGAGGGATCGGCGCTCGCCCTGGCGTGCTCGGCGCCGTGGCTGGCTCGCTCCGCGGGTTTCGTCGGCGACTCGGACGGATGGCAGATCCTTTCGGCCGACAAACGCTTCACGGAGACGTACGAGCGAGCCGAGCACGGCAACGTGGCGTTGACCGGGGAAATCGACCTCGGCCACGCGGGCGGCCGGTGCGTGCTCGCGCTCGCGTTCGGCCCGACGGCGATGGAGGCGGGCCAGCAGGCGCTCATGAGCCTGACGGACGACTTCGACGCGATGCAGGCCGAGTACGTTCGCGGGTGGCAGTCCTGGCAACGCTCCCTGACGCCGCGCGGGTCGGGGCCGTCCGCGCACCCGCTCGTCGCCGCGAGCGCCGCCATCCTGCGGACGCATGAATCGAAGAGCATCGAGGGCGGCGTCATCGCCAGCCTGTCGGTGCCCTGGGGATTTTCCAAGGGCGACGACGACCTCGGCGGATATCACCTGGTCTGGCCCCGCGACCTGGTGGAGACGGCCACGGGCTTTCTCGCGGTCGGCGCCGACGACGCGGTGCGACGCGTGCTCCGGTACCTGCGCGTCACGCAGGAGGCCGACGGGCACTGGATGCAGAACATGTGGCTCGACGGCACGCCGTACTGGCAGGGCGTCCAGATGGACGAGACCGCCCTGCCGATTCTGCTGGTCGATCTGGCCGCGCGCCATGGCGTGCTCGGAGCCGCCGATGTCGCGGCCCTCTGGCCGATGGTCCGTCGGGCGGCGGCCTTCCTCGTCCGCAACGGCCCGGTGAGTCCGCAGGATCGGTGGGAAGAGGATCCGGGCCATTCGCCGTTCACGATCGCGGCCGAGATCGCGGCGCTCCTCGCGGCGGCGGATCTGGCCACCGCGGTCGGGTCCAGTTCGATCGCCGACCATCTGCGGGAGACCGCGGACGCCTGGAACGCCTGCATCGAGCGCTGGCTGTACGTCGAAGGCACGGACCTGGCGCAGGCGCTCGGCGTCGACGGCTACTACGTCCGGGTCGCGGAGGCCGACCAGGCCGACGCGGCCTCACCGGTGGACGGCTTCGTGCCCATCAAGAACCTGCCGCCCGACCAGACGCTGACGCGTGGCTCCTCGATCGTCAGCCCGGATGCCCTGGCCTTCGTGCGGTTCGGGCTGCGCGCCGCCGATGACCCGCGCATCCTGAACACCATCAGGGTCATCGACGCCCTGCTCCGCGTCGACACGCCTTCCGGGCCGGCCTGGCATCGCTATCCGGGAGATGGGTACGGCGAACACGCGGACGGCAGCGCGTTCGACGGCACCGGGATCGGCCGCGCCTGGCCGTTGCTGACCGGCGAACGCGCCCACTACGAACTCGCCGCGGGCCGCCCGCAGAAGGCCGAGCGACTGGCCGCCGCCCTCGAAGCGTTTGCCGGCGCCAGCGGACTGCTGCCGGAGCAGATCTGGGATGCCGCCGACATCCCGGATCGCGAGCTCTTCTGCGGGCGGGCCTCCGGTTCCGCCATGCCGCTGGTCTGGGCGCATGCGGAGTACCTGAAGCTGCGCCGCTCGCTCGAGGACGGTCGTGTCTTCGATCGGCCGCCGCAGACCGTCCAGCGCTACCTGGTGGACCACGTGGGGTGCGACCTGGCCGTCTGGCGTCTCAACAACAAGATCCGGACGATGCCGCGCGGCTCGACCCTGCGCGTCGAGACGTTCGACGCCGCCGTCGTCCGCTGGAGCGACGATGGCTGGCGCACGACCCGGGACATGCGGGCGCGCGACACGACCCTTGGCCTCCACGTGGCGGACCTGCCCACCACGACGCTGCCCGCCGGTGCCTCGGTGACGTTCACGTTCCAGTGGCCCGACGAGGACCGGTGGGAAGGCGTCAACTTCGAGGTGACGGTGCGCTGACGGGTGGCAGAAGAGGCGCTCGTCCGCGAGGGCTCGTCGCCGACGTCGGCGGCCATCGCCTCTGGAGGAACGATGTTTGAACACCGATCCGATGCGCTCATCCTGTTCGGCGCGACCGGCGACCTGGCATATCAGCAGATCTTCCCCGCCCTGCAGGCCCTGGCTCGCCGCGGTCGGCTCGACGTGCCGGTCATCGGCGTGGCGAAGCCCGACTGGACGACCGACCAGTTGCGCGCCCGCGCGCGCGAGAGCCTCGCCGCCCACGGCGACCGCGACGCACAGGCGTTCGATCGACTGGCGGCGCGTCTGTCGTACGTGGCCGGCGACTACCGGGATCCGGCGACGTTCCGCCGGTTGCGGTCGGCGCTCGGCCGGGCCGAGCGCCCGCTCTGCTACCTCGCCATCCCGCCCAGCCTGTTCGGGACCGTCGCCGCCAGTCTCGCGGTTTCCGGGTGTGCGACGCACGGCCGGCTCGTCGTGGAGAAGCCGTTCGGCCGCGACACGGCGACGGCGCGGGCGCTCAACGCCACGCTGCACGCCTCCTTCCCCGAGGCGTCGATCTTCCGGATCGACCACTTCCTCGGGAAGGAACCCGTGCAGAATCTGGTGTACTTCCGCTTCGCCAACGCGTTCCTGGAGCCGATCTGGAACGCCGCCCACGTCGCGCACGTGCAGATCACGATGGCCGAGGACTTTGGCGTACGCGGCCGCGGCGCGTTCTACGAGGAAGTGGGCGCGCTGCGTGACGTCTTCCAGAACCACCTGCTGCAGGTGCTGTCCCTGCTGGCGATGGAGGCGCCGGCCGGCAGTGACGGACCGGCGATCGACGCCGCCAAGGTCGCCGTGCTCCGGCAGGTACGGCCGCTCCGCGCGACCGACGTCGTGTGCGGGCAGTACCGCGGGTACCGGGCCGAGCATGGCGTGGCCCCCGATTCGCAGGTGGACACGTACGTCGCGGCACGGCTGGCCATCGACACGCCGCGCTGGGCCGGCGTGCCGTTCGTCATCCGGACCGGCAAGTGCCTGGCCACGACCGTCACCGAGGTGCGCATCACCCTCCGGGGGCCGAGCGTCGACCTCTTCGATGCCGCCATCGACGCGCCCCGCAACGCGCTCACCTTCCGGCTGAGTCCCGACGTGGGCATTCGCCTGACCGCGCGGGTCAAGACGCCGGGTGAACGCATGGTCGGCGAGTCGGTCGGCCTCGTCGAGCATCGCCGTCCCGGCGACGAGATGGCGCCGTACGAACGGCTGCTCGGCGACGCGATGCAGGGCGACCGGACGCTCTTCGGCAGCGAGGCCGGCGTCGAGGCGGCGTGGCGCATCGTGGACCCGGTGCTGCACCTCGACACGGCCCCGCACGCCTACGCCGTGGGCGGCTGGGGCCCCGCCGAGGCCAACCGACTGGTGGCTGACGTCGGCGGATGGGCCGCACTCGACGTCGAGGATCGTGTGGCGAACGGCATTCCGTGAAGGACGGCGCGCGGTGGATACGAGGCGGATCGATCTGCGCGCCGTCCGGAAATCCGGCTCGACGAACGCACCGCCCGCCGGCGGCCGACGCGCCGCAAGGCGGGCGGTGCGGGCGGGCCTACTGCTTTCCAGGCTTGGCGACGGCGCCAACGGTCACCGACAGCACGGTCTTCACGCCGTTCTGCTCGGTGTATCGGACGCGCACGTCGTGGTTGACGTCACCGGCGAGGGCCGACTGCGCGATGGTTCGGCGATTCTGCTCGAGCCGGGTCGTCAGGGCGATCGGGAACATCACGTCGCCCTTGTCGGTCTTGACGGTGATCATCCCGGCCTTGTCGTCCCACTTGGTGAGCACGCCGCTGGCCTGGAGCGGTGTCGGCGCCGGAGTGGCTGTCTTCTGGGTGCTCGCCGCGGGGGGGCGGGTCGAGGTTCGGCGAGGCGGAGTCGCGGCGGTCTGGGCAGACGCGGTGGAGACCGCGACCGTGGCGAACAGCGCGGCGAGGGCGAGGTGGCGTGTGCGAATCATCGGAAGGCTCCTTTGACGCCAGGCAATCGCGGCGTCCGACACGGCTCTCAGCAAGCCGCGTGCCGTGTCTCACGGCGTCGGCTTCGGCACGTCTCCCGTCATCGCTCGTCCCCCGAGGCGCAGGCGATCCGCGAGTTGGGGCGGAATGGCGCCGGCGCCCTGGCCAAACCGCCACACCTGGCGCGAACGCGGCCGTCGCGGTCGCCGGCGACGGTCTCGGTGGGGCGTATACTCGGCAGAAGAGACGTTCGAGGACGGAGTCCCCGTGTCGTGTCGCTCCGCATCCGGCTGCTCATCATCACCGCCTTCATCGTCGCCGTCGTCGTCTCTGCGGTGGCGTATCTCGAGATCCGGTCGTTCGCGCGAACGATCGAAGCTTCCCTGGTCAACGCCGCGCGATCCACCGCCGAGGGCGTCGCCGATGACCTTCGCACGCGTCCCCCGCTGGTGGCCGACGAGGTGCGCGATCGCCTCCAGGACTTCGCCGAAGCCAACCCGGCCGTGCGGGCCATCTCGCTCGTGCGCGCCGACGGGCACGGCGACCTGGACGTGTTCGCGAGCACGCTGTCCGAGGAACACACGGAGGTCCTGGCCACCGCGCAGGACGCGCTCGGCCGGCACGCGATCGCGACCGGTCGCGATGGCACTCTCCTCTTCTGCGCCGTTCCGCTGTCGGGTCCCTGGGGATCGGCGGCGGCGGTGACGACCGTGTCGCTCGTCGGCGTGGAGCAGGTGCGGTCACACGGGCTTGCGATTGCCGTGGCGTTCGCTCTGCCCGTCATCGGCCTGGTCACGCTGCTCGTCGGCTGGGCGACGTGGGCCTACGTGCTCACGCCGGTGACCGCCCTCCGGCGGACGATGCGCGAGGCAGGCACGGGCCGGCAGGGCGTGCGCGCGCGGGTCTACCGGCGCGACGAGCTGGGGCAGGTCGCCGAGGGACTCAACGCGATGCTGGCCGACCTGGAATCCCTGCACGCCACGCTCCACGACCGGGTGCGTGAGGCCACCGGTGAACTCCGCGCGCGCAACGCCCAGCTCGCCGAGACCTCCGGCCAGCTGCTCCAGCTGCGCGAGCAACTGGCGCGCGCCGAGCGGCTCGCGGCGCTCGGACACATGGCCGCGAGCGTCGCGCACCAGGCCGGGACGCCGCTCAACCTCGTCTCCGGGTACGTGCAGATGATCCGCGCCGACCGCGACGTGGACGCCCGCACGCGAGGCCGGCTCGAGATCGTCGATCAGCAGATTGCGCAGGTCACCCGTGTCCTGCGGGCGATGCTCGACGAGGCGAGGCTTCCCCTGACGCGGGTCCGGACGCCCCTCTCGCCGCTCGTCACCCGCATCTGCGAACTGGCCACGCCCGGCCTGGCCGCCGCCGGCATCACCCTGGACGTCGACGCCCCGGTACCCGGACCTGCCGCCGACGTCGATGCCGTCCAACTGGAATTGGCGGTCTTTGCCCTCATTCGCAACGCCCAGGACGCGATGCCGGACGGCGGCCGGCTGGCCGTGCGGCTCGCCTCCGTCGGCGATCGTGCGCGTCTCGAGGTCATCGACACCGGGCCAGGGCTGCCCGCCGACCTCCTCGGCCGGGCATTCGACCCGTGGACGACGACGAAGCCCCCTGGACACGGCACCGGCCTCGGCCTGTCCATCGTCCGCGACGTCGTGCGCGCCCACGAGGGCCGCGTGACCGTGACGAACGACCCGACCGGTGGCGCGCGGTTCACGCTCGAGCTGGCGCAGTCGAGCCTGGCGGCAACCGCATGACGCGCCTGCTCCTGGTCGACGACGATGCGGAGACCTGTCGCTTCCTGGCGGACCTGCTCGAGGCACCGGGTCGCGCGTTCACGGCGGCGCGCTCCGCCGCCGAGGCCACCGCCCACGTGCGAACCCACGCGGTGGACGTCCTCATCACCGATCTCCACCTCGGGTCCGGCGCGACGGGCCTGGACGTCCTGAGAGCCTTCAACGAGGCGCATCCCGGTGGCCGCGGGATCCTGATCTCGGCGTTCGGATCGCTCGAGACCGCGATCGAGGCGGGTCGCGCCGGCGCGTTCGACTTCATCAGCAAGCCCTTCGACATCGGCGACATGCGCGACGGCGTCCGCCGCGCGATCGAACAGGCGACCCCGGTCGAGGCGGAGGGGCCGCGGCCGGCCCCGGCGCCCGTGCCCGTACCGGGCGACATGATCGGGCGGAGCGCGCCGATGCTGGAGGTGTACAAGCAGATCGCGCGCGCGGCGGACACCGACGCGCTGGTGCTCATCGTCGGCGAGAGCGGAACAGGCAAGGAACTGGTCGCCCGGGCGATTCATGCGCACGGGCGGCGCGTGCGGGAGCCGTTCGTGGCGGTCAACTGCGGCGCCATCCCCGAGACGCTGCTCGAGTCGGAGCTTTTCGGGCACGTCCGCGGGGCCTTCACCGGCGCGGCGTCGGACCGGGCGGGCGTCTTCATCGAGGCCGGCCACGGCACGGTGTTCCTCGACGAGATCGGCGAAACGTCGCGGGCGGTCCAGGTCCGGCTGCTTCGGGTCCTCGAGCAGGGCGACCTGCGGCCGGTCGGGGCCAGCCGGTCGGTCACGAGCCACGCGCGGGTCATCGCCGCGACGAACGCCGACCTCGAGCGCGCGGTCCGCGAGGGACGATTCCGGCAGGACCTCTACTTCCGCCTCGGCGTCGGCGTCATCCGGATGCCGCCCCTCCGCGAGCGCCGGGCGGACGTGCCCCTGTTCATCGCGCAGTTCCTGGCCGAGGCCTCCGCGCGCCTCGGCCGGCCCGCCCAGCTCTCGCCGGACGCGCTGGACGCGCTGCTCCGTCACTCGTGGCCGGGGAACGTCCGTCAGCTCAGGCACGTGCTCGAACGCGCCGTGCTGTTCGGTCGAGGAGACCGCATCGAACGCTCCGACCTTCGGCTGTCGGACGACGGCGCGCCAGATGACGCGCCAGGACCGGAACCGGCGTTGCCCGCAGGCCTGTTCGCCGGCGGCGCACCGCTGCCGACGCTGGACGAGGTCGAGCGGCGGTACCTCGGGCACGTCCTCAAAGCCGTCGGCGGCAATCGATCGCGGGCCGCGGAAGTGCTCGGGATCGACCGGCGCACGCTCTATCGCATGGCCGAGCGGTTCGACCTCAGCGACCAGGACCTCGGCGGAGCCGGTCAGCCGTGAGCCCGTCGCGTCCCGTGGCGCGCCGCCCGTTCTGCGCTCGAGCCGTGAACGCAGCAGAACAGGTCCGGGGGCATCGCCCCCGGACCTCGAAGTTCAGAGAACCTGGTCGCCGACCTTGACGACGACGCGGCGGTTGGTCGCGCGGCCTTCGCGCGTCGCGTTCGACACCGCCGGCCGGGTCTCGCCGTAGCTCACGACCGTGATGCGGTTGGCCGGAATGTGATGCTGCTCGGCCAGGTAGCGCTTGACGGCCTCCGCGCGGGCCAGGCCCAGACGATCGTTGTACGCGTTGGGCCCGGTCGAGTCGGCGTGGCCCTCGACCGCGAACGTCATGCCGCCGGCCCCGCTCGTCTCCATCTGCTTCACCCCGCCGTCCAGCGTCTGCTTCGCCTCGACCGTCAGGTCGCTCTTGTCGAACGCGAAGTGGACCACGACCTCGAAGGGATCGGGCCGCTTCGCGTCGGCGGCGCCGAGGAGTTCGTCGGGGCGGTCGGTTGCCATCGCCGGCAGCGCCGACGCGACGGGCTGCGGCGCCGGCGGCGCTTCGGGCTGGGCGACGGGCTGCGCCGGCGGCTGGACCACGGGCGCGGGCTCCGGAGCCGGCGCGGATTCCGGCGCGGCCGGGGGCAGTTCCTCGACGTTGCGACCCGAGATCCATCCCGAGTGGCGGCGGCCGTACGCGTCGCGCGGCAGGAGCACCATGTACCAGTTGGTGTCCCGGTGCGCGTAGAGATCGCCGGACGTGTAGATGAGCGGCAGGACCGTGCCCTGGGTGACCGTGGTGATCACCTGGCTCTTCGCGGTCCGCATCAGCTTGACCGTGGCCTCGCTGCTCGTGACCCGGACGCGCGGCTGGGACTGGGCGAACGCGGTCCCGAGCGGCAGCAGGCCGGCGACGAGCGCGAGCACGGACACGCGCAGGAGTGACGGGGCGGTGAAGCGCATGCGCGACATCGGTAAACCTCCAAAACGGTATGCTGGGTCGGCCAGACATCACGAGCGAGATCGATGCCAAGACCGGCCGGAGCATCGGGGCCGGATTAGCGGCGCGTTTTCGAGGTCACCTCGTCCCGCCTCGGACGAGTCCGATGACATTTCCGTTGGCCGGCGCCCGCCTTCGTGGGCGCGGGACCGTCGTCAGTGAGTCCAGCGGCCCATCAGCCTTCGCACCAGCACGATCTGCCCCGTGTGGTACGCCGCGTGATCGACGGCGACGAGAATCGTCCGGAGATACGTCTGGCCGGTGCCGTGCGGGATCCGCGCGGCCAGGTTCCCGCGGAAACCGGTCGTGAACCGAGCCAGCGCACGGCGGTCGCGGCGGATCGCCGCCAGGCTCGCCTTCCATTGCCGATCGCTCGGCTTCGCCGTGGGCGTCGGCCAGTAGTCGTCGGGCCACTTCAGCACCTCGGCGTATCGCGGGTTCGTGCAGAAGTCGAGCAGGTCGCGCTGCGCGATCCGGATGTGCTCGACCAGGTCCCAGACCGAATGCGGCTGTCCCTTCGGCCGCCGCGTCCGGTCCGCGGGCGCCAGTCTCTCGACCGCGCGGTCGAACGAGACGTGCGCCTGCTCCCAGTCGAGCGACGAGGCGACGATGGCCTTCCAGGTGGTCGGGCGGGTGCGGGTCTTCGACATGGCACGCTCCTGTGAGTGCGACGTCCGTCCCTGATTATGCACGCCGTCACCGCGCGCGGGTGTCCGCCACGGGCATCGCGACGCGGACGATGGCCTCCGCGGTGTCCGCGTCGTAACGTCCCGGCAACGATATCGGCACGCCGCGCGAATCGTCTTGTACTCGCCCGCGCGCAGGCGTATGCTGCGCGCAGAAGGCGTGAGGCGGCACGTCTGGCTGCCTCCCGGGGGCGCGGATGACGGATTCGGACGCAGGTGCCCGCAAGACGTACGTCGTCGATACCAGCATTCTCGTGTCCGCGCCCGACGCTCTCCAGCACCTGACGACGCACAACACCGTCATCGTGCCGTTCCCGGTCCTGCAGGAGCTGGACCGACGCCGGACGGCCGCCAACGGCGTCGGCTACACCGCGCGCAGCGCGATTCGCTTCCTCGACACCACGCAGGCGCGGGCCTCGGCCGACGAGCTGCACGCCGGCATCCCGCTCAACGGCGGGCTGCTGAAGTTCCACAGCGGCACGCTCGCGCTGGATCGCGCGTGGCCGGGCTTCAACCCCGACTACGGCGACGACGCGATCATCCTGTTCGCGGATCAGTACCAGCAGGCGCATCGGGACGAGGCGGTGATCCTCGTCACGCGCGACGCGGCGATGCGCTGCAAGGCGCGCGCCCGGGGTGTGGCCGCCGAGGACTACTACAGCGATCGGCCGGTCGCCTCGCCGGAGAAGTTCTACTCCGGCCGGATGCGGATCGACGTGCCGGACGGCCACGCGAACCTCCTCTCCACGCTCCACCACGAGCAGCGGCTCCCGGTCGAGGCGCTCGCCGACTTCACCGACCTGTCGGCGTTCCGGTCGAACCAGTTCTGCGAGCTGCACCTGCCGAGCTCGGGCAAGAGCGCGTGGGGCATCTACAAGAACCACGACACGCCTGGCTACCTCCGGCGCGTGAACACGAAGGCCGGCGAGCGGTTCGGCCCGTGCAGCCCGGAGCAGTTCTGCGCGCGCGAGATGATCCTCGACGCGGAGAACCTCATCGTGAGCCTCGTCGGCATCGCCGGCACGGGCAAGACGCTGATCGCGCTGCTCTCGGCGTACGAGCTGCTGCGCGCCGGCCGGGTCTCGCGCATCGAGGTCTACCGGCTCAACGCCGAGGCCGGCCGCGAGCTGGGCTTCCTGCCCGGCGCGCTGACCGAGAAGATGGCGCCGTGGGCGAAGCCCGTCGTGGACAACCTCGACTTCATCCTGCGGCGGCTGCACGGGACGTCGCGCTGGACCAACCAGCTCGCCGACCATCGCGGCGAGCGCCGCGAGGCCGTCCCGGCGTCGGTCGAGCACCTGCTCCAGTCGAACACGCTGGAAATCGCGCCGATCAACTACCTGCGCGGCCGCTCCATCCACGACACCGCGATCATCGTGGACGACGCGCAGAACCTGACGCAGGAAGACATGAAGCTGGTGCTCACGCGCGCCGGCGAGGGGTCGCGCGTCATCCTCACCGGCGACCCCGACCAGATCGACCGAGGCGAGCTCGACTCGCTGTCGAACGGCCTCGTGCAGGTGATCGAGCGCTTCAAGGGCGAGCACTGCTTCGCCCACCTGACGATGCAGCAGGTCCTGCGGTCGCGGATCGCGGAGATGGCGGCCAAGCTGCTGTGAGCTAGCCGCGAGGACCTCGGGGTCGGACTACTCCCGCCCTTGCCTCCACCTCCCTGGCACGCTACCCTGCCCCTGCCAGCCCCGCCGATCGAAGGACGACATGCGGAAGCACCGCGCGGCGGTCGTCGCCGCCTTTCTGCTCGGCGCCAGCCTCACGGCCCGCCCGGCCCACGCCCAGGTCCTGCCCCCGGTCACCGCGCGACCCGGCATCCAGGAACTCACCGAGACCCACGCGGAGGAGCTGGCCAAGGCGCTCGAACTACGGGTCTACGGCACGATGACGGGCAACCTGCATCCAGAAGTCCAGGCGACGATCACGCATTGGGCCGCCGCGGTACGGGACTGGGAGCGCGAGCCCGACGCCGGCGCTGCGCCACGGCTCGCCGAAGGCGTGCTGTTCGACTGTCTCGGCCGGATGACCGGCGTGCGGACGCTCCCGCTCAGCATCGAAGAGAACCGGCCCTTCTTCCTGGACCTGGCAGACGCGCGCCCGGGCCGGGCCGTCAAGGCGTTCGACGAAGCGCTGAAGCTCGATCCCACGATGGTCGAGGCGCGTTTTCGAGCCGACCGTATCCGAGCCTCGTCCGACCCCGACGCGGCCCGCGACCTCGAGCAGCTCGCGCAGGACGGGTCGATGCCGCTGCTCGCCTACCTCGCGGCTGGGCGAGCCGCGCCGAGGTGGCGCAAGGGCCGGTGACGCCTCCAGCGCCGTCGACTGGGCATGACCGAGCGATGGCACCATCCTCGGTCCACTGGCGCCGCCATCGCCCTGTCGGCACTCCGGCCCGAAAGGCCGCTGGTGCTGGAGGCGCTCGACCGCCGCGACCCGCATTACACCTATCCGTGCCGCATCCTCGCCGGACGTGGAGGCCGCGCTGACCGGGCGCATGAAGCGGGCGGGCGGGCGCTGACGGCATGACCCGAACGATCTTCGCCATGGGCCTGATGGCCGCGGGCGCAACGCCGCGGCGCAGCAGCGGCCGCAATTCCGCGCGATCGGCGACCTCGTGCGCCTCGAAGCGATGTGACCGACCGAGGCGGCGCGGTCCGCGGCCTCGAGGCGGGACGACTTCGTGGTCGAGGACAACGGCATCCGCCAGACCGTGCGCGTGGATGAGGTCGCCGACGCGCTCCTGGACCTCGTGGGTTGGTCGCGGAACCTGTCGAGTCGGTGATGCTCATCTCCGCCGACCAGGCTCCGCGGGTCACGGCCGGCCTCTCGGCGTTCCCTCAATCAGGTCGAGGACCGCGACCGGCTGGCGGCGTTCATCGCCGGTGCCCTCCGACGCGCCTGCGCGCGCTCGAGGGTGGCCGACTGCCTTTCGGCGCCGATGTTCGCGGCAGCAGCGACGCCGCGCCTCATCGACGCCATCGCAGCCGCGCTCGCGACTTCGAACCCTCGGACCGCCGCCGGGCGCTCGTGTGGCTTTCACCAACGCCACGGACTCCGGAGCACGCTCGGTTTCGAGACGCTTCCTGATCTCACCCGTCGACTCGGCCCCGCGTTCATTCTTGTCGGCACACCCATCCGGATTCACGAGACCGTCCGCGTCCGCGCGGGTGAAGGGCGGCGCTGCCATCCCGGGCGTCGGCACCGACGGCATCATCTCGGCTTCGTGTTTCGCGCGGCTGGAACAGCTGGCCCGCCGCACGGGGACGGACTAACCTCGCGGACGGGCGACCCGGCGGCCATCATGGCCGACCTGTTCACCCTTGGCTCCGCACGCGGCACCTGATCCTCGTGATGAACCACCCGCGAGCCAGGGCTGGCACCCGGTGAAGATCGACGTGAAGCGCTGGCGCTACCTCGTCACCGCGCGTAGCGCTACTTGTCAGGTAGTCAGGCGTCGCGCGGCGAAACTCACCGCGCCGGATACTGCTCCGTCACCCCCGTCCGCGGATTCGGGTGACCGTGAACGACCCATCCTCGCCAGCGCTGATCCTGATCCAGTGCGCCGTGTCGTTCGTCAGGTTCGCATGCGCGCGTCCGGGTTCAGAGCGTCCTTCGCACCCGATCGGTGCAACTGCCAGGTGTCCGTGCCCGTGAGTGGCGCAGCGTCGCCAGCGTCTCGGCCGCACCGCCTGGTCTTCGCCGTTGTTCAGCACCGCGACCCGCGGCCGGATCGCCGCGAAGAGCGACGGATCCGCGGCGTCCAGACCGCCATGGTGCGAGACGAGATACACGTCCACGGGCCCCAGCAGGTCCGACGGGCAGGCAAGGCGATGGAGCGGCTCGCCGGTGAGGTCGCCGACGTCGAGAAAACGGAAGCGGCCGAACTGCAGCAGGAAGCCCGTCGAGCGCGGGTTTTCCGCGGTTTCCTGCGCCGGAAGACCCGTCCCCCCGCACGCGCCGTTCGCGCCGGGCGCCGCGCCGGCGAGCGGCGACTGCAGCGTCTCGCCCGCCGAGGCGACGACGGTGGCCTCGACGTCGTCGAGCGGGAGCCGGTCGCCCGGCCGAGGCTCGAGGTGCGGCGCGCCCTCACGCACCGCCGCGTAGGCCGCCTGGATCGCCTTGGTCCCCGCGACCCGTTCCGCGTCGTCGGTCACGCCGCCGTGGTCGATGAACGTGCCGATCGGGAGGAGCTTCGACAGCTCGACGAACCCGCCCACGTGATCGGCGTGGAAGTGCGTGACGAACGCGACGTCGATGCGCGTGATGCCCGCCGCCTTCGCGACGGCGAGGATGCGCTGCGGGTCGCGCGCCACGGCGGGATCGCCGGGGCTCGAGGCGAACGTGCCGGTGCCAGGAAACCCCGCATCCACCAGCATCGTCTGCCCTGACGGTGTGCGGATGAGCGTGGACTGCCCGCCCTCGACGTCGATGAACCAGAGGTCGAGCGTGCGGGCGCCGGGCGCCTCGGACGAGGCGCACGACGCCGCGCACAGCACGAACATCAGCAGGAGGAGACGGGACCCGGCATGCCGCGGCATCCGCACACCGTAGCACGCCCCGGCCCCGTCGCCTGCCTCGGCGACGAGGCGACCGGCGTCAGACCTTCAGGTCGTTCGGCGCGTCGCAGTCCGCGTAGCCGGGCCGGCCCGGGTAGTGCGCGGAGATCCGCTTCGCCTTGAACTTCTTCAACAACTCCGCGCCGCCGCGCAGCACGAAGTAGCCCTGCGCGTCGAGCGGCACCGTGATCGTGTTGGCCTCGGTCTCCGACGGCGCCCTGAACGTGAGCAGCACGAGGCCCGGCGCGGGGCTGCCGTTGGCCACCACGACGACACGGCCGCGGACGATGCCCTCGCGCGGCTCGCCGCCGAAGGTTTCGAACTTCGTCGCGCGCGCGGAGGACGCCAGGATCTCCGCGCCGCCCAGCAGGATCGGGTGCGCGGGCGTCTCGGCCGGGATGCCGTAGCCCACCAGCGAGATGCGGGTCGGCTCGTAGAAGATCTTCTGCCCGTACCGCTCCCACAGCGCGCCCAGGCGGGGATCGCCGTAGAGCGACTCGACCATGATCTTCACCTTCCTCGACGCGCCCGGATCGAGCTTCAGCGACGCGTGCTCCATGTAGAGGCGGTAGAGCGACGCGAACGCGCCCTTGATCTGCGGCACCACGTAGATCTCCGCGCGCTGGTCGAACGGGTTGTGCAGCGTGACCTCCGCGATGCCCCGCTTCGCCGGCGAGGCGGACGCGGCGATGTAGCGCGAGTAGTTCGACTGCGCCGAGTTGTTGCCGTCGCTCAGCTCGACGATGTTCGGGTTGACGCTGGCGTCGATGTAGAGCGGCGTGCGGACGATGAGGCACTTGTGGCCGTCGTTCGGCGGAATCCACGACGTCTGGAACTCCACGACGGGCGTGGTGGACTCCGGCGGGACGTCGTGGGTATCGCTGCCGATCCAGACCTCCGGCCCGCCGCTCACCGTGTAGTCCTTCACGTAGAAGTCCACCCGCACGTTCCGGCACGTCACCGGCCCGCGGTTGCGGTACCGCGCGATGACCGTGTTCGCGTGGCCGACCCACGGGACGTTGGTCCACTGGGCCGGATCGGCCATCGATCGGGCGTTGCGCACCTCGATGTCCGGGCTCTGCCAGTTGTCGCCGCCCGGCCACGGCCGGATGTAGAGATCCGGCCGGCCGTTCGTGCCGTACTGAATCCGGATCTGCGCGTTGTCGGCGGCCGTGGAGACGACGCTCATCCGGAAGTCGGCGATGGCCATCGAGCTCGTGTCCGTCTCCTTGTAGTCCTGCCCGGTCGTGAAGAACGACGCCTCGCCCTCGTCGTCCGGGCGCAGCCGGATGACCTGCGGCCGGGCGATCGGGAAGGTGAAGCTCTGCGAGATCACGTCGGTGCCGAGGACCGCGCCGTTCGCGGTGTCGCCGGACGTCCCGAGCTGCTGGTCGCCGATCTGCCCGCCCTGGCCGCGCCGGTACTCGAAGTAGTAGTTCCACCCGTCGGTGATGCGCACCTCGACGGCCGAGAACCGCCCGGCGGGCGGCGCGCCGAGCTCGGCGGCGTGCAGGGTGACCGTCTGGTCGAGCGGGATGGTGGATCGCGAGAAGTCGAACGGCATGACCCAGGCGGACTGCACCCAGCCCGTCTCCATCTTCTGCGCGATGGACAGGTGCGGCAGCTGCTGCTCGGAGCTCATCAGGTCGTAGTTCGTGATGTCGCGGCTCTGGATGTCCGCCGAGTAGAGGCTGTTGGCGTTCGTGTAGAGGTCCGGATAGCCGAGGTTGTGCCCGATCTCGTGCGAGAGCGTCTCGGCGATGGTCCGGGTGTCGCGCACCGTGTCCCAGTCGTCGGGCATGCCGAGGACGGCGAGGTTCGCCGATCCGCCCGGCACGGTGAAGGACCCGCCCCAGGCCTGCGGCCAGAAGAACGAGTCGGTCGCGGTCGCGCCCATCGACCGGATGACGAGGATCAGGCTCTGCACCTGCTGGAAGTCCACGAGCGCGTTGCCGCTGCCGTCGGTCAGCGCGGCAGCGGCCGAGACGCACGCCTGGGCGAACGCGACGTTGTTGGTCGGCGCGAACGAGTTCGACGGCCAGGGCGACGGCATCATCGAGAAGGTGTCCGCCCACGTGTCGGCCAGGCTGATGCCGAGGACGCCGCCGCCGGCCAGCGCGAGCGTGAAGCCGTTGCGCGAGACCTCCTCGTAGTAGGTGCGCGCGCTCGGCGCGGGGCCGACCGCGCCGTCCGACCAGCGCGTGCGGATGGCGTCGAACGCGGTGCCCGTCGGATACCGCGCGTCGCTCACGTCCACGGTGAGGATGCAGACGTTGCGCGTCCCCGACTGCGGGATCACGTTCACGTTCTGCGGCGTCCCAGGTCCGCCGCCCCAGGTGTAGCCGGTCGTGAAGCTGGAGAGCGCCCCGACGCTCCAGTGCGCCGGGCTCCGGTCCGCGTCCGCCCAGCGATGGGTGATCTCGAACGTCCAGGTGGCGACGACCGCGTTCGTCGCGCGATCGACGGCCTGCAGCTCGTGCGGCCCCGGCTGGTAGCCGACGAGCAGCATCACCTCGTTCGGCGCCGACTCGTCGTCGCGCGCGTAGGAGATGGTGCCGGCCGCCTCGCCGTCGGGCAGCTCGAACCGCAGGTCGTCGAAGGCGAGACCGGTCGTCCCGGGATCGACCCGCACGCGGACGTAGCTGCCGATGAACGGCGTGTCGGTGTCCGCCGTCAACGTCACGGGCAGGTCCACCACGGCGACGAGATCCCACCAGTGGATGTGCCGGGCGGTGGCCACGACGAGTCGGCCGCCGAGTTCCCAGGCCGCGATCGGGCGATCGTCCGGGCCGAGCGTGACCAGCGTCTCCGCCGCGGGTGCCCCCGGCGCCCACGCCTGCACGAAGCCGGCCCGGGCGTGCTGCGGGATGACCAGCGCCTTGCCAGATTCGCTCATCGAGAGGTACTGGGGCGAGGCCAGACCGAGCCGTTCGACGCTCCGGCGTTCCTCGCCCGGCACGACGGACACGAGGCGCCCGGCGCCGCTCTCGGAGACGTAGAGGTGGCGGCCGTTGCCCGAGGCCAGCACGCCCGTCGGCGCCGACAGGCCGGCGAGCAGGGGCGCCGGCGCGCTCTTCGGCGACGACAGGTCGATCCCCATCAGCCGGCCGTGCAGCCGGTCAGCGAAGAACAGCCGGCGGCCGGCCACGGCCAGCTGCATCGGCTGGCCGGATCCGCGCGCGATGGCGGTCGCGTGCCGGCGGTCGGCGCGGTCGAGACTCGCCTCGTAGATCACGTACTGACGCAGCGCGGGATCCACGTCGGCGATGAACAGCGTCTTGCCGTCCGGGCCGACCGCCAGCCCGGCGGGCATGTCGTAGCCGTCGCCCACCACCCGCAGCGAGCCGTCCGTGAGGTTCTGGAGCCAGACCTGCCGGCCGGACGAGACCAGCAGTCCGGTGCCGCCCGCCCCCCGACCCCGTACGACTGCCGCACCGTGAACCTCGAGATCGACCTGCCGAAGCAATCTGGCCATGGGGCCCTCCGGCAGTGGTAGTGCCGGGGCCGGCGGCGGCGTTACAACGTGGCCGCCGTCGCACACACGGGGCGACGGCCGGCGCGCCGGGGCGGGTGGGATGCGGCAGGCGGGCGGGATGCGGCATGCGGGCGGATATACAGTGTGTCCCACCCATGCGCGCCTTCCTCAGGACGCACGGCCGGCTGGCCATCGTGCCCGACCCCGGCGAACCCGACCTCGCGACGCTGGACGACCAGGCGTTTCGGGATTCCGGGCGGGCAGCGCTCATGCTCGAGCCCGTCGGCCCGTACGACGAGATCCGGATGACGCCGATCAACGTCACCTCGCGGCATCGCGACCCGGCGATCCGGCTCATCAGCAACTTCGCCGCCACGCCGTTCGAGCTCGACGGCGAGCCGTTCGCCTCGGTCGAGGGCTTCTGGCAGAGCCGGCGGACGGAGGACCCGGACGAACGCCGGCGCATCGCCGGCCTCGCGCGCGCCGAGGCGCGGGCGGCGGGCGTCGCGCTCGGCAGCCCCGGCACGATCACGTTCCGGGGCCGCGCGATCGGCTGGGGATCGCCGGATCACTGGGACGTGATGCGCGTCGCCTGCCGCGCGAAGTTCGCCCAGGCCGCAGACGCGCGCGCGGCCCTGCTCGCCACGCGCCCCCGCCCGCTCGAACACCGGACCCGCGTGGACAGCCGCAGCATCCCCGGCGCGATCATGGCCGCCATCTGGATGGAGCTGCGCGAGGAGTTCGCCGTCCTGGCCGCGAAGCACGCCGCCAGCACAGGCTGAACCCTGCGGCCGCCGGCGCGGCCGCGCGGATCGCATGCGCCAGCTGGGGCGCGGGTCGGTCGCGCTCGGCGTCGGGATGCTGCTGGTCGTGGCCGGCGCCTGGATGACGACCCGCGTCGGCGCCGCCTCGCTGCCGTCCACGCTCGCCCCGGCCATTCCCGCCGCCCTGCTCGGCCTGATGGCTGTCGTCGCCGGCTGGGGGCTCGGGCTGCCGCGGTTTCTCGGGTACGCCGCCGTCCTCGGCCTCGCCGGGCTCGCCGTGGCCCTGGCCGACGCGCGACCCGAGGTCGCGATGTTCGCCGGCGGCGTCGTGATCGCGGCCAGCGGCGCCTGGCGCCTGGCGCGCTTCCTGCGCCTGCCCATCGAGCGGGAGGACGACTGATGGCGACGGCCATGTCCACGCCGGACGTGCCGGACATCGACGAGTTCCTGCACGAACTGGCGCGACTGAAGCTCCTGGCGTTCCTGTCGGTGCTGAAGCGCGCGGACTTCGTGTACCTCCTGCGGCACACCGGACTGAGCCGCGGCAACCTCTCGGTGCAGATGACGAAGCTCTCGGACGCCGGGCTCGTGGACATCGACAAGAGCTTCGTCGCGAACCGCCCGCGCACCGTGTACGCGCTCACGCGCAAGGGCCGGGCCGCGCTCGCGGCCTACAAGGCGAGCATGACGACGCTGCTGGAGGCGCTGCCGGACTGAGCGCGGCCCCGGCCGACCGCCCCTCACCATCGGGCGGTGGCCCTCCATGGCCATCGAAGAAAGGACGACGACGATGAAGAAGAACGCGGATTCCTTCGTCGTGAACGGGCTGCTGGCCGGCGCGGTGCTCTACTGGGTGATCGACCTGAGCGGCACCGAGCCGGGCCGCACCTTCATCGACTATGCGGTGATAGGCCTGGTGGCCTCCGCCGTGCTCTGGAACATCGTCAACCTCGGCCTTCGGCTCCACCGGATCGGCGGCGGCCGCGAGGTCTGGCACCTGCAGCGCACCCTGCTGTTCGTGGCGATCGGCCTGATGAACACCGTGTTCGCGAGGCCGGAACAGACGGGCACCTGGCGGTTCTGGGTCGGTGGCGCGATGCTCGTGCTCGCGGCCGCAGATGTCGTGGCGCTGTACCGCGTCGAGTGGCGCGGCGGTCGGGGCGACGGCGGGGACAGGACCGGCACCGATCCGGCCAACCGTGATCCGGCCGATGACCACGTGCCCGCGCTGCCACGCTGACGGCGCGCGCGTCGTCCGCGACGGCCGGAACGCGGCGCGCGTCGCGGGAAGCCTGGTGCTGCTGCCCTT
>JAWKHR010000043.1:0-54744 GCA_041394725.1 Vicinamibacterales bacterium | reverse complement strand
GAGACCTGGATGCCGCTCCCGTTCGCGCGCATCATCGGATGGGCGATCGCCGGCAGCGTCTGGGTCGTCTCCGTCGAGCGCCACTGGCAGCAGCGCGTCGGCGCGTTCGTCCGGTTCTTCGCCCAGCTCCTCCTCTGGGTATCGGCCGCGGTGCTCGCGACCTGGATCAGCGACCAGTTCCGGGTCCATCTGTATTAATCGGCAGATCCAGGTTCCGGGGGCAGGCCATGAGCTACGAGCACACGCAGGTCGCCCGGCCGTTCCAGCTCATGCTGGCCCTGTTCGCGCTGGTCGCGGCGGCCGGCGCGGCGTCCCTCCTGCCCCTCCCGGCGGGCTGGGCCATGGTGGCCGTCGTGGTCCTGCTGACGCTCGCCAGCCTCATGACCCGCCTGACCGTCCGCGTGGGCGAGGGGCGCCTCGAGCACGAGTTCGGGTTCGCCGTCTGGCGCAAGACGATCGCGATCGACCGGATCGCGTCGGCCGAGCCCGTCCGGAACGCGTGGTGGTACGGGTTCGGCATCCGGCTCACTCCACACGGCTGGCTCTACAACGTCTGGGGACTCGACGCGGTCGAGATCCGGTTGGAGGGCGGCCGCACGTTCCGGCTCGGCACGGATGAACCGCGCGAGCTGGCGCGCGCGATCCGCGAGGCCGCCGGACTACCGGCGGGCGTCGCGGCGCGCGACTAGCGTCGCCGCTGCCGGCCGTGCGCGACTGGCATCGCCGCTGCCGGCCGTACGAGACCGGTGCTTCAGGGCGTGATGGTCACGCCGTTCATCCTCCGATCGATCACAGGCCGCAGACAGCCCCTGGGACTGCACGCCATGTAGGAGACGGAGACGTCCGCGGTCGGCCGCGACACGGATCGATCGATGACGACGGGCACGCGCAGCGTGACCGGCCCGGCCGGATAGATCGGCAGCGCGACGTCGAGCGCCTCGACGCGATCGATCATCGTAGGGCGATCGGCCACCACGGGCCCGATGGCGCGGAGGCCGTGCAGGCCGGCCAGCACGAGACGGGTCGGGCGGCCGAGGCCGTCGATCCCGCCGTCGGGCAGGCTCGTCGCGTAGAGGTGCGTGTCGGCGGTCACCGGCGCGTAGGTGGCTGCCAGCCAGAGGCCGCCGGACCGATCGGCGTCGATCGCCACCGTCACGCGGACGCCGTGCTCGACGAACCCGGCCAGCGTCGCGCGCCGTGTCTTCGGCGCCCACGCGCGCAGGTGCGCGACCAGTTCGGCCGGCGTCGTCCGTCGCGTGAGCCGCACTCCGTCGTCGGTCCGCGCGATGGTGCGTCCCGCCGGATCGACGACGACGATTGCGGGAATCCAGTCGTCCGAGGTCGCACGCCACTCGGCGACGACGTCCGCATTGCGGTCGCGGCGGCCGACGTCCACGTGCACCACGTGGAAGTTGGCGGCCACGAAGGGCGCGACCGACGGATCCTCGAAGAGGCGCGCGAGGACGCGGCAGTCCGGGCACCAGTCCGCGCCGAAATCGATCAGCACGTGGCGGCCGTCGGCCTTCGCGGCGGCCAGGGCCACCGCGATGTCGGCCCGCGCGTCCGACGGCGGGTAGATGAGGGGCGCCTGCTGGCGCGCGAGCGTGACGCCCGCGGCGGTGAAGGCCCACAGGACGGCCGCGAGAACGGTGACGAATGATCGAACCGGCGTACGCATGGACAGGCTCCGAAAAAGAAAAAGGCCCGGATGGCGCAATGCCTTCCGGGCCGGATCGCTGGTGACTGGGAGATGAGTGCGGAGATCTAGGTCATCGTCGCCGACAGGCGCAGCGCGGCATCGGAGGCAGGAGCCCCGAGGCGACAACAACACGCGCAGGTGCGAGCGGCGAACACGATGTTCTTCTTATGGCACGTCCCGCCGGTCACCGTCGGCCGTGACGTCCGTGCGCCGAGCCTGGTCGTTCCCGGCCGCGTCGCCCGCGCCGCCGTCAGCCGCCCGGCGTCGGATCCGCCGGCCCGCGTCCGTCGCCGGCGTCGCCGGACGACCATCGCGATCGTCGCGACCACCGCGAGGACGACGACGATGGTCACCTCCGACGTGGCGCCGACGTCACAGCATCTGGCCCATCAGCCTGGGCGCCGTCGCCCGCCCGCGCCGAGAAGTAGCCGAGCCAGTAGTAGATCGACGACCACAGCACGGAAGCGAAGGCGACGCCGATCAGGAACCGTGCGGTCCAGCCTCAGTGCCCACACGACCGTGAGCGTCCGACCCGGACCGGGCGCCACAGCGCAATCGTGACGGCGCTGCGATCGTTGAGCCGCTGCTCGATGCGGGTGACGCGCCTCGTCGAAGCCGATCCGCCGGCCCGCGCGCCGCAGGAACGGATGGCCGATCCGGCGCGCGACCTCGTAGAGTCACCGCGCTGCCACGCTGACCGCGGCGGTGACGACGACGACGGTGGCGCCGAGGAAGTTCGCGCGGCCCGGCTGCCCGCGGCGCCGAGGCGCGGCGATGGACACGTCGCCGGGGAAGGGCAGCGGCACGCCCGCTTCCTCCAGGAAGATGCCGATGAAGGCGCTGAGGTACCGCCAGTCCTGGAGCCCGTCGATTGGGTTCATCGCGCCGGGTCCGTGGCGGGCGCGGTTCCGGCCGCGGCGTCGCCCGTCAGGTCGGTCCCGGCCGCGGCGTCGCCCGTCGGGTTGGCCCCGGCCGCCCCGTCGCCCGTCAGGGTCTCGAGCCGCAGGCCGCCGTCGTCGATCACCAGGTACTCGAGACGCGTGTCGGTCAGGCACCCGGTGTTGACCACGCGGTCTCCCGCCGCGAGGTGGCGGCGGTGCGTGTGGCCGACGATCGCGAGGGCGCAGCCCCGACGATCGGCCAGGGCCGCGCAGCGCTCGCGGTGCAACGCGTCCACGCGACGCGCCGCCAGCGCCGCGACGCTGACCTCGACGGCGCGGGCCAGGCCCCGAACCAGGCCGAGGCGGCCGTAGCGCCGCGAGATCCCGTCGCCGAACCGGCCCATCGCCGAGTCGTGGACGGGATCGACCTGGTGGCCGTGCATCACGAGCAGGCGACCGAGCGTGGCGTGATCGATCACGACGTCCGCCTCGCCACTGCCTGGATCGTGGTTGCCTTCCGTGCGCCGCAGCCGCCCGTCGCGCCCGAGCGCCGCGATGCGCGCGGCCACCGCGGGCTGCGCGGCCTCGGCCCGATCGGCCGGTTCGAAGATGCCCTCGAAGACATCGCCGTTGAGGATCACGGCGTCGCCCGCCTCGCGCGCGCGATCGAGAAACGCCTCGGCGAGGGCGGCGTGCGCGGGCGGGCTGAACGTCCCGAGGTGCCAGTCGGAGGCGACGAGCGTCCGCGTCACGCGACCGTCCGTCGATCCCGCGCGGCCACCAGCCGGTCGTAGAGCGCCTGGGTCGCCGCGCGGATCTGCTGATGCCACGGCGCGAGTGCCGCCGTGTCCCGCGCGCGATCCGGCGTGTGCGGCACGGCGATCGGCGTGCCGATGGCGATGTCGATACGCGCGGGCAGCGGGACGGGGCTCCAGAACGACAGGCGGCCGACGGTCCGGCCGGGATACGCGGCGTAGCCGCCCACGACGGCGAGCGGCACGACCGGCACGCCGGTCTTCATCGCGAGGCGGACGAAGCCGTAGCGCTGGTCCCAGCGCAGCGCGTAGTCGCGTGCGTCGGGGCTCGCCTCGCGGCGGCCGCCAGGCGTGAGCAGCAGCTGCTCGCCGCGCGCGAGCGCGGCGAGGCACGACGCCTCGGAGGGATCGATGAGTCCGGCGTGGCGCTTCACCCAGGCGAGGCCCGGGAGCGCGCGTTCGATCCCGTGCCCCTGCGCGGCGGCGACGCGCAGCGGCCGCGCCGTGCCGCCGCGCTCGAACAGGTCGCGCCACGCGAGCTGGTAGACCGCGACGGCGAGGTCGAGGTTCAGGTAGCCCGCGCCGTGGTGCGCGACGTAAATGCACGGGCCGTCGGGCGGCGTGCCCTGGAGGCGCACACGGTGGTAGCGCGAGAGCCACGCGCCCACGCGCAGGTAGCCGAATCGGTAGCGCCAGCGCGTGGGATCGAGCACCGGCGCGGCGGGCGCCGGCGCCGCGGAGGGTGTCGTCGGCTCGGCAGGCGCCGCCGCCGCGCGCGTCGTCGTCGAGCCCGGTGTTGCCACGCGCGTCGTCGTCGAGCCAGGCGTTGCCGCGCGCGTCGTCGTCGAGCCACGCGTCCTCGTCGCTGCCGGCTCCCCGGGAGTCCGGAGCAGGGCGCGCGTCGCGGTTTCGACGTCCGACGCGAAGCGTGAGGCGGCCTCCGCTCGCGCCGTTGCCGGCAGGCCGTCGGCCGGCGACGGCGGGTCGAGGGGACGACCGAACCGGATTTCGAGGCGCACCGGCAGCGGCACCGGCGGCAGCCACAGGCTCACCGAGCCGAGCGGCAGGCGCCACGGGTGCTGCCGGTCGGCCCCGGCGATCGCAAAGGGCACGACGGGCGTGCCCGTGCGGATCGCCAGCCGCGCGAATCCGTCGCGGCCCTGCCAGCGCAGCTCGTCGGCCGGGCCGTACAGCTCGCGTGTGCCGCCCGGGAAGATGAGGACGGACTCGCCGCCGGCGAGCACCCGCCGCGCGGCCGCCGCCGAGGCCGGCACCGATCCGACGTGCCGGCGCAGCCACCCGATGCCGGGCATGCGATGCAGTGACGTGCCTCGGAACTCGAGCACGCGGAACGGCGGCCGCTCCGTCTTCCAGAACGTGTGGAAGCCCATCACGAGGGTCTCGAGATAGAGGTAGCTTCGCGGGTGCTTGCCGACGAAGATGACGGGCCGGGCGACGGGGACGTGTTCCAGGCCGACGACGCGCGTGCGGAAGTAGCGGCTGCACAGCGACGCGGCCGGCGCGATGACCCGCGTCATCCGCCACGTGCGCCAGGTCTCGCCCGTGCCGGGCGCGCGTGCGGCCCCGGATGGGGCGGCAATCACGCGATGGCTCCGACCGAGGCCCGCGGCGCGCGGCGTTCGCCCGTCGCCGCTTCGTAGTGCGCGGCGATCGTGAGCACCACGCGCGTCCAGGCGAGCTGGTGGACGCGCTGCCAGCCGTGCGCGACGAACTGCGCGCGCAGGCACTGGTCGCCGATCATCCGGGCCAGCGACGCGGCCAGCGCCGCCTCGTCGCCGGGCGGCACCAGCATCGCCGCGCCCTGCGCCGCCGTACGGTAGCCCGGGATGTCGCTCGCGACGACCGGCCGGCCGCTCGCCATCGCCTCGACGAGCACCACGCCGAAGCTCTCGCCGTGGGTGGACGGCGCGCAGAAGACGTCGCACCACCCGTACATGGCGACGAGCGCCTCGTCGTCGACCCGGCCGATGAACCGCGCTCCGGCGCGGTTCGCCAGCGGCGCGAACGGCTCGGGATCGCCGTGGCCGACGATCCGGACGTCGAGCGCGTGGCCCGCCTCGCGCAGGCGCGCCGCCGCCGCGAGGAAGTGCCGCAGCCCCTTGCGCGGCTCGTCGAACCGGCCGACGAAGAGCAGGCGCGCCGGCCGCGACGTGCCGGTCGCGTCCTCGGGCTGGGGAGACTGACGCGCGACGAAGAAGTCCGAGTCGATGCCGTTCGGCACGACGTGGATGCGCCCGTCGAACACCGTGCGCGCGAAGGCCGCCGCATGGTCGGACACCGCAATCGCGCAGCTCACCTTGGCCAGCGGCCGCGACAGCGCCCGGCGGAACGCGCGGGTGAAGATCGACTCGGATTCCGCGTAGGTGTGGAAGGTGGCGACGATCGGGACGTCGGCGGCCTGGACCGCCGCGCGCGCCGTGCCGGGCACCCAGGGTTCGTGGACGTGGAGCAGGTCGAAGCCGCCGTCCTGGATGTACCGCCGGACGGCCGGCTTCGAGACCAGCAGGCCCACCCGCGCCCGCGAGCCGTTGGCCGGGACCGCGACCACGCCCGGGAAGCCGTCGCACCCGGCGGGCGTCGCGCCGCTCGCCGGGCCGAGGACCCGCACGCCGTGGCCCAGCCGGCCGAGGGCCGCCGCCAGTGTGACCACGTGCCGGTTCACACCGCCGTCGTGCGAGAGGTCGTAAGGCGTCACCAGGCAAATACGCATCGGTGCCCCGTGGGGGAGTCGTGCCCGCCGTCCGTCCGCTGCTGGTCAGGCTAAACGGAAACGCGTCCGTTGACCAGTCACCCGGTGTGACGAGTTCGTGTCGGCAGATTCGGGCGCCCTGGGGCTGAGACGAGTCCCGGGAGGGACGGGTTTCATCGGGCTGAGGGGGACGGGTCTCGTGTCCACCGGCCGAACCGGCCGGGACGCCGGAACGACCGCCTCACACGCGGGGGCCGGGAGCGCCGATGCGCGATACCGGACGGTGCAGAGGTCAGGTCTTGGATCGCAGCCTCGCGGCGCCCGCACTGACGGAATCGTCATGACGATTCCGTCAGTGGCCGCGCCGCGAGGCTGCGATCCAAGACCTGACCCCCTCTACTTTGCCAGCGCCTTCGCGATTGCGTCCACGGTCAGCTTCGTCCGCAGCTCGACGATCTTCCGCGCCATCTCGAGCGTCTTGTCCAGGGGCAGCAGCGGGACGCCGTTGATCGTCGCCCGGCCCGCCTTCTCCCGCTGCGCGAGGCGGATCGTCGTCGGGTCGTAGAGCGCCATCAGCGCGTCGATGCCGAACTCCTCGTGCAGCCGGTCCGACCCCTGGCTCGCGCCAATCTCGATCTCCTCGGGGATGCCGCTGTCCTTGATCAGCTTCTGCACGGACGAGTAGTCGTAGTACTCCGGGATGAACAGGAACCGCGTGGGCGTGTCGCCGAACTTCGTCGCGAGCGCCTCGGTCACCGCCTTCATGCCGCCCTGGTTGCCCCCGCTGTCACCGATCATGATGACCGTGGTGAAGCCCATCGACTTGAGGCTGGTCGCCATGTCGGTGAGCACGGCGCGATAGGTGTCCTGCGACAGGAACACGCTGCCGGGAGGCACGCGTCCCTCCGGCCGGCCGGGCTCGAGCGTCACGATCGGTGCGACGAGTGCGTTGCCCAGCTTGCGCGCGATCGCTTCGCCCATGACCTTCAGGATGAAGTTGTGCTTGCCAGTCGCCAGGTGCGGGCCGTTCGACTCCACGCCGCCGGTCAGGATCAGCGCCGTGGACCGGCCCTCCTTGATGGCGTCGCGCACCTCCATCCAGGTGAGCTCCTCCATCCACACGCTGTCGATGCCCTCGATGGGGCGGGGCGCGTTCTGCTCGGCCTCGCGCCGCGCTGCCGCCGCGGCCTGCTGCTCGGGCGTCATCGGCGGCCGCTGTCCCCGGCCCTGGCCCGTCGTCTGCGCCCCGGCCACCCCTGCGACCAGGCAGAGCGCCATCGCGGTCGCTGCCGTCATTCGCCTCATCGGAACACTCCTCCCGCCACCCGGCCACCGAAGAACGACTGTGCTGATGGGGGGCGATGTTAGCAGAAACCCTTTCGACTCCGTCCACGCGCGACGTCAGGGGGCCGGTCAAGATGCCGCCCCTTCCACGCGTGCCCCGCCGGCCACCGGCGGTCTTCGTCGTCTGGACGTCCACGCCGCGATCGTGCCCGCGATGAAGACGGTGGAGTACACGCCGCTCGTCACGCCGACGAGCAACGTGAACGCCAGGCCGTGCAGGACGTCGCCGCCCAGGAAGAACAGCGCCAGCACGGCGAGGAGCGTGGTCGCCGTCGTGATCACCGTGCGACGCAGCGTCTGGTTCACCGCGGCGTTGATGACGTCGGGCAGCGGCGACCTCGTGGCACGCCGCATCTCACGCACGCGATCGAAGACCACGATCGTGTCGTTGCCGGAGTAGCCGGCCACGGTGAGCAGCCCCGCGATGACCGGCAGCGTCAGCTCGTACCCGAAGACGGTCAGGAACGCGAGCGTGACGACGAGGTCGTGCAACGTGGCGACGACCGCACCGACCGCGACGCCGAACTCGTAGCGGATGGTCAGGTAGGCCAGGAGGCCGCCGAGTGAGGCGAGCGTGGCCAGCGTCGCCTTCCGCCGCAGGTCGTGGCTGGTCGCCGGGCCGACGTACTCGGCGCCGCCCGGGCGCACCGGACCGAGACCGGCGCGGTCGATCGCCTCGACCACCGTTGCGCCCACGCCCTGGGGATCGACGACCGCGCCGTCGCCCGCGTCGGGGACCCGGACGACGAGGCGCCGCGCGTCGGCGCCGAAGGGCACCACGGTACTGCCGCGGGCGACCGCGCCGTCGATCGCGCGGCGCACGTCGGCGAGTCGCGGCGGCGCCTCGAACTCGGCGACCACCGACGTGCCGCCCTCGAACTCGACGCCGAGCCGCAGGCCCTGGCGGGCGAGCACGACGCCGCCGGCCAGGCAGACGAGCAGGGACAGCGCGGCCGCGAGGCGGCGCCAGCGCAGGAAGTCGAACGACGTGCCGGAGCGAGTGGGACCAGGTGAAGTGGACATCGTGAGTCTCCTTTCCGCCGGCGCTCAGCGCGTGGCGCGCGCCGGGACCCGGCGCCCGGCCGTCAGCGCGAACAGCGTCCGCGAGACGAACGTGGAGGTGAACAGGTTGACGACGAGTCCGATGGCCAGCGTGACGGCAAATCCGCGCACCGGCCCGGACCCGATCTGGTACAGGCATGCCGCCGAGATCAGCGCCGCGACGTGGGTGTCGATGAGCGTCAGCAGCACGCGGGAGAACGACGTGTCCACCGCCGTGCGCGTCGACCGCGCCGTCGCGAGTTCCTCACGCATGCGCTCGAAGACGAGCACATTGGAATCGACGCCCATCCCGATGGTGAGCACGAGGCCGGCGATGCCGGGCAGCGTCATCACCACGCCGGTTTCGGCCATCAGGCCGAGGAGAATCACCAGGTTGATCGACAGCGCGACGACCGCGTTGACGCCCCACGTCCGGTAGCACGCGAGCATGAACGCGACGACGAGCGCCAGCCCCGCGATCGAGGCGACGACGCCCGCCCGGATCGAGTCGTCGCCGAGCGTCGCGCCGATCGTCTGCTGGTCCATCGTCGTCAGGTCCGTCGAGAGCGAGCCCGCGCGGAGGATGACCGCCAGGTCCGACGCCTCCTGGGGGGTGAACCGGCCGGCGATCTGGCCCTCCTGGCGGATGACCGAGTCGATCGTCGCCACCGATCGCACGCGATGGTCGAGCACGACCGCGAGCGGCCGGCCGATGTTGCGGCCGGTGAACTCGGCGAAGCGGTCCGCGCCCGCGGCCGACAGCGTGAAGATGACCGCGTTGCGGCCCATCGAGTCGCGCCCCGTCCTGGCCGAGCGGACGTCGGCACCCGTGATCGCGGGGTCGCGTTGCAGGAGGTAGAACACCGGCGGCGACGACGGGCCGGGCCGTGGCGCGCGTGCGCCTTCCGGCGGGCCCACGGACGACGCCGTGCCCTCCACGACCACCAGGTCCGACCGGCCGGCGGGGATGGACAGCGCCTCGGCGGTCGGGGCCGGTCCTGCCGCGACCAGCGACACTTCCAGGACGCCGGCCGACTTGATCAGCCGGTTCGCCCGCTCGAGGTCGAAGATGCCCGGCAGCTCGACGACCAGCCGGTCGGCCGACCTGCCGAGCTCGGAGAGACCGAGCTCCCCGACGCCGAGTTCGTCGATGCGCCGCTCGAGTGCGAGGCGCGTGTCGTCGAACGCCTCGCGGCGGATGGCCGTCTCCGCGGCGGGCGTCATGGTGAACACGGTGCCCTCGGCAGTCGTCGCGACGCCGAAGCGCGCGGCGGAGGGCGCCCGGCCGTCGTCAACCGCGGCGGGGCGGCCGGTCGTCGCGCCGGTGACGACGAACGACGTCGGGCTCCGGACGTCGGCGCGCGCTCCGGTCTCGCCGCGCGCCTGCAGGGCCGCGACGACCCGGTCGGCCTCGGCCTGCGTCTCGCGTTGGACGACGCGATCCGAGTCCACGCGGAGGCTGAGCTGCACGCCGCCGCGCAGGTCGAGGCCGAGCTTCAGTTGACGCGACGCCAGCGACGGCGGCAGCGGCCACGCGAAGCGCGCCGCGAGCAGGGGATAGACGCCGAGCGATCCGAAGATCGCGAGGACGAGCAGGACGGCGACGAGCTTCCAGCGAAGAGACGAACGCATGAGGCACCTCCCGTGCACACACGAAGACACACGTCGAGCGGAGTGACGTGACGCGGGCGCGGGAAATCAGATGCGAAGCGAATCGTGCCGGAGGTGCGGGGGGCCGTGCGGAAGGCCTGGGCTGGCCGCGTCAGGCGCGTGCGCGCGAGGCGCGAATGCCGGCGCGACGGGAACCGTGACGGGCACCCCGGCGAGGAAGGCGTGCAGGCCGTCGAGGGTCCAGGCCGACGCGGCGAACGTCGTGGGCGGCGCCTGCGCGTGGTCCTGCCAGGTCGCGCCGAGCGACGATGAGGCCGGCGGCGCCGACATGCGGCCGGCGGCCGGTGTCTGCGCGGTCTCGTCCATCGCCCGGACGTGCGTCGCCGCGGCGTCAGGCAGCGATCCGGCGGCGAGCCGGACGGCGGCGACGAGCGCGAGGACGACGAGCGCGCGTGAGAGCTTCACAGTCGCAGTGTGGGGCGGTGGGGTGAGGGGTGTCAACTCGACCACCTTCCAGTCCCGGATCCGCGCCCCATCCGTCCCGCCGGAGCGACCATCGACCGGCAGCGGGCATCGAGACCGCGCCTCTGCCCCCCATCGAGGCCCGCCACAGTGGACCCGTCCTTGCACGAGTGGCGCGTGGTGGCCGTCGTCAGATCCCTGCGTCTGGCGTGCCGCGGGCTGGCGCGTTCGCCGGCCCTCGCGCTGACCCTGATCTTCACGGTCGCGGTCGGCGCGGGCGGCAACGCCGCGCTGTTCGCGTTCATCCGCGGGCTGGCGGAGCACCAGGCTGGGGTGCCCGATCCAGTGACCGCCGAGCGCTTCGCGCGCACGGCGGCGCTCCTCACGTGGATGTCCATCCTGATTCTGGCGCTCTCGTGCGCGACGGTGACGGCGCTGCTGCTGGCGCGCGCCACGGCGCGCGTGCGCGACACGGCCGTGCGCATCGCGATCGGCGCTTCTCGCGGCTCGGTGCTGGGCATGCACGTCGCCGACATGGTCGTGGTCATCGTCGCCGGCGGCGCGCTCGCCGCGGTCGTGGCCTACTGGACCTCGCGGCTCTTCCCGCTGCTGTTCTTCGTCGAGGACGCGGACCAGCTCGCGATTCGCGCGGACCCGGTGCGCCTGGTCGCCGCCGGCGGCGTCGCGCTCGCGGCGCTGCTGGTCGCGGCGCTCGTCCCGGCGGTGTTCTCCCACCACCGGGATCCCTCCGTCGTGCTGCGGCGCGAGGGGCCCGGTGTGTCGCCGGCGCTCCAGCGGCTGCGGTCGCGGCTCGTCGCCGCGCAGGCGGCGCGCTCCTGGTCGTGCTCGCCGTGATCGGGCGCATCGACCTGAACCGATCGCTGCGCACCGCGCGCGGCGCGGCCCTCGCGAACCTGACCGTGGCGCGCGTCGCCGTCGACCCGCCGATCGCGTACGGCCGTCCCCGTGACGGCCGCGCCTACCTCGACACGGTGGAGCAGAAGGTCGTCGCGGTGGCCGGGGCCGAGAACGTCGCGTGGCTCAGCCTGCTGCCGGGGTCGCGCTCGGTCGGCGGCGAGTACCGCGTCGAGCCGCCCGCGCCGTACACGCGACAGCTCGACCTGGACCTCCGCATCCTCGATCCGGACGCGCTGCCGGACTCGATCATCCCCGCGGGCGGCCGCGTGTTCTACAGCACGGACCGGCCGGGCGGCTGTCTCGTCGCGATCCTGAACCAGACGGCCGCCGAGCGCGACTTCGCGGGCGCTCCGCTCGGCCGGACGCTCCAGGCCGCCGACGGCCGCGAGGTCGCCATTGTCGGCATCGTTGACGACCGGACGAGCGAGACGGACGTGCCGGCGCCCGCCGTCTACCTCTACAGCCGGCAGGTGCCGGCGCTCACCGCCATCCGCACGCCGTTCTACTCGAAGGCGGCCGACATCGTGGCGGCCGAGTCGCCCACCTCCGGCATGCTCGCGACCGTGGCCGTGTCGCCGACCTACTTCGACATCCTGCAGGACCCGGCGATCGAGGGGCGCGCGTTCGACGAGGGCGACGATGGCGGCGCGTGCGGAGTGGCGGTGATCAGCGAGGCGGGCGCGCAGATGGCGTTCGGCGGGAACGCCATCGGCGGCGCGCTCATCGGCGGCGGCGGACGCGCGGAAATCGTCGGCGTCACGCGCGCCTTCGCGCTCGGCATCGCGCAGCGCCCCGACGTGCCGTGGGTGTTCCGGCCGTTCGCGCAGACGTACCAGCCGCGGTCGGCGCTGGTCGTGCGCGGCCACGATCTCGAACGCCGCCTCGACGAGGCGATCGCGACGGTCCCGAACGGCAGCGAGCTCGAGCCCGCCTCGTCGATGCAGGCGTTCCTGCTGCGCACGGCGCTCGCGCCCGAGCGCATCGCGAGCGCGCTCGTCACCGTCTGCGCGCTGCTCGCGCTCGCACTGTCGGTGGCGGGTCTGCAGGGCGCGATGACCGACCACGTCGCCCGGCGCAAGCGCGAGCTGGCCGTGCGCCTCGCGATGGGCGCGCGGCCGCCGCACCTGGCCGCCGGCATCCTCGGGCACGGTGTGCGGCTGGTCCTGGGCGGCACGGTCGTCGGGCTGGCCGCGTCGGCGGTCATGCTGCCCGTCCTCGGCCTGAACCCGGGCCTGGACACGCTCTCGGGTGCGACGACGGTGGCCGCCTCGGTCGGCGCCGCGCTGGCGGCGCTCGCGGGCCTCGTGGCGATGGCCTGCGCCCTGCCCGTCTGGCGCGCGATCGCCGTCGATCCGCGCACGGTGCTGCAGAGCGAGTAGGGGGCAGGTCCTTCGCCGACGCCGAGGGCTGCGATCCAAGACCTGACCCCTTAGAATTGACGTACACACCACATGACCGGAAGACGCGGCGGACGCCTCGTGCCGGCCCTCCTGCTGACCGCGCTGGCGGTGGCGTTCACCGCGAGCCCAGGCGCCCGGCAGGCGCGCGTCGTGGTGCCTTCCGCCCCGCCACCGGATGCCAGGCCCGCCTCGGGCACCGGCGCGATCACCGGCGTCGTGCTCGACGCCTCGACCGGACGCCCGCTCGCCAACGCGACCGTCCAGCTCGAGACCACGCCGCCGGGCGGCAAGCGCCAGCTCTTCCTGCAGATCACCACGCCGACCGGACGCTTCGCATTCATCGACCTGCCCGCGTCGGATGGCTACCTGCTCACGGCCACCAAGCCGGGGTATCTCGACGGCGGCCACGGCCGGAGGGATCCGCGCGGCCCCGCCGCGCCGCTCGCCCTGACCGACGGCCAGTGGATCGGCGACGTCCGCGTCACGCTCGGGCGGCCGGGCAGCATCGCCGGTACCGTCGTGGACGAGACGGGGCAGCCGGTCGTCGGGGCCTACGTGCGGGTGATGCCGCGCGTCATGCTGGCCGGTCGGGCCGAGTGGTTCATCGGCGGCGCCGCACGGACCGACGATCGTGGCGCGTACCGGATCGCGGGGCTGGGGCCCGGACGATACGTCGTCACGGTGCCGTCCGTGCAGGCCACGCTCGCGGCATCGGCGACGCCTCCGGCACCGGGCGCGAGCGCGGGGACGTCGATGTCCGATCTGCGAGCCGCCAGCGCCGCGGACCGAGCCGTGAGGCAACTCGTGGACGCCGGGGACGGACAGCAGCTCGTCGCCGGCCGCTACGCCGTGCCGCCGCCACCGGGACCGGACGGCCGGCGGATGGCGTACCCCATCGTCTTCTATCCGAACGTCGCGACGCCCGCCGACGCCACGCCGATCGACCTCGAGCCCGGTGAAAGTCGCCAGGGCATCGACTTCCAGTTGCGTCCGGTCGCGACCGCGCGCGTGGCCGGCGTGCTGCAGGGACCGGCGGAAGCGATTGCCGGGCAGATCGTGCGCCTGCTCTCCGTCGGGCTCCAGGAGCTCGGGGAGGGGAGCGAGGTCGCCACCGCCGTGAGTTTGACCGACGGACGCTTCACCTTCCTCGATGTGCCGGACGGCCGGTACGTCGTGGAGGTCCGCCACGCCTACGCGGAACTCGCGATCTCGACCCTCGGCGACCCGTCCACCGCGGTACCGGTACCGCTGCGGTTTCCGGCGCACCGCGCGATGTCGATGAACGTGTCCGCCGCACCGCCCGGCGTCCACCTCGCCGCGTTGCAGGACGACGCCGAGGCGTCCTTCTGGGGCCGGCAGTCCATCGTCGTGTCCGGTCGGGACGTGGACGACGTGGTCGTCGCGCTCACCGGCGGTGCGACGCTCTCCGGCCGGATCGAGTGGGCACCCGGCACGCCGACCACGTCCGTGTCGCTGGTGCTCGAGCCGGCCGACGCGCGGCGCTCGCTCGGTGTGCTCGGCGGGCGGACGTCCGGCGGCGCACGTGGCGCCCGCGGCTCGCGCGGGATCGACACGTTCGAGTTTCGAGGGCTGATGGCGGGGGAGTACATCCTGCGCCTGATGTTCGGCGGCGAGGCGCGGGTCGAGTCGATCACGTGGCAGGGCCACGACTACGCCGAGCGGCCGTTCGACGCGAGCGACGGGCACGACATCACCGACGTCGTGGTGCGGCTCGCCAGCGGGACCTCGACCATCGCCGGCACCGTCACCGAGGGCGCGGCGCCGCTCGCGGCGGGCGCCGCCGTGATCGCGTTTCCCGCGGATCCGGGACGCTGGTCGAACTACGGTTTCAACCCGGCCGGTCTGCGGTCGGTGCTCACCACGCCCGATGGCCGCTTCCGGATCGACGGCCTGCCGGCCGGCGACTACCTGCTCGTGGGCGTACCGAGCGAGGAAGAGCGGGCGTGGCTCGACCCGGAGTACCTCGCGGCGCGGGCGGGCCGGGCGACCCCCGTCCGGCTGGACGACCTCGCATCGACGCGCGAGGGCGTCATGCTGCGGATCGTGCGATGACGAGGACGACGCTCGCGTTCGCCATCGTCGCCGCGGTCACGGCGGCACCGGTGGGACACGCCGCCCAACGGCGCGGTGGTCCGCCGCCGCCGCGCGAGCGTACGGGCACGGCGGTCATCGCCGGGCGGGTCGTCACGACGGCGACGTCCGCGACGCCGGTGGCGCGGGCGCTGGTCACGATCACGAGCGACGCGCTCGCGCGCGGCCGGACGGTGATTACCGGCCTCGACGGTGCGTTCGCCTTCGGGGGATTGCCGGCCGGCAACTACACGCTCGTCGCCGCGCGTCCGCCGTACGTCGCGGCCACCTACGGCGCCCGGCGACCCGGACAGCCCGGCACGCCGATCACCCTGGCCGACGGCCAGCGGTTCGCCGATGTCACGCTCGCGCTCGCCCGCGGCGCGGCGATCTCGGGCATCGTCCGCGAGGGCGACGGCGAGCCGGCGGCGGGCGTCCGGCTGGAGGTGGTCCCGCTCGGCACCGCGACCCCCGACCCGGGGATTCCGATCGAGACCGATGACCGCGGTATGTACCGGGCGTTCGGCCTGTTGCCCGGTCGCTACGTCGTCCGCGCCACGATCCCGAATGCGGCCGCCCGGGAGCTGGCCCTGAGGTCCGACGACGAGATCGACGCGATCCTCACCCGGCTCAGGAGCCGGGGCGCGGGCCGGGGGCGCGGCATCGCCGGCGGATCGCGCGGACCTGCGGCGGGCCCGTCACGCCCGGCGCCGCCCGCGGCCGTCTACGGCTACGCGCCGGTCTACTACCCCGGCACGGTCGATCCGGACCAAGCGGCCGTCGTGCTGATCGCCGAGGGCGAGGATCGCGGCGGCGTGGACATCGCGCTGCAGGCCGTGCGGGTCGGCGCGGTGGCGGGCAGGGTCACCTGGTCGGGCGGCGAGGTGCCGGGGACGACGTCGCTGACGCTCGTGCGCGAGATGACGGGACCGGCGGCGCGCGATCCCGTCCTCGCGGAACGCCTCGTGCCGCCCGCGGGCGCGCGACCCGGTCCGGATGGCACGTTCCGCTTCGGCAGCGTGCTCCCCGGACGCTACCGCCTCACGGCCCGGACGGTGAGCCAGCAGGACGGCGTCCTGTGGGCCCTCGCGGACCTGACGGTCGGCGCGGAAGAGGCCGAGGTGACGCTCGCGCTCCAGCCCGGGCTGCGCCTCACGGGTCGCGCCGTGTTCGAGGGTGACGTGCCGGTGCAACCGGACGACGTCACGCGTTTCCGGCTCCGCCTGGTCGAGATGACGGGCGCTCCGGTCGTCGCGCCCTCCGCCCCGGTCGGCGACGACGGGCGCTTCGTGTTCACCGGCATCTCGCCGGGCACGTACGCGCCCGCCTCGATGTTCGCGCCGCCGGGCTGGTGGCTGAGATCGGCCTTCGTCAGCGGGCGCGACCTGCTGGACTACCCGCTGGACATCGGACCGGCGGGCGACGTCAACGGGATGGTCGCGACGTTCACCAACCGGCACAGCGAGCTCTCGGGCACGCTGCTGGGTGCCGGCGCGCGGCCCGCGCCCGACTACTTCATCGTCGTCCTGCCCGCCGAGCGCGCGATGTGGCGCCCCGGCGCGCGGCGGATTCAGGCCGTGCGGCCCGGCACGGACGGACACTTTGCCTTTGCGAATCTCCCCGGCGGCGACTACCTGATCGCCGCGCTCGCCGACATGGAGGTGAGCGACCTCGTGGATCCGGCGTTCCTCGAGCAGCTCGTGCCCGCGGCGGTGCCGGTGCACCTCGACGAAGGCGCGCGCGTCGCGCAGGATCTGCGGATCGCGGGGCGCTGATCGTTCCATCCGGCCGTTCCGGCCTGGCGGATTCCCCGGGCTGCGAACACCCACGGGCTTGACAAGCCCCATTACGTTATAGATGCTACCCAAACAACACACCCCATGCCCCGCGCCGCCCTCGGTGACGTCGAGCACTTCGTCCTCATCGCCCTGCTGCACCTGGAGGGCGAGTCGTACTCGGTCGCGATCATGGACGAGATCCGTCGCCGCACGGGCCGGCCCGTGGCGAAGGCCGCCGTCTACATCGCGCTCCGGCGGCTCGAGGAGAAGGGCCTCCTCGCGTCGCGCGTCGGCGAGGCGACGCCCGAGCGCGGCGGCCGCGCGAAGCGCTACTTCCGGCTGACGCCCGCGGGCCGCCGCCAGTTGCGCGACGTGCGCGAGGCCTTCGTGCGGATGTGGGCCGGGGCCGAGGACCTCGTCCGGAAGACGCCGCGATGAACGCTCCCGACTCGCGCCCGCCGGCCCGGCCGGCCCGTCCATCCCGCCCGCCCCGCGTGGCCGAGTGGCTCCTGGCGCGTCACATCAGGCCGGACGAGGGCGCGATGGTGCGGGGCGACCTGTGCGAGGCTTTCCGCCGGCGGGTGGACGGGACCGGCCGGGGCCGGGCGCGCGCGTGGTACTGGATCGAGTCGGCGCGGCTGACGTGGGGCTTCTGGCGCTGGACGCCGCGTCCGCGGTGGCAGCGGGGGACGGTGATGGCCATGGACGACCTGCGGTATGCGGTGCGGCGGCTGGGCCGGCAGCCGCTCGCGACGATGGTGTCGATCGCGACGCTGGCGTGCGCGATCGGGGCGGCGGCGGCGACGTGGTCGCTGATCTCGGCGGTGCTGCTGCACCCGCTGCCGGTGCGCGCGCCGGATCGGCTGGTCGAGCTCGATCTGCGGTACGAGACCTCGCGCGGGACGAACACCCTGGACGTGCACCTGTATCCACTGTATCCAGCCCTCCGCGACGCGGGCGTGATCGACCTCGCGGGCTGGGGATCGGTCGGCGCGCTGGTGCCGATCGCCACGCAGCCCGGCGACGGGGCCCGAGACGCGCGCGTGACCTTCATCAGCCACGACCTGCTCGGCGTGCTGGGCCTGCAGCCGTCGCTCGGTCGTTCGTTCGCCGCGGCCGAAGACCAGCGCGGCGTGCCGCTCGTCGCGTTGCTGTCCGATCGTTTCTGGCGCGCTGAGTTCGGCGGCGACCGCGGCGTCGTCGGCCGCGTGATGCGGGTTCGCGACCGCGACATCGTCATCGTCGGCGTCCTGCCACGCGAGTTCCGCGGGCTGTCGCTCACGGCGCCGCCCGACCTGTACCTGCCGTTGCACGCGATCGACCAGGTCCAGCCCGTCGGCAACTACTTCGCGAGCGGCGTGGCTGCGGGCTTCTCGCCGTCGGCGTGGGTGCACCTCGTCGCCCGGCTGCCCGACGGCGTGTCGGCGGCGCAGATGACGGACCGGCTGAACGGCCTCGCACTCGATGCCGCCCGCGGCGGGACGTTCCAGCTGGCCGACCTGGCGACGACCGCGATTCCCGAGGCGTCACGGGCCGGCGTGGAGGCCTTCAGCCGCCTGCTCGGCCTCACGGTCGCGCTGCTGCTGGCCATCGGCAGCGTCACCGTCGGTCTGCTGCTCCTGGTGCGCACGGAGTCCCGGGCCGGGGAGTTCGCGATGTGTCTGGCGCTCGGCGCCACGCGCCTGCGGCTCGCGGCCGGCGTCGCGATCGAGGGCGTGCTGCTGGCCGCCGCAGGTGCGGTGCTGGCGTTGCCGGTGAGCCAGGTGCTCTTCGACGGACTGCGCGCGTTCGACCTGCCGGGCGGTATCAGCCTCGATCGGCTCGACCTGGCCATCGACGGCCGGGTCGTCGCGGCGGCCATGACCGCCGCCGTGGCGAGCGTCGTGCTGATGGCGGTGGTCGCGGGCGTCTTCGGCCTGCGGCGGGGACTCTCGGACGCGCTCCGGTCGCAGACGGCGGCCACGCCGCGGGTGACGCGCCGCCGGTCGCGGACGGCGCTGGTCGCCGCGCAGGTCGCGGTCACGCTGGTGCTGGTCTCCGGGGCCGGCCTCTTCGCGCGCAGCCTGGGCCGGGCGCTCGCCCTGAACGAGGCGCTCCATTCCGACCGGCTGCTGATGGGCGCGATCTATCTCGACGCGAACGGCTATGACGCGACGCGGGCACAGGTCTTCTTCGACGCACTGCGCGCGCGCCTCGCGCCGAATCCCGCGGTCGCGGCGCTCGGGTACTCCTATTCACTCGGCTCGATGAGCGGCGGCTATCCGATCCAGCTCGACGGGCAGCCGCGCGAACTGCCGTCGGCGATGGCGTTCGTCGGCATCGACGACCGCTACCTGCGCACGATGGGCCTGCCGGTCTCCGCCGGTCGCGACTTCACGCCGGACGACCGCGCCGGCGCGCCGCTCGTGGCCATCGTCAGTGCCTCGCTCGCGCGGGTGGTCGCCGGGGACGGAGATCCGATCGGGCATCGCATCGCCGAGATCTTCAGCCGGCCGGGCGAGCCGCCCGACACGATCGAGATCGTCGGCGTCGTCCCGGACGTGATCACGCGCGTCAATCGGCTGGAGCCGCTCGCGCTGTACCGGCCGATTGCGCAGCAACGGCCCTCGCCGCGCCGCGTCGTGACGTTCCGGGCGGCGGGCGACGTCGGCGCGGCGGCGGCGGCCGTGACCGAGGCGGTCCGCGGCATCGATCCCGCCGTCCGGCCGTCGCCGATGACCACGCTGGATTCGCAGCTCCTGGACCAGATGGGCCCCCAGCGGTTCGGCATGGCGGTGATGGGCGCGCTCGGCGCGATCGCGCTGTTGCTGAGCGTGCTGGGCGCGTGGGTGCTGGCCGAGACGATGGCCGCGCTGCGCCGGCGCGAGATGGGGATCCGCGCGGCGCTCGGCGCGACGGGCGGACACCTGCGGACGCTGCTGCTCGCCGACACGTTCCGCCTCGTCGGCCTGGGCCTGGCACTGGGCTTCGGGCTCTCCTGGCTGGGGGCGGGCACCATCCGCGCGTTTCTCTTCCAGGTCGAGCCGTTCGATCCGGTCGTCACGGGGACCGTGTCCGTCCTCATCGTCGTGCTGGCCGTCCTCGTCAGCCTGCGTCCCGCGTTCGCGGCGGCGCGCGTGGATCTCGCGACGGTGCTGCGGGAAGACTGAGACGGGGTCAGACCTGACCCCTACGGCGTGAACGTCACCGTGTGCGTGTGCGCGTCGTTGTTGGTCGACTGCTTCACCACCGACTGCTTGTTCTGGAGCGCGGTCAGGTCCGCCTGGGTCAGGTTCACGTTGTGCGGGTGGGTCGCCACGCCGCGGATGTCGAGCGTGAACGCGTTGCCGGCGCTGAGCTGTGCCTCGCGGATGATCGCCGTGTGACCGTGATTGGCCGAGATCGTGCCGCTGAGGTCTCCCGGCCCGGCGGGTGACGGCGCGGCAGGGCTGCTGCCGCCGCCGCACGACTCGGCGACGACGATGGTGACCGTGCCGAGGAGGGCGAGCGCGGCCTCCAGCGTGAACTCGCGTCGCGTCGTCAGCCGCGCGGCCGTGCGTGTCGGATCGGGCATGGGGACCTCCTGGAGTCCTGCAGACCCGATCAGCAGGGCAATTGGGGTGCCACCTGCTGCACCGGCGGGCGCGGCAGAATTGCTCGGGGAGGTCACCACGACTTACGCGGCGCGTAAGAAGCGTTCGCGCGGCGTAAATCGGGACCGGCGGCTGGCTTCACGCGTCGCGTTGCTTGAACTGGACGACGTTGCCCTCGGGATCGCAGCCGTCCAGCACCACGCAGCCGCGGATGTGCCACGCCTCGTCGGCCGGCGCGAGAGAGCCCCCGGTCCGGCCGGCTGCCGCGCGCACGGCCTCGAGGTCGGCGACGACGAACGTCGGCTTGAGCGCGGCGCCGTCACGCGGCGTCACGGGCCGCACCGGCTCGCGGCCGGCCGCCTGGGTCCGTCGCGTCGCATGCACGACGACCTCGTAGCCGCCGCCGCGCAGCAGATCGTGCGAGGGCTCGCACTCCTCGACCCCGAGCGACAGCGTTTCACGGTAGAACGCGGACACGCGGGCCTTGTCCCTGGCGAAGACCACCACGCCTTGTCGTCCCGTCGTCCGGTCGGTTCCCATGGTGTCCCGTGGTCTCCCGGTCACCGGGGTTCGCCGAAGTACAGCGTGTGGCCCTGGTCGTCCCTCAGCACGAACTCCCGGGTGCGCCAGGGCGTGTCGTGGACGTCCTTCACCAGGCTCACGCCCTGGCGCTTCACCGCCTCCGCGGCGGCCGCCGCATCGTTCGTGAGCAGGTAGAGGTGGAAGTGGCCGCCGTGCTCGACGTCGGCGATCGACGGGTCGGGCTCGTCGACCCGTTTCAGGTGGAAGATCTGTGTGCCGGCCCGGATGCCCGCGTAGAAATCCTCGTACTGGAAGGCGAGGGCCAGCCCGAGCGTCTCCGTGTAGAAGCCGATGGAGGCGGCGAGGTCGGTCGTTCGAAGCTGCGCGATGACGCCGGAGACGAGCATGTCGGTGTCCACGGGTTCGTGACTCCTCTCAGTTCGTGGTGTCGGCCGCGATGTCGATCAGCGCGGCGAGCGTCCTGCGCGCGCTGGCAATGGTCCGGGGACCCACCCGTGCTGCCAGATCGGCGTCGACGGCGACCCGGGCGGCGGTCAGGGTACGGGCGGCGGCGCGCCCGCGGTCGGTGAGCCCGACCGTGAATCGTCGCCGGTCCTGCGGATCGGGCTCCCGCGTCAGGTAGCCCCGGACGACCAGCGTGTCGACGAGCTGGCCGGCCGCCTGCTTCGAGATCCTCAGATCGGCGATGAGCCGTCCCAGGGGCCGGCGGGCGCGCTCGCGCGCCAGGCCCCCGATGACGTAGAGACCGCTGCTCGGGATGTCGTCGTACCCGGCCGAGGCCAGCGCCCGGCGCATCGCCAGGCCGTAGGCCGCGCGCGCGTGCCGGAGCAGGGCCGGCATCGTCACGTCGTCGAGCGCGAGGCGGTCGTCGGTCACGGGTCGATCCTATGGTACCTATTCAAGACAGTCAACTATATTGACTATCTGCCGTGGCGGCGCGGGCACGGCACCCGGCGAGGGCGCCGCCGCCGCCCCGACGGGCGCACGTGGCTGGCGCTCCCCGACGGACGAGGGACGGCCGGGCGTTGATCGCCGATGGAGGAGGGCGGAACCGATCGCCGCTCAGGGTGATCCCGCGGCAGGTCCACCGGCGACGTGGGGCGGCGCGGGCCGATCGCGGACCGCGGACGTCGTGGCGGGGGCCCGGGACGAATCTCCGCCAGCCCGCGCTCGGCGCCCCGTATAGTGATGTCCGAGGCTCCTGCCAAGGCGTGTTCGTCGAGCGACCCCGCCGCTGTGGGCGGTGGGGCGCCGGCCCTGGTTGGTCCGCGCTCGTGGCGCGGGACCCGGCGCCATCCGCGTCGTCGAGGCCTGCTCTGGAGCGGTGGTTCCCATGCGACACCTGATGTGCTGGATGCTGCTGCTGGCTGCCCCGTGGGGCGCGGGTGTCGTCCTGCCTGCGCAACAGCAGTTCCGGACCACCACGTCGCTGTTGACCCTGGACGTCTCGGTCCTGGATGACGACGGGAATCCCGTCACTGACCTCGGGCCGGAGGACTTCGTCGTCACGTTGAACGACGCGAGGCAGCCCGTCCGGGCGATGGTGTTCCTGGCCGCGCGCGAGACGAGGACCACGGGGACCGAGGCGCCGACGGCGGGCGCGCCGGTGGCGCCTGTGCCGCCCGCAGCGGCGAGTCAGGCCGGGGCCGAGGGCGAGCCGGACCCGAAGCTGATCGTCATCCTCGTCGACGACGCGTCGATCCATCCGACGGACAGCAAGGGGCTGTTCGTCGCCGCCGAGCGGTTCGTCGACGCCATTCCGCCGGGCGACTGGGTCGGCCTCGCCAGCACCAGCGGGCGGATGACCGTCAACCCCTCGCGCGACCGGGTGCCGTTGCTGGCGGACCTTCGACGAGCCTTCGGGTGGATGAACGATCCGCGACGCGAGCGGCGGCCGTTCGTCGGGTTGATGGACGCGCTGGAGGTCGATGCCGGATCGCAGGCCGCGTTCCGCGATCTGCTCGAGACCAGTTGCGGGCTCTCCCAGAACCTCATCGGCTCGAAGAACCTCGGCGAGATTCTCGCGCAGTACGACTGCGCCAGCGACGTCCAGCGCGTGGCGCGGGACAACGCCACGTACGCCCGCCTTCTGGCCCGGACCCAGCTCGACACGTATGTCGCGCTGATCAAGGCCATGGCGTCGGCGCCCGGCGTCAAGCAGCTCGTGATCCTGACCGGCGGGATCGCCGTGAAGCCCAGCGACGCGCGCGACTTCGAGCCGATGGCGGAAGCCGCCGCGGCGGCCGGCGTGCAGATCTCGATGTTGATGGAGGAGCCCGACGATGGCGACTTCAGCAATCCGGACGCGCGCGCGCTGGCGCGGGACCAGCGGCAGATGATGCAGCAGACCCAGACGCTGGCCGAGATGAGCGGCGGCCAGTTCTTCCGCGTCATCGGCCAGGCGGATCGATTCTATCGGCGCGTCCTGACGTCGGCCTCGGCCATCTACCGGATTGGCGTCGATCTCCCGCCGGACGTCCCGCCGGACGGCCGGTACAAGGTGGCCGTCACGGTCACTCGTCCGCGCGTGAAGGTGCTCGCGAGCCGGTACGCGGTGCCGCCGCCTCCGCCGATCGCGTTGAGCCCCGACGAGCAGATGCAGCGCGCGGTCAGGACCGGCGAGCTGTCGTTCGGCGTCCCTGTCCGGATGACCGCGGAGGTCGTGTCGGTCCAGGCGACGTCGCCCACGGCGATCCGCGTTCATGTGGATGTGCCTGCCGACCGGCCTCGGCCCGTGACCGGGATCTTCGGGATGACTGGCTCCGACGGCCTGCTCAGGAGCCTGCGGCGCGAGCTGGTGCAGAAGGTGAGCGGGGGCCCGTACCAGGTCGATCTGCTGGTGCCGGCGGCGTCGGGGACGTACGACCTCAGGTTTGCCGCGACTGACGGGTCCGGCGCGGTGGGCGCGGTCGTCCAGCGGGTCGTGGTGAAGTAGGGGCGTTGTTGGGGTGAGTGACGGGGATCGAACCCGCAACCACCGGAGCCACAGTCCGGTGCTCTACCATTGAGCTACACTCACCGTGCGAGCGACCTCCCAATGTAGCAGACGCGGCAGGGCGGCGGCAACGCTCGGGTCAGGGCGGGCTCGGACGAAGGACATCGACGGATCGCGGGATCGCGCCGCCCGGACACGCGTACACACGCCGGGCGTGATGCGCGGCCGGGCCCGAAGGCTCCGGCCGGGCACCACGCCCGCTGACTACCGGCGCGGCCCGCGCCGGTCGGCGCCGCCACGTGCCCCGGCGTTGCCGCGTCCGCCGCGGCGTCCCGGCGCATCCTTCATCTTCGTCCGCTGCTCGGCGGTGAGCGTCGCGGCCGTGTCGGTCTCGGCCTTCAGGTGAATCGCGTCGAGCTGGTCCCGCAGCCCGTCCACCTTCTGTGCCAGGTCGGCGACGACCTTCGCGTCGAACGTCTCGGCGAAGATCGCGTTGCGGAGGTCGCGCTCCGCGGTCCGCAGCGACTCGTGGATGGGCTGCGCGGCGTCATTCGCGGTCTTGCGGATGCCGGCGAGCGCCTCCTTCTGCGCGTCGGTCAGGTCCAGCGCCCATGCGAGCCCCGGCCCGAGTGCGCCCGCCGGGCCGAACCCAGGCCCGCCGCGCCCGCGTCGCATCGGCCCGAACTGCGGACCGCCGCCGGGCCCGCCCGGACCGCCGCCCCGCACGTCCTGCGCCGGTCCGCGCGCCCCTTGCCGCTCCCGCAGGAACGGCCGCTGCGCATCCACCACCGCCACGCCGAGCATCACCGCCACCGCCGCCGCGCCAATCGTCAGAAAACGGATCCTCATGACAGCCACTCCTTCCCGAGATGAAAACGGCTTGCTGGTCCGTAGACCAGGGGGGGTGGGGGGATATTCCCCTGAGATCATTGAGGATTGATGATCGGTGATTGGAGATTGATTGGGGATTGGTGATTGGTGATTGGTGATTGACAGGGAATTGGCGATTGGTAATTGGCGATTGGTAATTGAGGATTGGTGATTGAGGATTGGCGGATTGCGGCAAATCCTCAATCGCCAATCCCAAGTCACCAATTCAATTCTCAATCACCGATCATCAATCCTCAATGGATCATCTCTGCCGTCCGCGTCCGGTCCGTTGGCGGGCGGCAAAGTCCCGGTACTTTTCCACCTGGTCGGCGGTGAGCTCGGCGACGATCTTGTCGTCGAGCAGGCGCTGCTGCTCGAGGAACCGCGCGCGCGATTCCTCCTGCAGGCGCTCGACGGCCGGCCGCGCGGCGACGATCGCGGCGAGGATACGCTCGCGCTGCAGGTCCGTGAGGCCGAGCTCGCGCGCCAGGTCGGCGGAAGCGCTCCGGCGGCGGGCCGATCGGGCCGAGCGGACCTCGCCGGCCCGCGCCCTGTCGGTGCTGTGCCGCCGCGGCCGCCGCCACGCCCGCCGCCGCGACTCCCATCGCCCGCGACGAAACCGCGGCGCGGCCCGTCGTGCAGCCACGTCCGGTCCACCAGCACGCCGGCCGCCAGGCCGATCATGAAGACCAGCGCGACGAACGTTCCCAGCCACAGCCGTGGTGACACGCTCACTTGCCGGGCTCCTGCGTCTGGACGTAGTCGCCGACGGGCCGATCCGGGTTGCCGACGAGCAGCAGCGATTCGAGGGACGTCGAGGGCAGGTCGCCCGTGTAGAGCGCGGACGACACCGGCAGGTCGGCGTTGAGCGTCGGATCGACGTCCGACGCGTCCGCGCTCGCCGTGTCGCTGGCCGTCGGCACGCCGAGCGCGATCGCCGTGAGCAGCACGGCCGCGACCGGCGCCAGGCGCCAGGTCCACCGGCGGAAGTCGAGCACGTTGGCCAGGCTGCGCTCCTCGGCGGCGATGGCGTCGGCCACGCGCACGCGGAACGCCGGCGAGGCCGCGATCACCGGGCGCGCCTGCAGGTCGCGGCGCGCGGCCTTCTGCTCGGCCAGCGCCGACCGGCAACCGCGACAGTCGCGCAGGTGGACCTCCAGATCGGCGGTCTCCTCCTCGTCGAGCAGCCCATCGGCCGCCCGCAGCAGCATCGACGTGAGTTCCGGACACGCCTGCGGTTTCATGACGTCCTCTCCTCGACGGATTCGAGCGGCGTGGCGAGCAGCAGTCGCAGCTTCTGCCGGCCGCGGAAAATGCGCGATTCGACGGTGCCCATCGGCACGTCCAGCAGATCGGCGATCTCCCGGTAGTCGAACCCCTCGACGTCGCGCAGGATCACCGCCTCGCGCTGGTCGTCGGGCAACGCGCGGAGCGCGCGGTCCAGCCGGTCGCGCAGCACGACACGCGACTCGAGGTCCTCGTGGCTCTCGACCTCGCGGACCGGGGCCTCCGCGTCCACCGGCTCGGTGGACACCTCGCGGCGCGAGACCCGACGGGCCCGGTGCGTGCGCGCGGCGTTGGTCGCGATCTGGAAGAGCCACGTCTTGAACGCGCTCTGGCCGCGGAACTGCCGCAGCGCCCGGTAGGCCCGCACGAACGCCTCCTGCGCCACGTCCTCGGCGTCGGCCGCGTTCCCCAGAAAGGCCGCCAGGTAGTTCACCAGTCGATCCTGGTGCCGCCGCACCAGCGCATCGAACGCGCCCGCGTCGCCCTTCCGGGCCCGCTGCACGTCGACCGCATCCGGATCGGGCCGCGGCGCCGCGCGGACCCCATCGTCCCGCGTCACCGTCGGACCACTCCTGCCGACTGAGACCGCACGAAGGGGGAGATTATTCCCCCCCGCCGGCCGGGACAAGGCCACGGCCCGGCGCCACCACGACGGGCCAGCCGTCGTACTGCCCACCGGGGCCTTTCGCCGGATCCACGCCCCGGGGCCAGCACTCGATCCGGACCGTGCCCGCCGCCCGATCGAAGACGACGATGCCGTAGCCCGTGACCCGGTCGTGGAGGATCGCCGGGTCCCGCCCCGTCTTTCGCGGGTTGGCGGCGGCCTGGACGGTGACGCGGTTGCCGAAGGCGTCCTCGAACCGGCCCGTGTAGGCGGGCCCACCCGGGACCGGCTGATGGCCGGCCTCGCGCGGCGGCCACCAGCGCCTGGGCCAGATGTTGTTGAGCGCCGGCCCCGTGAACGCCCACCCGGCATCGTCGTGCGCGTCGATTCCGTAGCGGACGACGGTCGCGAGGTGCTGGTCGCCGGCCAGGTGCAGGGCGTTGGCGCGCCGGATGATCCGCAGCGCGGCGTCGCGGGGGCCCTGCGGCCAGCCGTTCGTGTCCATGTCGCCAGCCGGTGCGTCGCCGGTGACGTACTCTCCGGGCGCCGGCATCGGCAGCCCGGGCACGGCCTCGTCGCTCGTGCTGCCGGCGGGCAGCGTGTGGACCGCGCAGAACGGCGTCTGCGAGACGACCACCCGGAACGCCGCGCCGCGGCTGAGGTCGTCCACCCAGGCTTCGAGGAAACGCTCCTGGCGCGCGCCGAGGAGCTCGGCGCCCGGCGGCTCGCGGTGGGCGCGGAGATCGAACGCGGGGTTGGTCGCGAAGCCGTTGACCACGCGCGCCTCGGCCGGGAGGACGTGCCGGGGCGCGGACTTGAACTTGCGATCCTCGAGGATCGCGAAGCTCAATCCCGCGTACGACCAGTGCGTGTAGTAGACGCCGATGCCCTGGGCGACGGGCGTCGGGTCGTACGGGTCGGGCAGGTGGCTCGTCTGGCAGCGCTGGACGAGGTTCACCCACGCCGGCTCCATCTTGTAGCCGCCCTGGTCCTGCGCGACGTAGCCCCAGCCCCGGTCGGTCGGCGCGCTCGCGCCGCCCTCGCCCCAGATGTTGCCGTGGTAGACGTCGTGGTCGTCGGGAATCGTGATCGACGGGATGTGCCGGAAGATCTCGCGATACGACCAGCCGAACTGGTACCACTTCCGCAGGTAGTCGAGCGACGAGCGTTCGAGCGGCGCGCGCTCGATGCCGAAGCCGCCGGACCCCTCGTAGAACTGGTCGCCCAGGAAGAGCGCGAGATCCGGACGATGGAACGCCACGGCCGGCGGGACGTCCACGTCGGGAAAGCCGTGGTCCGCGTTGCAGCTGAACGTCGCGACGCGCACCTCGTTGCGGTCCGACGGCTCGCGCGCGACCGTGCCGTCCCAGGTGTACGTCCGCTCCGTTCCGCCGACGGGCAGGACGACGCGCAGGCGATACGGAACGGCGGCGTCGTCATGCCAGTCGTCCACGCGGACGTGCGCGGTACGCGAGATCGGATCGATCGCCGGCTCGGCCAGCGGTCGCCAGGCGCCGTCGCGCCGCACCTCGAACACGATCCGATGTCCCGGCATGCGCTCGATCGGCAGGAGCTGCGCCGTGAGCTTCAGCGTGCCGCGATGCAGCGTGTACTGCGCGAAGGCGACGGGCCCGAACGCATCCGTCGGATGCGCCTCGACCTTCGGGCCGGAGAGCGCCCAGTCCGTGAAGACGGCCACTGCCGCCGCGGAGACCGGCGCGTCGGCCGCGTCCACGTGCGAGAGGAGCGCGACGGTGCCGGTGAGCGCGTCGGCGCTCACCGCGGGCGCGACGAGCGTGGCGAGCGGGGCGCCCGTGGCCGCCGCGGTGGCCGTGAGCGAGACGCGGAACGCCGCGCCGGCCGGCTCGGCCCGCACCTCGAGTCGCACCGGTCCCTCGATCGCGATCGGTTCGCCGCTCGTCGCGTCGCCGATGCGCAGGCGGCCGTCGCCGTCGAGGCCGACGTCGAGGCCGCGCCCGTAGACCGCGGCGGATCGGACGTCGTCGCGCGGGCCCTTCGCGCCGAGGCGGAGGCCGAGGCGGTCGGCGGCGGTGGTGTCGCGCACCGCTCCGGCGGTGGCGGCGTTTCCACGCCCGGCCTGCGCCGCGCCTTCGCGCGCCGCGCGTGCGACCGTCACGCGCGCCACGAACGCCGCTCGCGCGTCGCCCAGCCGGTGCGTGAGGAGGTGCAGCGTCCGGTGGCGGCCCGCCAGCAGGCATTCGACACGACCGCCGGCCACGCGCCAGTCCTGCAGCCGGTTCGCCCAGTACTCGGGACCGGCCCACCAGCCGTCGGGCCAGCCGGTCCAGGCGCTGGTGAATGTCGTCGCGTCCTGCGGGGGCGCGACCGTCGCGCGCAGCCGGTGCCACGGGACGCCGGCCCACGCCAGGGCCTTCAGCAGATCGCGTCGATGCATCGTCGGGACCTCACGGCCGGCCTCATGGTAGCGCGGACGCCGCAGTCGTGATGAAGTCACGGGCGGTGCCTCGCCCCGTGTCGTCGCCGGTGGGCCGGTTCGTCGCGGCGTCGCTCGAGCAGCTTCGCGTGCTGGGCGCGGAGGGCTGGCGCGCGTCGGTCGATCACGCTCGGGACCGCTGGCGCGACTCGCAGTGGCGCGTGACGCTCGCCCCGCGGCGGGCGGACGATCCGCTCGATGCCCCCGTCCTCAACCTGGCCGGCGTGCCGGCCGCGGCACGCTTCGGCGACGTCTCGCGCCTCCTGATGGCGCGGCTGCGCGTCGAGGCGCGCGAGCGTGCGGTGGCGGTGCTCGCGCCGGATCGGACGGGCCTGGCGCTCGACTGGTGGACGAGCGAGGCGCGCTTCGGCCTCCGCTTTGCGCACCCGTGGGCGGGCGAGCCCGCCGCGCCGGATCCGACGTGGCTCGCCGCCGTGCGCCGCTGCCTCGACCTCACGCGCCCGCGCTTCGTGCACGTCGAGGACGTCACCGGCCTGTCCCTGCCGTCGCTCGTCGAGCTGGCGCACGCCGGGCCGCCCATGGTGCTCTCGGTGCACGACCTGGCCGCCGTGGACGCCGCGCCGCGCGAGCCGATGAGGCTCCTCCTCGATCAGGCCGTGGCCGTCGTCTGTCCCTCGGCGTACGTGCGCGGCGCGTTGCGGTCCTGGTTCCCGGCGCTCGACCCCGCGCGCCTCGTCCTCATCCCGCCGGGTCTCCCGCCCGTGAGCCTCGACGGCCCGGCGGGCCGCGATCCGCGGCAGGTCGCCGTGCTGGGAGGACTCGGCGACGCGGCCGGCGGCGCGCTGGCCATGGACGCGGCGATCGAACTCGCCGGGCGGGGCTGCGAGGTGACCCTCCACGGCGGAGGCGGACACGATCGGCTGCGCGCGCTCGGCGGGCGCGGCGGCATCCGCGTCCGGGGGTACTCGGCGACGGGCGAGCTGCCGCGCCTGCTCGCCGCCGCGCGCACCGCGGTCGCGCTCGTGCTGCCGGCCGCCCCGCCGTCGTTCTCGCTCGAACTCTCCGACGCCTGGGCGGCCGGTGTGCCGGTCGTCGCGACCGACACCGGCGCGCTGTCGGAGCGCCTGGCCGAGGGCGGCGGCCGGCTGGTGCCGGCCGATGCCTCCCCCGAGGCCGTCGCCGATGTCGTCGATCTGGTGCGCGCCGCGTCGCCGCGCGTGCCGCGCCCGCCCTCCGACGTGGATGCCGCGGCCGCGCACACGGCGCTGTACCTCGCGTGCGCCTCGCGTCCAGGAACGCCCGGCGTCGTGCCGGCGCCGTCGTAAGAACGACACCCGGCGCCCCTCCCGGGTCTGATAGGCTCGAAACTCCGGGCAGGAGAAAGGACGTCACCATGGATCTACGTGCGAAGTACGACCATGCAATCAAGGCCTGCAAGGGCAGGATGGATGGAGCCGCCGTCCAGAACGGCGACAAGCTGGAGTTCAAGGGCACCGTCAAGTCCGAGGCCGACAAGAACCTGATCTGGGATGCGATCAAGACGGTCCCGGACTGGCGCAACGAGGTCACCGCGGATATCAAAGTCGTGGCACCGCCGCCCTCGGCGGCAAAGACCTATACGGTCCAGCCGGGCGACACGCTGAGCAAGATCGCCAAGGAGATGCTCGGCAACGCGAATGCCTACATGAAGATCTTCGAGGCGAACAAGGACCAGCTCACCGATCCGAACAAGATCAAGCCGGGGCAGGTGCTGAAGATCCCCTCGTAGTCTTCAGGGGACGTGGGGCGTTGGAGGGCGTGGGGAAAGCCCGGCAGGCCATGAGGTCGATCCCGAAGAAACCACCCCAAGCTTCCTCTCCCCACGTCCCGGTCGCCCCACGTCCCCATGGCCCGCCGGTTTGTTTCCCCACGTCCCCATGGCCTCGCGTTTAGGCTTCCCCACGTCCCCCATGCCTGCCGGTGTCCCCACGTCCCCCATCGCCTCCACGCCTCATGCGCTCCGATGCCAGGGAGCCTGAAGATTGCTACCGTTAGGCCCTCAACCTCTCATGTCGACGAGCTTCACTCCAATCGGCGCGCCCGGCGCCTGTGGACTGGCTGCGCCGGGACAGCCGGGCGTGTCGGCCCTTCGCGCTGGCGCTGACCGACCGCTGGCTTCGCGGTCGGCCTGGTGGGGCCACGTCCGCCGGATACAGGGACTCGGTGCCGCCGCCAGCGGGCGGCGCGCCGCGCGGCGGACCGCCGGGCGCCGCCGGGGCTGACGCGATGAAGGCCGGCCTCGGCTGCGCAGGCCCACACGGCGCAGCAGGCCGAGCGCGGCGCAGAGCCGGCAACATCTGCGAGGGGCCGCCACTCGCTGTCGAGCCACCAACGACAAGCTCTGCAAGGCCTGGCTCGAACTTCAGCCGCTCGCCGATCTCGGCCTCATCGTCGACACGATGCCGGATGACGATCCGGGCGGCCTGCCCATCGGCGAGCACGCGACGTGATCGTGCACCTGCTCAAGAGCAACGCGGTTCGCGGCCGGTCAACAGGAACTGCCCACGTCGACCGAGGGGCCTCAAGGGGCATCGTGCTCGACTTCGCGTCCGAAACGCGCATTCAGGGGAGTTAATGACGGAGGCTGGACGACCGATGGTGAAACAGACGCTGAGCGTGGCGCTCCTCGCGGGCGCGTCCCTGTTCGGCGTGGCGCTGGCCGGCGGGCTGCAGACCGCGGCGCAGGGGCAGGGCGCGCCGCGCGGTAATCCCGCGGGCGAATGGCGCTACTGGGGCGCCGATGCCTGGAGCAGCCGGTATTCACCGCTCGACCAGATCAATGCGTCGAACTTCGATCAGCTGCAGGTCGCGTGGGAGTGGAAGGCGTCCGGAGCGCCCGGCGAGGACGAGTATTACCGGACAGACTCCCCTCTACGCGAACGGCCGCCTCTACACCGTGGCGACGACGCATCGCACGGCGATTGCGATCGACCCGGCGACGGGGAAGACGCTCTGGCACTGGCAGCTCGAGGAGGGCCTGCGCTACCAGAAGGCGCCGCGCCAGTTCGCCGGCCGCGGCCTGGTGCATTGACCGACGGCGCCGCCGAGCGCGTGTCGTCGTCACTGCACACCCGGTCACCCGGCGTCGATCGACGCGAAGACGGGCCAGCCGGACCTGCGGTTCGGCAAGGACGGCGTGGTCGATCTGATGGAGGGGCTCGGCCTCGAGCTCGTCCCGTGGGCGGTCGACGATGACGGCCCGCTCGTGATCAGCGACGAGGCACCGCCGCGCCGCGCGAAGCCGGGCGAGGGCTGGGATCCGGTGACGAAGACCGGCGCGGACGGGACGATGGGCATCGATCCCGACAAGGCATGGCCTGATCGCCGCCAGCTCGCCGGCCATCATCGTCAACGACGTGGTCATCGTCGGCAACTCGTCGATCCACGGCTTACTACCCTACCCGCATGCGCGTCACGTGCCCGGCTAAGCATCCGCGGGTTCGACATCCACACCGGCAAGCAGCTCTGGCGCTTCAACCTGATTCCGGAGCCCGGCGAGTTCGGCGCGGACACGTGGACGAACGGGACGAAGCCGGGCACGCCGGGCGTCGGCAAGAACGACGCGTGGCCCCCTACACGGCGGATCCGGAACTCGGCCTGGTCTACATTCCCGTCGGCATGCCGCTGATGGACTTATACGGCGGCCACCGGCCCAGGACAACCTCTTCGGCAGCAGCGTCGTCGCGATCGACGCTCTCGCCAAGACCGGCACGGGTGCGGGCACTACCAGATGGTCCATCACGACATCTGGGACTACGACACGCCGATGGCGCCCAACCTGCTCGACGTCACGATCGACGGCCGGCCGCGGAAGATCATCGCGGTGGGCACCAAGCAGGGCTTCCTGTACGTGTTCGATCGCGAGAACGGCGAGCCCATCTGGCCGATCGTCGAGCGCCCGGTGATGCAGAGCAGGGTGCCGGGCGAACAGACGTCGCCGACGCAGCCGATCCCGACGAAGCCCGAGCCGTACTGCGCAGGGTTCGAGGAAGACGACCTCATCGACTACACGCCGCAAATCATACGAGGCGTCAAGCTCGCGCAGCAGTGCAACATGGGCCCTCGCATCTACCTGCCCGGTGGCCAACGGCGACAGCACGGATCCGAACGAGAAGAAGTGCTCAGGCATGCGCCCGGCGGCAGTGCTGGGCGGCGCGAACATCGACGGCGGCATGGCCGCCGACGTGGAGACGGGCATGCTCTACGTGGCGTCGCAGACGGCCTCGGCACGATCGAGGTGCAGAAGCGACCCGTGCTCCGAGTTCGATCTTCAGCTCGCCGCACAACTGTGCGGCGCGATTGGCGCTCGGGGCCGCCGCCGCCCGGCTACGAGCCGCCGGCGCAGCGCGGGCGTGGTGGACGGGGTGGCGGATTCGGCGCGGGCCGCTTCCGCCCGCAGACCAGCCTCGGAACCGACGAGAACGGCCGCGGCGCAGGATCCGATCCTCGCCGAAGGAGTCGGCGGCATCACGGCCTACGATGAAGACCGGTGACAAGGCCTGGTGGATCCTGAACGGCGCGGTGCTCGTGCCGCAGACGTCGAACCACCCGATGTTCCAGGGCGTGACCCGCCGCCGATTGCGCCGAGCCCGTCGTCGCAGGCCCAGGTGATCAACACCAAGACGCTGGTGATCTACGGCACGGGCCGCCGCGTGGCGGCGCGCCCGGCGATCCGACCCTGCACGCGGTGACAAGATGACCGGCAAGCAGGTGGGCGCCGTGAAGATCCCGAACCGGACCAGCGCGGTGCCGATGACGTTCCTGCACCAGGGGCGGCAGTACATCGTGTTCGCCACCGGATCCGGCGCGAACACGTCGCTCGTCGCGCTGGCGCTGCCGGGGAAATAGATCGCTTGCGAAACCTCGAACGTTGAACTGGGAACTTCGAACCTCGGTGCGGCTTCGCCGGTCCTCTTCCGGATAGGCACGACAGGAAGAAGAGTCGCCGAAGGCCACCGAGGTTCGAAGTTTTCAGGTCGAACGTCGAAGTTTCTCGCCCGGCCGCGCCCCGGCCGGTTCTCGCCCATTCCGTGCCGGCCGCACCCGCGGCCGGCGCGAGCGGCGTCGTTCTTGCACCCCTGGTCGTCGTCGCGGACTGCGCGTCCGTCGCGGAGGCGACCATGGTTCCCCGCGAGTTCCTCGTTCCGTACCTGGCCGCCAATGTCGTCGCGATCGGCGCCCTGATCGTGGCGTTCCGGCGGCCTGGGCTGGCCCGCTGGGCCGGCGCCGCCGTGTTTCTCTGGGCGTCGATCACCAACACACGCGTGGCCCTGACGACACCCGCCGCGTACCTGGACTACGGCGCGCTGACGCCCTCGGCGCTGTATCGCGACTTCATCGGGGGCTGGTTCGCCGCGCACATTCAGCCGCTGGTGCTGGCGATCGCCGCCGGCCAGCTCGTCATCGCGGTCTGCCTGGCCGGGCCGCGCGCCTGGCGCCGTGTGGGCGTCGCGGGCGCGGTCGTGTTCCTCGCGGCGATCGCGCCGCTCGGCGTCGGGTCCGGGTTTCCGTTCTCGCTGACGTTCGGGGCGGCGCTGGTCGTGATGCACCGGCGCCTGGGAGCCGTGGAGGACGTGGGGGCCCTGGAGGACGTGGGGAACGCCGGGGCCATGGGGGACGTGGGGCGACAGGGGGACGTGGGGAGAGCCGGGGCGCCAGCGGCCGTGGGGCTATTGGAGGACGGGGGAGGGCTCGAGGTGTTCGTGCCGGCGCCGGACGTTCGCGAGCGGCACGAGACGACCGTCCGCGCGCCGGCCGACATCGTCTTCGACACGGCCGAGCACGTGGACTTCTCCACGCTGCCCGTCGTGCGCGCGATCTTCGCGCTGCGCTCGTGGGCGATGCGCGCGGGGCCGGGCGAGCGCGTGCCGCACGGCGGGCTCGTCGAGATGACCCGGGCGATCGGCTGGGGCGAGCTGCGCCGCGAACCCGGTCGGTTGCTCGTGATGGGCGCGGTCACGCAGCCCTGGAAGGCCGACGTCGTGTTCCGGGCCGTGCCCGCCGACGTGTTCCGTGCGTTCGCCGAGCCGGATCTCGTGAAGATTGCCTGGACCCTGGAAGCGGCGCCGCTCGCCGGCGGCCGCACGCGGCTCGCGACCGAGACGCGGGTCGTCGCGACCGACGAGGCGGCGCGGCGGAAGTTCCGGCGGTACTGGCGCATCGCCGGGTTCGGGATCGTCGCGATTCGCCTGCTGGTCCTGCCCGCCATCCGCCGGACCGCGGAGCGGCGCGCCCGGGCCGCGCAACGGGCGGCCCATGCGTGACGGCCGGGTCGGCGCGGTCGGAACGATTTACGGCCGGATTCCGGCGTCTGCGACGCCCTGACCGGGCGGTACCCTATACTCGATTCAGGGGATGCCACCGGCTCATCGACGACTCGCACGGGTGCTGCCCGTCGCGGCACTCGCCGCGACCGTGGTCGGCTGGGCCATCGCCGGCCCCGCGCGCGTGGCCGCGTATGACCGCGCGGGTGGCGTGGCGGCCTCGTGGCATCGCGGCGACTGGCCGGCCGCTTCCGTGAAGTCGATTGCGCCACGCGTCCTCGACCTGGCGCTCGAGGCCGCGAGCTGTGCCTCGCTGGCGGGCCTCGTCACCGACCCGCCGACCCTCACCGTCATCGACTATTCCCGGCCCTCGACGAGCAAGCGTCTCTGGGTGTTCGAGCTGGCGACGGGCCGGCTGCTGCACGAGGCGCTCGTCGCGCACGGGCAGGGCAGCGGCGACGACCTGGCGACGCGCTTCTCGAACGAGCCGAATTCGCACCAGTCGAGCCTCGGCCTGTTCGTCACCGCGGACACCTACGTCGGGAAGAACGGCTATTCGCTGCGGCTGGACGGCCTCGAGCCCGGTGTCAACGATCGGGCGCGCGAGCGGGCCATCGTGATGCACGGTGCGCCCTACGTGAGCCAGACGTTCGCGCGCGCGAACGGGCGGCTGGGGCGGAGCTGGGGATGTCCCGCGCTGCCGGAGGCGGTGGCGCGACCGCTGATCGACGAGGTCAAGGGCGGGAGCCTCGTGTTCGCTTACTACCCCGACTCGGCCTGGCTCAACGGGTCGCGTTTCCTGGGCGGGTGCCGGGGTCAGGTCTTGGATCGCAGCCTCGGGCGTCCGTGACTGACGGAATTGTCATGACAATTCCGTCCAGTCGGCACAGCCACAGGCTGCGATCGACCACGACCCCGACCGCCGCCGGTTGCCGGCTGTCGGCTGCTCGCGCAGCGCCTCGATCGGATCGACGCGGCCCGCTCGCTTCGCCGGCAGGTAGCACGCGATCGCCGCGACGCCGGCGAAGAGCGCGGTGGCCGCGGCGAGGGTCCCCGGATCGCGCGGCGGCAGGCCGTAGAGCAGGTGTGCGAACAGCGGTCCGAGCGCGATCGCGCCGGCGAGACCTGCCGACAGTCCCCCGACGGCCAGCACCAGGCCACGCCGCGCCACGGCGGCGAGCACCCGCCCGCGCGTCGCCCCGAGGGCCACGCGCACCGCGATCTCGCGCGTCCCCTCGCTGACCGTCCGCGCCACGATGCCGTAGACCCCGAGCGCCGCCACGAGCAGCGCGCTCGACGCGAACAGGCCAATCAGCGCCGCGTTGAAGCGCGGGCTGACCAGCGCGCGGTCGCGCAGCTCGGCGTAGGTCTGCGGCGTGCCGAGCTGGACGGCGGACCCTTCCGTCTCGGCGGCGTCGCGGATCGCGCGGTCGAGGCCCGCGGTGCCGGGCGTCGCGCGCACGAGGAGGTAGGCCGCGAAGCGGCGGTACTGCCGGATGGGCCAATAGATTTCCGGCGCGGGCTGGGCGCCGGGCTGCAGGGGCCGGACGTCGCCGATGACGCCCACGATCTCGCTCGCATGCTCCTGCACGGTCACCTGCCGCCCGACCGGGCTCGGGTCGCCGAACACGCGCCGGGCGAACGTCTCGTTGACGATGGCCACCGGCGTCGCGCCGTCGGCGTCCGAGGCCTCGAACCCGCGGCCCGCGAGCAGGCGCCGGCCCATCACGTCGAGGCCGCGTTCGTCCACGTCATACCAGGCCGCGAGGATACCGGATCCGTCGGCGGGCGCGGCGGCGGTGCCGGGGATCGCCATCCCCGTTTCCACGCCGCCGAACAGCGGCCCCGCCGACACCAGGCCGACGTCGAGGACGCCCGGCGTGTGCCGCAGCCGGTCGCGCAGCGCCTCGAGCGCCCCCACCGCGCGCGCGCCCGTCTCGTACACGTCCGGCGGCGCCACGGCCCACGTGACCGTCGTCGCGTCGCGATCGAACCCCGGCGACCATTCGAGCAGACGCGCGAACGTGCGCGTGAGGAGCGACGCGCCGACCAGCAGGACGAACGCCAGCGCGACCTCGACGATGACCAGGCCGGAGCGCAGGCGACTGCGGCCGATCGTCACGCGGGACGGGTGGTCGATCGAGGCGCCGCGTCCCCGCCACGCGGCGAGCGCCGGGATGAGACCCAGCACGATCGCCGCGGCGAGGGTGAGCCCGAGGCCGAAGAGCGCCACCGTGCCGTCGAGGCGGATCTCGTCGAGGCGCGGGAGGGACGCGGGCGCCAGCGCCATCAGGCCGCGCGTCAGGCTCCGCGCGAGCCACCAGCCGCCGGCGCCGCCCACCGTCGCGAGGACGAGGACCTCGATGAGCCACTGCCGCACGACCTGCATCCGCCCGGCCCCGAGGCACACACGGAGCGCGAATTCCCGACGGCGTGCCGAGGCGCCGGCGAGCAGGAGGCTGGTCACGTTCGCCCCCGCCACGATGACGAGCAGCGCGACCGCGCCCTGGAACAGCCAGAGCGTGCGCCCGGCCGGCCCGACGACCTGATCGCGCAACGGCACGGCGCGGATCCGCCAGCCGTCGTTCGCGTCGGGGTAGGCGGCGGCCAGCGCGGCCCGCGCGACCTCGAGATCCGCGTCGAGCCGTGCCGGCGTGGCGTCGACCGCGCGCCGGCCGATCGCGCGGAAGCCGCGCCAGTCGCGCTGGGTGACGTCGTCGATGCTGGCGGTCAGCGGCTTCCAGACGTCGACGTCGCCCAGGAACGGCACGAACTGATCCGCCGCGAGGACACCGACGACCCGCATGGCCCGGCCGTCGATCTGGAGCGGCACGTCGAGCGCGTCGGGCCGTGCCCCGAGGCGGTGCTGCCAGAACGCGTGGCTCACGACGACCACGTCGCGCGCGCCCGCGGCGAGATCCGCGTCCTCGAGCAGGCGGCCGATCATCGGCCGCGCCGAGAGGGCCGCGAAGAAGCCGGGCGAGGCGACCGCGCCCCGCAGCCCGACGGTGCGGCCGTCCAGCCGGATCCGGAACGACTCGCCGCGCGCGACGCCGGCGGCGTCGAGCGACGGGACGCGCGCGGTCCAGTCGGCCACGTTCATCGCGGACGCGACGCAGAAGTCCGCGGTGCGCGCGTTGACCTCGCAGAGCGCGAGCACGCGCGCGGACTCCGGGAACGCCAGCGGGCGCAACAGCACGCCGTGGACGACGGCGAAGATCGTGGTCGAAGCGCCGAAGGCGAGCGCGAGCGTGAGGACGATCACCAGGCTCGGTCCCGGGCGGCGGCGCAGCGTGCGGACCGCGTGCCGGAGGTCGAGGCGCAGCGCGTCGAGTCGCCCGGCGCGGGCGGCCCCTGCCTGGCGCGCGGCGCGGGGGACGCGCGGCCGGTCCACCGGGCCGAGCCCGCCCGGCAGGCCGCGCCAGGTCGCGAGCCGTTCGCCGGCCGCGTGGCGCGCCAGGTCGGCGAGGGCTCGCGCGACGATCCGCCACGCCGTCCCGCGGCGGCGCTCGGCCATCGTCTCGACGAACGCCGACGTCAGCTCGTCGCCGAAGCGCGCGCGGAAGTCCGGCGGGTACGCGCGCAGGGCGGCGCGGTAGAGCCGCACCGCGGCCCGCGCGATGCGATCGCCGCCGCGGGGTGACGGCGGCGATGCGTGTGGTGGAACGGGGGAGGGCGGACGGGGCCCGGTCACGGTCGCCCCCGGCCCGGGCCCTCCAGCAGCGCGGCCTGTCGCGAGGCCCGGACGAGTTCGTCGAGCCGGCGGGCTTCGGCGCGCGCGACCTCGCGGCCGGCGGGCGTGATGCGGTAGTAGCGGCGGCGCTCGTCGGCCGACGCCGGACCCTCCACGTCGACGACCAGGCCGCGGTCGAGCAGCTGTTTCAGGAGCCGGTACATCGCCCCGGGCTGCAGCTGCCCGCGGCGGCCCGGGCGCGTGGCCGAGCCGCGGATGATGGCGTAGCCGTGCGCGTCGCCCTCGGCGAGCGTCAGCAGGATGTGGAAGACGTCGGCCTTGAGGGGGAGGAGCGAGGCGGGATCGATCGCGGGGCGGCGGGGCGGCATATGTGGACAGAATAGATATAGATGTTCCGTCCAGTCAAGGGTCAGGTCTTGGATCGCAGCCTCGGCCGCCGCCGACTGACGGAATTGTCATGACGATTTCGTCAGTCGGTGACGGCCGAGGCTGCGATCCAAGACCTGACCCTAGTCACGCAGGCTGCGGATCGGATCCAGCCGCGACGCGCGCGCCGCCGGACTCGCCGCGGCGCCGAGCGCCAGCACGATCAGCGCTGCGGCGGCCGCGAGGAACGACACCGGATCGAGCGCCGGCACGCCGTAGAGCACGCCGCCCAGCGCGCGCGTCGCCAGTGCGGCCAGCAGCAGCCCGGCGCCGACGCCCGCGGCCGCGGCAACCAGCCCCTGGCGCAGCACCAGCCGGCGCACGCCGCCGCGCGACGCCCCCAGGGCCAGCCGCAGGCCGAGTTCCGGCGTCCGCTCGGCCACCGCCTGGCTCATCAGCGCATACAGGCCGACGACGGCAATCGCCGTCGCCAGTCCGCCGAAGAGCATCAGCGGGAAGAGGACGAGGCGACGCGTGGTCACGCCGCGCGTCGCGTCGCGCGCCTGGGCGAACGTCCGCACGCCGTAGACCGGCACGTCGGGATCGAGCGCCGCGAGCACGCGCCGGACGTCGCCGGTCAGCCGATCCGCGGGCACGCCCGTCCGCACGACGAGCTGCACCGAGCGCGAGGGATCCTGCAGGCTGGACGTGTAGAACGCCGGCCGCATCTCGCGGTCCAGCTCGCCCATGCGCACGTCGCCCACGACGCCCACGATCTCGAAGCGGCCCTTGCTCCTCGTCAGCGACAGGCGCCGGCCCACCGCGCGGCCGTCCGGAAAGAGCCGGCGCGCGAGCGAGTCGGTGATCACGGCCACCGCCGGCCGCTCCGCGGTGTCGGTTGCCTCCAGCGTCCGTCCGCCGGTGACGGCGAGCCCGATCGCCTCGAAGTACCCTGGGCTCGCGGACCGGATGAGGGCCATCACCGGCTCGACGCCACTCATGGCCGCTTCCGCCGTCACCTCGACCTGGCCATCGTCCCGGGTGAACGGCATCTCGTCGATCGTGGCCGCGCGTTCCACGCCCGGAAGCGCGGCGACACGCGCGGTCAGCTCGCGATACAGCCGGGCCACGGCGTCGGCGTCGGGGTAGCCCTGGACCGGCAGCGACACGCCGAGGGCGAGCAGCCGGTCCGGCGCGAATCCGGGGTCCACGTGCCGGAGCCGCACCAGGCTGCGCGTGACCAGCCCGGTCCCGACGAGCAGCACGAGCGCCAGCGCGATCTGCGCGGCGACGAGCACGCCGCGGATAGGCCGGCGGCCTGTTCCGACCGGCGCGCCGGTACGCAGGGCGCCGGTCGCACCGGCGCGACGCAGGTCCCGGGCGGCGACGGCGACGGCGGGCAGGCACGCGGCGGTGGCGAGTGCGAGCGCGAAGAGCATCAGTCGGCCCGCCGGCACGCCGCCGGCCAGCCACGTCGCGCGCGAGGCGATGGCATCGGGCAGCAGGTGCACGGCGACCTGCGCGGTCCAGGCGCCGGCGACGGCCGCGAGGGCTGCGCCGGCGAGGCCGAGCAGCACGAATTCGATCGCGACTGCAGCGACGAGCGCCGATTGTGACGCACCGAGCGCGGCCCGGATGGCGAGCTCGCGACGCCGGCCGATCGCGCGCGTGACCGCGAGCGTGCCGATGCTGGCGGCCGCGGTACCCGCGACGAGGAGGGCGGCGCCGCCGAGCAGCCAGAGCACGGGCGCGAAGCCGCCGACGATCGCGTCGCGCAGCCGCCGCACGGCGACGCGCGGTCCGGGGGCGCCCCCGGCCGCGCTCCCGACCGTGACCGGGTTGCCCGCCTCCGCGATCGCCTGGAGCTCGGCGCGGGCGGCTTCGGCGCCCGGTGTGCCGTCCGCCAGACGACCCACGACGCCCAGCCACCGAGAATCACGCCGCTCGAGGTCGACCAGCGTGAGCCCGAGCGGCAGGAAGACCTCGGCGGGCTGGAGATCGAAGCGGAAGCCGTCGGGCAGCACGCCCACGATGGTGTACGGGCGATCGCCCAGCCGCAGGGTACGGCCGATCACGGACCCGCCGGCGGGGTAGTGCCGGACGCGGAACTCGTGCGAGAGAATCACCACGTCGTCGGCGCCCGCGGGTTCCTCCTCCGGCCGGAATGCACGGCCCTGGTCCATCGGCACGCCGAGCGTGTCGAAGAAGTTGGCGGTGACGAGCGCCGCGGCCACGCGGACCGGCGCATCGAGACCGGTTGCCGTCCGGTTCGTCCGGCCGTACGCGGCGAGCGCGCCCAGCGTCCGCGAGGCGTCGCGCCATTCGCGGTACTCGGGATAGGACGCCGGCATCGCTGCGGCCGTGGCGTCCGGGTGCACGACGACGTCGACGAGGCGATCCTCGTCGGCCACGGGCAACGGCGCGAGCAAGGCGGCGTGGACGACCGCGAAGAGCGCCGTGCCGACGCCGACCCCGAGCACGAGGGTGACGAGCAGGCCCCCGGCGAATGCCCGCGCGCGGCGCAGGCCCCGCGCGGCCGCACGGGCCTCGCGCGGCAGCAGCCGCGCGGCCACCGTCAGCTCGCGCACGCGTTCCCCCCGGAGCCGGCCCGCCGTGCCGATCAGGTCGATCAGGGCGTCCGCCGTGCGGCGGACGACGCGCCTCGGGCCACCCGCCGCGTGCGCCTCGAGGACGGCTTCGTCGAAGAACGCCTGCAGGCCGGCGGCATGGATCGCGATGAACGCCCGCGGCAGCAGGATGGTGGCCGCGCGATACAGGCGGCGTGCCGCGCGCACGCTGGCGGGCGCGGTCCCGGCCGGCGCGCTCACCGCCGGCTCCCCGCCGCCAGCGCGCTGCGGGCGGTGCGGACGGCCTCGTGCATCCGATCCGTCTCCTCGCGGAGCGCGTCACGACCCTGTCGCGTGATGGCGTAGTAGCGTCGCCGCCGGTCGGCGCCGGTCTCCGGCGCGCGCGCCTCGGCGATCAGGCCGTCGGCGAGCAGCTGCTGCAGGCGCCTGTGCAGGTTGCCAGCCTCCAGGACGACGCGGCCGCCGGTGGCGGCGGCGACGTCGCGGGCGATGCGGTAGGGATACTGCGGGCCCTGGAGGAGGGCGCACAGGACGTGGAACCGGGTCCAGGAATCGATCACCCGGCCATGATGTCACAAGACATTGTCTAAAGACAATCTAGGGGGTCAGGTCTTGGATCGCAGCCTCGGCCGCCGCTGACCGACGGAATCGTCATGACAATTCCGTCAGTCAGCGGCGGCCGAGGCTGCGATCAAGACCTGACCCCGGATCGCCGGAACCTGAACGCCTGCGCGCGTCCGCCGTCGCGGTCACTGATGCGCGCGACCAGTTCGCCGTCGGGGCCGAGCGTGTAACTGATCACCTGCGGGTAATCGTGCGCGGGGTTCTCGAAGACGGCGTGCGTCCCGTCCGCGCGCGTCAGAACGAACTCGGTGGGCGGTCGGCCGCCGGGCTGGGCGACGTAGACCAGGCCGCCGTCGCGTTCCACCACGCGCAGGTACTCGAACGCGACCAGCCGGCCGCCGGCGATCGTCCGCGACGTGCCGAGCATCGCGCCGCCGCCGGGCTCCGTCCACCGTTCCTCGGTCACGGGCCCGCCCGGCACGCTCGTCCACGTGCCGGCGAGCCACGCCAGCACGTCGATGCCCGCGCGCGCCGGTGTCGGTGCCGCCGGCGTTCCCGCGCGCGCCTGCCCGCGTCCGGACGACGGCGCGTCCGGCTCCGGGACCGGTCCGACGCCGCGGGGGCCGACGCCGCGCGAGTCGAGGGCGACGGCGCCGATGCCGTGCGCGAAGACGGGCAGCAGGATAGAGACGAGGACGAGCAGGACGGTCGCGAGCATGGTGGCGCCGGCGCGGGTCGGGGGCATGGCTGATCTCCGGGCGGCACTCTACAATGGCCGTCCGGCGCTGCGCTTGAACGAACGCGACATGCCGGACGCGCATGCGCTATCGCGAACATCCGATCCCCGCCGATCTCTCCGCCATCGTCGAGGTCCTCTGGACGCTCGAGGCCGCCGCGCCAGGTCCCGGCGAGTCCGCGGCGCAGCCGGTCATCCCCGACGGACGATCGGAGATCGTGCTGCACTGGGGCGATCGGTTCGAGCGCGGCGGGGAGGACGGGCGATTCATCGCGCAGCCGATGGCGATCGTCGCGGGCCAGCTCCGGGAGCCGCTGGTGCTCCGGCCGACCGGCGTGGCGTCGATGCTCGGCATCCGGCTGCGGCCCGCGGGGGCGGCCGCGCTCTGGACGGGACCGCAGGTCGCGCTCGCCGGCCGGACACTCGACGCCGGCGCCGTGTCGCCGGCGGTGGAGCGGTGGCTGATTGAGCTGCGGGACGGCTGCCGGACGCCCGACGAGGCGGCGGGCCTCGTCGCGGCCGGCCTGCGGCGCCTGGCACGTCCCGCGCGCGTGGATCAGCGGGTTGCCGCGGCGGCGGCGCGGATCCAGCATCACGCCGGCACGGAGCGCATCGACGCGGTCGCGGCACACGTGGGGATGACGCGCCGGCATCTCGAGCGGGGCTTCCTCGACCAGGTCGGCCTGACGCCGAAGCGGCTGGCGCGGATCGCCCGATTGCAGCGCGCGCTCGGCGTGCTGTCGGCGGCCGCCGCCTCGGGCGCGGTGCGGCCCGGGCTGGAGGCCGCGGTCGCCTCGGGCTACGCCGACGAGGCGCATTTCGCCCGCGACTGCCGGGCCCTCGCGGGCACGACGCCCGCCCGGCACGCGGCGCACGTGGCGGCGCTGACCGGCGCCTTTCTCGAGGACGCGGCGCGCGACGCCGGCCGTCGCCCCGATCCCGGCGCGCGACGCCGAGGCGCGGACGCCGAGGGCCGCGGCCGCTGATGCGCGCAGGCGCCGAGGCGCCCGGCCGCTGAGGCGGGCGGCCGCTGAGGCCCGGCCCGGCCGCCCAACCACCCGCTCCCGGCGCGCGTCCAACCCGGCACACGGACAAGTCCGTGGTATATATGTCTGAAATGGACATGTCTGACATGAATGCTTCCGGCGGCGCCGATGCCGCGTGACGGCGGGGCGCCGGGCCTCAAGCCGGCCGTCTTCCACATCCTGCTGGCCCTGGCCGGGCGCGACCTGCACGGCTACGCCGCGATCCAGGCCGTGCGCGAGCAGTCCGCCGGCCGCGTCCCGCTCAACACCGCGTCCTTCTACCGGCACCTGAACGGCCTGCTCGACGCCGGGCTGGTCGCCGAGGCGCCGAGGCCGTCCGGCGACGACCCCCGCCGGGGCGCCTACTACCGCACCACCGCCTCCGGCCGTGCCGCCCTCGCCGCCGAACGCCGTCGGCTCGCCGACCTGGTCGCCGCGCTCGACGCCCTGCGCCCCTCCCGCCGGAGGAGTTCGTGACCGACGCCGCCGCGCACCGGCTCTATGCGCGGCTGCTGCGCCTGTACCCGCGCGCGTTCCGTGACCGGTTCGGCGACGGCATGGCCTACGCGTTCGCCCACGACCTCCGCGCGGCCCGCCGCGCGGGACGCCGGGCCATGGCCCGGCTCTGGCTCCAGACCTTCTGGCACACCGGCCTCGGCGCGGTCGTCGCCCGCTGGCCGCGCCTGGATCCGCCTGTCGTCCCCCTCGTCCTCCCGTCCGACGCCACCAGGAGATCGTCAATGCGCTCGAGTGTCGCCCGTGACCTGCGCGACGCGTGGCGCGCGCTGCGCGCCACCCCGCTCATCACCGTCGTCGCCGTGCTGTCACTCGCCCTCGGCATCGGCGCGAACGCCGCGCTGTTCTCGATCGTCGACAGCCTGATGCTCCGATCGCTGCCCGTGCGCGATCCCGGCCGGCTGGCCGTGATGGACGACGGGTCGTGGACGAACCCGATCTGGGAGTCGCTGCGCGCCCGCGAGGCCGACATCGCCGAGGGCCTGTTCGCCTGGTCCGGCACCCGGTTCAACCTCGCCGCGCGCGGCGAGGCCGATACCGTCGAGGGGCTCTGGGTGAGCGGCCGGATGTTCGAGGTGCTCGGCGTCAACGCCGTGCTCGGCCGGACGATCACGCCCGCCGACGACGTGCGCGGCGGCGGCCCGGACGGCCCCGTGGCGGTGCTGGGCTACGGGTTCTGGCAGCGCCGCTTCGGCGGCGACGCCGGGGTCATCGGTCGCACGCTCACGATCGCGGGCGTGCCCTACACGATCGTCGGGGTCGCGCCGCCGGAGTTCTTCGGGCCGGAGGTCGGGCGGCGCTTCGACGTGGCGATTCCGATCGGGACCGAGCCCCTGCAGGCGGGTCCGGCGAGCATCCTCGACGCGCGGTCGACGTGGTGGCTCGAGATCATGGCGCGGCTCCGCCCGGGCCAGACGATCGAGGAGGCGAGCGCCCGTCTCGACGGCCTGCGCCCCGTTCTGAGGGACGAGACGACGCCGCAGAACTGGGTCGCCGAGGCGCGGGCGCGCTACATGGGCGACGACACCACCCTGGCCTTCGTGCCGGCCTCGGGTGGCACGTCGGGCCTGCGGAGCCGGTACCAGGCGCCGCTCCTCGCCCTGATGGTCGTCGTCGGCCTGGTCCTGCTCATCGCGTGCGGCAACATCGCGAACCTGCTGCTGGCGCGGGCGACGGCGCGCCGCCACGAGTTCAGCGTGCGGCTGGCGCTCGGCGCGTCGCGGTGGCGCCTGGCGCGTCAGCTGCTCGCCGAGAGCGTGCTCCTGGCTGGCGCGGGCGCGGCGATCGGGCTGGCGTTCGCGCACTGGACGGGGCCGCTGCTCGTCTCGCAGATTGCGCGCGGGTCGAGCTCGGTGCGGCTCGACCTGTCGCTCGACTGGCGCGTGGTCGGCTTCACGCTGGGCATCGCGGCGATCACCGCGATCGTCTTCGGCGTCGCACCCGCGCTCGGGGCCTCGCGGGTCGCGCCGAACGACGCGCTCAAGACGCAGGGGCGCGGCGTGGCCGGCGACGGCCGGTTCACCCTGCGTCACGCGCTCGTCGTCATCCAGGTCGCACTCTCGCTGGCGCTGGTCGTCGCCGCGTCCCTCTTCTCGCAGACCTTCGCGCGGCTGTCGACGCTGGACCTCGGATTCGACGAGGGACCGCTGCTCGTCGTCAACGCGGGCGTGCCGACCGAGCGCGTCGAGCCGGCCGCCCGGCTGCCGCTCTTCCGCCGGCTCGTGGACGCGGCCGCGGCGACCCCGGGCGTCGCGTCGGCGACTGCGTCGTTCATCACGCCGGTGAGCGGCAGTTCCTGGAACACCCAGATCGAGATTCCCGACGGGCCGGACCTCGACGAGCGCCAGCGCCTGCCGATGCTGAACTACGTGCTGCCCGGCTGGTTCGAGACCTACGGCACCAGGCTGCTGCGCGGCCGCACGATCCAGGAGCGCGATCGCCCGGGCGCGCCCCTGGTCGCGGTCGTCAACGAGGCGTTCGTGCAGCGGTTCTTCCCCGACCGCGAGCCGATCGGACGCGAGGTCGTCGAGCCGCCGTTCCGGGCGGGCGAGTCGGCGAAGACGTATCAGGTCGTCGGCGTCGTCCAGGACGCGGTCTATCGGCGCCTCCGGGAACCGGTCCCGCCGACGATGTACCTGCCGATGGCGCAGTTCCAGGATCCGCCCGGTGCCAGCATCGCGATCACGGTCCGGGCGGCCGCCGGCCAGCCCGCGCGACTCACGCAGGGGCTCGTGGCCGCGCTGACGCGCGAGGAGCCGGACCTGACCCTGTCGTTCCGGCCGCTGACCGACCAGGTGGAGGCGTCGCTCACGCAGGAGCGGCTCGTGGCGATGCTCTCCGGCTTCTTCGGCCTGCTCGCGCTGGTACTCGCCGCGCTCGGGCTCTACGGCGTCACGGCGTACGCGGTCAGCCAGCGCCGGCGCGAACTCGGCGTGCGGCTGGCGCTCGGCGCGAAGCCCGCCGGCGTGGTGCGGCTGGTGCTCGGCCGCGTCGGCTGGCTGGTCGGCGCGGGTGTCGTGCTCGGGGGGGCGCTGAGCCTGTGGGCGTCCGGCTACGTCGGCAGCCTGCTGTTCGGCCTGCCGCCGCGCGACCCGGCGACGTTCGTGACCGCGGCCCTCGTCCTGGGGATTGTCGGCGCCGCGGCCGGCTGGCTGCCCGCCCGGCGGGCGGCGCGGCTGGATCCGGCGCGGGTGCTGCGCGAGGGCTGACGGCGAGTCGCCTGCCATTCCGCGAAGGACCGTGCACCGAACCGGCCGAGAACGGACGCCCTCAAGCCGGCCGGCGCTGCGCCGATTCCCATTGAGTTGGGAATTCAGGTGCCGGACCCGCAGCCGCAGTCGTCGTCGGCGTCGGAAGAAGTCTTCCTGGCGCGTCAGCCCATCCTGGATGACGCGCAGCGGGTCGTCGCGTACGAGCTGCTGTTCCGGCCGACGCTCCTGGCCGACGCGGCCGGGACGGCGTCGGCGCAGGCGACGGCGCGGGTGATCTCGGACGCCGTCCTCGCCTTCGGCCTCGACACGCTCACGCTCGGGCGTCCGGCCTTCATCAACGTCACCCGCGACCTGCTCCTGTCCGGCATTCCCGAGGCGCTGCCGCCCGGGCACGTCGTCGTCGAGCTGCTCGAGGACATCGAGGGGGACGCCGAGGTGATCGACGCGGTGCAGCGGCTGCGCCGGTCGGGCTACAAGGTCGCGCTCGACGATTTCGTGCTCTCCGACCGCACGGCCCCGCTCGTCCGCCTCGCGAACTACGTGAAGGTGGAAGTCGGCGCCGGGGTCACGCTCGAGACGCGGGATCGCGTGCGCGACATCAACCCGGCCGTGGCGCTGCTGGCCGAGAAGGTCGAGACGCGCGAGCAGTTCGAGGCCTCGCGGGCGGCCGGCTTCCAGTACTTCCAGGGCTTCTTCTTCGGCCGGCCGGTCACGCAGGCCGCGCGCGGCATCCCGGCGAATCGGGTCGGCTACGTGCAGCTGCTGTGCGCGTTGCAGGACCCGGACCTCACGGTCGATCGCCTGGAGCGGCTGGTCAAGCACGACGCCGTGCTGTGCTACCGGATCCTGCGCACGGTGAACTCGGCGGCGTTCGCGCAGGCGCGGCGGATCGAGTCGATCCGCCAGGCGATCCTGCTCATCGGGCGCGACGCGCTGCGCCGGTGGGCGTCGATCTGGGTGCTCGCGGGGCTCGCCGACGGCGCGCAGGCGGAGCTGGTCGTGATGTCCACGGTGCGCGCGCGGTGCTGCGAGCTGCTCGCGTCGAGCCTGCGGCGGGCGCCGTCGGTGGCCGACGCGTTCCTGCTCGGGATGCTCTCGCTCATCGACGTCATCCTCGAGCGGCCGATCGAGCTGCTCGTGCAGGAGCTGCCGCTGCCGGACCGGACGCGTGACGCGCTGCTCGGCCGCGACACGGAATGCCGGCGGCTGCTCGACTGCACGATTGCGTACGAGCGCGGCGACTGGACGCGGTGCCTCGACCTGGCCGCGCGCGCCGCGATCGACCCGCACCTGCTGCCCGTCGCGCACCAGGAAGCGCTGCGCTGGGCGGCGGACTTCCAGCGCGCGGCCTGACCGGCGCGCCCGGGCGCTTTCCGCCGGCGCCGCGTCAGTGGCGGCGCGTGCCGCGTCCGCCCGCGCGCGGCGGTGACGCCCGGCGGCTCGCGGCCGGGCCCGGCGCCTCGCGGAGGCGGTGGCTGTCGGCGGCGGTCAGGTCCAGCCCGTACACCTTCTTCAACTGCGCGATGGTCCCGAGCGTCCCCGGCGAGAAGGGGGCCCTGCCCTCGAACGCGTGGAGCAGCACGCCCTCCACCAGGTCGCCGAGCGACAGGTCCAGGGCCTCGGCCAGTCCCTTGAGGACCTTGAGCAGGCGGGTCTCGATCCGGAAGCCGGTCTGGGTCCGGGTCACGGGGCGCGTCGCGGCGGCGCGTCTCGGCATGGTGTTACAATGTTACCATGTTACTGATTGACGAGAACGACGCGGGATTCGTCGCGGCGTTCGAGGCCGGCCGCGTCGGGCCGGCCGACTTTCCCCACCGCGCCCACGTCCGGCTGACGTGGACGGTGCTGCGCCTGGAGCCGGACCCGGCGGCCGCCCGGCGCCGGATCGGCGGCGGCATCCTCGCCTTCGCCACGCGCCACGGCGCCGCGGCGAAGTTCCACGTGACCATCACCGACGCCTGGATCCGGCTCGTCGAGGCCGCGCTCGCCGCGGCCCCGCCCGCCGACCGGCAGGCGTTCGACGACTGGATCGCCGGGGCGCCGCACCTGCTCGACGCGCGGAGGCTCGGCCGGCACTACTCGCCGGCGCGACTGGCCGGCGACGCCGCGCGGACCGGCTGGGTGCCTCCCGACCTCGCGCCCCTCGCCGCGCCACCCGCACCGGCTCCGCGCGCGTCGGACGCCACGTCCGCGTCGGACGACGCGGGCGCCTCGGCGGCCGTCCCGCCCGCGTCGGACGCAGAGCGCACCTCGGCGACCGCGCCCGCGTCGATCGTCGCCGGCGCGCCGCCGCGATAGAGTGGAGCCGGGCACCGCCGGACGCCGGCACCCGACCGATCGCCCCGAGCCGACCGCCGAGAACCGAGAGCCCTGAGCCATGCCCGATTCGTCCCCCATCGCCGCCGCGCAGGCCGTCGCCCGGGCACGCGCCGTGCGCCTCGCCCTGCTCGGCCTGCACAAGACCCTGATCGACGCCGAGCGCCTGCGCTACGAGCGATCGCGCGGCCGGATCGGCAGCCCGCACGAATTCCTGACCCTGCTGATGCAGGATCCGTTCTTCGCGTGGCTCCAGCCGCTCGCGCACCTCATCATCGAATTCGACGAGTGGATCAACGGGGACGGCCCGCACGAGGCTGCCGCCGCGTCGATGCTCGTGGACCAGGCGCGCGGGCTGATCTCCGGTGACGCGGGTGGCGCGGACTTCCGGACCGAGTACCAGCGCGCGCTCCAGCAGAGTCCCGACGTCGTCGTCGCGCACGGGCGGGTGCAGGGCGTGGCGGCGTCGACGGCCGCCGAGGCCCGGAGCGATCGCACGGAACTGCCCGGCGACGGGCGCGTGCACTAGCCACCGCGTTTGCAGCCGGGCGCGCCCGCGTCGCGCCGGCGGGCGTTACCGGCGCTCGTCCTTGCCGACGAACAGCCCGTTGAGGATCCAGCTCACCACGCTGACGACGAGCGCGCCGGCCAGCGCCGATCCGAAGCCCGCGATGCCGAACCCGGGCACGACCGCGGCGGTGAGGCCGAGGCAGATCGCGTTCAGCACGAACAGGAACAGGCCCAGCGTGACCAGGGTCAGCGGCAGCGTGAGCACGAAGAGCACCGGCCGCACGATCGCGTTGACGAGGCCGAGGATCGCGCCGGCGAGGAGGGCCGAGCCCGGCCCGTCCAGCGAGAGCCCCGGCAGGAGCCAGGCCGCGACGATGATCGCGATCCCGTTGAGGAACAGGCGGGCGAGGAAGCGCATGGGCCCATCCTACTCCGCCGCCGCGCCGCCGCGCCGCCGCGCCGCCTTGGCCGACCTGCCGCGCCGCCGCGCCGGCCTGCCGCCCCGCCGGCGCGTTCCGGCTGCGCGTGGGAAGGCCGGGATGCCGGCGCGCCGGAACCCCGGGCCGGCCGGACGGGCGCGTTATACTCGGGCCGGTATGTCGAGTCCCGTATCGACGGTCGTGGACCCGGTGTTTGCCGCGATCCGCTCGCGCGAATTCGCGCGGCTGGACGCCCGCGGGCAGGCCTACCTGGACTACACGGGCAGCGCCCTCTACGGCGTGACGCAGGTGCGCCGGCACCAGCAGCTGCTCGAGCAGGGCATCTACGGCAACCCCCACTCGACCCACGAGCCGTCGTGCGCCAGCACGGACGTGATGGTGGCGGCGCGCCGGCGCGTGCTGCGGTTCTTCGACGTGGACGAGTCGACGCACGAGGTCTGCTTCACGGCGAACGCCAGCGCGGCCAGCAAGCTCGTCGCGGAGAGCTACCCGTTCGCGCCCGACCGCGGCCTGGTGCTCGCGGCCGACAACCACAACTCGGTCCTCGGCACGCGTGAGTTCGCGCGCCGTGCCGGCGCGCCGGTGACCGTGCTGCCGCTCGACGAGGCGCTGCGGCTCGGGCCGGAGACGGCGAAGCGGATCGACGAGGCGCGGACGCCGGGCGGCGGCCTGCTCGCCTATCCGGCGCAGTCGAACTTCACCGGCGTCGTGCACCCGCAGTCGCTCGTCGGCGCCGCGCGGGAGCGGGGCTGGGACGTCCTGCTCGACATCGCCGCGTTCGCGCCGAGCCACCCGTTCAGCCTGCGCGCCTGCCCGGCCGACTTCGTCATCGTCTCGTTCTACAAGCTGTTCGGGTACCCGACCGGGCTCGGCGCGCTCGTCGCGCGGCGCGAGTCGCTCGCGCGGCTCCGCCGGCCGTGGTTCGCCGGGGGCACCGTGCTCTTCGTCTCGGTGCAGGCGGAGCGGCACCAGCTGAAGGCCGGAGCGGAGGCGTTCGAGGACGGCACGCCGAGCTTCCTCGCGGTGTCGGCGCTCGACGCGGGCTTCGACCTGCTCGAGGAGGTCGGCATGACGCGGCTCCAGGCGCACGTCGAGCGGCTGAGCGCGCGGCTCCTCGGGGGGATGCGGGCGCTCCGCCACGCCAACGGCCGTCCCGTGGTGCGCGTGTACGGCCCGCCGGACATGACCGACCGGGGCGGCGCGATCGCCTTCAACCTGCTCGATCCCGACGGCGGTCTCGTCTCCTACGAGGACGGCGAGCTCGCGGCGAGCCGCGCGGGCGTGTCGTTCCGCGGCGGGTGTTTCTGCAATCCCGGCGCGGCCGAGGCGGCGTTCCACTTCGACCCGGAGACGACGGCGCGCTGCTTCGACCAGCTCGCCGCCGACTTCAGCATCCCCGCGTTCGGCGCGTGCATCGGGAGCGACAAGGAAGTCGGCGCGCTCCGCGCCTCGGTCGGCCTGGCGAACAACGACCAGGACATCGACCGGGCGCTCGCCGTGCTCACCAGCTACCGCCGCTGACCGCGTCCGGCCCGCCCGACCCGAATCCGGGCCCCTCGAGCCGCGCCGCGACGATGGCGTCGCCCAGCTCCAGCCGATCCATCACGTCCAGGCCGTCCACCACCAGCCCGAGCGCCGTGAAGTCGCCCTCGTTGTGCGGCTGCGCGGTGTGGCCGAGCGTGTAGCCCGGTCGTCCCGTGTCGAGGCCGGACGAGGCCCAGCTCAGGTTGCCGCGGGTCAGCCCGTGCAGGTTCACCTCGTCACGCAGCCGCCAGGCGTCACGAATCGTGCGCTGCTGCGCGACGAAGTTCGGCACGAGCCGGCCGAACTCGGTGCCCACCAGATCGCCCGAGGCGGTGGCGTGGACCAGGTACTCCATCGCGATCGGCGCGTCGGCCGTGTGCAGCGCGATCGTGATCGTGCCGCGCGGCGTCTCCCAGATCGCGCGGACGGGCGCCGCGCCCTCGAGCGGCGCGACGATCCAGCGACGCGCCATGCGCCGGTAGTCGTCGAGGGTGCGGCCGCGGGTGTCGGGCGGCGCGGCGCCGCGGCCGCCGCCACCACCGGTGCGCCCGGCTCCACCGGCGCGCCCGCCGCCACCGCCGGCGCGCCCGGCTCCAGCGGCCGCGGCCCGGCCGCCGCCGGCACCGCCTCGACCTCGTCCGGCGCCGGCGCCGCGGGGTGACGGGTTCGGCACGTCGGGATCGACCGGCAGCGCCTCGAGCCGCGCCACGCCGGCATCGCCGAGGTTCGCGAGCGCCTGCCGGGCCGACGTCCGCACGACGAGGCTGGGATCCGACGTGAGCGCCGCGGCGAGGTCGATCGCCCGGTCCGGCGCGAACCGGACGAGCGGCGTGAGCGCGGTGACGCGCAGGGCGGACGGCCGCGTGGGATCGGACGCGGCGACCAGCCGCGGGACGATCGCGTCCCGCCGCGCGTCGAACCGCGACATCGCCTCGGCGGCCGACACCGAGAGCCAGGTGTCCGGCGAGTCCAGCGCCTCCAGCACCACCGCGAACGACGCGTCATCGTCATACGTCCCGAGCGCGCGCAGGGCCTCGGTGCGGACGCGGCGATCGGGATCGGCGACGGCCTCGCGCAGCCGCGCCGAGAGCGTGGCGGCCTCGACGACGGGCGTCCGGTCCGGGGGCAGCGCGCCGAGACCGCGCACGGCCCAGAAACGGACCTCCGGATCGGGATGCCGGCTCAGGCGGAGGAGGTCCGGGACGGCCTCAGGATCGCGAGGCCGGTAGAGCGCCCACGCGGCGCGCCACGTGAAGTCCGGGACGTTGCCCCGCGTCCAGCGCCGGATCACGTCGAGGTCGCCGCGCGTGGTGAACCGGCCGAGCGAGAGCAGGGCCTCACCGCGCGCGGCGGTGGGCTCGGCGCCTGCCGCGAGAAACCGTTCGAGCGCCGCCCGCGCCTCCGGCGTGCGGATCTTGCCGAGCGACCGCGCCGCCTCGACACGGTCACCCTCCGGACCATCGGCGGTGACCAGGTGCGACTCGAGCCATCCGATGGCCGTGTCCGCCTTCAACTGCCCGAACGAGAAGGCGATCTCGCGGGAGATCGCCGCGGTGCCGCGCTCGCGCCACAGCAGCGCGATGCCGCGCGGATCGGCGATGCGGCCGACGGCCATCGCCGCGCGGCGCTTCACCTCGGGATTCGGGCTGTCGAGCAGGGACGCGAGGGTGTCCTCGTCGTACTGCCGCGCGTCCTCCAGCATCAGCAGGTGCGCAAGCTGATCGACCTCCGCGTCGCGGAACGGCCGGGGCGCCTGCGCCGGCACGGGCGGGGCGAGGGGGAGCAGGAGGAGGAGGAGGAGGGGCGGGGGGATGGGCATGGGGGAGGATAGCCCATTGGTGATTGATGATTGGTGATTGGTGATTGATTGGGGATTGGTGATTGGGAATTGAGAAATTGAGGAATTGAGGAATTGGGGAATTGGTGATTCGGGATTGGGGTCAGGACGCGCGCGATTTCGTCCGGTGCGGGAGCACCCTGGCGCGTCTGCGTGACCGTCCTCCCGAGCTGCCGCGCGGGCTGCTCCGGGCGCCGGGGGCTTTGTCCAGGCTGCGGCGCAGGGCATCCATCAAGTTCACGACCTTCTGCGGCGACGCGGCGGGTTCGGGGCGGCCGACGATCTCCTCGCCGGCGACCTTGCGGGCGATGAGCGCGCGCAGCGTCTCCTCGTACTGATCGGCGTAGTCGTCCAGGCTGCGATCGGTCTCGAGCGTGTCGAGCAGCTGGCGGGCCAGGTCGATCTCCGCTCTGGCCGGCGCGTGCTCGGCCCAGTGCATCTCGTCGATGCCGCTCATCGCGCGCACCTCCCTCGGCCGGCGCAGCGTGTAGAGCAGCAGGCCGTCGCCGCGCGCGACCACCGCGACGAGGTACTCGCGGCCGTGCAGGGCCAGGCGGCCGATGGCGGCGCGGTCGCCCAGGGCCTCGCGAATCACCGCGAACGGCTCACCCGCGGACTCCTCGTCGGGCGCCAGCCAGTAGGCCCGCTCGATGAGGACCGGGTCGATGTCGGCGCGGGGCATGACCTGCGCCAAATCG
>JAWKHR010000042.1:0-55885 GCA_041394725.1 Vicinamibacterales bacterium | reverse complement strand
GTTCGCCGAGCTCTCCTTCAGGCCCTGGCCGTAGAGCGTGTCCTTGCTGAGCAGCACGCCCGCGTTGAACGTCCAGTCCTGCCACCGGATCGTGTCGTTGAACTCGAGGTTCTGCGACCGGTATTCCGAGTGGATCGTCGGCGGGACCGTGCCGAAGCCCTGCTGCTGGAAGGTCGCCGTGTAGTAGATCGGCGTGCCCTGGTAGTTCAGGCGACCGCCGGGCACGGTGATGCTGCCGAAGCCGTTCGAGCTGCGCGTCAGATCCTCGGAGTCCACGTACCACTGGTAGCCGACGTGCAGGTCGTGGATGAGGTCCGTGCCGAGCGTGTAGTTGTAGCCGACCTGGAACTGGTCGCGGAAGAAGTCGTCGGCGTCGAACGTCGTGCCGTAGCCGACCAGGCCACCGCCCGTGCGCTGGCCGCCCGAGAGGTAGCCGTACTGATCGATGAGCGGCTGGATGAACGCGTTGTACGCGGTCGCCCCGGCAATCGGCGCGGGCACCGAGAGCAGCCCGGACCGGTCGAGCATGTCCACCGGCAGGCGGGAGCCGATCGCGGTCGAGAGGTTCACGTTCGCCACGTTGTCCGGGCGACCCTGCGTCTCGTTCGCGAAGTGCGTGTACTTCGCCGTCGCGTAGCTGCGCGAGTTGAGGATCCACGAGCCCTCGGCCGTGCCGATCTTCAGCCACGCCTCGGCGCCCGTGCCGGTCGTCGACGAGGCGTTCGACGCGAACAGGTCGCTCTTGTCGAGCCGGTGCGAGTCGCGGTAGCTCACGTTCAGGAGGATGTCGGAGATCGGCGTGAACGTCAGCTTGCCGAAGCCCTCGTTGCGCGTGCTCTCGAACTTCGGCAGGTCGCCGTAGAGGTTCGCGCGGTTCTGCCGGTTGTTGGTCGGCCGGTAGTACGAGCCGTAGAAGAACAGCTTGTCCTTCACGATCGGCCCGCCGAGGCTGGCGTCGAGCCACGCGCGGTTCAGCTCGAACCGCGAGGCCGAGCCGCTCGTCAGCGCGGCCGCCATCGCGTCGCTCTGGAACTGGAAGCCCGCCTGGCCCTTGTAGCTGCTCGTGCCCGACTTGCTGACCGAGTCCACCGTGAAGCCGCCCGACCGGTCGAAGTCGATCGCCATCGCCGCGCCCTTGCGCGCCGTGATCTGCGCGATGTCGTGCGCCGCGGGCTCCGCCGACAGCGTGCCGAAGAGCGGCAGCGTCACGTTGGCGCCGTCGAACTGGTACACGTTGTCCTGGCCGCTGCCGCCCGCGCTCGGGCCGCGCACCGTGTCCTGGCTGTACTGCACGCCCGGAATCAGCTTGATGAGGTCCCGGTACTCCTGGCCGACCGGCAGCGAGACGATCTGGTCGTTGGTCAGCGCGCTCTGGATCGTCGGCGCGTCGCGGTTGACCAGCGAGGCGCCCGCGGTGACCGTCACCGTCTCCGTCACGCCCTGCACGCCGAGCGTGGCGTCGAGCGCCGTGTCCACCGACAGCTGCACGCGCGCGGTGCGCGTGACCGACTGCATGCCCGACAGGGTGAAGGTGATCGTGTAGGTGCCGGGCGGCAACGCCGCCAGGCGGTAATCGCCGTTGCTGCCCGTCACCGTGACACGGGGACCGGGCAGGACGTCCGACCGGGCCTCGACCGTGACGCCGGGGAGGACGGACCCGTCGGTCGCGGTGACCTGGCCGCTGATGGTGCCCGTCTGCTGCGCGAAGGCCGGCGCCGCCGCGACGAGGGCTGCAAGGAGGAACGGGAGCGTGCGGAGCACGCGGGACCTGAACATACGGAAACGCTCCTGGAAAAAAGTCTTCAAGCTGCGGGATTATATCGCTGCAGGCCTCCGAAGTAACATCGGCGTGACACCCCGGAACCCGAGGAGAGCGAACATGTTTCTGGCACCCGCCCGCCGACCCGGACTCGCCGTCATCGTGGCCCTGGCGCTGCTCGCCGCCGCCCCGGCCGCCGCGCCCCGGACCGCCGCCCGGACCGGCGCCCAGACCGCCGCCCAGACCGCCGCCCAGACCGCCGCCCAGGCCGGACAGAAGCCGTTCGAGCCCCGCGTCGGCCAGGCCGGCAAGGACGTCGTCTGGGTGCCCACGCCGCAGGTGCTCGTCGACAAGATGCTCGACATGGCGAACGTCACCGCCACCGACTTCGTGATCGACCTCGGCTCCGGCGACGGCCGCACCGTGATCACCGCCGCCCGCCGCGGCGCGCGGGCCCTCGGCGTCGAGTTCAACCCCGACATGGTCGCGCTCTCCCGGAAGAACGCCGCCGAGGCCGGCGTCGGCGACCGCGCCACCTTCAGCCAGGCCGACCTCTTCGAGACCGACCTCACGCGCGCGACCGTGATCACGATGTTCCTGCTGCCCGACATCAACCTCAAGCTGCGCCCGAAGCTCCTCGACCTGAAGCCCGGCACGCGCGTCGTGTCCAACTCGTTCACGATGGGCGACTGGTCCGCCGACGAGCGCGAGACCGTGGACGACTGCCAGTCCTACTGCACGGCGCTCCTCTGGATCGTGCCCGCCCGGGTGCAGGGCACCTGGCGCCTGGGCGACCAGACGCTGACGCTGAACCAGGAATACCAGATGCTCACCGGTACCCTCGGATCGCAGGCGATCACGGGCCAGATGAAGGGCGAGGCGATCACCTTCACGGCCGGCGACACGACCTACACCGGCACCGTCCGCGGCGCCACGATGGACGGCACCCGCACCGGCGGCGCCACCTGGCGCGCCACCCGATAGGGGTCAGGTCTTGGATCGCAGCCTCGACGCCGGGTCGCTGACGGATCTGTAATCCACGACGAATGACATGCCGATCGGCACCCCGTTCCACGATCGCACCCTGGCGCTCTGCGAGAGCCTGAGCTACCGCGACTGGGCGGGCTACTACGCGCCCAGCTCCTACGAGCCGATCCACGAGCACGAGTACCACGCGATCCGACACGGCGCGGCGCTCCTCGACATCTCGCCCCTCTTCAAGTACGTCGTCGAGGGCCCCGACGCCGCGCGCCTGGTGGACCGCGTGATCACGCGCGACGTGTCGCGCATCGCCGTCGGCCAGGTCGTCTACACCCCGTGGTGCGACGAGCAGGGCCGCGTGCTCGACGATGGCACGGTGAGCCGGCTGGCGGCGGACCGATTCCGCTGGACCGCCGCGGACCCGAACCTCCGCTGGTTCACCGATCGCGCCGAGGGCCTCGACGTGCGCGTCACCGACGTGTCGGAGTCGATCGCCGCGCTCGCCCTGCAGGGCCCGCAGTCCGCGGCCGTGCTCGCCGCGGTGAGCGACGTGGACCCGCGGACCCTGCGCTACTTCCGCGTGACCGCCGGCACGATCGCCGGCCGCCCCGTGGACGTCTCGCGCACGGGCTACACCGGTGACCTCGGCTACGAGATCTGGATGGACCGCGCCGACGCGCTCGCCGTGTGGGACGCGCTCGCCACCACGGGTCCCGCCTTCGGCCTGCGGCCCGCCGGGATGCTCGCGCTCGACGTCGCGCGCATCGAGGCCGGACTCCTGCTCATCGACGTGGACTTCTTCAGCGCGCGCAAGGCCCTGACCTGGAGCCAGTACTACTCGCCGCTCGAGATGGGCCTCGACCGGCTGGTCGATCTGCGCAAGCCCGCGTTCGTCGGCCGCGACGCCCTCGCCGCCGAGGCCGCCCGCGGCCCCGCCCGCCGCATCGTCGGCGTCGAAATCGTCTGGCCGGACGTCGAGCGGCTCTACGAGGCCGTGGGCCTGCCGCCGCTCGCGCTCGCGACCGCCTCGCGCGTCGCGGTGCCCGTCTACGCCGGGTCGCGCCAGGTCGGCCGTATGACGTCGTCCACCTGGTCACCGGTCCTGAAGAAGATGATCGGCCTCGCCACCGTGGAGGCCCCGTTCGCGGGCGTCGGCTCCCACCTCGACGTCGAGCACACCGTGGACGCGGTCCGGCACCACGTCGGCGCGCGGGTCGTGCCGACGCCGTTCTTCAACCCCGAGCGGAAGACGAAGGCGCCGTACTGATATTTGTCGGCGCTCGGCGTTCAGGTGCCGTTCAGGTCGGGCCGTTACGGTGGGAGATCCGGACCGTCATGAGGGTGCTGGTCGTCGAGGACGAGGCCGCGCTGGCCGAGCAGCTGGTCGAGGCGATCGGCCAGGCGGGCTACGCCGTGGACGCGGCGCGGGACGGCGCGCGTGCCGAGTACCTGGGCCAGACCGAGCGCTACGACGCGGTGGTCCTCGACCTCGGGCTGCCGCGGCTCGACGGCCTCACCGTGCTCCGCCGGTGGCGCGAGTCGGGCGTGACCGTCCCGGTCCTCATCCTCACCGCGCGCGCGAGCTGGCACGAGAAGGTCCAGGGCATCGACGGCGGCGCCGACGACTACGTCGGCAAGCCGTTCCGGATCGAAGAGGTGCTCGCGCGCCTGCGCGCGCTCATTCGCCGCGCCAGCGGCCAGGCGACGCCGGAGATCCGCTGCGGCGACGTGGTGCTGGATCCGCGGCAGGCGCGGGTCACCGCGTCCGGCGCGCCGGTGCGCCTGACGGGCCACGAGTACCGCGTGCTCGCCTACCTCATGCACCACCAGGGCCGCGTCGTCTCGCAGGCCGAGCTCGCCGAGCACATCTACGCGCACGCGCTCGACCGCGACTCCAACACGCTCGAGGTGTTCATCGCGCGGCTCCGTCGCAAGCTCGGGCCGGCGTTCATCGAGACCGTCCGCGGCCAGGGCTACCGCGTGGGCACGACGGCATGAAGACGTCCGGGTCGTTCCGCGCGCGCGTCATCTTCGGCTTCCTGGTCTGGACCGTCGGGGTGATGCTGCTCGTGCACGTCGGGTCGTCGTTCGCCATCGGCCGCCTGGCCAACCACCTGTTCATCGCGCACAGCGCGGTGCTCGCCTGGTTCGCGGGCCTGCTGCTCGTCATCGGCTTCGCCCAGGTGCGCCGCGGGCTGGTGCCCTTCCAGCTCCTGCGCGACCGGCTGGCCGACGTCCGCGACGGCCGGGCGCGTCATCTGGAGGGCGGCTACCCCGCGGAGGTGCAGCCGCTGGTGTCGGACCTGAACGCGCTGCTCGACCAGCGCGAGCAGGACGTCCGGCGCGCGCAGTCGCGCGCGGGCGATCTCGCGCACGGCCTGAAGACGCCGCTCGCCGTGCTCGCGCGCGAGGCCGAGCGCGCCGAGGCGGCGGGCCAGCACGCGCTGGCGGCGACCATCGCCGAACAGGTGGATCGGATGCGCCGCCAGGTGGACGTGCACCTGGCCCAGGCGCGCGCGACGGCGCCGGGCGCGGCGCCCGGCGGGCGGTGCGACGTCGCGGCGTCCGTCGCGGGTCTCTCGCGCGCGCTCGCGCGGCTGCACACGGACCGCGGCGTGCGGGTCGAATCGCGCGTCCCCGAGGGGTTCACCGTGCGCGGCCGGCGCGAGGACGTGGACGAGATGCTCGGCAACCTGCTCGACAACGCGTGCTCCTGGGCGCGGTCGCGCGTGACGGTGGACGCCGCCTCCGACGGCGCCACCGCGACGATCACGATCGACGATGACGGGCCGGGCCTCGAGCCGTCGATGCGCGAGCGCGTGCTCCAGCGCGGCGTCCGCGGCGACGACCCGGCGGCGGGTTCCGGGCTCGGCCTGGCGATCGTGCGGGACCTGGCCTCGCTCTACGGTGGCGACGTCGCGCTCGACGCCGCGCCCGGCGGCGGCCTGCGCGCCCGCCTTCGCCTGCCGGCGTGAAGGACGCGCACCTGAACCACACCTGAACGGCCCGTTCAGGCCCGCTTCAGGCGGCGTTGCCTACGCTGGTCCGGTCGTCGCGGCCACTTCCCGGGCGCGACGGCCGCCCAGCCATGACGGACCGTTCCCGCCGCTCGTTCCTCGTCGCGCCGATCGCCGACGCCCGCGCCGCCCTGCGCGTCTGGCGTCGCGCCCCTGGTCTGGCACTCGTCGTCGCCGTGTCGCTCGGCGTCGGCATCGGCGTCAACACCGTGGTGTTCACGTGGCTCCAGGCGCGCGTGCTGCGACCCGTGCCGGGCGTAACCGACGCGCGCCGGCTCGCGCAGATCGACACCACGGGCGCGTCGGGCACGCACCCGGGCGTATCGTGGGCGGAGTACCGCGATCTGCGCGATCGCCTGCCCGCCTTCACTGGCTCGATCGCGTTCCGTACCGCGCCGTTCGACGTCGGCGATGCGGCGTGGTCCGACCGCGTGCCCGGGCTGTTCGTCTCGCGCAACTACTTCGACGCGCTCGGGCTGCGGCCGGCGCTCGGCCGCTTCTTCGACGCCCGCGGCGACGCGCGTGACGCGGACGTGCCCGAGGTCGTCGTCTCGCACCAGTTCTGGCGGACGCGGCTCGAGGGCGATCCGGACGCGGTCGGCCGCGAGCTGCGGGTGGACGGCCGGGCGCTCGCGGTGGTGGGCGTCGCGCCGGAGCGGTTCATCGGCACGGTGATGGGCCTCGCGTTCGATCTCTACGTGCCCGCACCGCTGCTGCCGTCGCTCACCGGAGCGCCCGGCGCCCTCGAGGCGCGCGGCGCGCGCGGTTACGGCATGGTCGGCGTCCTGGCCCCGGGCGCGAGCCGCGGCCAGGCGCAGGCGCAGCTCGACGCGGCGATGGTCGATCTCGCCCGGCTGTATCCGTCCACCAACCGCGGCCTGGCGGGGGAGGTGCGCGCGTTCTGGGACGCGGCGCGCGGCCCGCAGCGGTTCCTGACCGCCGCGGTCGCCGTGCTCCAGGCGGTGATGATCCTCGTCCTGCTCGCGGTGTGCGGCAACGCGGCGACGCTGGCGCTCGCGCGCGCGGGCGCGCGCCGGGGCGAGGTCGCGGTGCGGCTGGCGCTCGGCGCGAGCCGCGGGCGGATCGTCCGCCTGCTGCTGCTCGAGAGCCTCGGCCTGGCGGCGGCGGGCGTCGCGCTCGCGCTGGCGATCGCGTGGTGGGGATCCGAGGCGATGCGCGCGGTGCCGATGCCGACGCCGGGCGGATTCCGGCTGCAGTTCGACACGTCCATCGACGGCCTGACGGTCGCGTTCGCCGCGGCGCTCGGGCTCGCGGCCGGCCTGGTCACGGGGCTCGCGCCGGCCTGGCACGCCGCGCGGCGCGGGGCGCACGTCGCGTCGCTGCGCGGCGGGGCCACGCCGGCCGACCGCGGCCGGCTCCGCGACCTGCTCATCGGCGCGGAGGTCGCGCTCGCCCTGGTCACGCTGGTCGTCGCCACGATGTTCGTCGCGCGATTCCGCGAGACGCAGACGACCGACCCCGGGTTCCGGCGCGACGGCGTGATGCTCGCCGCCTACGACCTGGCGGGACGCGACCGCGCCGCGACCGCGGCGGCCCCGCTCGACTTCGCCCGGCGATTGATCGCGGGCGTCGAGGCCCTGCCCGCCGTCGAGCGCGCCGCGATCGCGACGTCGGTGCCGCTCGACATCCACGGGTCGCCGCTCCGCTTCTTCGAGATCGAGGGCCGCCGTCGCGCCGACGGCCAGCTCGACCAGGCGGTGTCCAACGTGGTGACGCCCGGCTATTTCGACGTCATGGGCATCGCGCGGCTGGCCGGCGACGGGTTCGCGCCGCTCGACGCCGTGGATGCGCCGCCGCAGGTGGTGGTCAACGAGGCGCTCGTCCGCCGGTTCCTGCCCGACGTCGAGCCCCTCGGCCGCTGGGTGCTGGTCGCGGGCGGCCGGTACGTCATCGCGGGCGTGGTCCGGACGTCGCGCTACGACGCGTTCGACGAGCCGCCGACCCCGGCGATCTACTTCTCGTTCCGCGACCGGCCGGCGACCTACGCCGAACTCCACGTGCGCACGCGCCTGGACGACGCGGCCGCCGTCCTGCCCGACGTCCGGCGCGTGGTCGCCACGCTCGACCCCGGGCTGCCGCTCTTCAACGCGCGGACGCTGGCCGACCACGTCGAGGCGAACCTCGTCCTGCAGCGCATTCCCGCGCGGATGTTCGCCGTGCTCGGGCCGATGCTGCTCGGCCTGGCGGCCATCGGCATCTACGCGGTCGTCGCGCACACGGTGACCGAGCGCCGCGCCGAGATCGGCCTGCGCCTGGCCCTCGGCGCGCCGGCCGGCCGTGAAGTCGCGCGGTTCGTGACGCGGACGCTGGCGGTCGTGGCCGCCGGCGTGCTGGCGGGCGGCGTGATCACCGCGATCGCCGCGCGCCAGGGCGTGGCCGGACTTGCGCCCCCGGCCGGCCTGCTCGCCAGCGTGCCGCTCGCCCTCTTCGGCGTCGCCGCGCTCGCCAGCTGGTGGCCGGCGCGCCGCGCGGCCAGGGTCGATCCCCTGGTGACGCTCCGGCGCGACTGACGCCCGCGCCGCGATCGCGCGGGACCCGGGACGGATTCAACGAACGAGTCGAACACACCGATCAGGAGACACAGACAATGACGGCACGACGACGGATGGGCACGTGGATGGTCACGGCGGCACTGGCCGCGGGCCTGGCGACGACGGTGGATGCGGCGGCCCCGCGCGACGTGGCGCAGGCGCAGGCGGCACGGCAGGAGCCGGCCCCGGCCCCGGCACCGTCGCCGATCGACGGGCGGTGGGCGGTCTCGGTGGACACGCCGCACGGCGCGCTGGCCATGACGCTGCAGCTCGCCCTGGACCCGAAGGACCAGCGGACGGTGACCGGCCGGCTGCACAGCGACGACATGGGCGACTTCCCGTTCAAGGGCGAGTTCGTGGACGGGCGTCTGACGTTCGCCGTCCGGTCCGACGAGAACGAGATGCGCTGCACGGCGACCGTGAAGGACGCCGACCACCTGACCGTCGTCATCTCCGGGCATGGCGCGGATCTGCCGGGGGAGGCGACCCGCATCAAGGCCGGGTAACGGGCGGGCTGACGCGGGCCGCCGCGGGCGGGCCAACATTCCCGCCGCTTCTCTCGTCCTATGACGCGAGGACCGGCTCGCGCGCCGGCGGGAGGAGTGCAGCGATGGCCTGGTGGCGGCGCCGGGGCGGGGACGAGGACCAGCGGGGGGCCGGGACGGAGCCCGGCCTGCCGCTGATCCGCCTGGAAGGCGTCTCGAAGATGTTCGACGCCGACACGGAGGAGCCGGCGGTCGCGCTGCGCGACGTCACGCTCGACATCGACCGCGGCGAGTACGTCTCGGTGTCCGGGCCGTCGGGCTGTGGCAAGTCCACGCTGCTCGCGGTGCTCGCGCTGATGGACGTGCCGACGTCGGGCCGCTACTGGCTCGACGGCCGGCTCACGTCGGACCTCTCGCCGGGCGAGCGCGCGCGCGTGCGCAACGTGGACGTCGGCCTCGTGTTCCAGAGCTTCAACCTGATCGGCGACATGTCGGTCTACGAGAACGTCGAGTACCCGCTCACGCTGCGGGGCATCGACGCCGCGACGCGGGAGTCGCGCGTGATGGCCGCGCTCGAGCGCGTCGGGCTGGCCGCGCGCGCGAAGCAGCGGCCCGGCCAGCTGTCGGGCGGCCACCAGCAGCTGGTCGCGGTCGCGCGCGCCATCGCCGGCCGTCCGCCGATCGTGCTGGCCGACGAGCCGACCGGGAACCTGGACTCGGCGGCCGGCGAGGCCGTGATGCAGATGCTGGGCGAGCTGCACGCGTCGGGATCGACCGTCTGCCTCGCGACCCACGACCCGCGCTACATCGCGATGGCGCACCGCCACGTCTACCTGTTCGACGGCGCGGTGGCGGCCGAACCGGCCTGACGGGGCCGGGTCCCGCCGGCCGCGAACGGCGGCCGGGCAGGTAGACTGATCGCGGCTCCGTTCGAGTTCCCGAGTCGATGACCTGGTCCCTCCTGGGTTCGCTCCACGTGTCGCTGGCGATCGCCGGCCTGGGCTCCGGCCTCGTCGTCGCCCTGCTCCGCAAGGGGACGACCTGGCACCGGCGCGCGGGATGGGTGTACGTGGCCTCGATGGTCGGCGTGAACGTCTCGGCGCTCCTGATCTACCGCCTGCTCGGGACGTTCGGGCCGTTCCACGGCGCGGCGCTGTTCAGCCTGATCACGATTGCGGCGGGGATGATCCCGGTGCGGCGCCGCGCGGACCGCGGGTGGCTGTTCCGGCACGCCTACTGGATGGCCGGCTCCTACGTGGGGCTCTGGGCCGCCGCGGTGGCCGAGACGACGACGCGCGCGCGGCTGGTGCCGTTCTGGTGGATGGTGGTGCTCTCCACGGTCGTGGTGCTGGTCATCGGCGCGGCGATCATCGCGCGCACGGTGCCGGGGGCGATCGAGCGGATGGGGCGGCGCCGGCCTGCGGCCTGACGCCGGCGCCGGCCTACTCCGTCCAGATCGCGACGCGGTTGCCGGCCCCGTCCGCCTCGTCGAGCACGAGGCCGGGGCCCTGGCGCGCGAGGTCGTCGGCGGTGACGCCGAGCGTGCGCAGGTCGAAGCCGGTGTCCCGCACGAGGAACTGCGCGGCGGGCGCCTTCAGCCGGAAGAACCAGAACGGCACGTCCGCATGGACCAGGCGGCGGGCGCCGGCGCGCCAGGCGAGGACGAACAGGTGACGGATGGCACCGGCGCGCGGCGGCGGCGCCTGCGGGTTGCGCACCAGGCGCCCGCCGGCGTCGCGCACGAGCAGCGGCGGCGCGCCGTCGGACGCGGCCCGCACGGCCTCGAACCGTCGCATGGCCGCCTCGGGTGCTGCCTGCTCGATCGTGATCGCCCGCGACGCCATGACGGCAAACGTCGCGATGCCGGCGGCGGCCGCGATCGCGACACCGGCGACGACCCGGGCCGTGCGGGTCATGCCGTGCCGCGCGGCGCGGCGTCGAGCAGCAGCCTGGGCAGGACACGGTCGGGCGCGCCGGGCATCGGCGCCGGCACCGCGCCCACGCGGCGGGCGCCGAGGCGCAGGTAGAAGGACTCGGCGTGCGGATCGGACAGGACCTCGACCGGTCCCGGGCGCCGCGATGCCGCCTCGTCGAGCGCGCGCGCGACGAGCGTGCGCCCGACGCCCCGCCCCTGGACTTCCGGCGCGACCCACACGTGTTCGAGCGACCAGCGTGCGCCGTGGTCCTCGATCACGCACAGGCCCGCGGGGCGTCCGTCGATGTCGGCGACGAACGCGGTCTGCGCCGCGAGGTAGTCGGGCGAGACGGTGAGTTCGGCCCGCCACGCGTCCAGCCAGGGCGCGGGATAGCCCCAGCTGGCCTTCGCGCGCCGCGCGAGGTCGGAGAGAACGGCGGCGTCTGCCGGGCGGGCCCGCCGGATGCGCATGGGGAGAGACGCTACCGCCGGTGCCGGCCGCCGTCAAACGCGGTGCCCGACGGGTTCACCATGCAGGACATGCAGGTTGCACAATGCCAGTGAGGGGTCGGCCACCCGCCCTCGACCGGCCCTCCGGGCCGGTCGGCGGGCATTCGCCCGCCGCCGGGCCGACCCCGCGCCGACGGCAGTGTGACGCAGTCGTGGCCCTGCATGCCCTGCATGTGCTGCATGGTGAAGCCTCGGGGGCGCGGAGCACTGCAAAAACTCCAACGTCCGATCACCGGGTCGGCCTCGTCCGCGGCTCCGCGGCTGGCGCGACACTTGCTCGGTCTCCGGGCATGTCACTCAGGACCACGCCCGTCGCCCGGCAGGTCATCGGATGCGCCATCGCCGTGCATCGCGAGCTCGGACCGGGTCTGCTGGAATCCGCGTACGAACCCTGCCTGGAATACGAGCTGCTGAAGGCCGATCTCCGCGTCGTCCGGCAGGTGCCCATCCCGCTCGACTACAGGGGGCTGCGCATGGACTGTGCGTTTCGTGCGGACCTGATCGTCCAGGACGCGGTGCTCGTGGAGGTCAAGTGCGTCAACGCCATCCTGCCCCTGCACGTGGCGCAGGTGCTGACGTACCTGAAGCTGACGGGCCTGCGCGAGGCGTTGATCATCAACTTCAACGAGGCGCTGCTGAAGGACGGCCTGCGGAGCGTGTTGTGCTGACCGTCAGTCCTCGCCGAGCGCGTCCACGATGAAGCGGTCGAAGGCGTAGAGCAGGTCCTCGCGGCTGGAGTACGGGCCGGGCTGGTAGACGCGGGAGCTGATGCCGGCCTGGGCGAGTTCGCAGACGTGCCAGTCCTGCCGGTTCGTCAGGTCCCAGAACGACGTGACCGGCGTGAGATCGAAGTCCGGCCGATTGCGCTCGGCCGGCTGCACGAGCCAGTCGCAGACGATGCGGGTGCGGTCCGGGGCCTCGGGCCACAGGGTGTGGGTCAGCACGTAGTCCGGGTGCGGCGCGATCATCAGGTTCGGGAAGAGCGAGTAGTAGTACACGCGCCGGCGGTCGTCCGGGCCGACGCCCGGCAGCGGCGCGAGGCCGGACCGGCCCCCCGTCGCCATCGTCTCCACGCCGTCGTTGAGATCCATGCGGCCGCCCATGTAGGCCGGCTGCAGCGGTTCGTTCTCGCCGCTGAGGTAGTGCGACAGGCGATTGAGCGCCGGGTGCAGCGTGGGGCAGTGCAGGCACTCGTTGTAGTTCTGGATCACGAGCTTCCAGTTCGCGCGGACGTCGTATTCGATGCGCGCGCCGCGAACCAGTTCGCCCATCCGCCACGGCGCGAACGTGGTCGTCAGCCCGGAGAGGTGGGTGCCGAGGGCCGGCGTGTCGTCGCCCAGGCAGACGAACACGTGGCCGTCCCAGGCGTCCGCGCGGACCGCGTGCAGCGGGAACGCCTCCTTCACGAACCCCGGAGAACCTTCCATGTGCGGCGCGCCGACCAGCCGGCCGTCGTAGTCGTACGTCCATGCGTGGTACGGGCACTGGATACGCCCGCCGAACGTGCCGCCCGCCGCGTCGCACAGCCGGGTGCCGCGATGCCGGCACAGGTTGTGGAACGCGCGCACCGTGCCGGACTCGTCGGCACGGACCACGATCAGGTCGTCGCCGGCGACGTCCACCGTGAGGTACGCGCCGGGCGACGCCAGGTCCTCGAGTCGTCCCACGCCGACCCACATCCGCCGGAAGAACCGGTCGCGCTCGCGCTCGAACAGGCCGGGATCCGTGTAGTAGCGCGCCGGCAGCGTGAAGGCCGTCGCCGGCAGCGTGGTGCGAGGCTTGAAGGACATCGGGGCGCCCGGCAGGCATGATACAACCGTCCCGAGGACCCGAAAGGAGGACGTCATGGCCCTGGAGCTCCGGCGCGCGGGGCGACGCGCGACGTGCACGCTCGTGGCGGTGGCCTGCCTGCTGGCGGCGGCGCCGCCGGCGGCGGCCCAGAAGCTGGTCTACGTCGTGCGCCATGCCGAGCGCGCCGACGCCGGCGCGGCCGGCGGCGAGATGACGGCCCAGACGGATCCGCCGCTCTCGGCCGCCGGCGAGGCCCGCGCGGCGCGCCTCGCGACGATGCTGGCCGATGCCGGCGTGACGGCCGTCTTCGCCACCGAGTACCGGCGCACCCAGGAGACCGGCAAGCCGCTCGCGTCGAAGCTGGGCCTCGCCGTCGAGGCCACGCCGTCGCGCGACGTCCCGGCCCTCATCAGCCGCCTCAAGGCCACGCACGCCGACGACATCGTGCTGATCGTCGGCCATTCGAACACGGTCCCCGCGATCATCAAGGCGTTCGGCGGACCGGACGTGACGATTGGCGAGAACGAGTACGACAACCTGTTCGTGATCGTGCCGAAGACGGGCGTGACGTCGCGGATTCGGTACTAGGCGCGCGACGCGATGGGGCGTCGCGGCAGACGGGGCGGGCGCGCGTCCGTCCGGAGGTGACCATGGCGATTCACAAGGTGATCGAGGTGCTCTCGCAGTCCGACGAGAGCTGGGAGGATGCCGCGGCACGCGCCGTGAAGGACGCGTCGAAAACCGTCAAGGGCATCAAGTCGGTCTACGTCGAACACATGGAGGCCGTCGTCAAGAACAACAAGATCGTGCAGTTCCGGATCAACGCGAAGATCACGTTCGAGGTGAGCTGACCCGGCGGTGTGATCGGTCGGGACACCGGGCGTCGTTCCACGGGATGCAGCCCATGGATCCGGCAGGACGACCCCCGGTGTCCCGTGGCGCGGCGTCCGCTACCGCGCGGCGGCGATGCAGTCCACCTCGACGCGCGCGCCGAGCGCCAGGGCCGTCGCGCCCCACGCCGCGCGCGCGGGCTTCGGGCCCGGGAAGTAGCCCGCGTAGATCGTGTTGAAGGCCGGCCACTCGGCCATGTCCGCCAGCATCACCGTGCACTTCACGACGCGGTCCATCGACGAGCCCGCGCGCTCGACGACCGCCTTGATGTTCTCCATCGCCTGGCGCGCCTCCGGCTCGATGCCCCCCTCGACCAGCACCGGCTGCCCCTCGCGCACGACCGTGCCGATCTGGCCCGAGACGAAGATCAGGCCGCCGGTCTTCACCGCCGACGAGAACGGGTACGGCCATGGATCGACGAGGTTGATGAACTCCGGTGCTGCGGCCTGCGGCGTCTCCGCCGAGATGGCCGACGCGGAAGGCGACGGCGCGCAGGCGGCGACGGCGACGGTCAGGACGGAGGACAGGACGAGCGCAACGCGACGGCCGGCCGGCATGGGGACCTCTCTCGATGGTGTGTCGGGGCGAAGCCCGTCCGGGCCCTGGGACCCTGGGACCCTCAGGACCCTCAGGATCCTGCCCGTACTCGTGGCTTCCAGCTCTGCAGCGCCCGCATGTAGTTGCCGCGCTCGAACGCCTCGGGATCCGGGCTGCGCTCCAGGCTCATGCTGCCCTGGGCCTGCCGCAGCGACTCGTACTCGCGCTCCTCGAGCCAGTGCGACAGGTCGCGCCGCACCGCCGCGAGGTGGGCGGGGCCGCGCTGCAGCAGGGCCGCGACCAGCTGCACGGCGTGCGCGCCGGCCATCACCGCCTTGAGCGCGTCGAGCCCGGTGTGCACGCCGCCCGTGGCCGCGAGCGACGTGCGCACGCGACCCGAGAGGATCGCGAGCCAGCGCACCCGCAGCAGCAGCTCGTCCGAGGTCGAGAAGTGCAGGTGCGGCACGGCCTCGAGCATCTCGGGATCGATGTCCGGCTGGTAGAACCGGTTGAACAGCACCAGGCCGTCCGCGCCCGCGTCGGCCAGCCGCCGCGCCAGGTGCGGCAGCGAGGTGAAGAACGGCGAGAGCTTCACGGCGATCGGCACGCGCACGCGGTGCCGGACGTGGCCGACGATCTCGACCAGCCGATCCTCGACCTGCGTCGCGGTCTCCTCGGGGTCGGTGGCGACGTAGTAGAAGTTCAGCTCGATCGCGTCGGCGCCCGCCTGCTCGATGAGTCTCGCGTAGTTGAGCCAGCCCTCCGGCGACGTGCCGTTGAGCGATCCGATCACCGGCACCGACACCGCGTCCTTCACGAGCCGCACCTGTTCCAGGTAGCGGTCCGGTCCCAGCGCGTATTCGTCCGGCGCCGGGAAGTAGGACAGCGCCTCGGCGAACACGTGCTCGTGTGCCTCGAGGTGCTCGTGCCGGCGCTCGACCTCGCGCGAGATCTGCTCCTCGAAGAGCGAGTGCATCACGATGGCGGCGGCGCCGGCGTCCTCGAGGCGGCGGACCGTGTCCAGGTCGTCCACGAGCGGCGACGCGCCCGGCATCAGCGGGTGCTCGAGCTCGAGCCCGAGGTAGGTGGTGCGCAGGTCCATCATGAGCGATCTCCCTTGGCCTCGGGCTTCGCGGCGAGCGCGGCGTACTGGGCGTAGCGGGCCTTTGCGTCGCGCTCGGCCTCGGCGAGCAGCGCGCGGAACCGCTCCGGGTACGCCTGCTCGACCATCCGGTATCGCGCCTCCTGGCGGGCGTAGCTGCCGAGCGGGGTCCGGGGCGGGCCGGAGTCGAGCACCATCGCCGGCTCGCCGGCGTCGGTCCGCCGCGGATCGAAGCGGAACAGCGGCCAGTGGCCGGAGTCCACGGCGCCCTTCTGCTGTTCGAGGCCGCGCGCCAGGTCGTAGCCGTGCGCGATGCAGTGGCTGTAGGCGATGAGGAGCGACGTGCCCGGGTAGGCCTCGGCCTCCTGGAACGCCTTCACCGTCTGCGCGTCCTTCGCGCCGAAGGCGATCTGCGCGACGTAGACGTGCCCGTAGGCGGTGGCCATCAGGCCCAGGTCCTTCTTGCCGACGGCCTTGCCCGCCGCCGCGAACTTGGCCGCGGCCGCCATCGGCGTGGCCTTCGACTGCTGGCCGCCGGTGTTCGAGTACACCTCGGTGTCGAGCACGAGGATGTTCACGTCGCGGCCGAGCGAGAGCACGTGGTCGAGGCCGCCGTACCCGATGTCGTACGCCCAGCCGTCGCCGCCCACGATCCACACGCTCTTGCGCACGAGGTAGTCGGCCAGCGTCCACAGCCGCTGGCGCTCCTCGTCCTCCGCCCCGCCCCCGATCGCGCGGCGGAGCGCCTCCACCCGCGCGCGCTGGGCGATCACGCCGGCCTCGCCGGCCTGGTCGGCGTCGAGGATCGCGTCGGCCAGCTCGCCGCCGATCGCTCCGCGGGCCGCGAGCCGGCGCACGAGCGCCTGCGCCTGGTCGCGATGCTGGTCCACGGCCAGCCGGATGCCCAGCCCGAACTCCGCGTTGTCCTCGAAGAGCGAGTTGGACCAGGCCGGCCCGCGCCCGTCGCGGTTGGCGGCGTAGGGCGTGGTCGGCAGGTTGCCGCCGTAGATCGACGAGCAGCCCGTGGCGTTCGCGATGAGCGCGCGGTCGCCGAAGAGCTGCGTGAGCAGCTTGAGGTACGGCGTCTCGCCGCAGCCGGCGCACGCGCCCGAGAACTCGAACAGCGGCTCGAGGAGCTGCACGCTCTTGATGTCCGGCTTGACCGCCGCCCGGTCCACCTCCGGGAGGCCGAGGAAGAAGTCGAAGTTCTCGCGCTCCGCGTCGCGCAGCGGCCGCTGCGTGTGCATGTCGAGCGCGCGGTGCTTCGGGTTGCCCTTGTCCTTCGCCGGGCACACCATCGCGCACAGCGTGCAGCCGGTGCAGTCCTCGGGCGCCACCTGGATCGTGTACTTGAGCCCCTTGAACTCGCCGCCCTTCCAGTCCACGGCCTTGAACGTCTCCGGCCGGCCGTCGAGCCCGTCGGCCGGGTAGACCTTGGCGCGGATCGCCGCGTGCGGGCAGACCATCGCGCACTTGTTGCACTGGATGCAGAGCGCCTCGTCCCACACGGGGATCTCGGTCGCGATGTTGCGCTTCTCCCACTTCGCGGTGCCCACCGGCCACGTCCCGTCCACGGGGAACGCGCTCACCGGCAGCCGGTCGCCGTGGTTGGCGAGCATCGTGGCCGTGACGCGCTGCACGAAGTCCGGCGCGGCGGGCGCGACGAGGGGCGGCCGGCGCCGGCTCGTCGTGGTCGTCCCGGGCGGCGTCAGCCGGTGCAGGTGCGCCAGCGTCTGGTCCACGGCCGCGAAGTTCGCCTCCACCACGTGCTCGCCGCGCCGGCCGTAGGTCTTGCGGATCGCCTGCTTGATGCGGGCGATGGCCTCCTCGCGCGGCAGCACGCCCGAGATCGCGAAGAAGCAGGTCTGCATGATCGTGTTGATCCGCGACCCCATGCCGGCGTCGCGCGCCACCTGGTAGGCGTCGATCGTGTAGCACTCGAGCTGTTTCTCGAGGATCTGCTCCTGCACCTCGAGCGGCAGCTCGTCCCAGACCCGATCCGGCGCGAACGGCGCGTTGAGCAGCAGCACCGCGCCCGGCTCGGCCAGCTCGACCACGTCGTACCGGTCGAGGAAGTCGAACTGGTGGCAGGCGACGAAGCTCGCGCGGCGCACCAGGTACGGCGCGCGAATCGGCTCCGGCCCGAACCGGAGGTGCGAGATCGTCACCGCGCCGGACTTCTTCGAGTCGTAGACGAAGTAGCCCTGCGCGTGCAGGTCGGTCTCCTCGCCGATGATCTTGATCGAGTTCTTGTTCGCGCCGACCGTGCCGTCCGACCCGAGGCCGAAGAACACCGCGCGCACCGCGCCCGCCCGCGTCCGGTCCAGGTCGAAGTCCTCGTCCACCGGCAGCGACTGGTGCGTGACGTCGTCCACGATGCCGACCGTGAACCGGCGGCGCGACGCCGGGTCCGTGAGCGCGTCGAAGACGGCCCGCGCCATCGCCGGCGTGAACTCCTTCGAGGCGAGGCCGTAGCGCCCGCCGATGACCGCCGGCGTGAACGTCGCCGGCGCGAGGCCCGTGGCCCGCGCCTCCTCGAGCGCGGCGACCACGTCCAGGTAGAGCGGGTCGCCGATCGCCCCGGGTTCCTTCGTCCGGTCGAGCACGGCGATCGCCCGGGTCGTCGGCGGCAGCGCGCGCACGAACGCCTCGATCGCGAACGGCCGGTACAGCCGCACCGCCACCACGCCGACGCGCTCGCCCGTCCGGGCGAGTGCCGCGGCGGTGTCGGCCGCCGTCTCGGCGCCCGACCCCATCAGCACGACGACGCGCTCGGCCTCGGGATGGCCGTGGTACTCGAACAGGCGGTACGACCGCCCGACGCGGGCCGCGAAGGCGTCCATCGCGCGCTGGACGACCTCCGGGCAGGCCGCGTAGAACGGGTTGCACGCCTCGCGGGCCTGGAAGAACACGTCCGGGTTCTGCGCCGTGCCCCGGATCACCGGCGCGTCCGGCGTGAGCGCGCGCCGCCGGTGCCCGCCGACGAGCGACTCCGGCAGCAGCGCGCGCAGGTCGTCGTCCTCGAGCGCCTCGATCTTGGCGATCTCGTGCGACGTGCGGAAGCCGTCGAAGAAGTGCAGGAACGGCACCCGGCTCTCGAGCGTCGCCGCCTGCGCGATGAGGGCGAAGTCGTGCGCCTGCTGGACGCTGGCCGACGCCAGCAGCGCCACGCCGGTCTGCCGGCATGCCATCACGTCCGAGTGGTCGCCGAAGATCGACAGCGCGTGCGTCGCGATCGTGCGCGCCGAGACGTGCATGGCGAACGGCGTCAGCTCACCGGCGATCTTGTAGAGGTTCGGGACCATCAGGAGCAGGCCCTGACTCGCCGTGAACGTCGTCGTCAGCGACCCGGCCTGCAGCGCGCCGTGGACCGCGCCGGCCACGCCGCCCTCCGACTGCATCTCGACGATGGTCGGCACCTGGCCCCAGATGTTCTGCCGGCCCTTCGCCGACCACTCGTCGGCCAGCTCGCCCATCGTCGACGACGGCGTGATCGGATAGATGGCGATGACGTCGTTCGTGCGGTGGGCGACCAGGGCCGTCGCCTCGTTGCCGTCCACCGTGATCCAGCGTCGCGCCATCGGGCCTCCTCGTCGAGCGTCCCGATCATACGACGCGATGGTGCTTCGTGCCGGCGCGATGTCACGTCGATCGGCGACCGATTGAGTCCCCGTTTCCGTAGCGATCGAAGAACGCCTGCTCCGCGGCGCGGTCGCCGATGAGCATCAGCTCGGTGCCACCGGTCAGCGCGAGGTCGGGGTCCGGCAGCACGGCCGACGCGCCGGGCCGGCGCACGGCGAGCAGGTTGCAGCCCGTATCCTCGCGCAGCCCGCAGGTCGCGATCGTGCGGCCGACGAGCGGGCGCGGCGTCGTGACGGTGAAGATGTCGAGGCCCTCCGCCGCGAGCAGCAGGTTGCCGCGCCGGATGACGTCGAAGATCGCGTTGGCTTCCATCGGCACGTAGGAGAGCACGGTGTCGGCGCCGGCGCGATACAGCGTCGACACGTTGCGCTCCAGCGTCGCGCGGCTGACGATCGGGATGTCCGGCCGGAGGCGGTGACACGCCAGCGTGACGTAGACGTTCACGTCGTCGTCATGCGTGGTGATGGCGACGCTCTCGGCGCGGTCGATGTCGGCCTCGCGGAGCACCGCGAAGTCCGTGGCGTCGCCGATGACGTAGCGCGACAGGTTCGACACGCGCTCGGCCCGCCGCTCGACGATCTTGTGCTCGATCCCGAGCTCGACGAGCCGCTTCGACGTCGCGCGACCGACCCGGCCGCCGCCGACGACCAGCACGAACCGCGGCGGCGTCACGTCCAGTCGCACCTCGCGGTCGAACGCGTCGAGCGCCGCGCGCGTGCCGACGAGCAGCAGCAGGCTGTCCGCCGTCACCCGCGCCTCGGCCGTGGCCACGGTGTAGCGGCCGCGCTGCCACGTGCCCGCGACGTTGACGTTGAGCCGCTCGCGCAGCCGCAGGTCCCGCAGCGTGTGGCCGACGAGCGCCGTGTTCATCGCCGGGGCCTCGGCCACGAGCAGGTCGTCCACCTCGCCCAGGACGTGCGCCCCGCCGGCATGGCCGGAGAGCCGCCGCGCCATCGACCGGCCGAGCAGGTCGCCGAGCTGCACGACCTGCTGGCAGCCGGCGCGCTCGAGCATCGCGGCCGAGCTCTCCCACGCCGCGGTCGCGACGATCGGCACCGTCTCCGACACCTCGCGGACGGTGAGCACGACGTTCGCGTTGGCCGTGTCGGAGAGCGTGGCCGCGACGAGCGAGGCCGCGCCCACGCGGGCGCGCCGGTAGGTGTCCGGATCGTCGCGGTCGCCCACCAGCACGTGCAGGCCTTCGTCGTGCCGGCCGAGCGCCACGGCGACGTCGGGCTCGATCACCACGTAGGGCAGGCGGAACTGCACGAGGCGGCGGATGAGTGCCGCCTCGACCGGGCCGTAGTCGGTGAGGATCACGTGGCCGGTCGTGCCGGGCGGCAGCACGCGCGGCACCCGCGCCGCGTTGCGCGCCTCGAGCCACGGCACGTAGAAGAACTGCACGAACGAGAACGGCAGCAGGATCAGCAGGAACAGGATCCCCGTGCCGACCACGACCACCGCGAAGAGCCGGCCGGCCGTGGACTGGAAGACGATGTCGCCGTAGCCGAGCGTGGACATCGTCTCGATCGTCCAGTAGAAGCCGGTGAACCAGTGCCAGGACCGGCCCTCCGCGTGCATGACGACGTGGAAGAGGACGCTGTACAGCGCGGTGATGGCCGCGAAGAGCAGCACCAGGCCGGCGAGCGTGCGGAGGTTGCGGCGCAGGGAGCGGGCGTAGCGGTCGGCGCCGCCGGCGCCGCCGACGTCGTCAGGGGCCATCGCGTGGTCGCGGCGATTCTGGCACACCCCGACGGGCGGGGCCAGCGGCGCCGGGGCACGTCGCGGCCCGCCGCGCCGCGGGCGGGCACGCGGGCCGCGCGTATAATCGCGCGGCGCATGGCGACGCCCCACCTCGACCGCGCGATCGGGCCCGCGGCCGCCACCCTGCTCGTCATCGGCGGCATCATCGGCTCGGGGATCTTCCTCACGACCGGCGTGATGGCCGCCACGCTGCCGTCGCCGACCCTGCTCATCGCCGCGTGGATCGCCGGGGGCGTCTTCGCCCTGGCCGGCGCGCTGACCTACGCGGAGCTGGGCACGATGTTCCCCGAGTCGGGTGGCGTGTACGTCTTCCTGCACGAGGCGTTCGGGCCGCTGGCCGGCTTCCTCTACGGCTGGGTCACCGTGCTCGTCGTGCTCGGCGGCGGGATCGCGGCCGTGGCGGTGGGCTGCGCCGACTACGTCAGTTACTTCGTGCCGGCCGTCGGTCCGGACCGCATCGTGTTCGCGCTGCCGCTCGGGGCGTTCACGTGGACCGTGCGCGCCCACCAGCTCGTGGCGGTCGCGACGATCGCCGGGCTGGCGGCCGTCAACTACCGCGGCGTGCGGGCCGGCAGCGGCGTGAACGGCGTGTTGACGGTCGCCAAGATCGCCGGGCTCGTGCTGCTGCCCGTCTTCGCGATCGTCGCCGCCACCGCGACGCCCGCGTGGACGCCGGTCCTGCCGCCGGACCTCGGGTCGCCCGTCGCCGCGTTCGGCGTGGCGCTGATCGCCGTGCTCTGGACGACCGAGGGCTACTACTTCCTCACGTATGCCGCCGGCGAGCTGCGCGATCCCGGCCGCACGATGCCGCGGGCGCTCGCGCTGGGCCTGCTGGCGGTGGTCGCGATCTACGTCGCGGTCAACCTCGCGTACCTCTACGCGCTGCCGATGGACGAGCTGCGTGGCGCGAGTCGCGTGGCCGAGCGCGCGGCGATGGCCCTCGTCGGACCGGCCGGCGCCACGGTGATCGCGCTGACCGTGGTGGTGTCCACGCTCGGCGCCAACGCGGCGGTGATCCTCGGCGGGTCGCGGGTCATGTACGCGATGGCGGCGCGCGGCCGGTTCTTCCGCGCGATGGCGGCGGTGCACCCGCGGTACCACAGCCCCCACGTCGCGGTCATTGCTCTCGCGGCCTGGGCGTCGATCCTGGCGCTGACCGGCACGTACGAGCAGCTCTTCACATACGTCGTCTTCGCGTCGGTGCTGTTCAGCGTCCTGGGAGGCCTCGCGCTCTTCCGCCTCCGCGCCACCAGGCCCGGCGCGCCGCGCCCCTATCGGGTGTGGGCCTATCCCGTGGTGCCCGTCGTCTTCGTCGCCGGCGCGCTCTACCTCGTCGTCAACACGCTGATCGAGCGGCCCGTGGAGTCGCTGGCCGGGGTCGCGTTTCTCGTTCTGGGCATTCCGGCGTACGCTGGCTTCTCGGCCGGCCGGGTGTCCGCGACGGACGGGCGCGGGCCGGCGGGGAGTGGATGATGCATTTCGCGTTCGTGGGCGCCGGCGCCGTCGGCGGGTTCTACGCGGCGCTACTCGCCCGCGCCGGGTCGCGCGTGAGCGTCGTCGCGCGCGGCGCGCACCTCGACGCCATCCGCCGCGACGGGATCAGGATTGCATCCGAGTTCGTCGGGGACTTCGCCGCGCCCGTGGGCGCGGAGGCGGACCCGGCCGCGATCGGTCCGGTGGACGTCGTGGTCTTCGCGGTCAAGACGTACGACAACGCCACGGCGCTGCCGCTGATCGCGCCGATGCTCGGGCCGGACACGGTCGTGCTCACGCTGCAGAACGGCGTGGACAGCGCGGGCGAGGTCGCGGCCGTGGTCGGCGAGGCGCGCACCCTCGCCGGGCCGACCTACATCGCGACCGCCATCGAGGCGCCGGGCCTGATCCGCCAGACGGGCAGCCACCGGCGCATCGTCTTCGGCGAGTGTTTCGGCGCGCGCGCGGCGGCCTCGCCGCGCGTGGCCGCGATCGTGCAGGCGATGCTGGCCGCCGACATCCAGGCCGAGGCGGTGGCCGACGCCCGCGTGCCGATCTGGGAGAAGTTCATCTACCTCGCGCCGTTCGCGGCTTTCACGGGCGCGGCGCGCACGCCGATCGGGCCGATCTGGTCGCACCCGGCGGCACGCGCGGCCTTCCTGGACGCCGTCGGCGAGGTCGAGGCCGTCGCCCGCGCCTCGGGCGTGGCGGTGGCGCCGGACATGCGCGCACGCATCACCGCCTACGTCGAGAGCATCCCTCCGACGACGCGGTCGTCGCTGCTCATCGACCTGGCGCAGGGCCGGCGGATCGAGGTCGAGTCGCTCGCCGGGTCGGTGGTCCGGCGCGGCGAGGCGGCTGGCGTGCCGACGCCGCGCATGGCCGCGCTGTACGCGGTCCTTCAGCCGCACGCCGCCGGCCGCCAGGCCTGACGTCGCGACGGCACCGCGGCCGCCGGCCGGCTGACGCTCAGCCGCGGAACATGAAGTACGCCGCCCCGACCAGGCACAGGCCCGCCCACAGGTAGTCCAGCTTGAACGGCGCGCGCATGTAGAACAGCGCGAACGGCACGAACACGGACAGCGTGACGATCTCCTGGACGATCTTGAGCTGTCCCAGGCTGAGCTGCGTGTAGCCGATCCGGTTGGCGGGCACCTGCACCAGATATTCGAAGAACGCCACGCCCCAGCTGACCAGCGCGGCGACGTACCAGCGCCGGTCGCCGAGGTTCCGCAGGTGCGCGTACCAGGCGAACGTCATGAAGACGTTCGAGACGATGAGCAGGAGGACGGTGACGGGAACGACGGTCGTCATGCTCCGCTACCGGCGGAACGCGCGCCCGAGCATGCCGAGCACGTCGTCGGCGACCGAGCCGTCGCGGTTCTGGTCGAGCAGCGGCGTCAGCATGTCGAGAAGCCCGCCGCCGGTCGCGGCCGGGGCGGCGGCGCCCGGCGACGAGGTGGCCCGCCGGCTCATCGCGCCCATCGCGATCGAGGCGACGATGGGCAGCATCCGCTTGAGCACGTCGGCGTCGATCCCGGTACGCGCGGCGGCGTGCGTCGCGACCCCGCGGCTGACGTCCTTGCTGCCCAGGATGTGGCCGAGGATGCCGTTGCCGTCCTGGACCGTCTCCGCGCGGCCGAGCTGCGACGGATCGTCGAGGTACTGCTGGTGTCCGCCGCCCGCCAGCGCGCCGAGCAGGTGCTCGAGTCCGCCCGGCTGCGCGGTGTTCCGGCTCACGCCGGCGGCCAGCGCCGGCACGAGCTGCTCGAGCGCCGCCACGGTCCGGTCGCGATCGAGACCGAACTGGCCGCCGAGCTGGTTGACGACCTGGCCGTTCCCCGCGTCGAGAATCGTCTGCAGCAGATCCACCCGTCACCACCTTTCCTGTTTCGCCTGGCCGCCGCCCGCGACCGCCGGTCCCGGCGCGGCGGGCGCGTCCGCCGCATCCGGGTGGAGGTAGCGGTCGAAGAAGCCGACCACGCGCCGTTCGTATTCCTCGGGCCGCGCCGTGTCGAACGCCGCGTGGCGGAGCCCCTCGTCGAACCACAGTTCCCGCGGCTCGCCGGCCGCGTCGTACAGCATCCGGCCGCTGGCCGGGGAGATCACGGAGTCCTTGCCGCCCTGCATGAGCAGGACCGGCCGCGGGCTGAGCCGGCCGATCCACCGCTTCGCGTCGACGCTGTCCACGTCGAGCCCCGTCTCGCGTTCGGCCCAGAAGACGATGAGCGGCGCGAACGGGAACGGCGGCAGCCCGGTGAAGAACCGGATGCTCGTCTCGATCGTGTCGTCGAGCGACGAGAACGCGCTATTGGCGACGAGCGCGCGCACGCGCGGATCGACGGCCGCGTGCTCGATTGCGATCGTGCCGCCGAGCGAGTTGCCGAGCACGCCGATCCGCCCGCCGGTCACGTCGTCCCGCTGTGCGAGCCAGTCGATCCACACGCCCATGTCCGGCGCCTCGCGCAGGCCGAACGTGATCAGCTCGCCGCCGCTGCGGTCGTGCGCGCGCATCGCGGGGATCAGCGCGCCGTAGCCGTGGCGATGCAGCATCTCGGCCTCGTTGAGCATCTCGCCGCGGTCCGCCTTGTAGCCGTGCTGGAGCAGCACGACCGCGCCGTTGGCCGACGGCACGTACCACGCGGCCAGCCACACGCCGTCGGCCGCCGGGACCGCCACGTCGTCCCAGGGCAGGCCGTAGTCGCCGGGCGTCCGGCCCGGCATGTGGCGCGACGCGGTCGGGTTGGTGACGAGCGTGTGGGCCTCGCGGCGCGCCACGACGGCCAGGGCGGTCGAGGCGCCGCAGACGGTCACGAGCACCACGCCGCCGAGCAGCCTGCGCCAGTGACGCATGTCCCGATTGTGCCGGAAGCCCGGGGCCGCGGCAACGCGTGGCCGGTCAGGCGCGCTGGGCTCGGCCCGCGGTGACGGCTACCAGCGGAAGGCGGTGGCGGCGGCGCCCGCGGCGAGGTCGTCCGTCAGCGCGACGGCGGCCGGGCGCGCCAGGTAGGGGATGTCGATGTGGTGCGATCCCTGGCCGGCGCCGGCCGTGTCCACGCGCACGCGCGCCATCGCGAACCGCCGATCGAACGGCGACTCGAGCATCTCGACGGCCTGGATCTTCGTCACGCGGGCAATCGTCTCGTGCGACCAGATCCAGCCGGTGCGGAACAGCACGCCGCCCTCCACGCGCGCCCACCGCTGGTGCGCGACGTAGACGCGCGCGGCCAGCGCCGCCCACGCGAGCACCACGGGCAGCGCCCAGGCGGCGCGCCAGCCGGCCAGCGCGACGCCGGTGGCCACCGGTACCGTCGCCACCACCGCGCGACGGACGAACGCGCGGCGTCCCGCGCGCGGCGCCGGCGGCTGCCAGTCGGGGGCGGCGACGTCCAGGCCCGGCAGCGCGCGGCCGATGAGGCGCGGCAGCTCGTTCACCCGCAGGATCGGCGCGAGCGCCTCGCGCGCGCTGGCGCCGCGTTCGCCCGGCGTCTGCCCGCCGGCCGTCTCGACCCGCACCGACGCGCGCCCGAACGCGTGGTGCAGCAGGCCGCGGCTCACCGTCAGCGTCTGGATGCGGTGCAGCGGGATCGTCGCCGACACGCGCGTGAGCAGCCCGTACTCGGTGCGCAGGTCGGCGCCCACGAGCCGCACCTGGTAGCCGTACAGCCGCACCACCGCCCACGCGACCGAGAGCAGCCGCGCCACGATCAGCACGCCCGCGACGACCGACGCGACGAGCAGCAGCCGGTCCCACGGCACCACGCCGTCGCGCACGATGCCCACGACGACGTCGCGGATCGCGTCGCGGATCGCCGCGTCCCCGCCGATGAACCGCTCGACCGACTGCTCGAGGATGCCCGTCTCCCACAGGCCGCCCAGCGCGGCCGAGAGGATCACCATCGCGCGGTTCTCGATCAGGCCGTGCAGCGCCAGGTCCGACGGGGTCAGAGCGAGCAGGACGTCGCCCCTGTCCGCCCGCGCGGCCGCGGGCGGGCTCGCGGCGTCCGGGCCGCCCGCCGCGACGGAGGCGGTGTCGCCGGCGACGAGGGGGGTCGCGGCCCCGGTTCCCTCAGGGCCGCCGCGCGCGGCCAGTACGCGGTCCCGCACCTCCGCGTAGGCCGACCAGGTGATCACCCGCAGGTGCGCCTCGTCGCCGCCGGCCGTGCCGGTGTCCACGCGCACGTCCACGACGCCGAGCAGCCGGTGCAGCGCGTTCTGCACGGCGTCCAGGTTCTGGATGCGCGCATACGGGATGTGTCGCTCGTTCTGGAAGATCAGCCCGGACCGGATGATGAGTTCGGTCGCGCCGAACTCGTAGCGGAACGCGACGTAGCGCACGATCGCGGCCAGCGCCGACGGTACCAGGATGACGAGCGTCCACGCGCCCCAGTTGCCGCTGCGCGACCCGGCGAACAGCGCGAGCAGGATCGGCACCGCGAGCTGGCGGACCTGGGCGCCCAGCGTGAAGACCACCGACCACGGGTGCAGCCGCCGCTCAGACGGCATCGTCGCCGCCGGCCGGCAGGAGGTGATCGCGAATCCGCATCGCCAGCGCGTGCGAGAGCCCGGGCAGCTCGACCTTCGCGTGCTCGGTGCCGGCCGTGTGGACGATCAGCGTGCCGAGGCCGTAGAGCCGCTGCACCGGTCCCTGCGCGACGTCGGTGTGCTGGACGCGCGACCGCGGGACGACCACGGCGCGCCGCCAGATCACCCCGCGCCGGATCTCGATGCCGCGATCGTCCAGGCGGTACGAGGCGCGCCGGTACGCGATCGCCGGCCACTGGAACGACCACCACGCGAGCAGGGCCAGCACCGCCGCGTCCGCCGCCGCGGTGATCGCGAACCGCCCTTCGTCGGCGAACAGCGTCGAGAGCAGATGCAGGAAGAGGCCGAACGACACGACGCAGGTGACGATCCAGCGGCCGATGCGTTCGACGTCCACGTAGCGCGGATCGAGCCGGTGCCACGCGCCGTCGGTGATCGGATCGCCCGCGGCCGGCCGGGGGCCCTCGCCCGGGGCGGCCGCGAGTGCCGGCACGGGCGCGGGCGGCGGCGTGGTCTCCGGATCGCTCATGGGGTCCACGCCTATCCTACCGTTCCGGTTCAGGATCCCCGGCCGGGTCGTATCGCGCGCGCCGCCGGCGCGTCCGCCTCAGAAGACGCCCGGGATCATCCGGGCCGTCCGCGCGGCGTACGCGCGGTACTCGGGATACCGCGCGGCGAGCAGCCGCTCCTCGAGGCCCATGCGGGTCAGCGCGCCGAGGACGACGAGCGTGACGCAGAGGAGCGCGGGAAGATCGTGGAACGCCGCGGCGCCGGCCGCCGAGAACCAGCAGACCGACGCGTAGATCGGGTGACGGACGAAGCGGTACGGCCCGGTGGTGACGAGCCCGCCCTCGGTCGGGCCCGCCGTCGCGTGGAAGCTCCGCCGCCCGAAGGTCACCCGCGCCCAGACCATCGTCAGGACCGCCGCGACCTGCACGGCGATCACGACGGGCGAGGACGAGAGCAGGCGATGCAGCCAGTACTGCAGCACCAGGCCGAGGACCATCACGAGGAAGGCCGCGGCCGAGAGCGCGCTCATGTGCCGGTGTCCCGGGCGGGAGGCGCGGTCGGGCGTGCCGGGCCGGCCGGCGGTGATGGTGGCGCGGTCGCGGCGTCGGTTCCGGTGGACGCGGCGTCGGTCCCGTCCGCGGCGCCGGGCCGGGCGTCGGCGTCGGCCAGCGCGGCGAGCCGTTCGCGCGCGGCCTCGAGCGCTCGCGCGATGGCCGGCTGGTTCTCGGCGCCGGCCAGGTCGATCGTTCGCGACCGTCCGTCTTTCAGTGCCACGCGCGCGGCGGCCGGTCCGATCTCGATTGATGCGACCTCGGCCCACGACGCGGTGAGCCGGCCGAAGAACCGGCCGGGAATGCTGATGCCGTCGTCGCCCACGCGCAGTGCGCGCCGACGGTTCCCCCAGGCCTGAATCCGCCCGTGCATCAGGCCGAGGACGAGCATGGCCGGGGCGAGCACGATCGTGGGCCGCGGCAGGTGCCCGGTCTCCGCCCGGTGCACGAAGGCCTCGGTCGCGAGCAGGCCCGCCAGCGCGACGTCCACCCAGTCGATGCCGCCATGGCTCGCGTCGTGGTGCCCCGCGTGGTCTCCGGCGCCGTTCCCGCCGCGCGCCGCACCGCGCGTCCCGCCAGGGCGCTCGCCGCGGTCGGCCGCCGGGGTGGGCATCGGGCGGCGCGCGGCACGGATCGCCTTGAAGAGCAGGAACGCCACCGCCGCGCTGGCGACGACCTCGGTGGCGCCGAGCAGGACGCCGAGCCCGTGCGGTTCGGCGCGCAGGCGCGCGAGGCCGTCGGGCAGCAGGAAGGCCGCCGGGAGCGCGTGCTGGATCTTCTGGAACAGCTGCGCGCGCCGGGCGCGCCTCAACCGCAGGGGAACGCTGATCATCGCGAGGGGGCGGAATCCGAGGCCGAGGATAGCACGCGCGCCGGCGGTCGGCCCGCGCCGGCGGTCGTCGTCAGGCGCCGCGGAGCGTCCGCGCCACCGCGAACAGGATGGCGGAGGACAGCACGATCAGCCCGAGCCAGCCGAGCGCCCGCACGAGTTCCGGTGGCGACTCGCGGTTGATGTGCCGGTAGCCGACGCGGCCCACGAACTGCCCCAGCGGCTCGGCGAACCAGATCAGCGTCAACGGCAGGCAGAGGCCGCAGCACAGCACGACGGCCGAGCCGACGCCGTCGATGAACAGCATCGCGAGGGCGGCACCGGCCGCGGTGAGGCCGGACCACTGCCGGTGCTGGTCGATGGAGGCCATGTCGGGATCATCGGCGCGCGCCGCCGCCGCATTAGTGCGGGCTGGTCACGCGGCGCGGCGTCCGCACGCTCCGCGCGGCGCCGCGCCGGAGTCGAGTCACCGGCGCGGTATATGATCGCGCGGATGATCGCCGCCGCACTCTGGACGCTGGTCGCCGGGACCGTGGCGGGGGCCTTCGGCGTGCTGCTCGGCATCGGCGGCGGGGTCTTCCTCGTGCCGTTCCTCAATCTGGTGCTCGACCTGCCGATGCACGGCGCGGCCGGCGTGAGCCTGGTGACGGTGATCGCGACCTCGAGCGTCGCGTCGGCGTCGCTGCCGCGGTTGCAGCTGGTCAACCTGCGGCTCGGCATGCTGCTCGAGGTGTTCACGACCACCGGCGGGCTCCTCGGCGTCTTCCTCGTCAACCAGGTCGATGATCGGTCGCTGCGGCTGGCGTTCGGCACCGTGATGGCGCTGACGGCCGTCGTGATGCTGGCGCGCCTCCGGCGTCGCAACGTCCTGCACCGCGACACCGACCCGGGCACCCTCGGCGGCCGGTTCTACGACCCGGAGACCGGCGACCACGTCACATACCGCCTGGTGCGGATGCCGGTCGCCTTCCTCGCGTCGTTCGTGGCCGGCGTGGTGTCGATGCTGGGCATCGGCGGCGGCGTGCTCAAGGTGCCCGCGCTGAACGCGTGGTGCGGCGTGCCGATGCGCGTGGCCGCCGCGACGAGTTCGCTGATGATCGGCGCGACCGCCGTCGTCGGCGCCGTCAACTACTTCGTCCGGGGCCAGGTCGACGCGCACCTGGCGGCCGCGGCGGTGATCGGCGTGCTGGTCGGCGCCAGGGCGGGCCGCGCGCTCGGGGAGCGGACCAACGTGCGCGGTCTCAAGGTGCTGATGGCCGGCGTGCTGCTGTTCGTCTCGGCACTCTACTTCTATCGGGCCATGCGATGACGGACTCGGATCTCGATCGGCTGGAGCACCGGATCAGCCGCGTCCTCAAGACCGGGGTCGCGCTGAGTTGCGCGACGCTGTCGGTGGGGCTGGTCTTGTGGCTCTTCGACGTGCCCGGCCACGAGTGGCTGCTGCGCGCCGGCCTCGTGATCCTGATCGGCATTCCCGTCTCGCGCATCGTCGCGTCGTTCCTCGATTCGGTGCGCCGGGGCGACCGGCTGCTGGCGTGGTCGACGGCGATCGTCCTGACCACGATGGCCATCACCCTGCTCTACACGATCACGGCCTGACCGCGCGCGGGCCGGCCGTCACTCGAGCCGGTAGGCGTCCGGCGCGGGGCGGAGCGGCCGGTCGAACCACAGCGGGCGGCGCAGGCCGTCGGGGCCCGGCGCCGGGCGCGTCTGCGCGACCCACTCCTTGTACGCCGCGTGCGACGCGTTCGTGTCCACCGAGACGTCGCCGTACGCGTCGTTCGGGCCGGCCTTCTCGACGGTCACGCGCTGGTGCCAGCAGTGCATGCCGCTCACCGGATCGGGCTGGACCGGGAAGGTGATGTTCTGGTGGACGCCGACCTCGCTCCACCAGATGCGGGCGCTGTCCGGGTCGGCGCTCTGGAACGGCCGCGCGCCGTGGACCTGCGTCATCGTGTAGCGCCCCTGCCCGTCGTGCGCGATCTTCACGAGCGACGTCGCGGCGCGTTCGCCCATGTCCTCGTGCAGCCGCCAGCGCCCCAGGTGGTGCGACATGCCGACGACGCCGGGGCGGATGCCCTCGGTGACCCAGGCGCGGGTGACGAAGTGGCCGATGCGGGTGGTCACGCGCACGAGGTCGCCCGGCTCGATGCCGAGGTTCGTCGCGTCCTCGGTGGCCATCCACAGCGGGTTGCTGTGCGAGATCTCGTACAGCCACTTCACCGGCGACCGCGTGTGGATGAGCGTCGGCAGGCGGAAGTTGGGGAGCAGGTCGAACTCGTGCTTCCCGCGGTCGAGCTCGCGCCAGTAGACCTGTCCGGGCACGTAGCGTGGGATCGCGTGTTCGGGCCAGCCCCAGTCGGCGAGCGTCCGCGAGTAGAACTCGAGCCGGCGCGACGGCGTGTTGAACCCGGCCAGGCGCCGGCCGTCGATCTCGATCCCGGCCGTTCCCGCCTCCACCGGCTGCTCGTGGGCCTTGCTGTAGGCGACCTTGTCCACCTCGAAGGCGCCGTACTTCCGCATGTACTCGAGCGGCGTCAGCGATTCCTTCGCCGCGGCGGCCGGGAGTCCGGGGACGGAGTGCTCGAAGATCCAGCCGTAGTACTCGTCCATCGTGATCGCCTCGCCGGGGCGGTGGGGCGACTCGAAATAGGGCCGGATGCCGAGCGCGCCGTCCGGGTCGATCTTCCAGGACAGCGCCACCCAGAATTCGGCTTCCTCCCAGACCTCGCCCGGGTTCGCGTCGGCGGTGCGGCCGACGTGCTCGCCCTTCTTGCCGAGCGCCACACGCCGGACCGGCTGGCGGAAGCCCAGCCAGCGGCCGGCGTGCGTCTCCTGGCTCATCGTGTCGTGCCGCTCGGTGCCGAGGCCCATCGGCAGCACGTAGTCGGCGAACCACGCGGTCTCGCTCCAGGTCGGAGTCAGCGCGACGTGCAGGCCGATCTTCGACTCGTCGGTGAGCACCTCCATCCACGTGAACCCGTCGGGGTTGGTCCAGAGCGGGTTGTAGACGCGCGTGAAGTAGGTGTCGATGCGGCCGCGGCCCTCCTTCAGGAAGTGCGGCAGCAGGAAGCTCATCTCGTGGAACGCGAGCGGGTACTCGCGCGGGAAGAGCAGCTCGTTCCAGTAGCCGGGGGCCGGCGGCGGGTTCGGGTGCTTCGGCACGAACTTGTTCGTCGCGTGCAGGTTCACGCCGCCCGGTTCACCGACCGCGCCCATCAGGACGACGAGGAAGTAGAGGCAGCGCGTGATCTGCCAGCCCCACAGGTGACCGGCGGCCGCCGCGCGCCAGCTGTGCGTCGCGAACGCGGTGCCCGCGGCCGCCACCGCCTCGGCGGCCTCGACGATCTTGCCGGCCGGCACGCCGGTCTCCTCCTCGGCGTACTCCGGCGTGAACTGGCCGTATTCCTCGAGCAGCGCCGCCTCGAACCACTCGAACGTGCGCGGCAGGTCGGGCCGGCGCGCCTCGAGGTAGTCCTCCCAGTTCACCCAGCGCTGCACGAACGCGCGGTTGTAGCGGCCCGTGTGGATCAGGTGCCGCGCGATGGCGAGCAGCAGCGCCGACTCGGTCCCCGGGTGGGCCGGCAGCCACAGGTCCGCGCGCGCCGACGTGTTCGACAGGCGCGGGTCCATGACGATGAGCTTCGCGCCCTTCGCGCGGCCTTCCATGATGCGCTGCGCGTGCGGGTTGAAGTAGTGCCCCGCCTCCAGGTGCGACGACAGCAGCAGGATCGTCCGCGCGTTCGCGTGGTCCGGCGACGGCCGGTCCGCGCCGCACCACAGGAAGTGTCCGAGCCGTGCCGACGACGAGCAGATGTTGGTGTGGCTGTTGTGGCCGTCGAGGCCCCACGCCTGCAGGACGCGGTTCGTGTAGCCGTCCTCGCCCGGCCGGCCGACGTGGTACATCAGCTCGTGCCGCCGGTCCTCCTGGATCGCCTTCCGGATCCGCGCGCCGAGCGTCTCGAGCACCTCGTCCCACGACACGCGCTGCCACTGGCCGCTGCCGCGCGGGCCGGTGCGCTTCATCGGGTAGAGGATGCGATCCGGGTCCTCGAGCTGGTTCGGCGTCACGACGCCCTTGGCGCAGGTGCGGCCACGGCTGCCGGGGTGGACGGGGTTGCCTTCGATCTTGCGGATCTCGAGCGTCTCCTTGTCCACGTAGGCGAGGATGCCGCACGCCGACTCGCAGTTGAAGCAGATGCTCGGGATGATCCAGTAGGCGCGGCGATCCTTGCGGGGCCAGCTCCGCGACTCGTAGTCGACGTAGTCGTCCCACTGCGACGGATGCGGATGGGTGCGGAATTCACTCATGGGGTCAGGTCTTGGATCGAAGCCTCGGGCGCGTGCGACTTACAATTTTGCTGATCGTCGCATAGTGCAGGCCGAAGTGGCGGCCGATTTCCGCGAGCGTGTACAGCCCGCTCGCGTGCGCCGCCGTGATGGCGTCGTCGCGCCGCGCGTGAGCGTGCGCGAAGTGGGCGAGCAGCCGACCCGCGCGGCGCTGCACGCGCGGCACTTCCGTCGTCGGCATCCTGGCGCGCCCGGTGACCTGCCGGACGAACGTGTCGTCGCCGAGGATGCCGAGCCGGGTCGCCCCGGCGGCCGGATCGGAAGCGCCCGCTCCGGCGATCACGAAGCGCCGAAAGGCGGCGCGCGCCACTCGGCGGTCGCGGTCGAAGTGCCGCAGCGCGTCGTTGGCCGCGAGGCAGTTCGGGCCGGACGCCAGGCCCGCCTGGGCCCGGTAGCTGCTCCAGCGCCACTGTTCCGGTGTCGCGCACAGTCCGGCGCGCACCGGATTCAGCACGATGTACCGCGCCACCTGGTGCAGGTGCCGGTCGCCGTCGACCAGCAGCGACTTGAACCGGCCCTGGAACAGGTGGCCGACGCGATCGTGGCGCCGGTTGAAGCCCTGGGAATAGGCGCCGTTGAGATCCCGCATGCCACGCGAGAGCGTGGGGCGCATCGTCTGGACCAGCAGGTGGTAGTGGTTGGCCATCAGGCAGTACGCCCAGACGCGCCAGTCGAACCGCGCGGCGGTCTCGTCGAGGGTGGCCAGGAACGTGCGGCGGTCGCGGTCATCGAGGAAGATGATCCGCTTCTCCACGCCGCGAGCCATGACGTGGTGCATCGCGGCGGCGAACTCGATCCGTGCGGGTCTTGCCATGTGCAAGCCTCCGCGCGGTCCGGTGCAAGCCGCATTCCCGGCATGCGCTCCCGGAAGGGCCGTTTCCACGCTGTTTCGCAGCGGTGTGTCTGCGGGGCCGGTGTGCATCCTTCAACGTGGGCGGCCGGGAAGGGTGGGAGAAACTGCAACGTCCTGGCCCGAGTGCCGGCTCGGGGTGGGCCTGCCCCAGCGGCGACGACTTTCACTTTCGTCATCGTCATCGGCCGCAGGCTGCGATCCAAGACCTGACCCCCCTCACGAGTTCGGGACGGCCTGGCCCGCCTCGACCCAGATGTACTCCCAGGCGAGCGAGCCGGCCAGGGCGACGAACGCGGCCGGCACGAGCAGGAGTCGCGGATAGTCGGTGGCCGACGCGAGCCAGACGAGCAGCAGCGGCGCGACGCCGCCGAGGCCGATCGCACCCGCCCAGAACAGCCGGCGGAACGCGCCGTACCGGATGACGCGGTTGGCCAGCTCGTGCTGGACGGTCGGGCTCGGCGTCCACACGTGCTCGAGCATCAGCAGCGCGACGTGGAACGCCGAGGCGCCCGCCAGCGAGAGGCCGAGGAACCGCAGCGTCTGCAGCGACCCGCCGGTGACGACCGAGAGCAGGAGCAGCGCGCCGGCGCCCTCGGCGATGGCCTGCGCGACCAGGTCGATCGTCGCGTGCGGGCCCTGCCACAGGTCACGCGCCAGACCCTGCGCGAAGAGGAAGCCCGTGTAGGCGGTCGCGCCGAGCGCGGCCAGCAGGGCCACCGGCGCGATCCACGAGATCAGGCCGGTCCAGCCCATCCAGGCGGCGAACACCCAGATCGTCGCCATCGCGCTGTGCCCGATGAGCAGGAACGCGCCGCGCGCGAGCCACGACGTCCAGTTGGGACGCGTGAGGATGTAGTAGAACCGCTCGGGCCGCTCGAGGTCGAGCACCAGCACGACCGTCGTCAGGATCGCGAAGAGCACGGACGTCACCGGACCCGCGAACGCGACGAGCGGCGACCGGTCGCCGAGCATCCAGAGCACCGCGCACACGAGCATCGCGCCGGTCGAGATGCCCTTCGTCAGCAGATACAGGACCAGGTCGCGGCCCCAGGCCTGCCGGTGCGGCGCGTCGTAGTCCACGCGCGGGTCGCCCGGCCGCAGCGGATCGGGGTCGCCGCCGCCGAGCGGCCGCAGGTGCACCTGGCCCTCCTTGAACAGGAACGGCCGCGCCGCGATCTCCGGCCGCATCAGTGTCTCGTCCGCGCCCAGGTACAGCACCTTCGGGCCCGTGCCCTTCTCGGGCTTGCGCACCATGAAGGCCTCGCGCGCCGCGATCTGCGCGACCTCGCTCGTCGGGTCGTCGAGGTCCCCGAAAATCCGGCACTCGGTCGGACACACGCTCACGCACGCCGGCTGGAGCTGATTCTCGATCCGGTTCGCGCAGAAGTTGCATTTCTCCGCCGTCCTCGTGTTCGGATCGATGAACAGCTGGTCGTACGGACACGCGGCCATGCACGCGCGGCACCCGATGCACGCCTCGCCGTTGAGGTCGACGATGCCGTCGCGCCGGCGGAAGAGCGCGGAGGTCGGGCAGATCTTCATGCACGGCGCCTCCTCGCACTGGTTGCAGAGCACCGGGAGGAACAGCCGCTGCGTGCCGGGAAACGTGCCGCGCTCGACGCTCTTGACCCAGCAGCGGTTCACGCCGACCGGGATGTCGTGCTCGGACTTGCACGCGATCGTGCACGCGTGGCACCCGATGCACTTGCGCAGATCGATGGCGAAACCGTAGTGGGCCACTGGCCCGCGACTATAGCGCACTCGGGTCGGGAACGACCGCATCCGGCGGGCCCGGATCCACCGCGCCCGGCCGGCCTGCATCGGACGCGACCGGCGCGGCGCCTCGAGTCGCGACGAACGCGTCGAACGCCGCCCGCCGAGACGCCTCGGGGACGAGCGGGAACGTGTCGAGCACGCCCGCGTACTCGGCCGCGCCCAGGCCGTAGAGGTGCGCCACCGCCGCCTGCAGCCGGGCCTCGAGTCGCACGTCGAGGTCGATGGACGCCCGTGTTCCGGCCGGTTCGGTGGGACCAGCCGGCCGGCGCCGCGCGGCCGGTCCGTGCGATCCGGCCGGTCTGCGCGATCCGGCCGGCACGCCAGGGCCGGCGCCGGCGCTCGGTGTGAGGACCGCCCGGCGTCCGGCGCCGCCGCCTCGGACACGCGCCGCGATCGCGCGCGCGATCGCGGCGATGCGGCGCTGCGACGACGACCCGCACCAGGCCGGGGCCGGCAGGTCCTCGACCAGCGAGGTCGTCAGGTGCCCGCCCATCAGCATCCGCGCGAGCGCGTTGAGGACGTAGCTGTTGAGCAGGGCACAGAGATAGTGGCGCGCGGGCGGCGCGATCGCCTGACGCTGGCAGAACAGCGTGTGCGTCGTCACCACGCCTGCCGGCAGGATCGCGGCGATGAGCGAGACGCGGTTGCCGACGCCGGAGACGTCGCGATAGGCCAGGCGCGGACGCGTGAACCGGCGATCGGGCAGGAGCCGCGCCGCGACGGACGGCGCGATCCGGCGGTGGCCGCCGGTCGCCGGCGCGGGTCGTGCGGAGCCGCCGGTCGCCGGCGCGGGTCGAGGCGGCGCGTCCGGGACGTGTGCGACGAACGGCGCGATGTCCTTGCCCTCGAGCACCGGCAGGCCCGTCGTGCCGAAGTGGGCTCGGTGATCGGTCGCGTTCAGGTCGCGGCCGAACGTCGCGCCGGCGCCCGCCGCGTCACCAAGTCTGGGAAACGCGCGCGTCAGTCGCGTGAGCAGCGACAAATCCGACGCGCGGCGAACGTCGGGAATCCGACCGGCGCGGCCGCCCGATGCACCGACGACTTCCGCCGTCAGCCGGACGGGCCACGCTGCGACCGCGGCGGGGTCGTCCTCCGCATCGCGCGACGGCAGCGCCGACAGGTCCTCGGCGCGGCGCACCCCGAACCGCGCGCGCGTCTCGCGCCCCGGCACCGCGGGACCGGCGACGAGGGCCAGGAATCGCAGGCCGCGGTGCACGGGAAACAGGCCGTCGCCGTTGTCGCAGCCGACCAGCGTGTCCACGCGATCGCCCTCGACCAGGCGGCGCCGCAGCACCGTCGCGCCGTCGTCCGACGCGAACCCCCAGGGCAGCACGAGGCCGAGTCGTCCTTCCCGCTTGAGCAGGGACAGCGACCGTTCGAGGAACGGCAGGTAGAGATTGACGTGTCCGCGCGTCGAGTCGGGATAGAGTCCCGAATCGCGAAGGAACCGTGCCGTGGCCGCGCGGGCACCGGCCTCGTCGCCAGGCGCCCGCCCATCGTCGCGCAGCATCTCCCACGGCGGGTTGCCGACGATCGCGTCGAAGCCGGGATCGGCGCGCGGCTCGCCCGACGGCTCGTAGAACACGTCGGCGAACTCGAGCGGCCAGTGGAAGAAGCCGTGGCGCCGCGCGAGCGTCGCGGCCGTGCGGCACCAGCGGTCGATCGTCGCGCGCGGCAGCGTGGCGTCGCGACCGAGCCTGCCGTCGATCGCCGCGCGCAGCTCCGCCGCGGACGGAGGCGACCCGTCGCCGCCCGGCCCGGACCAGAACCACCGGGCGCACCAGAGCGAGGCGGCGTCGCGCCAGGCCTCGATCGGCGAGCCCGGTCCCGCCAGCCGTCGCCACGCCGCCGCCTTCGCGTGCACGTCGCCGACGGTCTCGTCGGGACGATCCAGCAGCGCGCCGATCGATCGCGTCATCCGCCGCATCGCCAGGTCGAGCCCGCCGGCCTCGAAGAGCGGCAGCGCCCGGTCCGCCTGCGGCGGGCGTCGCCGGTGGCCGCGCGCACCCGGCTGCGGCGTACCGCGCGCACCCGGCGCGCCGCGCACCCCACGCGCATCGCGCCGCCCGTGCGCCAGGTCCGGCACGCGACGCAGATCCTCCGGGCTCGCGCCGATCAGGCTGTGGCCGACGCGGAGCCGGTGGTCGAGGAAACCCAGCGGTCGTCGATGGGCGAGCGAGGTGAGCCAGACCGACAGCCGCGCCACCCGCACCGCCACGGGGTTGACGTCCACGCCGGCGAGGCAGCGTTCCGCGACCCGCCGGCGCAGCGAGGCGCGCATCCCGGCATCGAGGTCGGTTTCGGCGCAGCGTCCCTCGGCGATCATGGCGCGCTCGCAGGCGTCGGCCAGGAACCGGCAGGCCGCCACGAGGAACGCCCCGCTGCCCATCGCCGGATCGAGCACGCGGAGCGACAGGATCCGGTCCACGGACGCGCCGGCCACGAGCGGCGCCAGCGTCCGGCGCACCACGAAGTCGGCGAGGGGCCGCGGTGTATAGAAGGTGCCGGTCGCCTTGCGGTGAGCGCTGTGTCCGCCCGCCGGTCGCGCCCGCCGCCGCGCGGAAACGATGTTCGCCCCGGCCGCGGGGGCGACGATCGCCTCCGCGCCGGGGGCTGTCGCCGGCGCAGGGGCGGCCGTCGTCGCGCGGACGTCCGCTTTCCCGGGATGGGGGCCGGCCTCCATGTCGAGCACGCGTTCGTACACCGCGCCCAGTTGTTCCACGCCGAGATCGGCGTATCGAATCGTCTGGCGACCGTGGCGGCCGCGCCGCGTCCCGAGCGCGACGAGCGCACGCCCGAGCGCCGCGTCTCGGGCGGATTCGGCGTCGCGCCCGGCCCCGTCGCGCGCGGGTGTGCCTCCGCGTCGCTGCCGGCCCCCGCGGGCCGGCGACTCGAGAGCGGGCGCCGAACGGCGCGCGAACAACGGGCCGTTGAACGGCCAGACGATCAGGTCGCCCGTGCGGCAGCCGACGCGCGAGAGCCGGGTAATCGCCGCCAGCCCGTCCCAGACACCCCGCGTCGATCCGTCGAGCGCGTCCCGGCAGAGGCCGCCGACCGTGTACGCCTGCGCCAGGATCGGGTGCGCGGCCGGGACCAGCGCACGCGACTCGGCGAACAACAGGAACAGGATGCGATAGACGATGGTCAGCGCCTCGTCGAACGCCGCTTCCCGCGCGGTGGCCCGGTGCGCCAGGGCCGCGAGCGCCCCGAGCGACTCGGCGACGCCGTGCTGGAGGTCCTCTCTTACGCGATCCTGGAACCGGTGGCCGTCGGCCACGAGTGCCTCGATCGCGACGACCGGCGCGCCCTCGAACGCGCCCGCGCCGGCCACCGCGACGAGCACCGTGAGGCTGCGGACCTCGAGCGCGTCCGGCAGCGTGAATTCCACGGCACGCCGCGCCCCGTGTCTTCGCGCGTCCACGACCGAGAGGTACGGCGGCGCGAGCACCAGGCACCACCGTGAGCCGGCGTCGCGAGCGGCGTCCCAGGCCTCTCGCCAGCGCCGTGACGGCCGCGCGGCCCAGGGCAGCTGCAGGAGCGCCACGCGACCGCCGCCGGGGGTGTCGAGGCGCGCGCGGATGCGATCCGCGTCGAATCGCGGATCCCGCACGCGGAAGCCGAGCGCTCCCAGCAGCGGGCACGCCACGCCGTCGAACACGGCACGCAGGCTCGTGGACGGACCGCACGTCGCCTCGGCGCTCCGCCACCACCGACCCAGGTGCGCCTGCAGTCGCCGCGGGTCCGTGCCGCCGCGCAGCATGCCGCCGTCCGCCCGCTCGGCGAGAAAGTGCCCCGGGAAGAGCGACCCGCCGATGCCGGCCAGGTCGCTCAGCATCGTGCCCCCAGCACCAGCCGCAGCCGCGGTCGCCCGACGACGACGGCGGGCGAGTCGCGAGCCGCCCCCGATGCGGCGTGAGGATGTCGGGCACGCGACGACGATGAGGCTGTCGGGATTGCGTCCACCGGCGCGGCATCCGCCAGCCCGGTGGCGTCCACCGGCCAGGCATCCGCCAGCCCGGTGGCGTCCACCGGCGCGGCAATCTCCAGCCCGGCGTCCGCCAGTTCCTCATCCCGCGCGGCGACCTCGCGCTCGCGCCGCCGATCGAAGAGACCGGGTTGCCACCGATCCAGGTGCGCGATGCGCCGGCAGTGCGCGGCGATGCGGCCATCGATGACCGCCGCCTCGCGCGCCTCCCGCACGGCTCGTCGAGTCAGCCGCGCCGCCCGACGCCGGAGCGAGTCGGCCGCGATGGCGCGCGCCTGCTCCCGCGTTGCCGGCACCACTCGCGCCGGTGCGAGCCGACGCCCGTCGTCCGCCACGGGGCACAGCACCGGCACGACGTGTTCCTCGATCGTGTCCGCGCGGTGATCGACCAGCGGCACCGTGAACACGGCCACCGCTCGCGGGCCTGCTCGTCGCCGGAGCGACGCGCCAGGCACCAGGGCCGTCCATCCACAGTCGTGCCGGAAGCCGCCCGCGCGCTGCAGCAGCGCGCGACGCCACGTGACGCTCCTCGCCGCGGCAATCGCGGCGCCGCGGTAGCGCGTGCACGTCGGGACGCGCGGCACTGCCGCGGCGGTCGCCTCGGGCAGCGGGGTGTCCTCGAGCAGGCACGCCCGAACGGCGGCGTCGGACGGGAGCACGTGCGCGAGGAGGTGCGGACCGAGCGCGCGCTGCGCGCACAGCACCCGTTCGGCAAGTCGGCTGAGCAGCCCGCCTTCCCAGGGATGGCGGGCCACGACCAGCGTGACGTGCGGCCGGCGCCGCTGTCCGAGGCGATCGACCCGGCCCGCGCGCTGTTCGAGCCGCGCCGGCACCCACGGCAGCTCCAGGTTGATCACCCACCGGCATCGGCGCTGCAGGTTCAGTCCCTGGCTCGCGACGTCGGTCGCCAGCAGCACGCGTGCCTCGCCGGCGTCGAAGGCCCGAAGCGCCTCGGTCCGCTCCGGCGCGGACTGACCGCCGTGCAGCACGGCGACGCGCGTCCGCCCCAGCACGCCCGCGATCGCCTCCAGCGAGTCGCGGAACTCGGTGAAGACGATGGCCGGCTCGCGGGCGCGCGCGAGGAGTCCGGCCACGCGTCGCACCTTGGCGTCGTGGCGCCGGGCCGCGTGGCCGAGCTGCCGCAGCCGCCGCATCCACGAGCGCTCGCGTGCTTCGTCCAGGCCGATGTCCATCGTGATGGCCGCCTGATCGCCCGCGCTCATCCCATCGTCAGCGGCGTCGGCAGCGAAGATCAAAGACGGTTGTCGCCACCCGTCGTCCGGCCGCGTCCCCCGCGCGTCGAGCCAGGCGAGACGATGATCGATCGACACGCAGAAGGCGTGGGCGGTCGAGAGCGCACGCTTGCGAAGGAGCGCGAGCAGCAGGCCGGGGGTCTGATTCGTCGGGCCGGCCGTGGTGCCGGAGTCGGCCCGGCCGGCTCGCGCGCGCTGGACAACGTGCTCGAAGGCCGCGAGCGCTTCGAGCATCGCTCGTGCGGTCGCCGTCAGCGCGACGCGATGCCAGCGCACCGCCCTCGTGACACCCGGCCGAAGGTCCGCGCGCGACCGCCGGAAGACCAGCGGGGCCGGGGCCCGTGCCCCGTGGGCGCCGAGGCGGAGCAGCCGGCGGAAGCGGGAGGCTTCGCCCGTGTGCGGAGTCGCCGTGAGGAGCAGCAGCCGCCTGGACCGACGAGCCAGGTCCGCGCAGGCGTGGTAGCGTGCCGAGTCGCCGCAGGCATCGTGCGCTTCGTCCACGACGACGAGGTCCCAGGCCTGCAGCGGCAGGCTGGCCAGGACGTGCGGCTGTTTCAGGTAGTCGAGCGAGGCCATTGTCACGCCCGGCCGCCGCCACGAATCGGTCGCGAAGGCGAGGGTGCCCGAGGTCCGGGCGAGCCCGTCGCGCGTGCCCGGCCGGGGCCGGAGATCGAACCATCGGGCCAGCTCGAACGCCCACTGGGCGTGGAGCCCCGCGGGGCCAGGACGAGCACGCGCGCGTCGGGGTCGCGCCGGACGCGTTCGGCGATCGCGAGTCCGGCCTGCACCGTCTTGCCGAGGCCGACCTCGTCGGCGACGAGGACGCGTCGCGCGCCGCCTTCGAGGGCGAGCGCCGGTTCGATCTGGAAGGGGAGGACGTCGGCGTCGGAATCGACGAGGCTGGCCGGCAGGCGCGCCGGTCCGGCGCGGGCGACGAGCGCGGCCAGCTGCCGGAGCGCGCCGGCGCGCCGGAGGCGCCGGCCGCGTTCACCGGCGGCGCGCGCCCTCGGCCGGTCGAACGGGATCAGGAAGACGCGCCGGAGATCGCCGCGTGCGAGATCGAGCCGGGCGATGGCGCGGTCGCGGCGCACGCGGACGACGCGCCAGCGGTGGGCACGCAGGTCCACGAGCGTGCCCGGCGCGGGAAGCGGAGAATCGGCCACGCGATTCTCCCTCGCAAGTCGCGTGCCCGGGGCGGGAGGAGGAATCCGGCCTGAACCGTCGGATGACGGTCGATCGATGGCCGTTTCTGCGTACCGCGCCGCCCGGCCCGATGGCCGTTTCTCACCGGTTCGGCGGCACCAGCCGGCAGAGCGTCGCGCCGAGGTGCGCGCCCGTGTCGTCCCGGAACGACTCGACCAGCGGGTGCCGCTCGAGGGCCTGCTGGACGATGCCGCGCTGCACGCCTCGGCCGCGGCCGTGGATCAGGCGCAGGTCGCGCAGGCCGGCGTCGTGCGCGGCGGTGACGTACTCGTCGACCACGGACGGGATGTCGCGCGGGGCGAATGCGTGGAGGTCCAGCTCCTCCTCGATCGGCAGCCGGACCGGCTCCGCGCCCTCGTCGGGGTCGGGCGTCATCGTCGTGCGGGCTGCGTCAGGCCCGGTCCTTCCGGGCGGTGACGGTGGTGGTGATCCCGCCGCGCGCGGTGAAGGCGCCGGTGACGGTCATCTCGCGGGGCGCGCACGCGGCCACCAGGTCGTCGAGGATCCGGTTCGTCAGCGTCTCGTAGAACACGCCCTCGTTCCGGTAGCCGAGCAGGTAGTACTTCAGGGACTTCAGCTCGATGCAGGTGGCCTCGGGCGTGTAGCGGATGGTGATCTCGCCGAAGTCCGGCAGCCCGGTCTTCGGGCACATCGACGTGAACTCCGGGCATCGGATCAGGATGTCGTAGTCGCGTTCCGGATGCGGGTTGGGGAAGGTGTCGAGCGGGGACGGGGGCATGGGGGGATTTTATGGCAGGCGGGCCATTGGTGATTGGTGATCGGTGATTGGTGATTGATTGGGGATTGTGGATTGGTGATTGGCGATTGAGCGGGCATTGGTGATTGGGGGATTGACGATTTCTTTGATTGAAGGATTGTTTGATTGGCGAATTGGCGAATCCGCAGGTTGGCGAATCCGCAGATTGACGAATTGGCAGGTTGCGCCATTGTCAGCTTGCCGGTCTGCCTGATTGCCGATTGGGGCCGTAGTGGCTATGTTGGCATTCGATATATACTGGCAACCTTTATAGCCAGACTCTCGTCCCATCTCCTGGAGGCCCGGTGAAGCGAGGACTCAGTTTCGGCACGGTGGCCATCCTGCATGCCATCGCCGACGGCAAGCGGTTCGGGTTCGACATCATGGCGGCCACCGGCCTGACGAGCGGCACCGTCTACCCGGCGCTCGACCGGCTGGAGGACCAGCGGTTCGTGAAGTCCGCCTGGGAGGACGCGCGGGTGGCGCATCGGGAGGGCCGGCCGCCGCGTCGCTATTTCCAGCTGACCCCGGCCGGTGGCGAGGTGCTGGCAGAGGCGCTCCAGAAATACAAGACGCTGCGACCGGTGACCATCGGCGTCGCCGGGAAGGGCCGCCGGTGACGCCGGATCCCGACCTCGGGCCGGCGCCGCGTCGCGCGGACGACGCCCCGGCGCGGCTGCCGCTCCGCCTCGCGCGCGCCGCCGTCCACCTCGTCGCGCCCATCGTCCCGGCCGACCGCCGGGCCGGCTGGCGCCGGCAATGGGAGGCGGACCTCCATTACCAGTGGGCGTTCCTGACCGGCGACGCGGCCGGTCACCGCGTGTCGCCGGCGCGCGCCCTCGACCTGCTTTCCCGCGCCGGCGGTGTCGTGCCGCACGCGCTTGCCCTGCGATATCGGAGCTGGACCATGCCCACCCTGATGAGCGACCTGCGCTACGGCGCCCGTACCCTCGTGTCGCGCCCCGGCTTTGCCGCGGTCGCCGTCCTGCTGCTCGGCCTCGGCATCGGCGCGAACGCCACCGTCTTCGCGTGGGTCCAGAACTTCCTGCTGCGCCCGCTGCCGGGCGCCACGCACGTCTCCGACGTCGTCGTCCTGCACGGCACGACGAAGACGCGGCGCGACATCAGCATGTCGTACCCGAACTTCGCCGATCTGGCCGCGCGCCGGCCCGACGGCGTGCTCGACCTGGCCGCCGAGCGGTTCACGGCGGTCAACGTCCGCACGTCCGGCGATCCCGAGCGCGCGTGGGCGGAGATCGTCACCGGCGAGTTCTTCGAGCTCATGGGCGTCCAACCCGCCGAGGGACGAGTGCTCTCGCCCGACGACGACCGGACGCCGGGCGGGCACCCGGTGACGGTGCTCTCGTACCGCTACTGGCAGCGCCGCTTCCAGGCCGATCCGGCCGTCATCGGTTCGACGCTGTCGATCAATGGTCATCCGTACACCGTCGTGGGCGTCTCGGCGCCGGACTTCCGCGGGGGGATGCCGGCGATGTCCACCGACGTCTTCGTGCCGATGATGATGCAGGCGTCGCTCACGCCGGGGAACCGGCTGGTCGAGCGGGGCAACGCCTGGCTCACCGTCTACGCGCGGCTCGCGCCCGGCACCGGGATTCCGACGGCGCAGGCGGGACTCTCGGCCGTGGCAGCCCAGCTCGCCGCCGAGTTCCCGGACGTCAACACCGACCGCGGCATCGCCGTCTATCCGCTGTCCGGCGACCCGCAGTCGGCGACGGGGATCTTCGGGCCGGTCTTCATGGTGCTCGGCGCCGTGGTCGGCATCGTGCTGCTGATCGTCTGCGCCAACCTCGCCAGCCTGCTCATCGTGCGCGGCGCGTCGCGGCAGCGCGAGATCGCGGTGCGGCTGGCGCTCGGCGCGAGCCGCGCGCGCATCATCCGGCAGTTGCTGGCCGAGAACGTGCTGCTCGCCATCGCGGGCGCGGCCGCCGGCGTGGTCTTCGCGGTGTGGGCGAGCCGGCTGTTCCGCGGCTTCGTGCCGCCGTCGCCGCTGCCGATCGACGCGACCGTGCAGCTCAGCTCCTGGCTCCCGCTCTTCAGCCTGGGCCTCGCGCTGGCGGCGACGATCGTCTTCGGCCTGCTGCCCGCGCTCCAGGCGTCGCGGCCCGGGCTCGTGCCGGCGCTCAGGGAATCGCGCGGCACGACGGGCGGCCGCCGGCGCACCCGCCTCCGCAACCTGCTCGTCGCCTCGCAGGTCGCGCTCTCCGCGCTGCTCCTCGTCGGCGCGGCGCTCTTCGCGCGCACGCTCGCGAACGCCGAGCGGTTCGACGTCGGCTTCGACCTCGACCGCGGCCTGCTCGCGTCGGTGGACCTGCTGCCCGCCGGCTACGACCAGCCGCGCGGCCTCGACCTGCTGGCGCGGCTCATCGCCGAGGTCGAGCGCATTCCCGGCGTCGAGTCGGCCGCCATTGCGCGCGACCTGCCGCTGAAGCTCGGCGGCGGCAGCGACACGTCCGGCCGCATCGAGGGCTACGAGCCCGCCAGGGGCGAGGAGATCACCCTCTTCTACGACCGCGTGAGCCCCGGCTTCTTCCGGACGCTCGGCGTACCGCTCCGTGACGGCCGCGTCTTCACCGCGCGCGACGACGGCACCGGCGAGCACGCGGTGGTGATCAACGAGACGATGGCGAAGCGGTACTGGCCCGACGGGAAGGCGGTCGGCGGGCGCGTGTGGCTCGGCGAATGGGCCACCGTCATCGGCGTCGTCGGCGACCTGACGTACACGACGCCGGGCGCCGCGCCGGTCGCCTTCATGTACCTGCCGCTCGCCGAGTACTACCGGCCGGACGTCACGCTCATCGTGCGCACCAAGGGCGACCCCGACGGGATCGTACGCCCCGTCCGCCAGGCGCTCGCGGGGCTGGACCCGGACGTGCCGCTCTTCGACGTGCGGACGATGGCGCAGCATCGCGACATGGTGCTCTTCATCCCGCGCATCGTCGCCACGCTGCTCGGCGCGCTCGGCGCGGCGGCGATGGTGCTCGCGGCGGTCGGGCTCTACGGCCTGCTCGCGTTCTCGGTCAGCCAGCGGACGCCGGAGATCGGCATCCGCCTGGCGCTCGGCGCGCAGCGCGGCCAGGTCTACCGGCTCGTGGTCGGGCAGGGCCTGTGGCTCGCGGCCTCCGGCGTGGCCATCGGACTCGGGCTGGCGGCGCTCCTGCTGCCGCTCGCGTCGAGCCAGCTCATCGGCGTCGGGCCGCGCGACGTCGTCGCGTACGCCGCGGCGGCGTTCGTCCTGCTGGGCGGCGCGTTCCTCGCGAGCTACCTGCCGGCGCGGCGTGCCGCGCGCGTCGATCCGATCCGCGCGCTGCGGTACGAGTAGGCGGCGGGTGGCGCGCGTCGGACGAGCGGCGCCCGGGCGGGCGGCGGACCCCGATTTTTCCGGGGCCAATTGACATCTTTTCGGGCGCGGCGCTACGATTAGCCCCGTTTTACTGGTATTTGCCGTCGAGCCGTTCGCGTGCGCGGTGTTGGCGACATGTGGACCACAAACGCGCGCCCCAGCCAGGGAGAAGAAGGCATGGCAGACGCCCGCCGCATGGGCAAGATGGAGCTCTTCGCGCACTTCGCGGAGAAGTTCGACATGAAGCGCACCGCGGTGCGCGACCTCTTCGACGAACTGCTTCGGCTGTCGGAAAAGGAGCTGAAGCGGTCTGGGGAGTTCGTGCTGCCGGGCATGTGCAAGCTCGTGGTGCAGAAGCGGAAGGCGCGTGAGGGCCGCAACCCGGCGACCGGCGAGCCGATCAAGATCCCGGCCAAGACCGTCGTCAAGGCGCGGATCGCCAAGCAGCTCAAGGACGCCGTTCTGCCCCGCAAGTAAGACCGACGGTTCCGGCGCTCGTTGACGGGGCCTCCCGCCCGTCAGCGAGCGTCCCGCACCGTTCCCCGCCCCCGTCCGTTCCACCGAGTAAACTGTTTGCGGGCCGCGCGCGCCGTCGCGGGCGGCGGGAGCCCGTCCGCGTCACTCACCATGCCTGAATCCTTCGATCTCATCGTCATCGGCTCGGGGACCGGCGGCTACGTCGCGGCGATCCGCGCGGCGCAGCTCGGCCTGCGCGTCGCGGTCGTCGAACGGCAGCCGTCGCTCGGCGGTACCTGCCTCAACTGGGGCTGCATCCCGACCAAGGCGCTGCTCGAGCACGCGCACGCCCTGAAGGTCACGAAGGACGCCGCCACGTGGGGCATCTCCTTCGGCGCCGACGTCACGCCCACGCTCGACATGGGGCGCGTCCACGCGCGCAAGAACAAGATCGTCACGGGGCTGACGAAGGGCGTCGAGTTCCTCTTCAAGAAGAACAGGATCGAGTGGGTGAAGGGATCGGGCCGGCTCGCCGGCCGGGGGCGCGTGGAGGTCACCGGCGACGCCGCGCGCGGGCTCGAGGCGAAGGAGATCATCGTCGCGACCGGGTCGGCGCCGCGCAGCGTGCCCGGGATCACGATCGACCACACGACGATCATCACGAGCGACGAGGCGATCCACCTGCCCGAGGTGCCGAAGTCGCTGGCCATCATGGGGAGCGGCGCGGTCGGCGTCGAGTTCGCGTCGATCTTCCGGCAGTTCGGCAGCGAGGTGACGATCATCGAGCTGCTGCCGCGCCTCGTCCCGAACGAGGACGAGGCCGTGTCCGCCGAGCTGGCCAAGGCCTTCCGCAAGCGCGGGATCAAGGCGCACACCGGCACGCGCGTCACCGCGGCCCGGGTCAAGGGCGGCAGCGTGACGATCGAGATGCAGGGCGCGGACGGCAAGGCCGATACCCTGACCGTCGAGAAGCTGCTGGTGGCGACGGGCCGCGGGCCTGTGACCGACGGTCTCGGTGCCGAGGAGGCGGGCCTGACGCTCGAGCGCGGCTACGTGAGGGTGGACGAGCTGTTCCGCACGGGCCAGCCCGGGATCTCGGCGATCGGCGACGTGATCACGATGGGCACCGGCGCGCACCCGCAGCTCGCGCACCTCTCGTCGGCGGAGGGCATCGTGCTGGCCGAGCGGCTGGCGGGCCGCGAGGTCCGGCCGATCGACTACGACCAGGTGCCGGGTTGCACCTATTGCGATCCGGAGATCGGGAGCATCGGCCTGACCGAACAGGAGGCGATCGCCCGCGGCTACGACGTGCGCGTCGGCACGTTCCCGTTCGGGGTGCTCGGCCGCGCGAAGATGGCGAACGAGACCGAGGGCTTCGTGAAGATCGTCGCCGAGAAGAAGTACGACCAGGTGCTGGGCGTGCACATGATCGGCCTGCGCGCGACCGAGCTCGTCGCCGAGGCCGCGGTCGCGCTGCGGCTCGAGTCGACGGTCGAGGAACTGATCCGCACCATCCACGCGCACCCGACGATGTCGGAGGCGGTGGGAGAGGCGGCGCACGCGGTCCATGGGGCCGCGATTCACGTCTGAGCGCGCGCGACATGGACCGCGTGCGCATTGAGGATTGGTGATTGGTGATTGGTGATTGATTGGGAATTGGGGATTGGTGATTGGTGATTTTCAGGGCAATTGTCTGATTGCGAGATTGCGAGATTGCGAGATTGCCTGATTGCGAGATTGCCGATTGTTCGATTCGATGTCCCGATTGTCGATTGGCCGATTGCCGAGCACGGAGCTGCTGGAGTTCCTGAATGCCTACTGATGTCGTGATGCCCCAGATGGGGGAGTCGATTGCCGAGGGCACGATCGTCCGCTGGATCAAGAAAGTCGGCGACGCGATCGACAAGGACGAGCCGCTGTTCGAGATTTCGACCGACAAGGTCGACGCGGAGATTCCCTCGCCCGGCGGCGGCGTGCTGCTCGAGATCCGGGTGAAGGAAGGCGAGACGGTTCCGGTCAACAGCGTGGTCGCGGTCATCGGCGCGGCAGGCGAGCAGTCCGCCTCCGCCGCCGGTGCGGCTGCGGCGGAGGCGGCCCCGCCTGTGGCGGCGGCTCCGGCGGCGACGCCCGCGGCGGCACCGGCCGCCCCCGCCCCGGCCGCCCCGGCCGCCCCGGCTCCGGCCGCGCCCGCGCCTGCGGCGGCGGCGTCGGCCGACGAGACCCTCGCGGACCTGCGCCGTCGGCGGTCGTCGCCGGTCGTGCGGAAGATCGCGCAGGAGCACGGCGTCGACATCGCGCAGGTCCAGGGCACCGGCATCTCGGGCCGCGTGACCAAGCGCGACATCGAGGCGTTCATCGCGGCGGGCGGCGCGTCAGCCGCCGGACCCGCCGCGGCCCCCGGCGCGGCGCCGGCCTCGCCCACGGCCACCCCGGCTGCCGCCCCGCCTGCCGCCACGGCCGCGCCTCCGCCGCCGGCGTTCCAGCCGGGCGAGAACGTGCGCATCGAGAAGATGGGCGTGATGCGCAAGAAGATCGCCGAGCACATGGTGATGAGCCTGCGCACGTCACCGCACGTCTACTCGGCCTACGAGGTGGACTTCGGGCGCATCGACGAGATCCGGAAGAAGAAGAAGGCCGAGTACGAGGCCGCCGGCACGAAGCTCACCTTCACCGCGTTCATCGCGAAGGCGACCGTCGACGTCGTCCGGCAGTTCCCGTTCACCAACGCCTCGATCGACGGCGACAACATCATCTACAAGCGCGACGTGAACCTCGGCATCGCGGTCGCGCTCGACCAGGGCCTGATCGTGCCGGTCATCCGGAACGCCGACGAGCGGAACATGCTCGGGCTGTGCCGCGCGATCCAGGACCTCGCGCATCGCGCGCGCACCAAGCAGCTGAAGCCCGAGGAAGTCCAGGGCGGCACCTTCACGATCACCAACCCCGGCATCTTCGGCGCGTTGTTCGGCCTGCCGGTCATCAGCCAGCCGCAGGTCGCGATCCTCGGCGTGGGCTCGGTGGACAAGCGGGTCGTGGTCGTCGACGACAAGATCGCCATCCGCCCGATGTGCTACCTGACGCTCGGCTACGACCATCGCCTGATCGACGGCGCGGACGCGGGCCGGTTTCTCCAGGCGCTGAAGGAACGCCTCCAGGACTTCGACGAGTCGTGGATCTAGAGCCCGGCGGACGCCGTGCGGCCGGCGTCGGCGTGACGCGGACGTTCGACGTCCGCCGGCTCGGCCGCGTCGGCTACGCCGACGGGCTCGCGTTGCAGCAGCAACTCGTCGAGGATCGCCGCGCGGGCCGGATCGCCGACACGCTGCTCCTCGTGGAACACCCGCCTGTCATCACGCTCGGCGTGAAGACGCGGCGGGGCCCCACGCACATCATCGCCTCGGAGGCGGAGCTCGCGCGCGAGGGCGTCGAGGTCTTCGAGACGGGGCGCGGCGGCGACGTGACCTACCACGGGCCCGGCCAGCTCGTCGGCTATCCGATTCTCGACCTGAGGCCCGACCGCTGCGACGTCCACCGGTACGTCCGCGATCTCGAGGCGGTGCTGATCCATGTCGCCGCGTCGTACGGCATCGAGGCGCGCCGGGTGCCGGGACTGTCCGGCGCCTGGGTCGGGCCCGAGGGCCGCGAGGAGAAGCTCGCCGCGATCGGCGTCCGCATCAGCCGCTGGATCACGAGCCACGGCTTCGCGCTGAACGTCGCCACCGATCTCCGCCACTTCCGGTTGATCGTGCCGTGCGGGATTGCCGACCGGGGCGTGACCTCCCTCGAGCGGCTGCTCGGGCGTGCCGTGCCGATGGACGAGGTCGAGGAGCGGGTGGTCCTGGCGATGGCCGCGGTCTTCAGCGCAGGTGGCGTTCGACCTGAACCCGCTCCTGCGGGCTGAGCGCCGGCATCACGCGCCGCGCGATCCGGCCCGGCGCGATCGCCAGCGGCAGCATCACCGTCTCGTGCCTCGACCCGAACTCGCCGTCCGTGAGGCAGAGCGCCTGGTGCAGCCGGCGTGAGCCGCCCACCAGTGCCCGCGCGACCGCGGCCGTCGGCGCGGCGATGGCCCGCGGCCCGGGCGGCCACAGGCGTTTCAGCCCGTCCGAGATCGCGAGCAGCCGGTGCGCGGGCACCACGTCGGTGACCAGCCGCCCGCCCGTCGTCGCCGCCGACCACGCGACGATGAGCCCGCCCGGGCGTCCGACGATCGACACGTGGACGTCCGTGCCCGCGCCGTCCACCTCGAGCGCGACCATCGCGCGCACGGCGCCGACGAGCGCGGCCGGCGCGGTGCCCACCAGGCGGTCCGCGGGCAGCTTGAGTTCCACCGCCGCGGCGCGCAGCAGCCAGGCCTGCGCGGCGCCGGCGAAGACGAACGGCGCGCGCGTGCCCGCGCGCGCGAGGCGGCCCACCATCGCCAGACCGGCCTCGCCCTCCCACTCGCCGCCCTCCACGCGATCGGCGACGACGATGACGTCGGCGCCGGCGGCGTCGAGCGGATCGCCGCCCGACGTCAGGTGCGTGTCGAAGCGGCCGACGGGACCCATCTGTCGCAGGTCGAGCGCCTTGCCGGCGGCGACCGACGCGCGCTCGTCGATGAGGCGGACGTCGCGGAACGCCTGCTGCTCGGCGATCGCGTGCGCGATGGCGCCGCCGAGCGGCCCGGCCCCGAGGATGGCGACGGTAGACATGTGACCGACGGACGATAGCACGAGGTGGGGTCAGGTCTTGGATCGCAGCCTCGGTGCGGCGCGGGTGACGATGCTGTAATGACAGCATCGTCAGTCCGCGCGGACCGAGGCTGCGATCCAAGACCTGACCCCACCTACAATGGCCTCATGACCAGAGCCATCGTCACCGGCGGATCCCGCGGCATCGGCCACGCCATCGCGCGCGACATCGTCGCGGCGGGCGGCCGGGTGACCGTCACCGGGCTCGACCAGGCGCGGCTCGACAGGGCCGTCGCCGATCTCGGGCGCGAGGGCGACGCGGCCTCGCGCGTGGCGGGCGCGCGCGTGGACATGCGCGACCGCGCGGCCGTGGACGCGCTCGTCGCCGGCGCGGAGCAGCGGTGGGGCGGACTCGACGTGCTCGTCAACAACGCCGGCGTCGGCGAGTTCGAGCCCGTCGAGTCGATGACCGACGAGCAGTGGGCGCGCGTGATCGACACCAACCTGACCGGCGCCTTCTTCGGCATGCGCGCGGCCATCCCCGCCCTGCGACGCGCGGGCGGCGGGTGGATCATCAACATCGCCAGCCTCGCCGGGCGCAACTACTTTCCCGGCGGCGGCGCCTACTGCGCGTCGAAGGCCGGCCTCATCGCGCTGTCCGAGGCCGTCATGCAGGAAGTCCGCTACGACCGCATCCGCGTGAGCACGGTGATGCCGGGGTCGGTCGCCACGGAGTTCTCCGGCCGCGGCGCGGCCGAGGGCGGGGACTGGCGGCTCGCGCCGGACGACGTGGCGGAGGTCGTGATGGACCTGCTGCGGCATCCCGGCCGCAGCCTGCCGAGCCGCATCGAGATCCGGCCGTCGATGCCGAAGAAGAAGTAGGCGGCCCTAGCGGCGCGCCCGTGCCGGCAGCCCGCCGGGCTGCACGATCCGGTCGAGCAGCTTGAAGATCGGCCGGTCGGCCACCGTCTCGTGCGTCGGACCACAGGTCGAGGATGACAGCAGGCCGTCGTCGGCCGAGGCGAAGACGATGTAGCGCCCGAGCGGCCGGAAGCTCCTCGAGCAACCGCTCGTCACGAATCGACCGTCGCCGAGATCGACGGTGCCGTTGCTGACCTGCAACGTCGGCACGTGCGGGCCCTTCCAGACCCTGTCCACCCTGAACGTCGATGTCGTCACGGAGTGCTCGAGAACGCGGCCGTAGAACACGACTGTCGAATCCCTGACCGCGCGCTCCACTTCCGCGCGGTAAGCCCGCTGCCAGGTGTCGGGAGTCCAGCCTCCCGGCGGCGGGATGTTCTCCAGGCAGGCACACCGGGCCGGCGGCGGGGGCGGCGCCGCGAGCAGCAACCCGACCAGGACGAGCGCGAACCTCACAGCACGCTCCGCAGCACCCGCTCGTCCACGTTACAGCCCGACAGCACGACGACGACGCGGCGACCGTGGACGGGCAGGGCGCCGGCGAGCAGCGCGGCGACGCCGACGGCGCTCGCGCCCTCGGCGACCAGGCGATCCCGGAAGACGAGCGCGCGCATCGCGCGCGCGATGGCGTCCTCGTCCACCGTCACCACCTCGCCGACCCGGTCGCGGACGACGCCGAACGTGCGGCTCATCGGGTCCATGTTGCCGGCCAGGCCGTCGGCGAGCGTGGGCGCCACCTCGACGGTCACGGGGCGACCGGCCGCCAGCGCCGACGAGAACACCGGCGAGGCCGCGGCCTCCGCGCCGCGCACGGCGGCGCGCCCGTCGGCCGCGATCGCGATGCCCGCGATCAGCCCGCCGCCGCCGACCGGCACGACGATGGTGTCTGTGTCGGGCGCGTCCTCGAGCACTTCCATCGCCACGGTTCCTGCGCCGGCGATGACGTCCTCATCGTCGTACGGCGACACGAACACGGCGTCGGTGCGCGTGGCCTCCTCGCGCGCGGCGTCCTCGGCGGCGTCGTAGGACGAGGCCCGCACCAGGTCGGCGCCGAGCGCGGCGAGCGCGGCCTGCTTGGCGTCCGGCGCGGAGGCGGGCAGGTGGACGCGCGTGCGGATGCCGAACCGCGCGGCCGCCGTCGCGAGCGCCAGGCCGTGGTTGCCGGCCGACGCGGTCATCACGGCCTCGACGTCCGGCCGGTCCTCGCGGAGACGTGCGATGGCGTTGACCGCGCCGCGGAACTTGAACGACCCGGTCACCTGGATGGTCTCGAGCTTGAGCCAGACCTCGGCGCCGGTCTCGGCGGAGAGGAACGGCGAGCGCACGAGCGGGGTGCGCGTCACGTGCGGCTGGATGCGCGCGCGCGCGACCTCGACGTCGAGGCGCGTCGGCACGCGGCGCGCCGTATCGTGCGCGCCCCCGGCGGTCCGGCCCGTCGCATCCCGGCCCGCGTCGTGCGCGTCCGTACCGTCCCGGCCCGCGCCGTTCCCACTCGTCATGCCCCGGCCCCAGTGAGCAGGTCCGGCAGGGCCGGGAAGAACGCGGATCGCGCGAGCACGACGTCGGCGCCGGCCGCGCGGGCGGCGGTGATCCGGTCGGTGCTGGTGTGTCGCACGAACGCCGCGACCCGCACGTCGCGGAGTGCGTCTCGCGCGCGGATCGCCTCGATGAGCTGCTGGGGCTGGAGCGCGTCGCGGTCAAGGTCGAGCAGCACCAGTCGCACGCCGTCCGCCTCGACGGCCGGCAGCGCGTCGCCGGCCGACCGGATGAACCGGATCTGTTGCCCGGCCGCCTCGGCGGCGGCGCGGATCTTCGACGCGAAGAGGAGGTCATCCACCAGGGCCACGACCATGGAAGAATGATAGCCCGTGCGCATCTCGACCTACGCGGCTCCGCCCTTCATGGAAAACGGCTTCCTCGTCTCCTGCGAGGCGACGCGGGAGGCCGTGCTGATCGATCCCGGCGACGCGGTGGACGACATGCTCGACGCGGTCGCCCGCGGGGCCCTCGAGCCGGTGGCGATCCTGCTGACGCACGCGCACGTGGACCACGTCACCGGCGTCCCGCGCGCGAAGACGGCGCTCGGCGTGCCGATCTGGCTCCACCGCGCGGACCAGTTCCTGTACGACGCGGCGGTGGAGCAGGCGCGGATGTTCGGCCTGGAAGTCGATCCGATGCCGCCCGTGGACGAGTACTTCGAGCCCGGCACGCCGTTCGCGTTCGGCGAGCTCATCGTGGACGTACGGCACACGCCCGGGCACTGTCCCGGCGGTGTATGCCTCGCCATCGGCCGGCCGGACGCGCCGGCGCGCGAGCTCTTCGTGGGCGACACGCTGTTCGCGGGATCGATCGGCCGCACCGACCTGCCCGGCGGCGACTACGACACGCTGATCCGATCGATCCGCGAGGTGCTGTTCGCCTATCCCGACGAGACGCCGGTGCACTCCGGCCACGGCCCCGACACCACGGTCGGCCGCGAGCGGCGGACGAACCCGTTCCTGGTCGGTTAGCCGCCGGCGCGGCACTACTCCCGCCGGATCGTGAACGCCACCCGCCCGACCGTGAGCACGTCGCCCGTCTTCAGCATGCTGCGCGAGACCTTCTCGCCGTTGACCTGAATCCCGTTCGTGCTGTCGAGGTCCTCGACCGCGAGCTGATCCGTGCGGTCGGCGACCAGGCGGCAGTGGACGCGCGAGACCAGCGGTGCCTCGAGGATGAAGTCGGCGCGCGCCGTGCGGCCGATCGTCTTCGCGCTGCCGGGCATGAGCCGGAGCACGACCGGCGGGTCGTCGGCGGTTTCGAGAATCCAGCTCGTCATGTCGTGATCACCCGTGGCCATCGGTCACCGCGCCGGCATCGTCGCGCCGAGCCAGTCCACGATGGCCGACGTCACGGCGGTCGAGACGTTCAGGTCCGGCAGCAGCGCGTACTCGTCCACCTCGCCGGATGAGGCCGGGACGAGCAGGTGGTTGACGCCGGGCACGATCACCTTGCGGGTGAAGCTATCGGGGCGCTTCCGTGCGCGGGCGTAGCCCTCGAGCAGGTCCGCGTGCGAGGGCGGCGTCTCGGCGTCCAGCGCGCCCTGCAGGATCAGGATCGGCTTGTTCACGTCGTCGATCGCCTTCTCGGGATCGAACTGGAGCCAGCTCCTGAACCACGGCGTGTCGGCCTGCTTCCGCACCGACGGCGGGATGTTCTCCCAGCCCTTGCCGGACTTGACCGCGTCGATGATCTGCTGCTGCAGCGCGATGCGGAGCTGCTGGCCCTCGGCGTTCACGCCGGTGCGATCGAGCATCTGGCGCTGCTGCTCGAGCGTCACGTCCTCGCCGGTCGTGCCGGGCACGGCGAGCAGGCCGACGCCCTTGATGCGGCCCTCCCGGCGCGCCGCCCGCAGCGCGATCGCGCCGCCCTCGCCGTAGCCCAGGACCGCGATGCGGTCGTCG
>JAWKHR010000041.1:0-61158 GCA_041394725.1 Vicinamibacterales bacterium | reverse complement strand
GTCCCTCGCCTGGCCGACCCTCAGATGGCACCCTGCATGTCCTGCATGGTGAATCCCCTCGCACTTCGACGTTTCTCGCGAGCACTTCATCCATGTACCCTTGCCGCGTGATCCCGTTCCCCGTGACCCAGCGGTCGGTGCTCGAGCGCATCCGCAGCGCGGACGCCGACGTCAGGCGCACCGCGTTCGGGGACCTCGCCGAGGGCTACTGGCGGCCGAGCTACCACTACCTCCGCCTGCACTGGCGTCTCGAGCCCGAGGCGGCCGAGGACGCCGTGCAGGCGTTCTTCACCGTCGCGTTCGAGAAGGGCTACGTCGAGAAGTACGACCCCGACAAGGCCCGTTTCCGGACGTTCCTCCGGACCTGCCTCGATCGCTTCGTCCAGAACCGCCGCAAGGCCGAGCGCACCCTGAAGCGCGGCGGCGACGCGCAGAAGCTCTCACTCGACTTCCCCGGGGCCGAGCACGAGCTCGCGCTCGTCGCGGATCGCGATCACAGCGACCCCGACCGCTTCTTCCACGACGAGACGGTGCGGGCCCTGTTCGGCCGCGCCGTGGACGCGATGCGGCGGAGCTGCGAGGCCGAGGGCAAGCCGCAGGTCTTCCGCGTCTTCGAGCTGCACGACCTGCGGCCGGGCCCCGACACGTCGTACGCGAGCGTCGCCGCCGCCTGCGGCCTGACGGCCTCGCAGGTCACCAACTACCTGCACGCCGCGCGGCGGCGGTTCCGCGAGACCGCGCTGGCCCACCTGCGCGCACTCGTCGCGACCGAGGAGGAATTCCGCGCCGAGGCCCGCGAGATCTTCGGGCTCGAGGTCGGCGGGTGACGTTCCTGACCGACGACGCGGTCGGACGGCTGCGCGAGGTGGCGGTGCGGCCGGCGCTGCCGGCCGACCGGTACGTCCTGGGCGCGCCGCTCGGGCGCGGCGGGATGGGCACGGTCTACGCCGCGGTCGATCAGGTGCTGCGGCGGGACGTCGCCGTGAAGGTGTCGAACGCCGCGACGTCCGGCGGCGACCTCGACGCGCGCCTGCGTCAGGAAGCCCGCGTCCTCGCCCGCCTCGAACACCCCGGCATCGTGCCCATTCACGACGCGGGCGTGCTCGACGACGGCCGGGTCTACTACGTGATGAAGCTGGTGCGCGGCGAGACGCTCGCGGACCGCGCCGGCGCGTTGCGCGCCGGGGGCGCGGCCCTGGCGACGTTCGAGCGGATCGCCGAGACGGTCGCGTTCGCGCACGCGCGCGGCATCGTGCACCGTGACCTCAAGCCGTCGAACGTCATGCTCGGCAGCTTCGGCGAGGTGCTCGTGCTCGACTGGGGCGTGGCCCGCGTGCTCGCGGCGGTGGAGACGGAAGGCCGCCAGGCCGACGGGATCGCCGCCGCCGGCGGGATCGCGGCCGCCGGCGACGACCTCGGGGCCGCCGGCCCCGGGACCGGCGCCGAGGCCACCCCGGCGCGCACGCGCGCCGGCACGCGCCTCGGGACGCCGGGCTTCATGTCGCCGGAGCAGCGCCGCGGCGAAGCCGCGGCCGCCGGCCCGGCGTCGGACGTCTACTCGCTCGGCGCGCTGCTCCACTGGCTGCTCACCGGCGCGATGCCGCCGGCCGACGACGCCGACGACACGCGCCGGCGGCCCGAGGGCACCGTGCCCCGGCTGCCGAAACGACTGCGGGCCATCGTGCTCAAGTGCCTGGCACCCGACGCCGGCGCGCGGTATGCCACGGCCGGCGATCTGGTCGAGGACCTCGGGCGCTATCGCGCCGGCGGCGCCGTCTCGGCCCATCGCGAGACCCCGCTCGACCGGCTCGGCCGCTGGGCCCTGAAGTACCGGGCGGCCATCGTGCTCGTGGTGACCTACCTGGTGATGCGGACGCTCTTCGCGCTGTTCTGGCGCTGAAAGGACCGCGGCGCGTACGTGTAATGTGTCGGCGTGCGGCGACGAGAGGCCGCCGGAGGCAGACGACCCATGAACAAGCCCGTGCTCGGACTCGTGCTCGGCGGCGTGCTCGGCATCTTCGACGGCCTCACGGCCCTGATCTCGGCGCCCGAGGTGGCGCCGCAGATTCTCGGGATCGTGATCGGCTCGATGGCCAAGGGCCTGGTCGCGGGCGTGCTCATCGGCTGGTTCGCGGCGAAGAAGCACTCGGTGGCGCTGGGACTCGTGGTGGGCCTCATCGTCGGCGCGTTCTTCGCGTTCCTGGTCGCGATGCAGCCGAATCCCGACGGCAGCCACTACTGGGCGGAGATCATGATCCCCGGCTCGATCGTCGGCCTCATCGTCGGCTACGCGACGCAGGTGTACGGCGGAAAGAAGTAACGCGGACGCGCCGCACTGACGCGCCGGCCGTCAGCGATGGCCCCAGACGCGCAGCTCGGCGATCGTCCAGGACATCTGGTGATCGCTGGCCGTCACGGTGAGGATGACCTCGCGCGTCCTCGGCGCGGCCGGCAGATCGATCGTGAGCGGCGTCGTGGACGGATCCTCGAGCAGCGCGAGCATCGTCTCGCCGATCGTCGCCTCCTCCCAGACCCGCACCGGGTCTCCGCCGTCCTCGGGCACGACCTCCACGCGCAGCCGGCGCGGGTAGTCGCCGTGCCACTGGCCGAGGTCGAGCTCCAGGCGCGTCACGGCGACCGGCGCCGCCAGGTGCACGCGCACCTCGTCGCCGATCGTCTGCGGGCCGGCCGACTCCCACCGCGATGACAGGTCGTCGTCGGCCATGAGCGGCGCGTTCGCGCCCCGCCCGGAGGCATCGAGGCCGGCGACGGGCAGGCGTTCCGCCGTGGCGTCGCGCGGGATCGGCGGCAGCGCGGGCCACCGGTAGATCTCGCCGGCCGGCGTGTGGCCGATGTGCAGCGCGTCGGACTGCGCCGCCATCAGGTCGCGGTAGAACTCGAAGACGCCCTCGTTGCGGCTCACCAGGACCTGGATCGGCCCCATGCGCCGGAAGGCCTCGATCACGTCCGGATCGATCCGGTCGCGCAGCGCCCCGGCGAGGAGCTGGTAGTGCGGCGGCTGGTAGCCGCTGTAGCCGTTGATCAGCGGATGCCGGTGCACGGTCTGCCGGAGCAGCGCCTTCGGATCGGCGAAATGGTGGTCGAGCGGCAGCTCGAGCACGAGCGCGTCGGGCGGGAGCCCCTGCCGGTCGAGCGGGGGCAGCACGGGCAGGATGGCCAGGGCCGGCATGTAGCCGTCGAGCGCGATCAGGAGCGCGAGGCCGGCGACCAGCGGCCGTGCCGCGCCGCGCGGCGTGAGGCGCGCGAAGACGATGGCCGCCACCTGGCCGAGGCACAGCATGAACAGGATGCCGAAGCGCGCCGGCACGCGCAGCGCGTCTCCGCCGGGCAGCATCATCAGCCACGCGTAGGGCGCCTGCGAGAGGAACGGCTCGCCCATGACGCGCGCGACGGGGCCCAGCGCGAGCACGAACATCGCGACCGTCGCCGCGCCGTAGAAGAGCGCGACCGATCGGCGGCGCACCGCCTCGACGATCCGCGGGTGCGAAATCAGGGCGACGAGCGCCAGCCAGAACGCCAGCGTCACCGCTCGCTGCGGCCGGTTCACCGAGAGGCCCGCGAACGCGAAGCCGCCCATCGCCCACGACACGGCCGCCACCGCCACGGCCCCTGCGGCCACGACGAGCAGGACGAGGCGCGCGCGGCTGAACCGGTCGCGGGGGGCGCCACGCCAGCCGGCGATGGCGCCGGCGATTCCGAGGACCAGGATGACGAGGCCGGGATAGAGCTCGCCTTCCGGTCCCGGGTCCGGCGTCCAGAACGACGGCAGCAGGTCGCCGCGCGGCGTCGCGGACCAGATCGCCGTGAGGTCGGCGCTGAAGGCCTCGATCTCGGTCAGCCCGCGCGCCAGGCCCATCGCCGACTGCCGGTGCTGGTAGGCGATCAGGAGCGGCGCCATCAGGAGCGCCGCCGCGAGGAACGCGGCCATCGGCACCGCCCACTGCCGGCGCGTCCGCGCGAACCAGAACATCCACAGCCCGATCAGCACCGCGAAGAACACGAGGTAGTAGCCCGTCGCGAGCGAGGCGCCGAGCCAGCACGCGGCGGCCAGCATCGCCCACCGCACGCGACCGTCATCCAGGAACCGGTGCAGCCCGAGCAGGCCGAGCGGCAGCCAGAACGCGATCATCATCTGCAGGTGCGGCAGCTGCGCGGCGCGCCACGGGCTGAAGCCGAACGACAGGCCCGCGAGGAGCGCCGCGTCGTGGCGGCCGGTCAGCCGGTGCGCCAGCGCGTGCGCGGCGAGGGCGGTCGCCGGATACGACAGCAGCAGCGTGACGTTGTGGGTGAGGACCGGCCCGGCGCCCAGCCATTGCAGCGGCGTGGTGAACGGCGTCAGGCCGATCAGCGTCTCCGAGAGCGCCAGCGCGTCCTTCACCGGGTAGAACATCGGCGGACTCCACCAGCGCTCCGTGAACGGCATCGCCTGGGTGTTCCACCAGAGAATCCACGAGTTCAGCGCGGGATCGCCGAGGTCGGACGGCAAGGCCGTGCCGAGCTGCCGCAGCAGGGGCAGGAAGTAGACGACGGTCAGCGCGACGTAGCCGAGGGCGACCAGCGTCCACGGCCACCAGCGCGGTGGCGCGCCGTCCACGCGTCCGGCGCCGTCGGCGCCCCGGTGGTCGGCCGGCGTCGCGGCGCGACTCACCGGCGAACGGCTCCGGACCGGCCGGCGCCGGCCGTCAGGAACGGCGCCATCGGCACGGGCAGCATCGCGCGCAATCCCTCGTACGACTCGGGAACCACGCGGACCTTGACGCCCGCGGGCCGGGGTTCCGTGAGGTCGAAGAGCGAGATCACCGACGGGCCTTCGTACTCGAGCAGCTCGGATTGATCCAGCCGCGCCTCCGCGCGCTGGCCGGCGAAACGGTTCCGGAACTCCGGCAGCTCGTAGTCCTGCACGAGCAGGTAGGTCCGGACGCCTCGGGCCTCGAACCAGGCGACGGCCTGATCCAGCCAGGCCGGGTCCAGCAGGTCGAACCGCAGGGTCATGCGGCCGCCATAGTATCGGAGGCTGCCGCTGTGCCGCAGGGCGAGGACCACGCTGCCCTCCGGCACGGCCTCGCGCACCAGGCGGCCGGCGCCGGCATACCGCTGCTCGCCCGACCACGCGTCCGGCGCGCCGCGGCGCGCGGCGAACCGGATCTGCAGGACTCCCGACCCCATCACCACCGCCACGACCGCCAGCGTGACGATGGCCCGGCCGCCGCGGGCCACGGCGGTCATCGCCGCCGCCGATCCGACGGCCACCAGCGGAAAGGCCGGCAGCAGGAAGCGCAGGTACCACCATTCGTCGAACACCAGGTAGGCCGCATAGAAGCCGACCACGATGACCACGCCAGCCAGGGCGAAGGGCCGGAATCGGCGGCCGGCCTCGAAGGGCCAGATCGCCCGGGACGCCACCAGGAGGGCGATGAGGCCGGCGAACGGCAGGAGGCCGTGCGACGTGAACAGCCACGTCGCGAATCGCCCGAGATTCGGCAGGACGTGCGTCCGGTCGAACATCTCGCCAAGGCCGCTGTAGCCCGACGTGGTGGGCGATCCGTACAGCCGCCAGTTGATGATGGCCACCGCGATCGCGCCGGCCGCGGCGATCGATCCGAAGACGATCGCGCGCCGCGAGACCCGTCCCCCTTCCCCCCGCGGCGCCCGCAGGAACTCCACGCCGTACCACGCGACGGCCGGGAGGAGCAGGCAGACCAGGTTGGGCCGGATCAGGATCAGCCACGCGGCGCCCGCGCCACCGAGTGCCGCCGCGCCGATGCCGCTTCCCGTGAGGCCGACGAACATCACCGCGGCCGCGGCGGCCGCCGGCACGTCGGACATCGGCCACACGCTCATGAAGAGCATCGCGGGACTGACGGCCATCAACCACGACGCCACGATGCCGGCGGGCTCACCGGCCAGGCGGCGCGCGAGCACGAACGTCGCCAGCACCAGGATGCCGGCGCTGATCGGCACGACCAGGAACATCGCACCCTGACCGGCGACGAGCTTCGCGCCCGCCATCAGCAGCGGCAGTCCCGGCGCATACGTCGGGACGAACGTCGTCCCCTCATCGTCGTTCAGCGGGCGGTAGCCGAGCGGCGAGAAGGTCGCCCGCGCGGCGGGCCAGGGCACCTCGGCCACCCAGGGCTGGTCGATCGTCAGGTCCCCGGCAATCCACAGGTCGGCCTGGCTGACGTAACCGTAGGAGTCCGAGGCGCTCGCCGAGGTCGTGGCGTACGCGGTGGCGAACGCGGTCACGGCGACGGCGAGGGTCGCCGCCACGGCGACGCCGGGGATCGCCATGGCGAGTCGCGTGAGCCTGGCGCGCCAGACCGCCGCGCCCTCCATCCAGACGAGGAGGCCCCACAGCGCCAGGCCGACGTACAACGGCCGGCGCGGCTCGTTGGTCGTGAATGAAAGCCCGAAGGCCTGGACGTCGATGCCGCCCACGAATGCGAGCACCGCCGCCCACGCCAGGCCGAGCGCGGCCAGGCCGGCCACGACACGACGGATCCGGGAGGTACCGAAGGGGCGAGTCATCGTCGAAGGGCGCCTCCGCGGCAGGCCTCAGGACGCCGGGCCGCCCAGCGCCAGGGTCGGCCGCGGCTGCGGCGCCTCGCAGCGCGGATTGCCGGACGTCTCCCGCCACTCCATCGTGGGCGTGGAATCCACGCCGCGGAGCAGGTCGAAGATGTAGACGGTCGAGGCACCACGATAGACGGCGGCCGGGCGCATCTGGAGACTGCCGAGCCGGTTCGCCGCCGCGAAACGCTCGCGGAACATCGGCAGCTCCCACTCCTCGAGCACGGCCCACGGGTGCTTGCCCCGCTCGGCCAGCCACGTCGTCGCGCCATCGAGCCACTCGGGATCGAGGCCGATGAAGTTGATCGTCATCCGGCCTGCGTAGTATCGCAACGATCCGCTGTGCTGGTGGCTGATGACCACACTGTCCTCTCGTGTCATCTCCCGTACCAAGCGACCGATGCGCGAGTACTTCGCCTCGATGACGCCGGTCTCGAACACGTGCTCGCGCACGGCGACCACGCTCGTCCAGGCGCCCAGCAGCACGATGACCATGGCAGCGACGAGCGGACCGAACCGCCCCAGCCGGCTGCCGGCCTCGAAGAGCGCCAGGGCCAGGCCGATCATGACGAGCGGGATGATCGGCAGGAAGAACCGCAGGAACGTCCAGTCCTCGAAGACCGTGTAGAAGAGGTACTGGAGGCCCACGAACGCCGCCGACGCCGCCAGCACCGGCACGAGCCATCGGTTCCGCGACACCAGCCACAGGCGGCGCGCCGGCACCAGCAGCACGACGGAGCCGGCCAGCGGCAGCACGGTGTGCGTGGACACGAACCAGCCCAGGTAGCGCGCCAGGTTCGGGCGGACGTGCTCCCAGCCGAAGAGCAGGGGGAACGGCCCGTATCCCGACGCGAGGGGCGATCCGAAGCGCGCGTCGTTCACCGCCGCGACGATGAGCGCGCCGGGCACGACGCCGGCGGCGAACGCCACGAGCTGCCGGATCACCGGGCCGCGCGACGACGGGCCCGTGCGCCAGGCGTGCGCCGCGAGGCCGAGGGCGGCGAACGCGGCGATGGGTGCCAGGTTCGGTCGAATCAGGATGGCCAGGCTCGCCAGAAGGCCGGCCATCGCCGCCCGGCCGACCGTGCCGCCGGCCACCGCCCAGAAACACGCGATCCACGCGGCCGACACGGGCACGTCGGACATCGGCGACATCTGGCCCTGCAGGAAGACGGGACTGGCCGCCACGAGCCACGCCGCGGCGAGCCCCGCGCCCGGCGACGCCAGGCGGCGGCCGAGGCCGAAGGTCGCGAGGACGAGCAGGCCGCCCGCGATCGGCGCCACCAGGAACACCGCGCAGTGTCCGGCCACCAGCTTCGCGCCCGCCATCAGCAGCGGCAGGCCTGGCGAGTACTGCGGGACGATGACGGGCTCGCAGCCGCGGTGGACGTACCCGAGCGGCGTGAAGCTGACCTGCGCGCCCGGCCACGGCACCTGCGCAATCCATGGCGCGGGCTCGACGAGCCGCCCTTCGAGCCACAGGTCGGCCTGGCTGACGTAGCCGTAGGAGTCGGATCCTCCGGCGTCCCTCGATCCGTACGCGACGCCGGCGGCGACGACGAGCAGGGCGAGCGCCCAGGCCACGGCGAGCGCGATCCGCCGTGGCCGGTCGATCGGCACCGGGTGCGGCGGCCGATCGATCACGGGCGGCGGAACGCGATCAGGGGCGTCGATCATCGGGCCCGCCGGTCGCGGCGGTCAGCGTTCGCCGGGGTCCTCGAGGTAGGTGTAGCCGTGCAGGCCGTCTTCGTAGAACTTGAGGAACCGGCCGGACTCCTCGATCGTCATCCGGTTCTCGCGGACGGCGGCCTCGACGGTGTCGCGGAGCTTGCGCATCAGCATGTCCGCGTCGAACTCGACGTACTTGAGCACCTCGCGGACCGTGTCGCCCTTGATGACCGACTCGAGCACGACGTTGCCGGTCGAGTCGAGGCTCACGTGGACGGCGTGGGTGTCGCCGAACAGGTTGTGCAGGTCGCCGAGGATCTCCTGGTACGCGCCCACGAGGAACACGCCCAGGTAGTACGGGGTGCCGTCGAACCGGTGCAGCGCGATCGTGCGCTTCACGTCGCGGCGGTCGATGAACTGGTCGATCTTGCCGTCCGAGTCGCAGGTGATGTCGCCCAGCACGGCCTGGCGCTCGGGCAGCTCGTTCAGCCGGTGGATCGGCATCACGGGAAAGAGCTGCTTGATGGCCCAGGAATCGGGGATCGACTGGAACAGCGAGAAGTTGCAGAAGTAGGTGTCGGCGAGCGAGTCGTCCAGCCCCTGCAGCTCCTCCGGCACGTCGTCCATCTGCTGGACGAGCTTGCGGAGGCGCGCGGAGATGGCCCAGAACAGCGTCTCGGCCTGGCACCGCTGCTCGAGCGGCAGGTAGCCGCCGTTGAACAGGTTGAGCGCCATGTCGAGCGCCTGCTGCGCGTCGTGGTAGCTCTCGAGCGCGTTGCGGGCGGTGAGGTTCTGGTAGGTCTCCTTCAGGTCGATGATCGGCTGCTCGAGCTGGTCGTCGCCGTGGCCGTTGCCGATCTCGTGCAGCGCGTGCTCGTCCTCGCCGAAGCCCGACACGCCCAGCACGTTGAAGATCAGCACGCTGTGGTACGCGACGATGGCGCGGCCGCTCTCGGAGACGATCGTCGGGTGCTTCACGCCCGCGTCGTCGCACACCGTCTGGATGTGGTAGACGACGTCGTTGGCGTACTCCTCGAGCGTGTAGTTCACGCTCGACTCGAAGTTGGTCTGCGACCCGTCGTAGTCCACGCCCAGGCCGCCGCCGACGTCGATGTACTGCAGGCCCGCGCCGTCCTTGACCAGCTCGGTGTAGATGCGCGCGGCCTCGTTCAGCGCGCCCTTGACGATGCGGATGTTCGGGATCTGGCTGCCCAGGTGGAAGTGCAGCAGCTTGAAGCAGTCCTCCATCCCGCGGGACCGGAGCTCGGCGAGCCCCTGCCGGACCTCGGCGACGGTGAGCCCGAACTTCGACCGGTAGCCGCCCGACGACTGCCAGCGGCCGCCGCCGCGCGCGGCCAGCTTCACGCGCATCCCGATCTGCGGCCGCACGCCGACCTTCGCGGCGTACTCCAGCACCAGGCCCAGCTCGGTGTACTTCTCGACGACGGGGATGATGCGGCGGCCCATCTTCTGGGCCAGCATCGCCATCTCGATGAACTCGGCGTCCTTGAAGCCGTTGCAGATGATCGGCGTCTCGTTGGTCGCCATCGCGATGACGGCGAGCAGCTCCGGTTTCGAGCCGGCTTCGAGCCCGAACTGGAACGGTCGGCCGAAGTCGAGCACTTCCTCGACGACCTGTCGCTGCTGGTTGACCTTGATCGGGTAGACGCAGAAGTACTGGCCTTCGTACTGGTGCTGCGCGATGGCCGACTGGAACGCCGAGTGGATGTCACTCAGGCGCTGCCGCAGGATGTCCTTGAACCGGATCAGGATCGGCAGGCCGATGCCGCGCAGCTGCAGGTGATCGACGAGCTGCTTGAGGTCGATCGAGCGCGCCGGGTCCTTGGTCGGGTGGACGAGCACGTGGCCGTGCTCGCCGATCGAGAAGTAGCCCTTGCCCCAGCGGGACACTTCGTAGAGCTCGGACGCGTCTGGGATCGTCCACGGGTCGCCCTGGCGGTGGACCCGCAGGGTCCGGCTCGTCGTGCTCACAGCGCACCATGATAAAGGAAAAGTTCGACGGGATCCGTCACATCTTTGGCGTCACGGGCGTCGCGCCCGCCGCCGGACCGTTGCCGGTACCGCCACGCCGCGGCCAGGTCCCTCGCCCCCGGCCGCCGGGCCCGGCGCCGTTGACAGCCGTCCGGCGGATCCCGATAGTGACCTCATGGGGATCTCCCGGCGGGTCCTGGCGCTGCTCCTGGTCGTCGCCGTCCTGGCGTCGGCCTTCTCGACGCTGCTCGCCGTGCAGTACATGCACTCGATCGGGCGCGAGCCCGAGCTGTTCGAGCTGGCGTTCCTGAACTCGTCGTTCTGGTTCGGCTGGATGGCGCTGGCCGCGCCGCTCGTGTGGCTGACGAGCCGGCTCCGCCTCGACCGCAACCCGCGGCTGGCCGTCCCCGTCTACGTCGCCGCGCTCGTCGCCGCGGCCGTCACCCACGTCGCCAGCCAGTCCACGGCCCGGACCTACCTGGCCTGGCAGCGCGCCGCCGCCGGGCCGGACGGCCTCGCCACCTTCTCGTGGCTCGCCACGTGGCGCGAGACCTTCCCGCTCCAGCTCACCCAGCTCATCGACTGGGAACTGCTGGCCGGCGCGGCCATCGTCGGCATCGCGCACGCCGCCTACTACTACCGCGAGACCCAGCAGCGGGCCCTGCGCGAGGCCCAGCTCGAGACGCGGCTCGTCGCCACGCAGCTCCAGATGCTGCAGCGGCAGCTCCACCCGCACTTCCTGTTCAACACGCTGCACGCGATCTCGGCGCTGATGCACCGGGACGTCTCGGCCGCCGACCGGATGCTGGTGCGGCTGAGCGACCTGCTCCGCCTGACCCTGGACTCGGTCACCCGGCCCGAGGTCCAGCTCGGCGAGGAGGTCGCGTTCCTGGAGAAATACCTGCAGATCGAACAGGTGAGGCTCGGGGATCGTCTCACCGTGGAGTTCGACGTGGAGCCGGAGACACTCGACGCCATCGTGCCGGCGCTGCTGCTGCAGCCCCTGGTCGAGAACGCGATCAAGCACGGCGTGGCGCCGCACGCCGGGCCCGGGCGGATCCGGGTGGCGGCGCGGCGCGACGGCGAGATGCTCGTGATGACCGTGGACGACAGCGGCCCGGGCCCGGGCGAGGGCGCCTTCGCGGCGCTGCCGACCGGCATCGGCGTGTCGAACACGCGCGCCCGCCTGCAGCACCAGTTCGGCGCGCGCTTCCGGTTCGAGTTCAACCGCCGCCCCGAGGGCTTCCGCGTCCTCGTGGCCATTCCGTTCCGGCGCGACCCTCCCGTGGCCGCGCCGGCACACGTCGCCTGACCCATGCCGACGACCATGACCACGCCGACGACGCCCCAGCCCCCGACCACGCCGCGCGTCCTGCGCGCGATCATCGCCGACGACGAGCCGCTCGCGCGCGAGCGCCTGCGCAGCCTGCTGGGAGAGGACACCGGCGTGGAGGTCGTCGCCGAGGCGAGAGACGGCCAGGAAGCCGTGGACGCCATCCGGACCCACGCCCCGGACCTCGTGTTCCTCGACGTCCAGATGCCGAAGCTCGACGGGTTCGAGGTGATTGCCGCGGTCGGGCCCGATCGCATGCCGCCCGTCGTCTTCGTCACGGCCTACGACCAGCACGCGCTGCGCGCGTTCGAGGTGCAGGCGCTCGACTACCTGCTCAAGCCGTTCGACGCGGATCGGTTCCAGAGCGCGCTCGAACGCGTCCGGCGGCAGGTGGACAGCCGCGAGTCGAGCGACCTCGGCCGCCGCCTGCTCGAGCTCGTCAGCACGCTGCGCCCCGAGCGTCCGGCCCGCGCCGAGCGCCTGGTCGTGAAGTCCGGCGGCCGGCTGTTCTTCCTGCGGGCCGACGAGATCGACTGGATCGAGGCGGCCGGCAACTACGTCCGCCTGCACGTGGGCACCGACGGCCACCTGCTCCGCGAGACGATGACGTCGATCGAGTCGCGGCTCGACCCGGATCTCTTCTTCCGCATCCACCGCTCGCACATCGTCAACATCGAGCGGATCAAGGAACTGCAACCGTGGTTCAACGGCGAGTACGTCGTGATCCTGCGCAACGGGACGCAGCTCACGCTGAGCCGCGGCTACCGCGAGAAGCTGCAGGAACGGCTCGGGAAGCCCCTCTGATCGGATCCCGACGCCCGGCCGGCACCCGACCCGGGGCGCGCCGGCCTACTTCATCCGGAAGATCGCGTCGTCGATCGCCGGGTTGAACTCCATGTTCGTCACCGTGATCGTGCCCGCCGGCATCCCGCCCACGGTCATGGAGATGGAGAACGGGACCGTCAGGCCGTTGACCTTCCGGTAGTCGGAGATGTCCTGGACGACCGGCCCGTTGGGAGTCTGGAGCACCAGTCGCATCTCCAGGCCGGTGGCGGGGTCGAGATACAGATCCTGCACTCCGCCGGACTTCAAGGTGACCTTCAGGTGGTGCGCCTGTTTCCCGCCGACCGCCTCGGTCCCGACCATCTCGATCTTCGTGCCGTTGGTCTTGTAGTCGAGCAGCGGGCCGTCGAAGTTCGCCTGGTCCCTGAGCAACTGCGCCGTACCCGGATCCGCGATCGCGGTCGGCGTCGTGACGCCCTGCAGGGGGTTGACCGTCCAGGCCGTCGTGCCGTCGAACGCCGTGATGACCTGCTGCCCGTTGATCGCGACCTCCTGCCGGACCTTGTCCGGCCGGCGGGCCGTCGTCGTCATCGTCGCCGTCATGCCCTGAATGGACATCTGCGCCGTCTGGCGAATCGTCTGCACGGCCCGGAGGGCCTCGGCTCCGCCCTTGGCCGCGATGTTCTTCGCAATCAGCTCATCGGCCGTCTGCGCCTGTGCCGCGGTGACCCCGACCAGCGCGGCCAGGACCGTCATCGCGACGGAAATGGACCGTCGAACCATGGAAAACCTCCAGATTGTCTTATCGGCGCCGGGGAGGGGAAGCTGCGTACCTATGTTAGCGGACCCTGAAGGCCAGGCCGCGCGAGAAACTTCAAAGTTGAAAGTTCGAACTCTGAACCTCGGTGGCCGGCTGCGCCGGCGTCATTTTTCTGGGTTGCCAGGCGGATGAGTGGTCCCGGTGGGGCTCCCCGGGGACCCTCGGGGACCCCGCGGCCCCTCGGAACCCTGGGCCCCTGGGGCCCCGGGCCCCTCAGGACCCACATCCACTCTTTCGTGCAGCCTGTGCCCGTGCGGGCAGTGGTCCCCGCGGGCGTCGATGGTGGCGACGACCGGGCCGGAATAGGTCTCGTAGAGGCCCACGAGACAGCCGCAGGCCAGCGTGTGGCTGGAGACGCCCCGGAGCAGTCGCACGAGATGTAAGACCGCCGGCAGGGGTGAATCGTTTAGTGCCGGCTCGGGACTAGAAGACGAAGCCGCCGCCGAAGTTCACCCGGGTGTCGGCGCCGCGGCCGTGCGCCACGCTCAGGTTCATGTGGAACACGGTCGCGACGAACCACACGCTGCCGCCGATACCCGTGCGGAGTACCGCGTCGCCGAACCGCTGCCCCTTGTCGTAGGCCGCGCCGGAATCCACGAACACGCTGACGCCGACCTTGCCGACCGACAGCGTGGACGTGATGGGCACGCGCAGCTCGGCCGAACCGGTGACGACCGTGTCGCCGGTGAACGCGCCGGCCTCGAAGCCGCGCAGGCTGGACCAGCCGCCGAGGAGATTCCGCAGGTAGGGCGGCAGCGGTTCCGATGCGTCGGATCGCGCGACGCGGACCTCGAGGACCGTCTGGCCGACGAGGCCGAGGTAGCCCCGGCCGTCGAGCCGCGTCCGGGTCGTCGCGCCGCCGCTCCCGAACCCCACGCGCTCGGCGCCGGCGCTCGCGTAGAGGGCGTTGCGCGGCAGGAGCGGGGTGAGCCGCGTGTCGAACGTGACCTCGCCGCCGACCGTCTTCAGGTCGTCGTCCGTCGCGGCGAACGACACGTGCTGCCAGCCGCCGGTCACCGCGCCACGCAGGCTGCCCCACCGCCTCTCGGCGCGCGCCCACAGGCGCCGCCGGTCGTCCTGCTCGTCGAACGCCGGGTTGCGCTGCCGCTGGACGGCCACGCCGACCTGCACGCGCGTGAGCGGGCCACGCGCGAACGGCCGATCGAACTCCACGCCCGCCTGCTTCAGGCCGCCCCAGGACAGCGGGAACGACAGCCGGCTCTGCGGACCCGCGAACTTCACGAGGGCGAGCCGCACACCGTACGTCAGGCCGTAGCCGTCCTCCGCGTCCAGGATCGGCAGGTACATCAGGTTGCGCAGCCCGCGCCGCCGGACCACGCGGATCGGCTCGTCGGACGGCCCCGAGAAGTCCAGCCGCACCGGCCCTTCGTTCACGATGATGACGACGACGATCTGCGAGGGGTCGGCGATGGAGGCGAACCGCTTCAACACGTCCACGTCGTCGAACAGGCCGCTCGCCCGGAGGCGCGTCTCCACGTCGGCCACGGTCGTCGCCTCGAAGGGCGCGCCGACCGCGAGGCCGCTGATCCGCAGAATCTCGGCGTCGGACGTCACGTGATTGCCGTGGATCTGCACGGCGGCGATCACGTCGCGGCTGTGGGCGATCGGGGACACGACGAGCGCCGCCGCGAGGAGGGCGGCGATCATCGGCCGCCGCCTCCGCCGATGCCGCGGATCCGGCCGCTGGTCTTCGCCTCCCGGTAGTCGTGGTAGTTGATGCGGTAGCGCACGTCGAACGGGCCGACGGCGAGCAGCGCGGCGAAGTGGAACTCGACGTCACGCGGCAGCCACACGTCGGGGAACGGCTGGCTCATGGTCATCTGGGCCTGCAGGTCGTCCATGCGGACGAGCCACGCCGCGGGCAGGAAGTCCAGGTTCACGTTGTCGAAGGTGTACTTCACGATCTGGTGCGATGCGGGCTCGACCCAGAGGGTGACCAGGGAGACCTTGTTCATCATCCGCTCGATGGCGGCCTCGGCGTCCTCGCCGCGGTCGTTGCGGCCCTCGCGCCGGCGCTCGCGCTGCGTGTCCTGCTCGTGCGCGAACAGGCGCTCCGGGTAGTACTCGATGCGCAGGACGTCCCGGCCCTCGAACGTCTCGCGGCCGACGAACGCATATTTGCCCTGTTCGAACTTGAACTTCAGGAAGTAGGCGGAGTCCACGAACCGCGGGCGGCTGCTCTGGCTGAGCAGGTCCCCGAGTTCGTCGGGCTCGTCGGGGACGCGCTTGCCGGTGGCGTCCGCATCACCAGCCTGCGCCCCGGTGCCCGACGACGCGCCGGCACCCGTGTTCTCCTTCTCCTTCTCCTTCTCACGCGCGTCGCGCGCCTTCGCCTCTCGCAGGAACCGCGCCTCGTACTCGCGCCGTTCGCCTTCCGGAACGTCCACGCCGTCCACCTTCGTGGGGCTGCGGACGAAGAAGCCGTCCTCGATGAACCACGCGTACTCGCGCCGTTCCCCCCAGATCGGCACGCCCACGGGCCCCCGGACCTCGACCTGCTCACGCTCGTCGAGGATGTACTGCTGCAGCTTCTTCCAGTTCTCGTCGCGGCGCGCGATCACCTGGCGCATGAACTCGTCGAGATCGCTCTGCGCCGGCGTGCCCGCCGGACGGCCGTTCGCCGGCAGCACCCCGGCGGCGAGCACGCTTCCGCCGGCGCCAATCACGAGGGCGGCCACGATCAGTCGGATGTTCACGGGAAGGACCTCCAGCGGCGCAAGGCTGCGCTCGACAGTATCAGACGAGGGAAAGGGAGCTGAAGGTCCCGAAGGTCGGGCACCCCGGATCAGCGCCCCGCCACGAACCCTGGGACCCTGGGACCGTCAGGACCTCCTATGATGCTCTCGTGCACGAGCTCCCCCTCCTCATCAGCGTCTCGGTCGCGCTCGCCTATGCGCTCGCGGGGGGACTGATCGCGCGGCGCCTGGGGTTGCCGACCATCGTCGGCTACCTGCTGGCGGGCGTGGCGCTCGGACCGTTCACGCCGGGCTACCACGCCGACGAGGCCATCATCGGTCAGCTCGCCGAGTTCGGCGTGATCCTGCTGATGTTCGGCGTCGGCATCCACTTCTCGTTCCGCGACCTCTGGCAGGTGCGGCGCGTGGCGATGCCGGGCGCGCTGCTCCAGCTCGTCGCGGTCGCCGGCATCGGCTACGGGCTCGGGCGCTGGTGGGGGCTTTCGACGGGCGGCGCCTGGGTGCTCGGCATCGCGATCTCCGTCGCAAGCACCGTCGTCGTCATGCGCAGCCTGATGGACCACGGCTGGACGAACACGCCGGCCGGCCGTGTCGCCATCGGCTGGCTGGTGTTCGAGGACCTGCTGACCGTCGCGATCCTGGTCCTGCTCCCCGTGCTCTTCGGCCGGCCCGACCAGGCCGGCGGGCCGCTGACGGCCGTCTGGGCGGTGGTCAAGGCGGCGCTGTTCGTCGGCCTGATGCTGGTCGTGGGCGACCGCGTGGTGCCGTGGCTCCTCGGCCTCGTGGTCCACACGCGGTCACGCGAGCTGTTCGTCCTGGTCGCGCTCACCGTCGCGGCCGGCACCGCGCTCGCCTCGTCGGCGTTCTTCGGCGTCTCGCTCGCGCTCGGCGCCTTTGTCGCCGGCGTGGTCGTGAGCGAGTCGCCCTTCAGTCACCAGATCAGCGCCGACCTGCTGCCCTTCCGCGAGGCCTTCGCCGTCGTGTTCTTCGTCTCGGTCGGGATGCTGGTCAACCCGATGTCGCTGGTCGACTCCTGGGACCGCGTGCTGATCCTCTCGTTCGTGATCATCGTCCTCAAGGGCCTCATCGCGGGCGGCATCGTCGCGCTCCTGCCGAGCTCGGCGCGCACGGTGCTCGTGCTCACGGCGGGCCGCGGCCAGATCGGCGAGTTCTCGTTCATCGTCGCGCAGTCGGGCCTGGCGCTGAACCTGATCGACCAGGACACGCACGGCCTGATCCTGGCTGGCGCGATCGTGTCGATCACGATCAACCCGCTCGTGGTCCGGCTCGTCGAGCCCGCCGAGCGCGCGCTGCGGCGACGGCCGCGCCTCTGGAACTGGCTCGACCGCCACGGCACGCCCGCGCTGCCGCCGCCGCCACGCCTGCACGACCACGTCGTCATCGTCGGGTGCGGACGCGTCGGCCGGCACATCGCGGAGGCGCTGGGGCAGATGGACATTCCGCGGCTGGTCGTCGAGTCCGATCCGCGCCGCCTGGCGAAGCTCGTCGAGCTGCGCGTGCCGGTGCTCTTCGGCGACGCGGGCAACTCCGAGATCCTCGATCACGCGGAGCTCGACCACGCGCGCGCCCTCGTGATCACACTGCCCGACGATGCCGCCGTGATGACGGTGGCGGTCACGGCGCGTCGCCGCGCGCCGTCGATGCCGATCATCGCGCGCGCGTCCACGTTCGACGGCGCGAAACGGCTGCGTGCGGTCGGCGTCGAGGAGGTCGTCCGGCCGGAACTCGAGGGCGGACTGGAAATCGTGCGCCGTACGCTGCTGGATCTCGCGCTGCCGGCGGCCGAGGTGCAGAAGTACACCGAGCTCGTCCGCCGCGAGGGCCTGGACGAGACCGAGCGACCGAGCCCCGAGCGCGCGCGCATGCTCGCGGACCTGCTGCACGCGAGCACCGCGATGGAGCTGAGCTGGGTCACCGTGCCGGACGACAGCCCCCTGGCGGGCCGGTCGATCGCCGACTCACGCCTGCGGAGCCGCACCGGCGCGACGATCGTCGCCATCGGACGCGGCGACGCCATCACGTCCAATCCCGCGCCCGAGGAGACGATTCAGGCCGGCGATCGGCTCGCCGTCATCGGACTGCCGGGGCAGGTGGGGGACGCCACCCGGCTCTTTGGGGATGGTGGGGGACATGGGGGACATGGGGAACATGGGGACGTGGGGAGAGCAACGGGCCATGGGGACGTGGGGCGACGGGGGGACGTGGGGAGAGCGGATGACTGATCGGTGGGATCGGCTCACGAGGCAGGTCTGAGAAGCCTTACGCTGCCCGGAGAGAGCGGCGGGCGCTCCAGTGCAGGCGCCCGACGGCCGCAAGAACCAAACGCGCCTCACACATGGAAATCCTGACGCTCCCGAAAGATCGATCGCTCTCCCCACGTCCCCCGTCGCCCCACGTCCCCATGGCCCGTTGCTTTCCCCACGTCCTCCATCTCCCCCACGTTCTACAAATCACGAAGAGCGACGTTCGGCTCCACCCGCGCCGCCCGCCATGCGGGCAGGGCGCACGCGACGAGCGCGGCCACGACGAGGGGCAGCGGGGCCAGCACGAACACCAGCGGATCGACGAGCGACAGGGGCTGTGAGAACAACGGGATGAGCAGCAGCCGGCCGAGGCCGCCGGCGATCAGGCCGAGCACGACGCCGTCGATCACCGGGCGGAAGCCCTCGCGCACGACCAGCCGCCGGATCTGCCGCGGCGTCGCGCCGAGCGCCAGGCGCACGCCCATCTCGCGCGCGCGGGCCGTGACGAGCTGCGAGAGCACGCCGTAGAGCCCCACCATCGCCAGCACCAGCGCCAGCGCGCCAAGCGCCAGCGCGATGCGCGGCACGTGGCGGAACACCGCGTACGCCGGCGCGAGCACGACCAGGCCCGATCCGGCCACCGTCACGAGTGCGTCTGGCACCGCGGCCCGGACCGACGCCCGCACGGCCGCCACGGCGCGCTCCGGGTCGCCGATCGCGTGCGCGACGACCTGCATCCGTCCGCTCGGACGCTGCGCCAGGGGCACGTACAGCAGCGGCTTGTCGTCCGCATCGACGTCCAGGTCCGACACGATGCCGATGACCGTCGCGGGCCTGGCGGCGCGGATCGCGCCGCCGGGGCCCACGTCCCCGAACACGATCGGCCGGCCGACGACGGCGCGCGGGTCTGGGGCGGCGAAGATCGCCCGCGCCGCCGACTCGCTCATCACGACGACTGGGTCCGATCCCGCACCATCACGCTCGTCGAAGGGCCGGCCCGCCTCGAGGGACACCCCCACCACGTCGAAGACACCGTCAGTCGCGGCGACCAGCGGCACGAACAGGTCCTTCGACGCCGAAGCCTCCGGCGTCCCGGCAGCGGCGGCCGACACCTGGACACCCGGCACGCGCCGCGGCCATCCCAGCGGCACGCCCGCCATGACGGCGGCCTTGTCCGTCTGCCGGTGGCGCTCCAGCGCCCCGAGCACCGCCGCCGCCTCCTGGGCGATCGACGACGTGGTCATGCCGGCCTCATCGAACTGCACCTGCGCGACGGCGAGCTGCTCGAGGTCGCTGCCCGGCCGATACCCGCCGCTCGCATCGAGCGCCCGGACGCACAGCGCCGCCATCAGGAAGAATCCCGCGGAGACGGCGACCTGCCAGCTGATCAGGCTGCGGCCCGTCCGCCAACGCGTGGCGCCGGCCGGCGACGCGTCGTGGCCCGTCGGGGCTGACGCCGTCGTGGCCAGCCGCCACGCCGGCCACAATCCGAACACGACCAGCGACAGGACCAGCGCCAGGGCCGCCGCCGCGAGCACGGGCACGTTCAGCCGCGGCTCGAACGCGATCACCCGACCCGCCGAAATCGGGAGGTCCGTCGTCGCGAGCGTGAGCAGCACGCGCGTGACGGCCAGGGCCGCCGCGCCGCCGGCAATCGCGATCAGCACGGCCTCGACGAACGGCGTGCGCACCAAGTGCCACCGCGAGGCGCCGAGCGCGCGCTGCACGGCGACGTCCACCTGCCGCAGGGCGCCGCGCGCGAGCATCAGGTTCGCGAGGTTCGTGCACGCGACGAGCAGGACCAGCGCGACGAGCAGGATCATCGCGAGACCCAGTCCCGACGTCGGGCCGGTGACACCCGAGAGCACGTCGCCGGCCGGTCGCGCGCTCCATTCCCGGGGGATCCCGATGGTGCCGCCGCCGGAGAGTCGCTGGTGCAGTGGGTACGCCGCATCCAGGCCGGCACCGATCACGCGCAACTCCGCGCCGGCCGCCTCGATCGAGGTCGCCGGGCGCAGGCGCGCGGCAACCGTCAGCGGGCGCCGGTCCCGATCCGACGACAACAGGCCCGCCGGCACCAGCGGCCCGGACAGGCGGCCGGCCGCGGCGAGCGGGATCCAGGCGTCCGCGCCGCCGAACCCGCCCTCGACGAGCCCGCGGAACCCGGCCGGCGCGATCCCGATCACCGTGAAGGGCACGTCGCCGATCGTCACCGTCCGTCCGACGATGGCGGGATCCGCCGCGAGGCGCCGGCGCCAGAACTGCTCCTGCAGCACGACGACGGCCGCCGCGCCCCGATCGGCGTCCGCCGGGCCGATGACCCGTCCCCGCGCGGCCCGGACGCCGAGCGTGCCGAAGTACCCGCCGTTGACCGCGTCCATGACGACGAACTCCGTCGCGGCGCCGTGACGCAGGTTGCCGCCGACCGGCGCCCACGCGGCAAGACCCGCGAAGCTGCGCTGGTCTCGCTCGAGATCCGCCAGGTCGCCCACGCTCATCGAATCGCGGACCGACGACAGGGTGGACGGATACCGATCGACGAAGACGAGCGTGTCCTCGTCCGCGATGCCGACCGACTGCCACAGCATGGTGTGGATCACGGAGTAGGCGGCCGTGGTGACACCGAGTCCCAGCGCCAGCGACGCGACCGCGAAGGCTGTGAAGACCGGCGTCGCGCGGAGCCTGCGGAACGCGCGGACGAACTCAGACATTGGCGTGAGTGGTGGCCATGGAGGGCGTGGAGGCCACGGGGAACACAGGGGCCGTGGAGACCATGGAGAAAGCCGGGGCCATGGGGACGTGGGGCGACGGGAGCACGTGGGGAGTTCGGGTCAGTGACGGATAGAGGGCACGAACAGACCCGGAGCGGCGCGAATCAGCAAGAAGCAGGAGGCTGAAGGCAAGAGACCCAGGCTCAGGAGAAACGGAACGAGAAAGATTCAACGCTCTCCCCACGGCGCCCCCGTCGCCCCACGTCCCCATGGCCCCGCCTTTCTCCACGTCCTCCATGCCCTCCTTCACGCCAAGTGCCCCACGTCCCCTAAAGATCCCGGAGAGCCACGTTCGGGTCCACCCGCGACGCGCGCCGTGCAGGGAGATACGCGGCGATCGAGGCCGCCGCGATGAGCGGCAGGACGGCCAGCGCGACCATGGTGACGTCCAGCGACGACAGCGTCGCGGTGAAGCCGAGCTGCAGGATCTGCCGGATCACCCAGGCCGACGCGACGCCGATGAACAGGCCCTCGACGACCGGCCGGAAGCCGTTGCGCAGGATCATCCGGACGATTCGCCGCGGTTCGGCGCCGAGCGCAATTCGGATCCCCATCTCGCGGTTCCGGTGCGCCACCACGTGCGACAGGACCCCGTACAGCCCGCCCATCGCCAGCACCAGCGCCAGCGTGGCCAGGCCGCCACAGACCGTTGCCAGGAAACGGAGAAACGCGAAGGGACCGGCGGCCATCACGTCCGCGCGGCCCGAGATGAGCACGGCCAGCCCGGGATCGACGCGCCGGATCGCCGACGTGAGCGCGCCGACCATCGGCCGCGAATCCGCCGACGCCGACCGGCCGAGGACGATCATCGTCGGCGCGTACTGCTGCGCGAAGGGCACGTAGGCCACGCCTTGCCGATCCTGGTCGCTGTCCAGATCGGAAGCGGCAAGAACGCCGACGACCACGGCCTCTTCCGCGACGGGATCGCGAACCTGGCGTTCCAGGCGCACCACGCGTCCCACGGCCGCCGCCTGCCCGAACAGCCGCTCCGCCAGTCGCGCGTTGACGACCATCGCCGTCCGCGACCCCGCGCGGTCGTCGTCGGAGAGGAGGCGGCCGGCGGCGGGCCTCAAGTGGAGCAGGTCGAAGAACTCCGGCGTCACCGAGACGAGCGGCGCGGACGGCGACGTCTCGACGCCGGGTCGGGACTTCGTCACCAGGGCTTCGCCCGCCGGCGCGATGAACGCACCGGACCGGCCGCCGACGAAGCCGAGGCCCGGAATCTCGCTGGCCAGCGCCACGTCCTCGAGGCCGGGCATCGCACGCGCCGACCGCACGATCCGGTCCAGCGTTTCCCGCGCGCGCGGCTCGTCGAGCTGCTGCGCCGTCAGCGGCACGCTGGCCACGACGATGCGCTCGAGGCCGCGGCCGAGGTCGCCAAGCGGCGAGCGGTTCGGGGGCACGACGATGAACCGGACGGCGATGACGGTCAGCAGGAAGAGCGCGACCGACACGCCGACCTGCAGGGCGATCAGGTTGCTGCGGCCGCGCCAGCGCGGCAGCGCGCCGAGCGGATCGGTCGTGAGTCCCGGCAGCCGGCCGGCGCGCGTCATCTGCCACGCCGGAAGCAGGCCGGCCACGACCATCGCGAGAAGCGCCGCGCCGCCGGCCGCCACGAAGACGACCGGCTCCAGCCGCCACTCGATGCGCGTCATCGGCAGGTACGGCGCGAGTGGCTCGCGCAGCGTCGCCACCGTCCAGGTGAGCAGCCCGTGCGTCACGAGCGCGCCGAGGAACCCGCCGGTGCCGGCGAGGACCACCGTCTCGCCCAGCTCATCGCGGATCAGGCGCCACCGCGACCCGCCGAGCGCGCCGCGAATCGCCAGCTCCTGCCGTCGCGCCGTCCCGCGCGAGACGACGAGGTTCGTCAGGTTCGTGCACGCCACGAGCAGCACGAGGAGCGGCAGCGCCATCACGATCCGGCCGCCCTCGCTGGCCGAGGCCACGCCGATCGAGTCGTCGAACGCCACCGCCGACCAGCTCCGTGTGCGGGGTCGGCTGGCACCGCCGGCCAGCGACGCCGGTGGCAGCGGATCCTCCGCGTCGAGCCGGCGACCGATGGCCTCGAGCTCCGCGCCCGCCGAATCGACGCCGCGTCCGGGCGCCAGGCGACCGGCCACCCGGAGCGGCCGCTGGTCGCGAATCGACGGCACGAAGGACAGCGGCACCCACCCGGCGTACTGCGTCACGAGCAGCGTATCGGCGCCGCGAAATCCCGCCGGCGCCACGCCAACCACCTGCACGGGCCGCTGGGCGATCCGGACGGTCCGGCCGACGATCGCGGGATCCGCGTCGAACAGCTGGCGCCACGCCCAGTCCGCCAGCACGATCACGCCCTCCGCGCCCGGCTCATCGTCGGCCGGTTGGATGAGGCGACCGGCGGCGGGCTGGACGCGCAGGGTGTCGAAGTAGCTGCCGGTGACCGCCTCGAGCTGGACGAACTCGCTGCGATCGCCGCTCGCGATCGTCACCGACGGCACGTTCACCCACGCGGCGAGGCTCGCGAGGGCCTGCTGCCGGGCCTCGACCTGCCGGTAGTCCCGGAAGGACACGGGCGCCGGCGCGTTGGCCGCGATCGCGTATTTCACGCCGATCAACCCGTCGCTCTCGAACCCGCGCGGCCGGAGCACGAGCGCGTACATCGCCGAGTACGCGGCCGTCGCCGCGCCGATGCCGAGGGCAAGGGTGACGATGGAGAAGAGCGTGAAGGTCGGCGCCGCCCTCAGACGGCGCAGCGCGTAGCGGGCTCAGACATGGGCTTTGGAGGGCGTGGGGGACATGGGGACCTGGGGGCACTGGGGGCACTGGGGTAACGCAGGGGCCTTGGGGAGGTGGGGCGAGGGGGGGACGTGGGGAGTGCGGATCAAGGACGGACAGAGCGCCAGGCTGGATCCCCAGTGGAGGGCATCAGAAGGAAGCCGGCGGCTGCAGGAAGACGATGCAGGAGCAGGAGGACCGAAACGAAAAGGATCCAAAGTTCTCCCCACGGTTCCCCCGTCGCCCCACGTCTCCATGGCCCCGCCTTCCCCACGTTCTCCATGCTCCATGGCGGGCCTTTTTCAGCCGTTATCGGCCCCGATGATGCGCGACGACAGCGGCGGGCGGCCGCGCAAACGGCCCGGGCGGGCCTCGCCCGGCCGTTCAGGAGTCCTTCGGGTCGCTCTCCCGCAGCGTGGCGAGGACCAGGTCGTAGCAATCCGGGCAGATGCCGTGGGTCAGCGGCGGCAGGCTGGCCTGCGTGAAGAGCGCGAGGGCCTCGACCGCTTCCTCGACCGGCAACCACCGCTTGCCCGGACCGACCACCCGCTTGCACCAGCTGCACATCTCGACGAGGGCCCCGGCGCGTCTGGCGTGGACGTCGAGCAGCCGCTGCGGTGCGCGCGCGTGCGTGTGCATGCGGACCTCGAACGCGACCGCCCCGCGCTCGCCCGCCACCATCCGCAGGTGCAGGCGCCGCCGCTCGCCGGGCGCGTCGCAGCTGAACGTCAGCGCGATCGGTCCGAGGCCGCGCCGGACGCGGTCCACCATCTCGCGGTACAGGTCGCGCGTCGTGTGATCGGAGATGGCGTCCCAGAGAGAGCGGCCGATGATGCCGGGCGGCAGCAGGTGGGCGCCGTCGTTGGCCTTCGCGAAGGCGGCCCAGCCGTCATCGACGGTCGAGAGCCGGTCCGCCGCGTCGATGGCGTAGCAAACGGCCGGCGGGCTGGCGAGCACGGAATCCGGGGCCACGAGCGGTCATCTTCTCACCGGTCGGGGCGGGATGATCCAGGAATCGCCCACCTCGGAGCGCAGTTCACGGCCCCGCGGCAGCCCGCGTGAGAGGATGAGCAGGAGCCGCCAGATGAGAACGGGAACGAAACGGAGAGGCTTCGCGGGAACCATCGCGCTGGCGGCCGCCCTCGCCGCGGCCCTCTCCGCCTGCGGCGGTTCCCCCGCGAGCCCCCGCCAGGTCACGATCTTCGCGGCCGCGTCGCTCCGCACCGCGCTCGACGAGGTGATGGACGTCTGCCGGCAGGACACCGGCACGACGATCCGCGCCTCCTACGCCGCCAGCTCCGCGCTCGCCAGGCAGATCGAGGCGGGCGCGCCGGCCGACCTCTACATCTCCGCCGACGAGGCCTGGATGGACGACGTGGCGGCGAAGGGCGGCATCCGGACGGACTCGCGGCTGGACCTGCTGGGCAACGCGCTGGTCCTCGTCGCGCCCGCGTCCGCGCCGGTGACGCTTGCGGTCGCGCCCGGCTTCGACCTGGCCGGCGCGCTCGACGGCGGTCGGCTGGCCGTGGCGGATCCCGACGTCGTGCCGGCCGGCAAGTACGCGAAGGCCGCGCTGCAGTCGCTCGGCGTGTGGGATTCGGTCGCCGATCGCCTCGCGCCGGCCGAGGACGTGCGCGCGGCACTCCTCCTCGTCTCTCGCGCCGAGGCGCCGCTCGGCATCGTCTATCGCACCGACGCCGCGGCGGACCCCGGCGTGGTCGTCGTGGACGACTTCCCCGCCGGATCGCATCCGCCCATCGTCTACCCCGCGGCGCTGACCACGAACGCCGCGCCGGACGCCGCCCGGGTGCTCGACTGCCTCCGGACGCCGCCGGCGCGGCGGATCTTCGACCGCTGGGGCTTCACCGACCCGTCGGCCGCGCCGCGCTGACGCGAAGCCCGACGCCACGCCGATGGCCGCGCGGCCGGTGTCAGAACCGGACGATCGCCCCGATCGCCGTCCGCGTGCCCCAGGAGTTCGACGTAGACTTCGAGTCGATCACCTTGATCTCGTTGCTGGAGTGCGCGAAGCTCAGGCCCAGCTCCGCGAACAACCCGAAGTTCGGGTGCGCCCGGTACTCGGCGCCGACCGACCCCGAGATCGTCGTAGCCGTGCTGTGGCTGTCGCCGGTGAGGCCGCTGTTCGGCTTCGCGTTGACGTGGCTCCTCGAGAACCCGATCCGCGGGATCACGTACGTGCGCACCACGTCGTCGCCGCGGACGTACCACAGCGCGCCGACCCCGAGGCCGAAGTTCCCGCTGCTCGACGAATCGCTGGACCCGCCGCCGAAGCTGACCTCCGGCCGCAGGGCGACCTGGTCGTTGATGGGGACCTGGATTCCGATGGCGCCGGGGTAGCCCATCGTGACGCCGATCTTGTCGAGCTGCTGCGCGAAGGCGGACGACGCGGCCAGGACGGTCAGGCCGGAACCGAGGATGAAGGCGCGGATGATTCCACGAACGGACATGAGGGTCTCCTTGTGCGAACGCACGGGCATCGTCAGGTAGGACGCTGCTCCCGGCGGACACGTTTACCATTTCCGGCCGCCGCCGTGGCGCGACGGTAGAATCCTCCCGTGCCGCCCTCTTCCTGCGCCGGACCGGACACCCGGGCGTCCGTCACCCCGGCCGGCGCACCGCGATGACCGGCTGGTCCGCGGCCGACGTGGCCGTCGTCCTCCTCAGCCTGAAGGTCGCGCTCGCGGGCACGATCGTCAGCCTGCCCTTCGCGATGGCCGTCGCGGCGGTGCTCGCCCGCGGCCGCTTCTGGGGTCGCGGGATCCTCAACGCGCTGGTCCACCTGCCGCTGGTGCTGCCGCCGGTCGTGACGGGCTACCTGCTGCTGCGCGTGTTCGGCCGGCAGGGCGCCGTCGGCGAGTGGCTCGAAGCCTGGTTCGGCGTCACGTTCGCCTTCCGCTGGACGGGCGCGGCGATCGCCGCGGCGGTGATGGGCTTTCCGCTGATGGTCCGGGCGATCCGGCTCGCCATCGAGAACGTCGATCACCGGGTCGAGGAAGCGGCCGCGACCCTGGGTGCGAGCCCGCTCTGGACGCTGGCGGTGGTGACGATGCCGATGGCGCTGCCGGGGATCCTCTCGGGGATGGTGCTGGCGTTCGCAAAGGCGCTCGGCGAGTTCGGCGCGACGATCACGTTCGTCTCGAACATCCCGGGCGAGACGCAGACGCTGGCGCTGGCCATCTACAGCTTCATCCAGACGCCGGGCGGCGACGCGAGTGCAATCCGGCTCGTGTGGCTGTCGGTGGCGATCTCGTTCGCCGCGCTCCTCGCGTCCGAGGCGCTCGCGCACCGGCTGGATCGGAGGCGGCGGTGAGGCTCGTCGTGGACGTCAGCCACCTTCTGGATCGATTCCGGCTCGAGGTCGCGTTCGAGGCGGGCGACGGGATGACGGCTCTGCTCGGCGAGTCTGGCGCGGGCAAGACCAGCCTGCTCAACGTCATTGCCGGCCTCGTCCGTCCCGATCGCGGCCGGGTCGTGCTCGACGGCGACGTGCTCACCGACACGGGCGCGGGACGCTTCGTGCCGCCGCACCAGCGGCGCATCGGCTACGTCTTCCAGGAGTCGCGGCTCTTCCCGCACCTGACCGTGCGGCAGAACCTCGGCTTCGGGCGGTGGTTCACCCGCGGCGTCGCGGCCAATGGCCCGGTGCCCGCCGACATCGTGGGGCTGCTGGATCTCGAGGCCCTGCTCCCGCGGCATCCGTCGAAGCTCTCGGGCGGCGAGCAGCGGCGCGTGGCACTGGGGCGCGCGCTGCTGGCGCACCCGCGGCTCCTGCTCCTCGACGAGCCGCTGGGATCGGTGGACGTCGCGCGCCGACAGGAGATCCTGCCCTACCTCGATCGCCTGATCGCGGAGCTGAAACTGCCGATGATCTACGTCACGCACGACGAGCGCGAGATCGAGGGGCGCGCGTCGCGGGTGGTGCGGGTACGGCAGGGCATGAAGGTGGGGTGAAGGGCGTGAAGGGGTCGTGTCGCCGGCATGTGCCTTCTGCCGGTGGCGCCGGCGTGGCTCGCGGGCCGGCGCGTGTCCAAAAGCTGACATGAAGGCACTGAAGACATTGAAGGCCATGAAGGGCGGGCCATCGCGTTCCCGCTCGCGGTCTCTCCCACCTGCCGTCAGGGCCCCGAGATGCGTGCGCGGCCAGCCTTCATGGCCTTCAGTACCTTCAGCTCCTTCATGTCCATCCTGTGGGACCACATTCGCCGGGACGCACTTTCAATATTCACCCATATGGATGAACGTGTGGCGAGGACGTCGGCCACGGAAGCGCGACTCGACGAGGTGTTCCTCGCGCTGAGTCACCGGACGCGCCGGACGATGCTGACCCAGCTGTCGGAGTCGGCCGAAACCCGCGTCACGGACCTCGCGGGGCGACACCGGCGGGCCGAGGCCCTGCGCTCCCTATCCGCATCCGGCCACCCCGCCTGACGTAGACTGGCCGGCGGGAGATCCGCGATGACCCGATCCGTTCTCGCCGCCGGCATCGCCGTCGCGGTGGCGGCCGCCGTGCCTGCCGCCCTGCGGTCCCAGAACCGGCCTGTCCGGCCGGGCGTTGACTGGCCGTCCTACCGCGGCATCAACGGGGCGGGCATCGCGGACGGCCACCGCACGCCCGTGACCTGGAACGCGCCGGATGGCGCCGGCGTCACGTGGCGCCTGTCCATCGAAGGCCTCGGCCACTCCAGCCCCACCATCTGGGGCAACCGGATCTGCGTGACCACGGCCATCAGTGGCCGGAAGGACGCCGGCCTGAAGACCGGCCTCTACGGCAACATCGAGCCGGTCATCGACGACACGGTCCACACCTGGAAGCTCGTGTGTGCCGACAAGGCCACGGGCAGGGTCGCGTTCGAGAGGACGATTCACTCCGGCGTGCCGGCGATCCGGCGCCACACCAAGGCGACGCAGGCCAATACGACGATCGCCACCGACGGCACCCACCTCGTGGTGATGCTGGGCTCGGAAGGCCTCTACACCTACAGCCTCGACGGCGACCTGCTGTGGCAGAAGGACCTCGGCGTCCTGGACGCCGGCTACTACCTGGCGCCGGAGGCGCAGTGGGGCTTCTCGAGTTCCCCGATCATCCACGACGGGGCGGTCGTAGTTCAGGCCGACGTCCAGCGGAACTCGTTCCTCGCCGCGTTCGACGTCGCCACCGGCCGGGAGCGGTGGCGCACGCCCCGCGCGGACGTGCCGACATTCGGCACGCCGACGATCCACGCGGTCGAGGGTCGCGCGCAGATCATCGTCAACGGCTGGCGTCACATCGGGGCCTACGACTTCGCCACGGGGAAGGAAGTCTGGAAACTGAGCGGCGGGGGAGACATTCCCGTGCCGGTGCCGGTCGTCGGCGACGGCCTCGTCTACATCACGAACGCGCACGGCCCGATGTCGCCCATCTACGCCATCCGCGACACGGCAACGGGCGACATCTCGCTCGCGCCCGGCGCGACGTCCAACGCGCACATCGCCTGGGCCTCGCTGCGCGACGGCGCCTACCTGATCAGCCCGGTGGTCTACGAGGGACTGCTCTACGTCTGCAAGAGCAACGGGGTCTTCAGCGCGTTCGATGCCAAGACGGGCGAGCGCCTCTATCAGCAGCGCCTCGGCAACGGCACCACGGCCTTCACGTCCTCGATCGTCGCGGGCGACGGCAAGGTGTATTTCACCAGCGAGGACGGCGACGTCTTCGTCGTCCGGGCCGGCCGCGAGTTCGAGCTCCTCGCGACCAACCCGCTCGGCGAAGTCACCCTCGCGACGCCGGCGATCTCTGAGGGCACGATGTACTTCCGCACCGATCGCAGTCTCATCGCGATCGGACGATAGGTCTACCGTCCCTCGAACCACAGCCGCGCCCGTGTCTTCCCGGACCCGACCTCGTTCAGCGACGTGTCGTACAGCCGGCCGTTCAGCATGACGCGGAACACGGTCTGCGTGTTGCGGATCTCCTCGAGCGGGTTCGCGTCGAGCACGACGAGGTCCGCGAGCTTGCCGACCTCGAGCGAGCCGATCTCCTTGTCGTAGCCCAGCGACCGCGCCGGGTTGATCGTCCCGGCGCGCAGCACCTCCATCGGCGTCATGCCGCCCTGCGCGAGCATCCACAGCTCCCAGTGCGCGCCCATCCCCTGCAGCTGGCCGTGGGCGCCCATGTTCACCATCACGCCGGCGTCCGACAGCTTCTTCACGCTCCGCGACACCAGCACGTGCCCGTAATCGTCGTCGGCCGCCATCAACCTGCGGCGCGACCGCGGGTCCACGACGTCGCGTGGCGTGAACGTCAGCAGGCGCTCGTTCTCCCAGACGTTCGTGTGCTGGTACCAGTAGTACTCGCCCGACAGCGCGCCGTAGGCGACGATGAGCGTCGGGGTGTAGGCGACGCCGCTCCGCGCGTAGGTCGTGATGATGTCGTGGTAGAGCACGGGCACCGGCAGATTGTGCTCGACCGTCGTGTGCCCGTCCATGATGTGGGTCGCGTTCATGTAGTACAGCGACCCGCCCTCGGGCACGACGTTCATGTGCAGCTCGCGCGCGGCCTTGAGGATCATCTGGCGCGAGTCGCGCCGCTGCTGGTTGTAGCTCTTCGCGCTGGAGGCGCCGACGGCCTTCAGCCGCCGCAGGTGCGACAGCGCGTCCTCGTAGGTGTCCACCGGCGCCTTGAACGGCGTCTCGGCGCCGTAGAGGATCAGCCCCGTCGAGAACAGCCGCGGCCCGAGCTTCAGGCCCGCGCGGATCATCTCCGCGTTGGCGAAGACCATCTCCAGATCGTTCGACGGGTCGTGCATCGTGGTCACGCCGAACGCCAGGTTCGCGAGCAGTGGCCACGACTGCCGCGCCGGGATCCCGTCCCCCTCGGCCCCTACGTGCGCATGCGCGTCGATGAGGCCCGGGATGATCGTCTTGCCCCGCACGTCGATCCGCCGAGCGCCCGCCGGCACCACGACCCGGTTGGAGGGGCCCACCGCCGTGATCCGGTTGCCCTCGACGAGCACGGTGCCGTTCTCGATCGGCGCCGCGCCGTCGGCCATCGTGATCACCCGCGCGCCGACGAGCGCCACGATGCCCTCGGGGTGATCCGAGGCGACGGTGACACCGAGGTTCACGCCCGTCGCCTCGGGCGCGTCGGGCTCCGTGAGGCCGGCGTTCAGGAACGTGAAGGTCCGGTCGAGCCGCCGCGTGAAGAACTCCGGCCCGAACATCCAGTGCACCGCGCGGCTGTCGTGCGACCAGTGCAGGAAGAACCCGGCGTCGCGCGAGATCCGCGCCACCGGCTCCCCCGCCGTCTGCGCGCTGAGGTCCACCGGCCGGCCCGTGCGCGGGAACGGCATCACGTAGAGGTGCCAGCGCTCCTGGAACGCCACCCACTTGCCGTCGGGCGACGGCACGATGTCCGTCGCGTTCGTGGACTGCAGGTGCACGCGCTCGTCGTGCCCCTCGAGGTCCACGCTGGCCAGCACGTACTGCGCCCGCTGTTCGCGGAAGTACAGCCGCGTGCCGGTGGGGTCGAACTCCGGGTCCGTGCCACCCTCGCGCACCCGCCGCGGCGGCGTCGAGCCGTCGGCGGCCACGATGTAGAGGCCCGTGTCGAGCGTGCCCTCGTCGGCGCGCACGCCGTCGGACCCCGCGCGCCGGTAGGCGATCCACCGGCCGTCGGGCGACCACGCCGGTTCGATGTAGTGCCCGGGCACCGTCACCAGCTCTCGCGAGGCCCGCGACGCCACGTCGTAGACCATCACGCGGCCCAGCCGCTCGTCGTGCCAAGTCGTGTAGGCGATGCGGCGGCCATCGGGCGACCACGCCGGGTCGAGCTCCATCGCCTCGTCGGCCAGATCCGCCGGCGACGTCGTCAGGCGCGCCGCGTCACCGCCGGACAGCCGCCGCGTGTAGAGACGACCGAGCGCGCTCCACGCCACCGTCGTGCCGTCGGGCGAGACCTGCGCGTCGCGCAGCTGCCGGACGCCGAACTGCGCCTCGTAGACCGGCACCGGGAACCGGACCGCGGGCGTGATCGTGAGATCGACGTGCGCGGTGAACGGCACCTCGACGCCGCGCCGCTCGGCCACGTCCACCTTCCAGATCTTCCCCTCGCCCCAGATGACGATCGACGCGCTGTCAGGCGTCCACGCGTACTGCGGGTAGACGCCCTGCACGGTCCACGCCTCCTGCAGGTCCTTGTCGAGCCGGTCGAAGATCGGGAACTCGTCGCCGGACGCCATGTCGCGCAGGAACAGCACGCTCTGGAGGCGTACGCGGCGGATGAACGCGAGGTACTTCCCGTCGGGCGACGGCCGCGGCGTGACCGACCCGCCGGGACGTGTGACGACGGCCTCCTCCTCGCCGGTCTCGAGGTCGTGGCGCAGGATCTGGAAGATCGCGCCGTTCGGGTCCTTGTTGTATTCGAACTGCGATCCCGGCGTGATGTCCTTCGAGAAGTAGACGTAACGCCCGTCGGGCGAGACCGCCGGCTCGCCCGTGTCCTTCTGCGCGTTCTGGCGGACGGTGATCTGCAGGCCGCTCGTCCCGCCGGCCGCGTGGTACATCCAGATTTCACCCGCGCCGAGCGACCGCGCGCCGACGAAGTGCCGCCGCGCGAAGACCGCCCGGCCGTCGGGCGCCCACGTCGGGCTGTTGACGAACCAGCCGCGCTCGCGCGAGAGCTGCATCGGATCGCTCCCGTCCAGCTTCGTCGTCCAGATGTTCCAGAGGCCGTCGCGGTCGCTCGCGAACGCGATGCGCGTGCCGTCGGGACTGAATCGCGGCTGCATCTCGAACGCCGGGCCGCCCAGGATGCGCGTCGCCGTGCCGCCCGCCACCGGCATCGTGTAGATGTCGCCCAGCAGATCGAACACGATCTGCCGCCCGTCCGGGCTGACGTCCACGTTCATCCACGTCCCCTCGGACGTGTCGAACGCGACGCGCTCGGTCGGGCCGAACGGGTCGGCGACGTTCCATTTCGCGGGCGTCTGCGCGGCGAGCGCGGCGGACACGACACCGGCCATCACGACGGTCAGGACATGGCGCATGCGGGACCTCGGAGCGGAAGCGAGGGAATCGGCGGACGCCGAAGTCTGGTCCGGGGCGGCGGCGAAGGCAAGCGTTCGGGGACGAACAGCAGCCACGACGGCCCGGCTCACGAGCGGGACGGGCCGGCCGGCCGCGACCGCGCCGGCCGGCCGAGCGTGCGACGGAACGGGTCGGCCTCGCGCTTCGTCTCTGGAGCCATGTCCGCCATCGCCCACGACGTCCGGCTCGCGTTCCGCCACCTGCGCCACCGGCCCGGCCTGACGCTGGCCGTCTCGCTCACGCTCGCCGTCGGCATCGCCGTGGCCGTCGTCGCCTTCGCGGTCGTGAACGCCGCGTTCCTGCGGCCGCCCGACGTCGCCGCTCCGGACCGGCTGGTCAACCTCTACACGACGCGCCCCGATGGCACCGCGCACGTCGCACTCTCCTATCCCGACTACGAGGACCTGCGCGCGGCGACGACCGCCGGCCACGCGACGGCGACGGGCGCGGCCTTCGCCGACCTCGCGGGCTACAGCGGCCTGCTCGCGACGTGGTCGCACGAGGGTCGCGCCGACACGCTGTTCGGCGAGATCGTGACCGGCTCGTACTTCCCGACCCTCGGCATCCGGCCGGCGCTCGGTCGCCTGCTGACTCCCGATGACGACCTGACGCCGGGCCGGCACCCCGTCGTCGTCCTCGGCCATGCGTTCTGGCGCAACCGGCTCGCCGGCGATCCCGCGGTCGTCGGGCAGTCGATCACGCTGAACGGCCGCCCGTACACGGTCGTCGGGGTGGCGCCCGCGTCGTTCACCGGGTCGCTCTTTCGCGGGTTCTCGGTGGACGTCTGGGCGCCGACGATGATGATGGGCGCGCTGCGGAAGGACGAGCTGGCGAATCGCGACGAGCGATGGCTCTTCGTGCGCGCGCGGCTGGCGGACGGCGCGAGCCTCGAGCGGGCGACGTCCGCGATCGACGCGGTCGCGGCGCGGCTGGCCGCCGACCACCCGGACTCGAACCGCGGACGCCGGTTCGTCGCCGCGCCGACGTCGCGCGTCTGGTTCTCGCCGGACGCGGACACCGGCCTGACGGTCCTGTCGGTCCTGCTCGTCGGCAGCTGCCTCCTCGTGCTCGGCGTCGGCACCTCGAACGTGACCGGCCTGCTCGCGGCGCGGCTCGTCGGCCGGTCGCGCGATCTGGCGCTGCACACGGCGCTCGGCGCGACCCGCGGCCGGCTGTTCCGGCAGCTGCTGGCCGAGGCGATGCTCATCGCGGCCACGGGCGGCGCCACCGGGCTGGCACTCGCCGCGATGGCCTCGCGCGCGATCTCCACGTTCCGCCCGCCGCTGCCGGTGCCGCTCGCGTTCGATGTCCGCGTGGACTGGCGGGTGGCCGCGTTTGCCGCGTCGCTCGCGTTCGGCGTGGCGCTGCTGCTGTCCCTCGCGAGCCTGCGCCAGCTCGCGCGCCGCGAACGCGCCGCGGGCGTCCGCGCGGCGCTCGCGGGCACGACGCCGCTCACCCGATCGCGGCGGCACTGGCTGCTCGTGCCGCAGATCGCGGGATCGACGGTGCTGCTCGTGCTCGCCGCGCTCGGCGCGCGCAGCGTCACCGCCGCGTCGCGGGTCGATCCCGGATTCGACGTGGCCCACGCGGGATTCCTGGCCTTCGACCCCGGCACGAGCGGCCTGGACGAGGCCGCGTCGCGCCGGTTCTTCGAGGCGCTGACGACACGGGCGCTCGAGACCCCCGGCGTCGTCGCGGCCGCCGTGGCCGATCGCATGCCGCTCGACCTCTACGGCAGCCGGTCGGTGGGCGTGTCGATCGAGGGCGGATCGGTGGATGGCGGCAGGCGCGCGGGCGAATCGATCGAAGGTGGCGCGGGCGGCGTGCAGGCGGCGGCGGTGACCGGCGGCTATTTCGACGCGCTCGGCATCCCGATCACCGCCGGTCGCACGTTCGATGTCGCCGCGCTGCGCGGTCCGTCGGACGCGGTGATCGTGAGCGCCTCGTTCGTGCGGCGGTACTGGCCGTCGGGCCCCGCGCTCGGCCGCACGTTGACCGTGGACGGCCGGCGACGCACGGTCGTCGGTGTCGTCGCCGACGTCAAGGTCGCGACCCTCGGCGAGCCGCCGACCGCGATGGTCTACGTGCCGCTCTCGGAGGGCTACGCGGGGCTGCGGCGCGTGATCGTCCGCACGACGGGTGACCCGCGCGAGGCGCTGGCCGGTCTCGCTGGTGCCGCGGCGGGCATCCGGCCCGACGTCGCGCTCTTCGAGCAGCGGCCGATGCGGGAGCACGTCGGGCTGCTGCTGCTGCCGTTTGCCCTGGCGTCCTGGCTCGGCGCGGGCCTCGGGGTGATTGCGGTGGCCCTGGCGGCCGTCGGGCTGCACGGGCTCGTGGCGTTCGCGGTGGCCGCACGCACGCGCGAGTTCGGGGTGCGGGTGGCACTCGGCGCCACGCGGTGGCAGCTTGCCGGCACCGCGGCACGCGAGACCACGCGCGCCACGATCGCCGGACTGGCGCTGGGGCTGGTCGCCGCGGCGGGCGCCGCGCGGATGGCGGCGACGTTCGTGACGGGCGTGGCGCCGCTCGATCCGGTGTCGTTCGCCACCGGCGCCGTCGCCACGCTGCTCGTCGCCGCCGCGGCGGCGCCGGACCGGTGCGGAGGGCGTGGCGCGCGGATACGGTGCGGTCGCTGCGCGCGGACTGATCGGCACGCCCGCGCGCGCGCGCAGGGCTGGCGTGCGGCACGCCCTGGCGCGGCACGCTCTGGCGCGGCACGGCCTGGCGCGGCACGCCCTGGCGCGCGGCAGGGCCCCGCGCGCGGTCCCGGGACGGCCGGCCCGGCTACTCGGCGCGCAGCGACTCGAGCGGGCTCACTCGCGACGCCCGGTGCGCCGGCAGCCACGACGCCACGGCCGCGACCAGCACGAGCGCGACCGACATCGCAGAGAACGTGAGCGGATCGATCGGTTCGACGTCGTAGAGGATCCCGGCGAGCAGGCGCGTGAGGCCGGCGGCGGCGGCGAGGCCGATCACGAGCCCCACCAGCGTGATCCCCAGGCCGTTCGCGAGCACCGTCCACCGCACGGTGGCCGGTGGCGCCCCGAGCGCCAGGCGCACGCCGATCTCGCGCGTCCGCAGGCTCACCGCGTACGAGAGGACACCGTAGAGGCCGATGGCGCCGAGCACCAGCGCCAGCCCGGCCGCGACGGCGAGCGTCGTCATCGTGAACGTGAACTCGACGACCGAGTCGTCGACGATCGACTGCAGGGACCGCACGCCCGCGATCGGCAGGTTCGGGTCCACGTCCCACACGGCCTGGCGCACGAGGTCCATGCGGTCGGCGATTCGATCGCCGCGGATCACGTAGCGCAGGACCGGCTGGTTCGACGCCGCGGTGAGGGGAAAGTACAGCAGGCCGCGGACGGGCTGGCGCAGGCCGTCCTGCCGCACGTCGCCGACGACGCCGATGACGGTGATCCAGGGGGACGGCGTGCCGTTGCTCGTCGTCCGCAGCCGCTTGCCGACCGGATCCTGGCCGGGCCAGTGCTGCGCCGCGAGCGTCTCGTTGACGAGCACGCTGTTCACCCCGTCCTGCAGGTCGCGCGTGTCGAATCCGCGGCCGCGGAGCACGGGCATGCGCATCGCGTCGAAGTACCCGGCGGTCACCGTCTTGTAGTGGACCATCGGCGGCAGCTCGCCGGGGGCGAGCACCTGCCCCTCGAATTCGTAGGCGGTGCCGGGCGCGCCGCTCTCGATCGGCAGCACCGTGGCGGCGGCCGCGGCCTGCACGCCGGGCAGCGCGGCCAGACGGGCCACGAGGTCGTCCTCGGCCCGTGCGAGGCGCGCGCCGTCGGCGTAGTCCGTCGTCGGCAGCGCCAGGCGGAGCGTCATCGCGTCCTCGGCGCGGAAACCGAGGTCGATCTGCAGCAGGCGCGCGAAGCTCCGCAGCATGAGGCCGGATCCGACGAGCAGCACGAGCGCGAGCGCGGTCTGCGCGACGACCAGCGACTGTCGCGCGCGGCGCTGCGCGGGGCCTTCCGTCCCGCGGCGGCCGCCCTGCCTGAGCGAGGCGAGCATCGAGGGCCGCGTATAGCGGATGGCCGGGGCCAGGCCGAACGCCAGGGCGGAGGCGGCGGCCACCGCCGCCGCGAACACCAACACGACCGGCTCCAGGCCGATGCGATCGAGGCGCGGCACGCCGGGCGGCGCGAGTTGCAGGAGCACGGGCAGCAGCACCGCGGACGCGCCGACGCCGAGCACGGCGCCCAGCGCGGCAAGGACCCCGGCTTCGGTCAGGAGCTGGCGTACCAGCGTCGCGCGGCTGCTGCCCAGCGCGACGCGCACGGCGATCTCCTGCTGGCGTGCCTCCGCGCGGATCAGCATCAGGTTCGCGACGTTGGCGCACGCAATCAAGAGCACGATGCCGACGGTGCCGAGCAGCACCCACAGCGGCTGTCGCACGTCGCCGACGATGTCCTCCTTGAGGTCGTGGACCATCGGCTGATAGCGGCCGTCGTTCATGAAGGCGCGATAGGTCGGCGTGGCGTCGTTCTCCTCCATCGCGCGCTGGACGAGCGGCTCGAGGTGCGCCGACGCGGCGTCGGGCGCCACGCCGGGCTTGAGCCTCGCGATGACGTTCCAGGTAAAGCTGCCCGTGGGAATCTGCGCGGGATCGAACTGGATCGGAACCCAGACGTCCGCCGAGTTCCGGATGTCGAGCCACTCCGGCCCCACGCCGACGATCTCCCGCGCGACGCCGTCGACGCGGAGCGTCTGGCCGAGCACGTCCTCGCGCGCGCCGAGCACGCGCGTCCACAGGCGGTGACTGACGACGGCGACCTGCGGACCGCCGGCGGTGTCCTCGGCCTCGGTGAACGACCGGCCGCGCGCGAGCGACACGCCGAGCGTCGGGAAGTACGTGGACGAGACGCGCGCGAGGTCGACGACCTGGGGGGTCTCGACCTGGGTCAGGTTGGCGCGCCGGTTCTGGTAGATCGCCATCGCGTCGAAGACGTCGTTGTGCCGACGGAACGCGTCGTAGATGTCCGGCGAGAGCGGAAACTGGTCGTAGCCGAGGCCGGGCGCGTGGCTCCAGACGTTCACGAGGCGATCGGCCTGCGGGAACGGGAGCGGGCGGAGGAGCACGCTGTTGACGACGCTGAAGATCGAGGTCGCCGCGCCGATGCCGAGCGCGATCGTGACGGCCGCGACGAAGGTGAAGCGCGGCTGCGACCACAGCCGGCGCACGGCGCCGCGCACGTCCTGCCAGATCCGTCCGGTCATGGAATCTCCCCTCGTCATCGTGCCGTGGTGGGTGCGGCGGAGGGCGCGGCCGCGCACCACGTCGCCGCGCGAGATGCGGCGCGCGTGCGCCGCGACGCCCAGGGCCTCGCGGCGGTACCAGCGGCGGGCGGCGTGGCGGTCGAGCACGGCGCGGTCGCGGTACTCCTCGTCGAGATCGCCGAGGACGCTCCGGCCGACCGCGCCGGCGCCGAGGAGCCGGGCGAGCACGGCGCGCGAGATTCGGGGCGGCCGCGGCACCGGGTCAGGCCTCGTCCGCGCCGGCGGTCAGGTTCCGGACGGCGCGGTGGTAGTCGCGCACGGCGGCACGGCCGGCGCGCGTCACCGCGAACCGGCGCGGCGGATGCCCGCCGCGCTCGGGCGCGGTGGCGTCGACCGACCAGTCGAGATACCCCTTCTCGCCGAGCCGCTCGAGCGCGGAGTACAGCGCGCCGCGCGACACCCGCCGCCCGGCGCGCTCCTCGAGCTCGCGGCCGATCCGGGCGCTCCCCATTCCGTCCGGCTCGCGAAGAATCGCGAGCAGGACGAGGTGTTCGAACTCGCCGAGGGTGCCGTGTCTGGCCATCGCGGTAGTCAGTGACGTCGATGTCTGCTTTCCAGACATCGACGAACGCAGGGTATCGAACGCCCCGGACGCCCGTCAATTGTCCGGTTCCGCGCCACCGAAAAAAGACACCGGGAGTCTTTTTACGAATTTCGTAAAAAGACTCCCGGTGTCTTTTACGAGTTCTTTACAACAGCAGCGCTTCGACGCGGTGGGCGTGGACGAGCTGCTCCTGTGGGGACCAGCGGAAAATCGTCGAGCGACCGTCCTGCGAGGCGACGAAGGCGACCGCCTCGCGCTGGTCATGGACGAACTGCGCAGCCGAGAGGTGCCGCGTGCCACCGAGCTGCGACGGCGTCACGTAGGTCGTCGCCGCGCCGACGATGGGCTCGGTCGTCACCACACGCTCGACGGCCGGATGGCCTCGCCGTCGCGTGATCTTGGCACCGAAGGTCAGGACCTCGTAGTCGTCGCTGATGACCATCGCGCCGTCGACCGCGGTCAGCCCGCCGACCGCGTCCACGGCGTGGCGCAGCGACTCCTGCCAGTCGTACCCGTCGCGATCCTCGGCGCGCTGCCTCAGCAGGTCCGCCAGCTCGCGAAACGGCGGGTCCAGGCCGTAGAGCATCGGGCTGACGATCGACTCGCGCCACTCGCTGCCGCCCGCCGGCACGACCAGCATCGCGCCGCCCCGGCCATGCTGCCGCATGGACGCGGCGAGCAGCACCATCACGCTCGGCGACCGGCCGGGCCGGGCCGCCACGTCGAAGCCGAGCATCGACTTCAGCAGCCCCGGACACTCCGGGCCGAACGCCCGGCCCTCGTCCACGAACTTGATCTGGTCGCCCTCGAGCACGGCGACGTTGACGAACTTGCCGTAGGCCTCGACGCTCTGCTTGATCACGAGCAGGCCGGAGGCGACCACCTCGATCACGAAGCACGCGCGCGGCAGGACGCGCGTCGTGCCCCAGACCTCCAGATGATCGTCGCGCCACCACACGCCGAGATGGATGCCGGCGCGCTCGACCGCCGGCGCCAGGCGCGCGAGCGCGGCCGGCAGCAGCGGCAGGGGTGACTCGAAGGAGAGGGGCTGGCCGGCCGCGTCGGGCGGCACGAAGGCGAGCGAGATGCGCGGCTCGATCCCCTCCTCGCGCCGGAGGCTCGCCCAGAACGCGACGTCGACCATCGTCTGGATCGCGACCTCGTCGGGCACCGGGGCGACGGGCGTGTCCCCCGACGCCAGCGCCTGCTCGACGTGCGCCGCGAACTGCGTCCGCACCTTGCCGGCCACCGCCCGGGCCGCCGGGTACGTCGGATCCGCCACCGCGGCAGCTTATCAAGCTTGTCCGCCCCGCCGGCGGGCGGACTGCTACTCTCTTTCCTGCATGCAGGCCGAATACACCGCGCGCCTCGAGGCGCGGCGCCGGACGCTGGCCGACCGCGAACGCACCCACGTCAGGATGAGCCGGCTGAGGCTGGCCATCGCGGCCGCCGGGGTGGTCATGCTCTTCGCGGGCGGTGCCCCCTGGGTCCCCTGGCTCCTGGTCCCGCTGGCGGCCTTCCTCATCGCCGCCGCCGTGCACGCCCGGGTGCTCGACGCCCGCGACCGGGCACGCTCGGCGGTCGCATTCTACGAACGCGGCCTGGCCCGGTTGCGGCACGAGTGGATGGGCCAGGGCTCCCGCGGCGACCAGTACGCGCCGGCGGGCCATCCCTACGCCGAGGACCTCGACCTGTTCGGCTGCGGCAGCCTCTTCGAACTGCTCTCGTCGGCGCGCACCCGGGCGGGCGAGGACACGCTGGCGGCCTGGCTCCTCGCGCCGGCCCCGCCAACAGAGGTCCGTGACCGGCAGGCCGCCGTCCGCGAACTCGCGCCGATGCTCGATCTCCGCGAGGCGGTGGCGGTGCTGGGCGACGGCATCCGGATCGGCGTGGACGCGCCGACCCTGCGCGGGTGGGCCGCCTCGCAGGTCTCGCTGGGCCGCCCGGCCGTGCGGCTCGTCCTCGCGGCGCTGGCGACGATCACCGCGGCGTTGCTCGGCTGGTGGCTCGTGGCCGACCCGCCGCCCGTGCTCGTCGTCCGCGCGGCGGTCATCCTGCTCGGCGTCCACGGACTGATCGGGCTCTGGTACCGCGCGCGGGTGCAGGACGTGCTCCACGCGGTGGACCCGGCCTCGCGCGACCTCGAGCTGCTGACGGGGCTGCTCCACCGCATCGAGACCGCGACCTTCACGAGCCCGCGCCTGCGCGCGCTCCAGGCGGAACTCGGTGGCCGCGCCCGGCCGGCGTCCGCCGAGATCGCCCGCCTCGCCCAGCTCGTGGCGCTGCTCCGATCGCGGCGCAACGTGCTCTTCGCGCTCCCCGCCGCGCTGGTGCTCTGGACGACGCAGGTCGCGCACGGCATCGAGGCGTGGCGGCGCCGCGCGGGGCCGCACGTCGCCCGGTGGCTGGCGGTCTCGGGCGAGTTCGAGGCGCTCACCTCGATGGCGGCCTTCGCCGCCGAGCACCCGGACTACGCCTTCCCCGAGGTCGTCGCGTCCGAGGCGGGACCGGCAACCGACGAGGAGGACGGGGATCGGACGACCGCGTGGACGGACCACGGCCCGGCGAGCGCGTCGACCGCGTCGCCGGCGAGTCGGCAGGCGGCGCCGATGATCGAGGTCGAGGGCCTCGCCCACGTGCTGCTGCCCGACACCGCGGTGCCGAACGACGTCGCGCTCGGCGCGGACGCGCCACACCTGCTGATCGTCAGCGGATCCAACATGTCGGGCAAGAGCACGTTCCTGCGCGCGCTGGGCGTCGCGGTGGTGCTCGCGCAGGCCGGGGCGCCGGTGCGCGCCACGCGGTTCCGCTGCACGCCGCTCGCCGTCGGCGCGTCGATCCGCATCCAGGACTCGCTGCAGGACGGGCGGTCGCGGTTCTTCGCCGAGATCACCCGCCTCAAGCAGGTCGTCGATCTCGCGCGAACGCGGCGCGGCGGCGCGCTGTTCCTCCTCGACGAGATCCTGGCGGGCACCAACTCGCACGACCGCCGGCACGGCGCCGAGGCGCTGCTGCGCGGCCTGATCGCGCTCGGCGCGATCGGCCTGGCGACCACCCACGACCTGGCCCTCGGCGAGATCGTCCACCACCCGGACGTCCGCGCCGCAAACGTGCATTTCGAGGACGCGTTCGTGGACGGCGTGCTGCGATTCGACTACCGGCTGCGGCCCGGCCTCGTGCGGACGAGCAACGCGCTCGAGCTGATGCGGTCGATCGGGCTGGAGGTCTGAGGAACGGCGCCGACAGGGACGGCGCGGGCGCGCGGCCTACCGGCTGCCGGGTGACAGCTTCAGCGCCTGCTGCACCCACTCGCGCGCAAGCGGCTGCAGGTCCGCGTAGGCCAGCCAGGCGGCGCGCGCCCACCGGTCGACGCCGGCAATCAGCCGCTCCGGATCCTGCGCGTCGCGCAGGTTCGCAATCGTGATCGTGCCGCGCTTGCCGGGAATCCCCGGCGCGGGCGGATACGCCTGGCCGTCCCACGGATCCTGCTCGATGAGCTTCTGCAGGGCACGATACCCGCGTTCCCCGCCGCCATGCTCGAGCGCCCAGCAGACACCGCCCAGGTGCATGACCAGGCCGCGGTAGCGCCCGCAGAAGTCTTCCTCGTGCTGGATGTCGTAGACGTCGTGCATCAGGCGCCACGTCTTCATGCTGTCGGTCCACGCGAGCGCGCGGACGCGGAGGCCAATCTCGTCGAAGAGGTCCTGGCAGGCCTTGCGACCGGCGGGGAAGCCACAGCCGGGGCAGGGGTCGGTCACGGCAGCCATGACGGCAGTCTACCGCCAGTGCGGGCCGGAAGGCACTACCACGGGAACCCGCACGGCGCGCTCAGGACGAGACGGATTGGACGGGCACGACAAGCCGCCGGCGCGTCGACGCGAACGCCCGGGACGGCCGGGCCCCTACTGCCAGCCGCCGACGCGGGCCGGCGGCCGCCAGGGACTCGTGCGATGCGCCTGCACGCGATCCGGCACGACGAACACCTTGATCAGAACGACGCCGGCGACGAAGCCGCCGATGTGCGCCCAGAACGCCACGCCGCCCTCGCCCGCCACGGCCGACAGGCCGCCGAGCAGCTGGAGCGCGCCCCAGTAGAGCAGCATGACCCAGGCCGGCAGCGCGACCGTCGTGAAGAAGAACCCCAGCGTGACCAGGGTGAACACGCGGACGCGCGGGTAGAGCACGAGATACGCGCCCATGACGCCGCTGATCGCGCCCGACGCGCCGACCATCGGGATGCCCGAGGCCGGCTCGGCCGCCACCTGCAGGGCGGCCGCCGCCGTGCCGCAGAGCAGATAGAACAGGAGGAAGCGCGGGCGCGTCATCGCGTCCTCGATGTTGTTGCCGAAGATCCAGAGGAACCACATGTTCCCGATCAGGTGCATCCACGACCCGTGCAGGAACATCGACGTCAGGATGTGGTGCACGTCGCGGCCGGGATCGATGACGCAGGACATCTCCGGCCCCATCGGGAACGCGGTGCCCGCCGGCAGCGCGCGCATCAGCTCGGCCGGTACCAGGCCGTAGTTGCAGACGGACGCGGCGACCGTCTCCGGCATGCCGGCGCCCTGCACGAACACCCACGCGAGCACGCACGCGGCGATGATCCCGACCGTGACGACGGCCGGCCGCAGCGTCTCGTTCTCGTCGTGGTAGGGAAACACGTCGTCGGTCGGGCTACTTCTGGATGGTGATGGCGGAGGCGCCGGCCCCGTAGGGCAGTGCCGTCGTGCCGGGCGGGAACCCGTTCTGCTGCAGGATCCAGGAGACGGCCTGGACCGTCTGCTCCTCGGTCAGCACCGCGGACCCGTCGTTCGGCATCGTCGTGAAGATGGTCGTCTGCAGTTCGCGGACGGACCGGCCGGTCCACTTCCCGAGGAACTCCTCGCCGGCCAGATCCGGACCCTCGCCGGGATCGTCTGCGGGCTTGAAGGCGTGACACGCGGTGCAGTACTGCTCGAAGACCTTCTGCCCGGCCGCGGCCTGTTCCTTGGTGAAGACGCCGTCCTTCGTGGTGCGCGCCGCGCCGGCGGTCGTCTGCCGTACGGGCGCGTCGTCCGGGCCCGGCCGGGCGGCGCTCGTGACCACGACGGAAGAAAGGACGAGCCCGGCAAGCCAGAGCAGCCTGCCGGGCCGGAAACGCGGGAACACCGGAGCCATCACCCGATCTTACCCGTACGCCCGGTGCGCGGGCGGCCGGCCACGGGCGTCAGGCCCAGCGGTAGCCGCTCTTCGAGAGCGGCAGGGTCCGCACGCGGTCGCCCGTCGCCGCGAAGATGGCGTTGGCCAGCGCGGGCAGCACGGGCGGGAGCGCCGGCTCGCCGAGGCCGGTCGGGTCGTTGTCGGACGTCAGCCAGTGGCACTCGATCACGGGCGGCGTGTGGCGCATGCGCGGCAGCGCGTAGTCGTCGAAGTTCTTCTGCACGGCCTGCCCGCCGTCGATGGTGATCTCGAGCGCCATCGCCTGTCCCAGGCCGTCGATCATCGATCCCTGCGCCTGGCGCTCGGCGGCCTGCGTGTTGATGATCTGCCGGCCGATGTCGCCGGCCATCCACACCTTGTCGACCTTCACGCGCTTGTTGGCGTCCACGGTGGCCTGGACGACCTCGGCGAAGTAGCCGGAATGACTGTAGTAGAACGCGATGCCCATGCCGGTGCCCTTCGGCAGCCGGCCGCGGTCGGCCCACCCCGACTTGTCGGCCACGAGGCGGACGACGCCGGCCATCCGGGCCGGGTCCATCGCGCCGCGCGCGTCGCCGGCGAGCGGCGTGCGCCCGAGGATTTCGAGGCGGAACGCGACGGGATCCTGCCCGCCCGCGTGCGCCAGCTCGTCGATGAACGACTGGTACGCGAAGGCGATGGCGTTCGAGCCGGGCGCGCGCATGGCGCCGGTCGGCGTGTTGAACGAGATCAGCGACTGGTCGAGCGCGAGGTCCGGTACGAGCCGCGCCGGGAACTCGTTGCTGCCCATGCTGGCCGACGAGGCGGGCCGGTTGCCGTCGCCCGTCTTGAAGCTGACGAAGTGATCGTGAAACGCCACGAGCCGGCCCGACGCGTCCAACCCGCCCTTGAAGAAGTGGTACCCGGCGGGCCGGTAGAAGTCGTGGCCCATGTCGTCCTCGCGCGACCAGCGCATGTGGACGGGCGCGCCCACGGTCTTCGCGATGACGGCCGCCTCGGGGAGGTAGTCGTTCGTCAGCCGCCGGCCGAACCCGCCACCCATGCGCTCGAGGTGCAGGGTGACGTCGCCCGGCTCGATGCCGACCGCGCGCGCGCACGCCTGCGCGCCGCCGGCCGGGATCTGCGTGCCGACCCACAGCTCCAGCTTGCCGTTGGCGAACTCGGCCGTGCAGTTCATCGGCTCGAGCGGCGCGTGACTGAGGAAGGGATAGGCGTAGGCCGCCTCGACGGTCTTCGCCGCGCGGCCGAGCGCGGCCGCCGCGTCGCCGTCGGCGCGAATCGAACTCTCCGCCGGCCGCGCCGAGAGCGCCTTTGCCTCGGCGTCGAACCGCGCGGTGCTGTCGGTCGCGGCCGGCCCGTTGTCCCACGTGACCTGGAGCGACTTGCGCGCGTTCTCGGCGTACCACCACTGATCGGCGACGATGGCCACGCCGCCCGACACGCCGGGCTGCGGCTCGACGATGAAGGCGTGGGTGATGCCCGGCATCGCCTTGATCGCGTCGAGGTTCGCGCGGACGGCCGAGCCCTCGAACACGGGGCAGTGCTCGAAGACCGCGTACTTCATGCCGGGGCGCTTCACGTCGATGCCGAAGAGGCGCGCGCCGCGCACGAGCGCCGGCGTGTCCACGCCGGTCACGGCCGTGCCGATGATCTTGTAGTCCTTCGGGTCCTTGAGCTGCAGCGTCTCGAGATCGGGCTGCGGCATCCGCGCGGCGGCCGAGGCGAGCTGGCCGTAGCCGGCGGACCGGCTCGACGAGGCGTGCATCACGCGACCCGACGCGGTCGTCAGCTCGGTGACGGGCACGCGCCACTGCTCGGCGGCCGCCGCCAGGAGCTGCGCGCGCGCCGCGGCGCCGACCTGGCGCATCGGCGTCCAGTTGGACGGCGTCGCGCGGCTGCCGCCCGCGCTCTGCGCCCCGTACTTCGACGAGTCGAGATCGCCCTGCACGACGCGCACGACGTCCCAGTCGACGTCCAGTTCCTCGGCAATCAGCATCGGGAGCATCGTCTTGATGCCCTGCCCGATCTCCGGGTTCTTGCCGACGATGGTCACCGTGCCGTCGGTGGCAATCGTGACGAACGCGTCGGGATCGAGCGGCGGCGCCGAGCCGCGGCCACCGCGCTGCGCGAGCAGCCCGACCGGCTCGAGGTAGGCGGCCACCATCATGCCCCCGCCGGCCAGGGCGGAGACGCGAAGGAAGGTGCGACGATTCACCGTGGCTGTGCTCATGACGCCCCCCTTACCGCTGATCCGGAGTCGTGCCGCCGCCGCCCTTGGCGCTGCTCGCCACGACAGCCGCCGCCCGGTGAATGCCCGCGCGGATGCGCGGGTACGTCCCGCACCGGCAGAGGTTGGTCATCGCCGTGTCGATGTCCGCGTCGGTCGGCTGCGGATTGCGCTGCAGGAGCGCCGCCGCCGTCATGATCTGGCCGGCCTGGCAGTAGCCGCACTCGGGCACGTCGAGCTCCACCCAGGCCCGCTGCAGCGGATGCGTCCCGTCCGGCGACAGCCCCTCGATCGTCACCACCTCGGCGCCCGCCGCGTTCTGGACCGGGACCTGGCACGCGCGGACGGCCCGGCCGCGCAGGTGCACCGTGCACGCCCCGCACTGACCGATGCCGCAGCCGAACTTGGTGCCGGGCAGGTCGAGCACGTCGCGCAGCACCCAGAGCAGCGGCATCTCGCCCGGTACGTCGACCGTGGTGGACTTCCCGTTCACGTTCAAAGTGACCCGCATGGTGGCTCCCTGCTGGACGTCCGCGAATTGATGGCCGGATCAATCGGCGCGAATGTGCTGGATTGAGGGGCCATGATACCACCGCGATCCGCGGCCATCGGCGCCGGCGGTCTCGCCAATCCGCCCGAATTCCAGTCCCGGAAGTCCTGCGCCGCCGCCCGTCGCCCCGTACACGGATCGGCCGCCTCCAGGCCGTTGGGGGACGGGTCTCGACTGACGTTTCGTGATATATAAGCATGCACTCGCTTATTTAATACAAACAATGCCACGCCCACGTGAGATCGACGACGAGCAGATACTGACGATCGCCAGGAAACTATTGATTGAGAAAGGCTTGTCAGTATCTACCCGGGCGATCGCCTCAGCGGCTGGAGTCTCGGAAGGCGTCCTCTTCCAGCGTTTCAAGTCCAAGAACGGCCTGATTCGGGCGGCGTTGCGGCTGCCGGCGGTGGCCCCTGAGGCGCTCCTCGGGAATGCCGCGGGGCACGTGGATCCGGCTCGGGCGTTCGAGGACGTCCTGGTGGCCTTGTTCGGGGCATTCCGCCAGTCCGCGCACGCCACCCTGCCGCGTCTGGCCGCCGGTCCGGCGGGGCGGTCCGTGCTCGAGGATCCGGCGGGATGGGCGGCCTTCCGGACGGCGCTCGAAACGCACCTCGCGGCCGAGCAGCGCCGCGGTCGCCTGCGCCCCACGTCGGTGGCCGACCTGGCCTTCCTGCTCACCTCGGCGCTGCAGCACGCGGCGCTCGTGGAGGTTGTCGCCGGCCCATCGCCGGCCGTGAGCGAACTGGCCGTCCGGCGAATGGCGCGGGCCGTCTGGGTGGGAGTCGATCCGGGCGACGAACAGTCGAGTCAGCCAGGGTAACGCGCCGGCGGCGGCATCGCGGGCGACGCGAACAGGCGCGTCCCTCATGCCAGAATCTCCCGGATGGCGTCCATGGTGGACCGCACGTGCGTCGTGACGGGAGCGACGTCGGGCATCGGCCTCGAAACGGCCCGCGAGCTGGCGTCGCTCGGCGCGAACGTCATCATCGTGGCCCGGGATCCGGAACGCGGCCGCCGGGTGCTGGCCGATCTGGCCTCGCGCGGTCAGGGGCGTGAAGCCGCGATGGTCGCCGACCTCGCGTCGCGAGGAGGCGGTGCGGGCCGCGGCAACCGGCATTCTCGACGCGGCACCGCACGTCTCGACGTGCCAGTACGCACTGTGCCGCCACCATCACCCCGCCGCCGCGCGCTGACCGTGGACGGCATCGAAACACAGTGGGCCGTCAATCACCTGGCCCTGTCTCTGCTGACGAACCTGCTCCTCGACCGCCTCCGTGCGTCGGCGCCGTCGCGCGTGGTCGTCGTGGCCTCCTGTGTGGAGTCGCAGGACGCCTCGACGCCGACGATGCCGGCCAACCCTACGATCGGTGGCTGGCGGCGCATGCTGCCGATCGAAGCTGGCGAACGTGCTCTTCACGTTCGAGGCTGCTGCAACGGCTCGAGGGCCAGGGCGTGACGGCCAACTGCCTGCACCGGGTGTCGTGGCCACACCCTCACCCACGCCTACGTCCCGGTCGGCCCGCGGGCGTTGGACTTCCGGCGACGCTGCGCAACCCTGGTCCGGATGCCGCAAGTCGCTGGGTCGTCCGCACTGGACCAGCAGGGACTCGCCGCCGGCGATGTAGCAGGTGAATGGTCGAGGCTCGCTGCCCATCAGGAGAATTATCCCGTCTTCGTGATGCGAATTCCGATCCACGCCTGCCCCAGGTCGTCGGCCGTGCGCGTGCGTGGGCCAGCGCGTGCAGAAACGGGCAGGCCACGCGCCGGCGGCGTGGTCCGGGCCCGGGGGAATGGTGATCCGGATCTTGATAAGGTGACTGCCATGCCCGGCACCCCGTCCCCCGCCTCGGACTTCGGCCCGTTCGGCGATCGCATCTGGCTGAACTGCTCACATCAGGGCCCCATCCCGCGCGTCGCCGCCGAGGCGGCCGGGCGCGCGGTGGCGATGAAGCAGTCCCCGTTCGACCTGACGAAGCCGGGGATCTTCCAGGAGGTGCCGGCGCGCCTGCGCGGCGCGCTGGGCCGGCTGATCGGCGCCTCACCCGACGACATCGTGCTCGGCAACAGCACGTCCTACGGGCTGCAGCTCGTGGCCCAGGGGCTGGACTGGCGGGCGGGCGACGAGGTGCTGGTCGTGGAAGGCGACTTTCCCGCCGTGCTCTTCCCCTGGCTGGTGCTGCGCGACCGGGGCGTGACCATCCGGTCGATCACGCCGGCGGGCCGGCGGGTGGAGGCGGCGGATCTCGCGCGCGAGCTGCGGCCCGAGACGCGCGTGTTCTGCACGACCTGGGTGCACTCGTTCCGCGGCCACGCGGTGGACGCGCCGGCGCTGGCCGCGGCGTGCCGGGCACACGGGACGCGCTTCGTGCTCAACGCGTCGCAGGGAATGGGCGCGCGGGTGTTCGACGTCGAGGCCAGCGGGGTGGACGTGGTGACGAGCTGCGGCTTCAAGTACCTGTGCGGGCCGTACGGGACGGGCTTCACGTGGATCCGGCCGTCGCTGCGCGATCGGATGCGGCCGACGCAGGCCTACTGGCTCGCGAACCTCACGGCCGACGACCTCGCCGGCGAGTTCCGGCTCGATCTCAAGCCCGATCTCGGTGCGCGCGCGTACGACGTCTACGGCACGGCGAACTTCTTCAACGTGATGACGTGGACGGCCTCGGTCGAGTACCTCCTGTCGCAGGGCCTGGCGGCAATCGAGATGTGGGACCAGGCGCTCGTCGGCCGGCTCGTCGAGGGACTGGTGGCGCGGGGCTGGACGCTGCGGAGTCCGGTGTCCGGGCCGGAGCGCACGACGGCGGTGATCTTCGCGGGCGAGTCCGAGGCGGCAACGACGCGGGCATTCGAGGCGCTCCGCGCACGCGGCATCTACGGCGCGATGCGCCAGGGTCACATTCGCCTCTCGCCGCATCTCTACAACACGGAGCAGGACATCGACGTCGCCCTGGAGGCGATCGGCCGCGGCGACTGAGCCGGCGCCCGCTACCGGCCCAGGTCACGCATGAAGGTCAGGATGGCGTCCACCACCTGCCCCTGCTGGGTCCGCCGGTCGATCGCGGCGTCGCAGTCGCCGATCTGCCAGCCGTAGTCCGCAAACTGCGCGTGGTTCGCCCCCTCGATGACCACCCAGCGCGTGGTGGCGGGGAGCCGCGCGGCATTGGCCCGCGCGTCGCGCTCCGAGGCCACGCAGTCCCGGCTCCCGAGGATCTTCAGGACGCGCACGGCGGATGCCGAGAGGTCCTCGTCGCGTGGATGGGTCGTCCCCATCAGGATCAGGCCCGCCACGCGACCGGGATGCGCCGCGACGAACCGCGCCGCGAGCGCGCCTCCGCGTGAATGTCCGCCCACCACCAGCGGCCGGTCGGGCCACCGCGCCGCGGCCTCGAGCATGCGGGTCCACAGGACGCCGCGACTGGCATCGCTCGGCGCGCTGCGGTAGGGCAGCGGCACGAGCGCGAGCGTCACGCCGCGGTCCGCGATGGCGCGCGCGATCGGCAGGTACGCCCGCGGCGCGACGAGACCGCCTGGCAGCAGCACGAGCACGGGCGACGCCGGATCCGCGGCCGCCGGCTCGAACATCGTCGCGCCCTCCGGTGTCGTCGACACCGCCAGATCGGGGCCAGGGTCCAGCACGCCGGCCGGCACGCCGTGGGGCTGCACCGACCAGACGAGGAACGCGGTGAACCCGAGCCCCGCGGCGATCCAGATCCGGCGAATCCACGTCAGCACGGGACCGCGCTTCACGAGGCGCTCCTGGCCAGCTCGGCGGCGAGTTCGGCGCGACGCGCCTCGAGCGCCCGCAGCCGCCGGCGCGCGATGAGGAGCACGCGCAGCGCCACCACGAGCCCGACGCCTCCCACCACGACCGCGGCCATCGCCAGCGTGCCGCCGCCGCGCCCGGCCGCGACCGCGGCTGGTGCGACGAACGCCGTCGTGGCCACGACGGCCAGCCAGGCGGCCACGACGCGATGACGTGCCGGCATCACGCGACGCCGGAAGAGCACGAACGCGGTGACCGTCATCCAGGCCACCCCGCCCAGCGCGGTGAGCGCCAGCGCGGCGACGGTCCGGGCCGGGAGGGTGGGCTCCGTCAGCAGCAGCGCCACCGCCATCGAGGTCACGCCGAGCGCGGCGAGAAACACCATGGCGTGGAAGGCCCGGGCTCCGCGCGAGAGCTCCTGCGCCTGCAACAGGCGCACGGCCTCCAGCGATCGCGAAGCGGCGTCTGCAGAGGAGTGCCGATCGGCGGTCATGAGGACACCGCTCCTTCCATCAGGCGGCGCAGTTCGCGCCGCGCGCGGAACAGCCGCGACTTCACCGTCCCTGGCGGCACGCCGATCACCTCGGCCAGCTCGCCCACCGGCAGTTCGCGCAGGTAGAACAGCACGATCACCTCGCGCTCGACGACGGGCAGCGCGGCGAGCGCGTCGTGCAGCCGGCCGGTCAGCTCGACCCGATCGAGGTCCTCCGCCGGGTCGGACCCCTCGTCGGCCGGCGGCAGTCCGCCTTCGTCCACGGTCTCGATGGCGACGACCCCGGCATCCCGGTACTTCTCCCGCAGCCGATCCATGAGGACGCGGCGTGCGATGCCGAAGAGCCACGGCCGGAACCGCGCGGCTTCGCGCAGGCGGCCGAGACCGCGGAGCACGCGCATCCACACGTCCTGCACCGCGTCGGCCGCCGCCTCGTCGCGCCCCGTGAGTCGGCGGGCGTACTGCCAGAGCGGCGGGTGCCATCGGCGCACGAGCGCGTCGAAGGCCTCGCGTTCGCCGAGCTGGGCCCGGACCACCAGCCACTCATCCTCGAGGGCTTCCCGGACGGGGGCGCGGCGCGCCGGCATCAGGGTCATCATCCACCGTGGGAAGTCGGCGGACGGGGCCGATCGGTTCATCACGGGTTGCGCGGACCGCCGGTATGGGGTGAAGTGTGCGCATGACGCTTCCCCGCTCGGTCGCCGGGGTGGCCACCGCCATCGCCCTGATGGCGTGCGCCGGACCGGCGCTGGCCCAGGGCGGGCCGGACCGGTCCGGACGCCCCGCGGCGCCGCTCACGATCGCCACGAAATCCGCGCCGCCCTTCGCGATGAAGGCGCCCGACGGCACCTGGACCGGCCTGAGCGTGGACCTGTGGCGCGAAATCGCGAGCGACCTGCACCTCGACTTCGAGCTGCGCGAGACGGACCTGGCCGACCTGCTCGCCGGCGTCGAGGCGGGCCGCTACGACGCGGGCGTGGCCGCGATCACCGTGACCGCGGAACGGGAGACCGTGATGGACTTCACGCACCCGTTCCACGTCTCGGGTCTCGGCATCGCGACACGGGTGGATGAAGGCCGCGGCTGGCTCGCCGTCGTCGAGCAGTTCTTCACGCTCGCCTTCCTCAAGGTCGTCCTGGGCCTCGCGGCGCTGCTGCTCGTCGTCGGCTGGCTCGTCTGGGCCTTCGAGCGCCGCGTCAATCCGGAACAGTTCGGCGGCTCGGCGGCGCACGGCATCGGCGCGAGCTTCTGGTGGTCGGCCGTGACGATGACGACCGTGGGGTACGGGGACAAGGCGCCGATGACGCTCGGCGGCCGCGTCATCGCGCTCCTCTGGATGTTCACCGCGCTCATCGTCGTGTCGGGCTTCACCGCGTCGATCACGGCAACGCTCACCGTGGGATCACTCGAGGGCGCGGTGAAGACGGCCGACGACCTCGCGACGGTCCGGATCGCGTCGATCGCCGGATCGACCAGCGCGATCTACCTCGACACGAGCCGCCTGCCCTACGCGTCGTTCGACGATCCTCGGGACGCGCTCCGGGCGCTCGAGCAGGGCGAGGTGGACGCGGTGGTCTACGACGCGCCGATCCTCCGCTACGACATCCGGCAGTCGTTCAATGCGACGCTGACGGTCCTGCCGATCACGCTGGAGCGCCAGTACTATGCGATTGCCCTGCCGGAGGGCAGCCCGCTGCTCGAACCGCTGAACCGCGCGCTGCTCGAGCGCACGGCGGGCGAGGACTGGGCGCGGGAGCTCAGGCGATATCTGGGAGGGTCCTGAGGGTCCCAGGGGCCCAGGGGCCGGAGGGTCCTGCAGCAGCTTGGGTTCGGAGGGTTCCATGAGACTGGCATCGAGACCCATCGCCGCGCTCGTCGTGCTGGTGGGTTTGGCGGCCTGCGCGCCGGGGCGGGAGGTTCCGCCGGCCGGGGACGGATCGGCCGGCGGGGATGCGGCGGCAGCCGGAGGTGCCGCGACGCCGGTGGCCGCCGCGCCGCGCGCGCCCGTGGCGTCGCGCGAGGTCAGCTACCAGCACGACGGCACCCCGTTCACGGGCTTCGTCGCCTGGGACGCGGAGGCGCGCGAGCGACGGCCGGGCGTTCTCGTCGTGCACGAATGGTGGGGCCACGACGACCACGCGCGATTCCAGGCGAGGCGACTGGCGGAGGCAGGTTACGTGGGGTTCGCGCTGGACATGTACGGCGACGGGAAGTTCGCCGAGCACCCCGACGACGCGCAGCAGTTCAGCCAGGAGGTCATGAGCCGCGAGGGCGTGGCGCTCGCGCGGTTCAACGCCGCCCGCGCGGTGCTCGCGGCCGACCCGCACGTCGATCCGGATCGGATCGCGGCCATCGGCTACTGCTTCGGCGGCGGCGTGGTGCTGGCGGTCGCGCGGTCGGGCGCCGACCTGGACGCGGTCGCGACCTTCCACGGCGCGCTCGAGACGAACACGCCGGCGCAGGCGGGCGCGGTGAAGGCCCGCGTGCTGGTGATGACCGGCGAGGCCGACCCGTTCGTGCCGCCGGCGCAGGTCGAGGCCTTCCGCCAGGAGATGACCGCGGCTGGCGCGACCTTCAAGATCATCACCTACCCGGGCGTGATGCACAGCTTCACCAACCCGAACGCGGCCAACCACGACATGCCGCAGCTGCGCTACGACCGCGACGCCGATCGCGAGTCCTGGCAGTCGCTGCTCGCGTTCCTCGGCGACGTGTTCCGCTGATCCCCGATCGACCGATCAGTTGAATCCGACGCCGCGCGCCGGCCGGGCTTCCTCGAGGAACGCGCGGATCACGGCCTGCTCGATCTCGATCTGGCGGCCGATTGGCACGACCAGGGTCACGGTCAGCGTGATCTGCGTCGGGTCGGGCGCCTGCACGGTGATGGCGGGCCCGACCTCGGCGCGATCCACCGGGCGGTGGGTCAGCTTCTGCCAGGATGCGCGCGCGGCTTCCTCGAACGCGCGGCACGCCTCGACGGCCGCCGCGCGCAGCGTGTCCTCGGCCTCGCGCCACCGGGCGTCCGGGGGCAGCGACACCGTGAAGCTGTGCAGGACGAAGGCGCCGTGCGTGGACTCGTTCAGCACGGGATGCCGCAGCAGCAGGCTGTTCGGCAGCGTCACCGTCTGGCCGGTGAAGTGGTTGCTCGCCCGCGACGGGTCCACCTCGCGCAAGGTCGTCGTCAGCAGGCTGTAGTCCACGACGTCGCCGCGGTGGTCGAGGATCGCGATGCGATCCCCGACCGTATAGGCATCCGACGTCAGCCGGAGCAGCGAACCGGCCGCGCACTCGATGAGGTCCTTGGTCGCGATGACCGTGGCGACCGCCACGGCGACGACCGACACCGCCAGCCCCTGGAGCGCCTCGGCCCAGATCGCGACGAGCGCGATGAGGAGCAGCATCGCGCCTGCCGTCCGGACGGTCGCGCGCCACCGGCGGCGGGTGCCGGCCTCGCCGACGTGCTGCAGGATGGCCCGGTCCACCACGACCCGCAGCAGCACGACGACCGCCAGCACCGCAATGGAGCTGATGAGCTTCGACAGCTGCGCCGGGTCGAGCCAGTCCGAAAAGACCATCGTTCCGCCGGCGGGTCAGCGCCGGGCGAGCAGATCGCGGATCTCGATCAGCAGCTTTTCCTCGTTCGACGGCGCCGGCGGCGGCGCGGGCGCGGCCTCCTCCTTGCGCTTCGCAGCGTTCATGCCCCTGATCAACAGGAACAGCGCGAAGGCCACGATCACGAAGTTGACGATCGTGTTGACGAACGTGCCATACGCCAGGATCACGGCGCCGGCATCCTTCGCCGCGGCGAGCGACGCGTACGGCGCGGGCGCGGCGGCGCCCTCCTTGAGCACGAGGAACAGGTCGGAGAAATCCGTGCCGCCGAGCATCAGGCCGAGCGCGGGCATCATCACGTCACCGACGAAGCTGCTGACGATGGCGCCGAAGGCCCCGCCGATGATGATGCCGACGGCCATGTCCACGACGTTGCCGCGCATCGCGAATTCCCGGAATTCCTTCAGCATCCTCGCCTCCACGGGCCGGAATCCCATTGCCGGCCTCCGATGTGCCGCCCGACGCGTGAGTTCCCGGGCGACCGGGGCCAGTATTTCACGTCCGGAAGCGGCCGGAACCGGCTGGCGACCGATCCGCCGCGGCGACACCCGGCTGGCGCGATCGCCCCGCGGAAGCCCGCCATCGCATACGATCAGTCGGATCGGCCGTGCGGGCGGCCGGCCACCCGGGAGCCCGGCGGCCACCGGACGGCTGGCCGGAAGGCCCGGCGGGTCGCGAAGCCGCCGGCGCGCGGAGCGGGATCACAGCAACGAGGCATCATGGCGAGTCTGATTGAAGCGATCGAGATCAAGCGGAAGATGTATTTCGAGTTCGAGAACGCCCCGTACCATTGCCTGGACGTCGAGGTCTCCAAGCCGACCGCGCGCGGGGGCCAGACGCTGGTGCGCCTGAAGATGCGCAACCTGCTGACCCGCGCGGTCTTCGACAAGACGTTCAAGGCGGGCGAGAAATTCGCGGAGCCGGACCTGGTCAAGGTCGAGGCGACCTTCCTCTACGCCGACGGCGGCGGGTATCACTTCATGGATCAGCAGAGCTTCGAGACGCTCACGCTCGCGGCCGACACGCTGGGTGACGACCGCCTGCTGCTTGTCGACAACCTGCTCGTGCAGATCCAGAAGTACAACGGCAACCCCATCGGCGTGGAGTTCCCGCCGCACGTCGAGCTGACCGTCGCGTCCACCGAACCCGGCGTGCGCGGCGACACCGCCAGCGGCGGCGTCACCAAGGCCGCCACCCTCGAGACCGGTCTCGAGATCCGCGTGCCGCTCTTCATCAAGGAAGGCGAGAAGGTGAAGGTGCACACGGAAACGCGCGAGTTCGCGGGAAGAGCCTAGGAGACCGGGGGCCCGCCCCATTCAAGGCCCCCGGCGCGAGTAACTTCGAAGTTCGAAGTTTGAACTTGGAACCGTGGTGCCGGGCCGCCTGGCGGGGCCCGGGTCCTCTTTCAATGGACTCCCGGGCGCTCGGGCGGTTTGGGACGCTCGGGCCCCTGGGACCCTCGGACCCTCACGATCTTGGCGGCACGATCACCCTCGGCCTGAAGCCGGCCGGACCGTCGAACTCCACGTGAACGTGCGCGTAGTGGCCGGGTACCTGCCAGAGCACGCGGTAGCCGGCATGCTTGAGCATGGCCGACAGGCCATCGGGATCCGACGAGTGCAGATCGAGCGCGAGGCCCGCATAATGCGCGGAGCCGCGCGTGTGCACGTGGTCGTTCGCCGAGACCAGGCGCACCGTGTTGTGCGTCCGGGCGGCCCAGATGTCGGCGAGATCGAAGATCCGCAGCGCGTCGCGTGACGTCAGGTGCACCGGCACCCGAAGCCCGCGGATCACTGCGGCGCGTCTAAAGGGGGCAGCGTGTACCCCTGCGCCGAGAGCAGCTCGCGCACCCCGTCGAGCGCCTTGCCCTGCTGCTCGACCGCCGCCGCCAGCCGCGCGTTGGCCTCGAGCAGCGCCTGCGTCGTCCGGTGGTGCTCGGCGACGAGAAACGTCACGACTCCCGCCGCGAGCACCCACGGCAGGAGCGTGTTCTTGAATTCAGTCCAAAGCTGCATCATGACGTCCTCCCACACGCGCACCGCCAGCCGGGCCTTCGCCTTGCGGCCTGGGAGGGGCCGGCCGGCAGGCTGGACGATCGCGACACTCTGAACTGGGGAGGGGTGATTATACCGGCGCGACCGCGGATTCCATCCGCGAATCACGCCATGCACACCGCTGCGCAGATCTGCACGGCGGGCCGCGTCAGTCCGCCGGCTGCAGGTACAGGCGGAAGGTCGCGCCCCGGCCGGGCTCGCTTTCCACCGCGAGCGATCCGCCGAGCTGGCGCGCGATGCCGTAGGACGTCGACAGCCCCAGCCCGGTGCCCTGGCCCACCGGCTTGGTCGTGAAGAACGGCTCGAACATCCGCGCGCGCGTGGCCTCGTCCATCCCGTGCCCCGTGTCGGTCGCGCGCAGGACGACGTACCGGCCCGGTTCGAGTTCGAGCCGCGCGGCCTCCGCGCCCGCCAGGGCCACGACCGCCGTCGCGAGTTCGAACCGGCCGCCGTCCGGCATCGCGTCGCGTGCGTTCATCGCCAGGTTCGTGAGCACCTGCTGGATCTGGTTCGTGTCGCCCATCACCGTCGGCACGTCCGGATCGAGGCGCAGCTCGCACGCGACCGACGACCCGAGCACCTGCCGCACCAGCCGATCGGTCTCCTGCACCAGGTCGTTCAGGTCCAGGGGCTCGATCCGCAGGACCTGGCGGCGTCCGAACGCCAGGAGGTGGCGCGTCAGGTCCATCGCGCGCTCGGCCGCGCGCTGGATCTCCCCCACGTCGCTCGCCACCTGGCTGTCCGCCTCCACCGCGTCGCGGACCAGGCCGCAGAACCCCAGGATGATCGACAGCTGGTTGTTGAAGTCGTGCGCCACGCCGCCGGCCAGCCGGCCGACCGCCTCCATCTTCTGCGCCTGGCGGAGCTGCGCCTCGGTGTTCCGCCGCTCGGTGACGTCGATCCCGACGCCGATCAGCAGGTCCGGGATGCCGTGGTCGTCCTCCGTCACGCGCGCGTGCGCCTGCATCCAGCGCAGGTCGCCGTCGGGACGCACCACGCGGAACCCCAGGGAGAACTCGCCGCCCGCGTGCATCGCCCGGGCCGACGCCTCGCGCACCGACGACCGATCCTCCGGGTGAACCCACTCGAGGAACTGCTCGAAGTCCTCCGGGCCCTCGCCGGGCGCCACGCCACCCAGGTCCGCCATGGTCATCGACCAGCGCATCTCGCCGGTCGAGAGGCGCAGCTGCCAGACACCCATCTGCGCGGCGCGCATGGCGAACTCGGTGCGCAGCTGGTACTGCCGCAGCTCCTGCGTCATCTGCTGGTGGGCCGTGACGTCCAGCGAGATGACGCAGATACCGTCGGGCACCGGCTGCACGCGCAGGTCGAACCAGCGGCGCTCGCCGTCCGGATAGACGAACTCGTTGCGGAACGACACCGGCGTGCGCTCGTGCATGACCACGCGCAGCCGGTCGAAGAGCTCCGTGTCCTCGATTCCCGGATAGCAGGCCATCATGGTGCGCCCGATCAGGCTCTCGGCCGGGCGCTGCCCGTGGGCGGCGGCGGTGTCGTTGAGGTAGAGATAGCGCCAGTCGTGCCCGATGAGCTGGACGCCCTCCATCAGGTGATCGATCGACAGCCGCAGGCGGTCGGCGATCGCGCCGGGATCCATCGGCTCGTCGCGCGTCATGCGCCGGTCCCTCGATCCGCGGCGCCGATCGGGCCGCGGCCGGCCTCGGCCGATTCGGCCTGGTGCGCCTCGGTGCCGAACTGCGAGAGCGTCACGACGACGGGCCCGTGGTTCGAGGCGAGCAGCCACCGGTGCAGCGACACCGGATCCCCGGGCGGCAGCCGCGGGATGAGCGGCGTGGTGATCGTCGTGCGCGGCGTGAGCAGGTCGAGCGTCACGCCGTGGGCCCCGACGGCCTCGCGCAGCCGGCCGGCGGCCTCGGCGAGCAGCCGGCCCACGCACTCGCCCGCCTGGGCCTCGGACGTCCGGTCCGACGGCACGTCGTGCCGGATTCCCGCCAGGGCCTGCGCCATCTCGAGCGGCACCTTCGCGCGCAGTTCCCAGGCCAGGCTGCCCGCCTGCAGTTCCACCGCGGAGAGCACCCACCGCGTGTTCGGCAGGACCTCGGACCGGACCGGCAGCAGCGCGACGTCGCCGGCGAGGATGGCCGACAGCCGGCCCCGCAGTCGATCGACGGCGGCGTGCACGCCCGGCGCATCCGGGTGGATGGCGACGCGCGCCCGGGTCGTCCGGCCGAGCGCGGCCAGCAGGCTCGCCTCGAACGTCGGCGCGTCGAAGCTGCGCACGACGACCCCGTCGTAGAGCGCGGCACGCTGGGCGTCGGCGGCCGCCATCAACAGGCGCGTGTCCTCGCTGGCGGGCGCGGCGCGCAGCTTCCGGGCGAAGAGCTCCGGCGTGAACAGGTCGGAGATGGCGCCCACCAGCACCAGCGCATGCGGGGTCTCGAGACAGCGCGACAGCGCGGCGAACTCGTTCCGCACCACCTCGACCGGCCCCAGCCGCCGCAGCGGCGACGCCGCGATCTCGCCGAACTCGGCGGTCTGGTCCACCACCATGATCGGCCGCCGCGGCTCCACCTCCACGACGCGGGCCGCCGCGGGTCCCGGCGGACGGACCGGCGCGTCCAGCGCCTTGCGCACGCGCTCGCGCAAGGTCTCGTGCGTGAACGGCTTGACCAGCAGGTCGAGGATGCCGAGCTCGACGGCCCGCCGCACCCGCGCCTCGTCCGCATGGGCGGTCATCAGCAGGACGGGCAGGTCGGCGTGGGCCGGCGAGCGGCGGATCGCCTCCAGCGTCTCGAGGCCGTCCATCACCGGCATCGTCAGGTCGAGCATCACGAGGTGCACGCGTTCGCTGAGCAGGAGCTCCAGGGCCTTCGCGCCGTCCGGCGCCTCGATCGCGTCGGCGTCGAAGTCGAGGCGAAGGAATCGCCGGATGACGTGCCGGACGCTCGATTCATCGTCGACGACGAGCACCTTCATGGCGGCCTTCCCGGGCACCGGGCGATGCCGTGGAGTCCATCGAGTCCGTTCGAGTCCTCTCGTGGACGTTCCCTGATGGCCTCGCACGTGCAGTGCGGATTTCCATCCCGGTTATCGGCGTTGACGGACCAATCCTGACACAGCCGTACAATGATCGCGTCTCCCGGACGGCAGGCCATGACACCGGAGAAACGGAGCGCGCCGGACCGCGTCGATCGGCCCCGCTGGCCGGGCCGGCCTGGCGTCCGCCTCCTGACGCTGGCCGTGCTGGCCGCGCTGGCGGGCGTGGCGGCGTTCGCGTGGTGGGACCAGGCCGGCGCGGCTTCCACCCCGTTCGCCGCGGAAATCGCACGGCTCTCGGAGCCCGGCGGCGACTTCGGGGGCGACAACCTCATCTCGAACGAGCAGTCCTACCTGCGCGTCCTGCCGGCGCTCGGCCGATCCGGCGCGACCGGCGGCGGCTACGTCGGCGTGGGCCCCGACCAGAACTTCTCCTACATCGCGCGGGTGCGGCCCGAGGTGGCCTTCCTGATCGACATCCGCCGCGACAACCTGCTGCTCCACCTGCTCTTCAAGGCGATCTTCGAGCTCGCCCCGACGCGGGTCGAGTACCTCTGCCTGCTGACGGGCCGCGCGCCGCCGGCCGATCCCGGCGGCTGGCGTGACGCGCCCGTCGCCCGCCTGGTCGCGCACGTGGACGGCGCGGCACGGTGGACCGCCGACGAGGCGGCACGGCGCGCGAGGGCGATCGACGAGGCGATCGGGCGCACCGGGGTCGGGCTGTCGGCCGCCGACCTGGCGACCATCCACCGCTTCCACCGCGCGTTCATGACCGACGGGCTCGACCTCGTCTTCCAGGCGCGCGGCCAGCCCCGGCGCTGGTATTACCCGGTTCTTCGCGACCTGCTGCTCGAGACCGACGGCGCGGGCGCCCCGGGGTCGTTCCTCGCCACCGCCGGGGGCTACGACGTCGTGCGGTCGCTCGAGGGGCGCGACCGGGTGATCCCCATCGTGGGGGATCTCGCCGGCCCGAAGGCCCTCCGCGCGATCGGCCGCGCGCTCGCGGACCGGGGCCTGACGCTGTCGGCGCTCTACGTCTCGAACGTGGAGTACTACCTGTTCCGCGAGGGCCGGTTCGGCGCCTTCGCGGCCAACCTCGCCAGCCTGCCGCGGTCGGACCGGAGCGTCATCATCCGGTCGGTCTTCCCGTCCGGCTTCCGCGGCCCGCTGCCGGGCGCCGATCCGGATCACTACAGCGCCTCGCTCCTGCAGTCGCTGCCCTCGATGCTCGACGACCTGGCCGCCGGCCGCTACCGGCGGTACGGCGACCTCATCGCGGCCAGCGTCCGCTGAACGCGCGGCTCTGGGCTATCCTGTCTGCCGTCGATGCGGACGTCGGTCATCATCCCTGCGCGCAACGAGGGCGACGTCGTGGTGGATGTGGCGCTCGCCGCCCGCGATCACTGCGACGAGGTGCTCGTCGTGGACGGTCACAGCACGGACGGGTCGCCCGAGCGGCTGCGCGCCGAGGGCATCACGGTCGTGCCGGATCGACGCCGGGGCAAGGGCGACGCGGTGCGCCTCGGCCTCGATCACGCCACCGGCGACGTCGTCGTGACGATGGACGCGGACGGGTCGCACGACCCGCGGGAGATCGGCGCGCTGGCCGCGCCGATCCTGCGCGACGAGGCGGACATCGTGATCGGCTGCCGG
>JAWKHR010000040.1:0-62071 GCA_041394725.1 Vicinamibacterales bacterium | reverse complement strand
CTACCTGCTGGTCGCGCGACGGATGTACATCGACGCGCCCTCGCGTCCCGAGCCGATCGCGGTCCCCGGCGTCCTGCTCGCGGCCATTGCCGTCTGCGCCACCGGCGTCGTCGTGATGGGCGTCTATCCCGAGCCCTGGGTGCGCGCCGTCCTCGACGTCGCGACGTCGCTCTTCTGAAGCGCCCGCGTCGCGGGCCGGGACCTACTCTCCGAGCGGGTAGGCGATCCGGCTGATCGCGGCGATCAGGGCGTCGGCCTCCTCGGGCTTGTCGAATCCCCGCGTCAGCACGACCAGCACATACGGCCGTGGCGCATAGACGATGGCCGCGTCGTGGCGAATGGCGGTGATCGAGCCGGTCTTGTGCGCGACCCGGAGGCCCGGTGGCAGGCCCGCCGGGATGCCCTCGTTGAAGTGCTGCCGCGAGAGAATCGCGACCATCTGCTCGCTGGCGTCGCGACTGACGACCTCGCCACGGCCGAGTTTCCAGAGAAGGGTGGCCAGCGCGTCGGCGTCCGTCGTGTTGCTCATCCCGCGGTCGAAGGCCTTCTGATCCTCCACCCCACGCAGCACCTCGATGCCCGACGCGCCGAGCGCGGCCATCGTCTTCCGGATCGCCGCCGGGTCCAGGCGATCGATGAGCACGTTGGTCGCCAGGTTGCTGCTGACCGTGATCATCGCCTCGCAGAGGGCCCGGTACGACATCGGCTTGCCGATCTGCGTGTAGACCTCGCCGTCGGAGTCCTCGGTCGTCGAGAGTTCGTACGGGCTGCCGTCCACGATGCTGCGGAACCGGTTCGTGACGACGATCGTGTCGTCGAGCGAGAAGCGTCCCCCGGCAGCCTGGCGGAACAACTCGATCATCACCGGGACCTTCATGGTCGACGCGGCGTGGAAGCGCGTCCGGGCGTTGATCTCGATGGCCGGCCCCGAGCCCGGCGTGGCGGCGAGCGGGCGCCAGACGACGGCGGCCTCGTGCCCGCTCGCCTCGATGAGGCCCGTGATGGCGCGCCGCGCGTCGGCGACCGGGTCCTGGGGGCGCGACGGGCCTCCCGAGCCGGAGGCGGTGACCAGGGAGCCGGCAGGCAGGCCGAGCGCGACGGTGACGACGAGGGCAGCGACGGCGGAGCGCATGCCTTCAGCATAGCGCCGGAGCGGTCGATGTCGCGTTCGCCCCCTTGGTCCCCTGCCCTCGATGGAGTAGGGTGAGCGGGTCGCTCCCCGACAGCGGAGGCCTCATGCGTGGCTTTCCCGCGACGATCCGCCTCGCCGGCGGCCGCGTCGCCCGCGTCGATCCCACCCGGCTGGTGGCGCGACTGGCGTCACCCGGACGTGCCGGCCATCCCGTGCTCACCTCGACCACGCGGCGCCGGCTCGCGGCGATGGGCCTGCGCGTCGAGGGCGACGCCGGTCCGGGCGGCGATGACCGCGGCCTGCTGGAGGTCAACCACGGCAGCCGGCACGTCTGGCTGCGGTCCACCGGCAAGCGTGCCGTCGCCAGCGTGGCCACGGTCGGCCGCGCGACTGGCCGGTCGGTGCAGTGGCTGGCGCCGGTGTATCGCCTCACCGGCGTACAGGGGCCCGACGCGTGGTTCCTGGCCAGGCCCGACGTCATCCTCCTGCGCGCCGCGGCGAAGGCGCACGCGCCCCTCTCGCGGCTGACCAGCCCCAACGGCCTGCACGAGGACTCGGACAAGTCCCGGTACCTCGGGGGCTGGCGCTACTTCGAGGTGGATCAGGGCAGCCGGGGCAACGCCCTCGTCCTGCGCGAGCGCCTGCTCAAGGCCGGCGTGCCCGCGGAACTCGAGTACGTCCCGCTTCGGTCCATGCGGCTCTTCACGCCGGACGACGAGTACTTCCCCTCGCAGTGGAACATGACGCGCGTCGGCGCGCCGGCAGCCTGGGACGTCACCACGGGCGACGCGCGGGTGATCGTCGCGGTCATCGACTCCGGCTGCGACCTCGAGCACGCCGACCTGCGCCACGCCTACGTCCCGGGTGGCGGCTTCAACGCCGGGGACCTCACCCTGGACGGGTCGCCGGTCGTCCTGGCGATGAGCGGGCGTCGCGACGGACACGGCACGTCGGTGGTCTCGGTCATCGCCGCGGAAATCGACAACGCCCTCGGCCTCGCCGGCCTCGCCTCGGGGTGCCGTGTCCTTCCGGTCGCGCTGCCCGAGGGCAGCACGGCCGAACTGGCCGTCGGGATCCGCAAGGCAGCGATGGACGGGGCCCGGGTCCTGAATCTCAGCGTGTCGATTGGCGACTTCTACTTCCGGACCTACGTGCGCGACGCGATCGACGACGCGGTCGCCGCCGACTGCGTGATCTGCGCCTCGGCCGGCAACTCCGACACGTCGCCGCTCGTGCCGATCGCGCGCTATCCGCCGGTGATGGGCATCGGCGGCTCGGATGAGATGGACCGGCGCTGGCGGGACCCGGCGCACGGGCTCGGTTCGCACTTCGGCGACGAGCTGGTGGACGGCGTCTCCGTGGGCGTGTCGGTCGTCGCGCCGGCCGTGGACATCTGGGCGGCGGACCTGACGGGTTTCGAGGGCAGCATGCTCGCGCCCAGCCCGCTCGGCGACTACATCAGGGGCGGCACGACGGTGACCGGCGAGCGGTTTCCCTCACCGTTCGGCATGACGTCCGCGGCGACGCCACACGTCTCGGCCGCGGCCGCGCTGCTCCGCAGTGCCCACGCCCTGTCGGCGACCGACGTCCGCCGGGTCATCGAGCGCACGGCGGATCGGGTTGGCCCGTACGCCTACGAGGACGTGCCGGGCTATCCGGGGGGGAGCCGCCACCCGGAGATGGGCTACGGGCGGCTCGACGTCTTCCGGGCCCTGGACCTGGGCGACGTGATGATCGCGGACTGGCCCGGCGATCGCGGCGTGGAACCGTCCACGCCCCCCGGCGGCAACTTCTACACCTTCTCGGACATCGTGATCCAGCCCGCACCCGGCGGCGCGTTCGATCCGTCGGATCCGATGACCGCCGGGGTCATCGAGCGGGGCCGCGACCACGTGGCGTGGGTGCGCGTGCGCAACGCCGGGCCCGCCGTGGCGCGCGGCGTTCGCGTCTCCCTGCGCGCCACGCCGTGGGTCGGCCTCGAGTTCGAATACCCCGAGGACTGGATGGGCACGGGCGATCCGCCCGGCGTGCGGCCCGACGTCGTCGATGCCGGGCCGTTCACGCTGGCGGCCGGGGAGGCCCGGCTCGCCGAGTTCCGCTTCACGGCGGCGCAGATCGAGACGATGGCGGGCTGGTCCGACACGGCGTGGCATCCCTGCCTGCTCGGCGTCGCGACGGCCACCAACGACTACGCGTTCGACGCCGCGCCGGGGGGACCGGCGCTGCAGATGCGGCGCAACAACCTGGCACAGCGCAACCTGACGGTGGCGCCCGTGGCGCTGCGGCGGTCGGCGCGGTTCCCGTTCGTGATGGGGCATCCCGCGAATCCGGATCCGCGGCTCGAGGTCGTCATCGACGCGGCCACGCTGGTGCGGGCGGGCGAGGTCTGGTTCGTGCCGAGCGACGACGGCAAGTCGTTTCCCGCGGGCCGCCGGGCCCGCGCGTTCGCGAGCGAGCGCGTCAGGATCGGCCGGGTGAGCGGCGGAAAGCCGGGACGCGTGGGCGGGCGGCGCGCGATCAGGCTGACCCATCCCCGATCGGTCGTCGAGGTGTTCCGCCCGCGTGCCGCCCGCTTCGTGGCGCAGGTCGTGGTGCGGCTCCCGGCGAAACGGCCCGCCGCCACGTCCTGGCCGGTGCGGATCGAGCAACGGGTCGAGGGCCTGGGCGCCACGGGGGGCGCCACGGTGATCTTCGTGTCGGACTGAAAAAACGAGCCGGCCAGGCACGCGTTGCGCAGTGCGGCCTGGCCGGCCCGGGTGGAGGAGAGGAGAGGACTCAGTTCCGGGTCTTGCCGCCGTTGCCGCTGCCGCCGCCGAGGTTGATCCCGAGCTTGTACCGGTACCGCACCGGCTCGCCGTTGCGCGTCGCCGGCTTGAACCGCCACTGCGCCGCGGCCTGCAGCAGGAGCGGGTCGTACCGGGGGTTGATGCTCTCGGTGATGGTCGCCGCCAGCACCCGTCCCATCTCGTCGATGGTCAGCTCGAGACTGCCGCGGTTCGTCATCTGCGACTCGACGGGCGTCGGGCTCCAGACGGGCATGACACGCGAGACTACCTCGGGCTTGACGACGTCCGCGTCACCGGACCCGTAGACCGGGATCGGCGGCGGTTCAGGCGGCGCCACGGGCTCGGCCGCCGGCTTCTCGGCCTCGACCGGCGCCGCGGGAGGCGGCGGCGGGGGAGGCGGCGCGAGCGCGGCCTTGGCCAGGTCACGGAACCCGGAGGCCAGCGTGCGGAGATCGGCGGCCTCGGGATCCTCGGCGCCGACCTCGTCGGCCAGCGCCATCACGTGGTCGAAGCCCTCGATTGCGGCCTCGAGGTCCTTCCGCCCGTACCGCGCCTTGGCATCGTCGTAGGTCGATCGGATGATGCCGGGCAGCAGCGGCCGGCGGACCTCCTCGAAGAAGCCGCGCACCCGCGGCGACGCTTCCGCTTCCGACGGATGGTAGAACGGGTCGGCCTGCACGATGGACTCGATGGCCTGGCGCGCCTCGTCGTTCCGGTCGAGCGCGACCAGGCAGTAGACCTGGTACGCGGTGACCTCCGTGCTCTTCGTCGTGCCGCGAAGCGACTCGAGGACCTGCAGCGCGTCCTCGTAGGCCGCCGAGGCGTAGTAGGCCTTCGCGCGCGCCAGGCCCTCCTGGGCGTGGAGGCCGGCGACCGGCAGGACGAGCAGGCCGGCCAGCGCGATCGCGAAGCGGTGGCTGATGCCGAACGTCTTCATCGTTCACCTCGTCTCGTCACGTCTGACGTCACTGCTGGAAGACCGCGCTGACCCGTGTCAGCCCTTCCACCTTGACGATCGTCGTCTGCTTCTGCTCCCCGAACTGCGGGTGCCGGAAGACGATTTCGTGTTTGCCGATGGGAATCGACAGGTTGGCGAGCGGCGTCTGGCCCGCGGGGTTGCCATCGATCCAGACCTCGGCCCAGGGCACCGCGTTGATGCTGATGCGCCCGTTGGGCACCTCGATCTTCAGGGTGGCCATCTGGCCGCTGCGGACGTCCACCGTCTGCGTGGAGTCGTAGCCGAGCGTCTCGTTGACGAGGCGCAGCGTGTGCGAGCCCGCGGCAATCGCCACCGGACCCGCCGTCGATCCGATCAGCTCGTCGCCCTGGTAGACCTGCAGGTCGATGGGCGCGGTGACCGTCACGCCGCCGAAGCGGGGCGCGGGCGCGGGGGCCGGCGTGGCGCCTGCGTCAGTGGCCGGCGGCTCGGTCGTGCCGGCCGGGCCGGGATTGCCCGACGAGCCGGCGGCTCCCGTACCCGCCGCCGGGCCGCTCGTGGCGAGCAGCGTCGTCGGTGTGCCGTCGGTCGCGCCTGGGCCGGTCGGTGTCGCGCCGTCTGGCGCGACCGGGGGCGGCACGGAAGCGTTCAACTCGGGCTGAGGTGGCGCGGCCGGTTCGGTCGCCGCGACCGGCGCCGGGCCGGCGGAGAGATTCGTGATGTACATGTTCGCGATGATCGCGCCCTCGACCACCGCGGCGAGCCCGAGTGCCACGGCGGCCCACCGGACGATGCGGCCCATGCCGCTGCGCGCGGGCACCTCGGCGGTCTCGTCGTCGGGCTCGGGCACGACCGGCTCGGGGGCCGGTTCGGGCTTGAAGCGAATCGGGCTCGACGCGGCCGGCTCACCCGGCTTCTGGAACGTCAGCACCGGCCGGTTGCCCTCGGCGGGACGCGCCGGTGCGTCGGCGGCGGACGGCTTCGCCGCCGCGGCGGGCGCTGGCGCGGGCGCGGGGCGCGGGGCCGCCGCACGGGACGCCGCGCTGCCGGTCAGGATGCCGAAGGCCTCGTTGGCCTCGCGCGCCGACGCAAACGGCTTCCGGCCGATCTGCAGCGCGCTCTCGAGCCACGGCCGCAGGCGGGCGGAGGCCTCCGCGTCAGCGCTCGTGAACGCGTCGAGCAGCGTCGGCACGTTGGCGGGGTAGTCCGTCGGGTCGAGCTGCCGCCCCAGCAGGAGCGACAGGGCGATGAAGCCGAGCTGGATCACGTCGCCACGCGGTTCGAGCGCCGCGGAGGCCGGCTCGGGCACCGCGATGCCGATCTCGGCGCGAAGCCGGTCGGCCGGGAGCTTCAACGTCGCGAGCGCGCTGCCGAGCGAGTGCTCCAGGATCACGAGGCGGCCCTCGCGCGTCACGACGACGCGGTCGGCCGTGAGCGCGCCATGCGCGAAGCCCGGGCCCTGCTCGGCCAGGTGCGCGAGCGCGGGCGCGAGCTGCTTGACCAGCTCGAGGGCGAACGCCGCGCCGCGCGCGTCGGGCACCAGCTCGGACAGCCGCCGGCCCGCGACGTGCGACGAGACGAGGGCGAGCGCATTGCCGTCGGGCATCCGCTCCACGCCCCGCACGGCCGTCAGCGACGGGTGGTGCAGGCGGCCCAGGACCTCCACGCGGGCCTTGAGGGCGTCTTCGAAGCCCGGGGCGGACGCGAAGTCGGGCTTCAGGCGAAGCAGCTCGAACGACTGCGCGCTGGCGCTGTCGAAGGTCAGAAAGCGGTCACCCAGTCCATCCGAGCGGCCAGGGGTGTACTGGCGCTGGCGAGCCTGAGGCCCGGCTGGGGGCTGCGATGCGTCCGGCATGAGGTTGGGTGCTGCGTTCATAGGGTCACGGTCCTGTAGACACTCTTCGCGCCCCTCATTGCAGGATTCGGTCCACCCGTCCACGGGCCTCCGGCCACGGTTCTGGCAGGAGCTTTACGATTTCCTCCTTACAGATCAGTAAGGAGGGAGCCGAGGCTGTCAGCCCGCAGACAGGTGTGACGGAATCCCGGCCACCGGCTGGGTCCGGCCGAGGTACGGATTGTGTCGGCGGGTGCCTACGATCGCACGGTCGAGACGTTGATGGCGATGTGCCGCCACTTGCCCTGGCGGAACCGCGCCACGCTGAGGATCGCCCGCGTGGCGTGTCCGAGCACGATGGCCAGCCAGATGTCAGCGGGCTGAAGGCCGCGGGTGGACTGGAGGAAGAAGCAGAGTCCAACGGGGAGGACGACCTGCGACACGATGGAGATGTACAGCGGGCTCCGGGTGTCGCCGGTGCCCTGGAGCCCGCCGGTGAAGGTCAGCGCCACGGTGATGAACAGGCCGGAGACGCCGGTCCGCCAGCAGCTGGCGGCCCAGCTCGAAGCCGACCCCCTCGGTCAGCGCGAAGATGCCCAGGAGCGGTCGCGGGATGACCAGGAACGCGGTGCCGACGACGACCGCCACGCCGACGCCAATCGCCGCGGCCACGGAGGCCGACCTGCGCTGCGGTCCGGCTCCACGCCGGTTCTGGCCCGCCACCGCGGCGGTCGCGCTCATCCGGGCCGACCGACGTCCAGGTGATCAGCGAGAACAGTTCGGTATAGCCCACCGCATAGGCCGCCTGGGCCTCGGCGCTGTGTTCGAGCGAGCCGATGAACCGGAGCAGCATGACGCCGGCGACGTTCATCGCGATGCCCTGGACGCCGGTCGGCAGGCCGAACCGGAACAGTTCCCGGATGACGGGCCAGTCGGGACGAAACGACATGTGGCGGTCGAAGCGAATCACGAGCCGCCCGGAGAAGAGCAGCCAGAGAAACGCGACACCGGTCAGGCCGCTGGCGATGGCGGTGCCCATGGCCGCGCCGGCCGTGCCGAGCGCGGGCACGGGCCCCAGGCCGCCGATCAGGATGACGTTGAGGACGATGTTGGCGATCGTCATCAGGACGCCGAGGCGCAGCGGGGTCCGCGCGTCGCCGGCGGCACGCAGGGCGCCGCTCATCATGAAGAACGTCAGCATGCCGATGCTGAACACGAACATGATCCGCAGGTACGGCAGCGCCTCGCGCTGCACCTCCGGCGCGGCGTTGACGAGGTCGAGGAGCCAGGGCGCCAGCAGGTAGCCCACGGGTGCCAGGATGCCGACGCCCATGAAGATCGCGGTGAGGAAGGCCTGGTAGACCGTGCGGTTGACGTTCTCGGCGTCGCCGGCGCCGGTGAAGCGCGCGACCAGCACACCCATGCCGGAGAACACCGACGCGATGAAGACGATCACCAGGATGAAGACCTGGAGGCTGACGCCGATCGCCGCGTTGGCGGTCAGGCCGACGTAGTGGCCGACCATCGCGTGGTCGACGATGCCCTGGAGGCCGCCGACGACGTTCTGGAGCATCGTCGGCCACGCCAGCTTCCAGACGGCTCGGGGAAGCGCCCCGTCGATGATCGTCCGGTCGAAGGCGCGCTGGGTTCGTGGGGATGCTGCGGACAGGGGGCTCGCCTCGCGCTACATACTATCGCGCGCGGCGGACCGTCCGGCGGCGGGATCGACCGCCGCCGCTCAGGCGAAGACGGAGAGGACCAGGACGAGACCGAGGAGCACGGCGGTCGCGCGCTCGGCGGTGTTCGAAAAACTCCAGTCACTGCGGGTGAGTCGGCGAATCAGGTGCGTCATGGCTGACCTCGAACGGCGCGTCCATCGCGCCCACAGGAGTAGACGGCACCCGAGGACGGAAAGTTAGGGCGGGCGTGTGACACGTTCGTGTCGGCGGCGTCACCAGTGGGACAGGACGGGCGCGTGAGGCGCCCGGGGAGGTCTCCATGAAGCCGCTGCTGCCCGCGGCGTTCGGCCTGGCCGTGGTCCTGGCGCTCGCCGCGCCGCCCTTCCGGACGCTGGTGCCGGAGTCGTCGTCGATGCTGCTGCTCGGGGGCGGCCTCGTCGGCGCGGTGCGGGCGATCCGGCGGCGCCGGGCGGCGCCCGGACGCATCGCGGCGACGATCGGACCATATAATCGAGGGCATGTCTGAGATCGCCGAGCGCGGCTACGCCCATCCCGACGTCCTCGTGTCCACCGAATGGGTGGATGCCCACCTGTCCGATCCGTCCGTCCGCATCGTGGAGTCGAACGAAGACACGCTGCTGTACCCCTCCGGGCACGTGCCGGGCGCGGTGCAGGTGGACTGGACCGCCGACCTGAACGACCAGGTGCGGCGAGACTACCTGTCGAAACGCGACTTCGAGCGGCTGATGTCGCGCATCGGCGTGACGCCGAAGACGACCGTCGTCTTCTACGGCGACAAGAACAACTGGTGGGCGTGCTATGCGTTCTGGGTGTTCCAGCTGTTCGGGCACGCGAACGCGAAGATCATGGACGGCGGGCGGCTCAAGTGGGAGAAGGAAGGCCGTCCGATGACGCGCGAGGTGCCGTCGTATGCCGCTACCCGATACCGGGCGAACGAGCGGAAGGACGCACCCGTGCGCGTGTTCCTGAAGCAGGTGCTGGCCCACGTCAAGGCGAAGGGGCAGCTGGTGGACGTGCGGAGTCCGGAGGAGTACGCAGGGACCCGCCTGCACATGCCCGACTACCCGAACGAAGGCGCGCTGCGGGGTGGCCACATCCCCGGCGCGAAGAGCATCCCGTGGGCGCGCGCGATCAATCCCGAGGACGGCACGTTCAAGACCGCCGCGGAGCTGCGGGAGCTGTACCTGAAGGCGAACCGGCTGAAGGCGGACAAGCCGACCGTCGCCTACTGCCGGATCGGCGAGCGCAGCAGCCACACCTGGTTCGCGCTCAAGTACCTGCTGGGCTTCCGGAACGTCAAGAACTACGACGGCTCGTGGACCGAGTACGGCAACGCGGTCGGCGTGCCGATCGAGAAGTAGGCGCGCCATGGGCGTGCCCGCACCGCTCCAGGACGTCCTCGACACCTTCGCGGCCTTCAGCGATCCGGCCGACCGGACGAACCTGCTGTTGAGCTACGCCGACCTGTTCCGTGAGGTGCCGCCGGAGGTCGCCACGCGGCCGTTCGACGCGCGGCACCTGGTGCCGCAGTGCGAGTCGGAGGCCTACGCCTGGGCGCGCCGGCAGCCGGACGGGACGCTGAAGCTCTACTTCGCGGTGGAGAACCCGTCGGGGGTCTCGGCGAAGGCGATGGCGGCGATTCTCGACCGCACGCTGTCGGGGCTGCCGCCGGCGGAGATCGCCACCATCACCCCCGACATCGTCGAGCAGATCTTCCGGCAGAACATCTCGATGGGGAAGGGACTGGGCCTGATGTCGATGGTCCAGGCCGTCCGCGCGCTCGCGAAGGCCGCCTGAGTCCGGCGGCGTCAGGAGGAGCCGCTGGTCGTCTCGCGCGGGAGTTCCTGCATGAGCTGCGAGACCGCCTTCAGCGTGTCCTCGTGGCGCATGCCGGCGAACCGGATCACGCCCTTCGCGTCGAGGATGTAGATCGTCGGCCATCCGGTCACGCCCCACGCGGTCGCAATCGGACCCCTGGTGTTCTCTTCCTGGTTGCCGTCCCACCAGGACCGGTAGGGCAGCCGGCTGTCGATCTTGCCCTGCTTCGCGGTCTCGAGTTTCGGGTCGCTGTTCACGCCGACGAGCGCGAACGGGCGATCCGCGTAGAGTTCGAGCAGCAGCCGCTGGTACGGATACTCGCTGCGGCACGGGCCGCACCACTCGCCCGTGAAGACGAGCACGGTGACCTTGCCGCGCGTCTCGCCGAGCGTGAAGGCCGCGCCATCGAGATCCGTTCCCTGGATGTCCGGCGCGACCCGCCCGACGCCAATGTGTTCGGCCATCCACGCGCGGTGTTCGAGGTAGTCGCGGTCGGCCGGATGTGCCTCGGCCATGGCGCGTATCGCCGTCGCCACGCGCGCGGCCTGCGGGTCGGTGAGCGTCTTGCGCTCGATCCGGTTCTGCAGGCGCCAGAAGTGGAGGCTCGCGTCCTTCGCCCATGTCTCGGGGGCGTCCAGACCCGAGACGAGACGCTGCAGGCTGGCGATGAGCGCGTCCACCTCCTCGTCCGTGTGGGCTCCGACCTCGAGCGTCACCGGCGGGACGGGCGGGAATCCGGTCTCCTCGGCGGTCGCGGGCGCCGGCGCGGCGTTGGCGTCCGCCGGGGCCGCCGGCGCGGGGGCTCGGCCGCAGCCCACCGCGAGGACCAGACAGGTCAGCACGAGGGGGTGTGCGCGCATGCGCACACGATACCCCGATTTCGCGCCCGTGGCCGGCGACGTTGCGCGTTCCCGCCGGGGTTTTCGCATGTCGGCCTGAGGGCTCCCGGGAGTGCCAGGGCAGCGGCCGCGGCCGCCCGGCGCCGGCGAGCCGGAAGGGACCGTTGCCATGGCTTCGACACCCCGGATTCGCGGGCTCGTTCGGCTGGTCGCCGCCCTGCTGGCCGTGGGCTTCGCCTCGCCGGCGGGAGCCCAGGTGCTCACGTCCGACCTCTTCGCCGGGATCCACGTCACGCCCGTGACCGGCGCGGCCGGCGCGCGGGGCGACAACTCGAAGCTCATCACGATCTCGATCGACGACCTCGACATCGACCTCTTCGTGGACGCGACCGACGGCGCGCCAGGGAAGACGCCGGCGGGTGTCTTCCGGACGGTGACCTTCGGTCCGTTCCGGATCTTCGAGACGGGTGAAGCGGGTTTCAGCGCGCTCAGCACCGGCGGGCGGGGCGGAGACGGCGGCGACAACAACCTCACGGACTTCGACGCCGCGGGCGGCGACGGCGGACGCGGCGGCGCGGGGGGCGAGATCGGCCTGACCACGTCGGCCGCCGGTGGCGGCATCGTCACCACGGGGACCGGCGCGGTCGGCGTCTTCGCCCGCAGCCGTGGCGGCAACGGCGGCGATGGCGGCAACGGGGTCGGCGTCATCGCGGGCGAGGGCGGCAAAGGCGGCGCGGGCGGGTCGGGCGGCCTGGTGACGGTCACGGCCGGCAGCGCCATCACCACCACTGGTAGTCGGGCCTACGGAATTCTCGCCCAGAGCTACGGCGGCAACGGCGGCGACGGCGGAGACGGCGGCGGCCTGTTCGTCGGCAACGGCGGCGCCGGCAGCGGGACGGGGGATGGGGGGACCGTCGTCGTGGCCAGCACCGGAACGATCACCACGACCGGGGCGACCGCATCCGGGATCCTGGCGCAGAGCATCGGCGGCTTTGCGGGCGGCAGCGGCGGCGCCGGTGCCGGGCTCGTGAGCTTCGGCGGCGGCGCGAGCGGCGGCGGCAATGGTGGCGCGGTCACGATCGACAACAGCGGCGCCGTCGTCACCGCCGGCCATCGCTCGAACGCGCTCTACGCGCAGAGCATCGGCGGCAGCGGCGGGGACGCCGGGGCGAGCATCGGCCTCTTGGTGGCGTTCGGCAGCCGCGGTGCGGGTGGCGGCCGGGGCGGCGTCGTGTCGGTCACGAATCGTGGCCTGCTGATGACGACCGGCAACTACTCACGAGGCATCTACGCGCGGAGCACCGGCGGAGGCGGCGGTGACGGCAGCGCCGCGGGTGGCCTGCTGGCCGTCGGCGGATCGGGCAGCGGCGGTGGCAACGGCAAGCCGGTCACGGTCACGAACCTGGCCGGCGGCGACATCATGACGTTCGGCGTCCGGTCGCACGGTATCTACGCCCAGAGCATCGGCGGCGGCGGGGGCAGCGGCGACTGGACGGCCGGCTTCATCGCGCTCGGCGGCAGCGCCGGGGCTTCGGGCAATGGCGATCTCGTGAGCGTGACGAACGACGCCTCGATCACCACCTTCGGGCGCGGTGCGCGCGGCATCTTCGCGCAGAGCATCGGTGGCGGCGGCGGTGAGGGCTTTGGGGAATCGCCGTCGGGCTCGACGTCGGTCGGCTTGCTGAGCTTCGGCGGGCAGGGATCGTCGGGGGGAAGGGGCGGCCAGGTCGCGGTCACCAACACCGGACGCCTCATCACCGGCGGAGACTCGATCTTCGCGCAGAGCGTGGGCGGAGGCGGCGGCGACGGCGGAGGTGCGGTCGGCGTCGGCTTCGCGCTGGGTGGGCGCAGCGGCGCCGGCGGCAGCGCGGACCAGGTGGACGTCACCAACACGGCCGACCTCACGGCGACGGGCACTGGCGCGCGCGGCATCGTCGCGATGAGTCTCGGCGGCGGCGGCGGCGACGGCGGGTTCTCGGGCGGCGTCATCACCATCGGCGGGTCCGCTGGCGCCGCGAGCTTCGGCGACGTCGTGACCGTGACCAACGAGGCCAGCATCACGTCGCGCGGCCAGGCGATCCTCGCGCAGAGCATCGGCGGCGGTGGCGGAAACGGCGGGTTCGCGGGCAGCCTGGTCTCGATCGGCGGCGCCGCTGGTGGCGGCGGCTACAGCGAGACCGTGACCGTCAAGAGCAGCGGCGCGCTGTCCACGACCGACGACGGCGCGAGCGCCCTGCAGGCACAGAGCATCGGGGGCGGGGGCGGGACGGGCGGCGGCAGCGTGGCGATCAGCGCGTTCTTCAGCCTCGGCATCGGTGGCCGCGGCGGGAAGGGCGGGAACGGCGGCATCGTGAAGGTGGACAGCACGGGGAGCCTCACCACCGGCGGAGACAACGCGCACGGCGTGTTCGCGCAGAGCGTGGGCGGAGGTGGCGGCGCCGGGGGCTTCAGTGTGGCCGCGTCAGGCGGCCTCGTCGGATCGCTGAGCCTCGGGTTCGGCGGCGCCGCCTCGGATGGCGGCAACGGCGGCGCGGTGGACGCGCACGTGACGGGCGACGTCACCACGACGGGCGACGACGCCTACGGCGTGTTCGCGCAGAGCCTGGGCGGCGGCGGCGGCAGCGGTGGCTGGAGCATCTCGGCCGCCGGGTCGGACGGGGTCGGGGCGGGCCTGTCGTTCGGCGGCAAGGGCGGCAAGGGCGGGTCCGCCGCGACGGTGGACCTGACGACGAGCGGCGGCGTGATCCGCACGTCCGGCACGCGATCGGCCGGCCTCTTCGCGCAGAGCCTCGGCGGAGGCGGCGGCACCGGTGGGTTCAGCATCGCCGGCGGTTTCGGCGCGGTGGGCGGCGTCGCGCTGTCGCTCGGCGGTGCCGCGGGCGTCGGCGGCAGCGCCGAGCATGTGACGGTGAACAACGCGAGCGACGTCGTCACGACCGGGCTCGACGCGTACGGCCTGTTCGCGCAGAGTGCCGGTGGCGGCGGCGGTGCCGGTGGCTTCAGCGTCGCGGCAGGCGGCGCGGGCGTGGCGGCCGGCGGGCTGAGCTTCGGCGGGTCCGGCGCGGACGGGCGTGACGGCCGGCGCGTGGACGTCACCAACGGCGGCAACCTCTCGACGCGGGGCGACGGCGCGACCGGGCTCTTCGCGCAGAGCCTCGGTGGCGGTGGTGGCGCGGGCGGCTTCAGCGCGACCGGCGCGGGCGCCGGCACGGCGGCCGTCGGCTTCAGCATGGGCGGATCGGGCGCCGAGGGCGGCGACGCCGATCGCGTGGTCGTCGTCAGCGACGGCCGCATCACGACGCACGGGCAGGATGCGCACGGGCTCTTCGCCCAGAGCCTCGGTGGCGGTGGCGGCAATGGCGGGTTCAGCCTGGCTGGCGCCGGGGCGGGGACCGGCGCCGTCGGCGTGACGGTGGGCGGATCGGCCGACGCCGGCGGCGTGGCCGGTCGCGTGGACGTGACCAGCCTCGGCGTGATCAAGACGTACGGCGCGGGCGCGGTCGGCCTCTTCGCCGAGAGCGCCGGTGGCGGTGGAGGGCGCGGCGGATTCACCGTGTCCGGGGCCGGCGCGAGCACGGCGGCCATCACGATGGGATTCGGCGGACGCGGCGGCGCGGGCGGCGACGCCGATCGCGTGTTCGTGCGCAGCGAAGCCGACATCACCACGCACGGCCACGACGCCGCCGGGTTGTTCGCGCAGAGCCTGGGCGGCGGCGGTGGCAGCGGCGGCTTCAGCCTGGCCGGCGGGGGCGCCACGACGGGCGCCGTGAACGTCTCCTTTGGCGGCAGTGGAGACTCCGGTGGGGATGGCAAGGCCGTGGACGTGACGAGCCTGGCCTCGATCCGCACGTTCGGCGACCGGTCGATTGGGCTGCAGGCGCAGAGCGTCGGCGGCGGGGGCGGCAACGGCGGGTTCAGCATCGCCGCGGGCGGCGCCACGACCGGCGCCCTGTCGTTCACGATGGGCGGCGCGGGCGCGGTTGGCGGCACCGGCGAGATCGTGACCGTCACCAACGCCGGCGGCATCACGACGTCCGGGAATCAGGCCTACGGTCTGCTGGCCCAGAGCCTGGGCGGCGGCGGCGGGCAGGGCGGCTTCGGCGTGGCGGGCACCATCGCGTTCGGCACGGCCGCGCTGACGGGAGCCGTAGGCGGACGCGGCGGTGCCGGCGGCAGCGCGGAGGCGGTGCATGTGAACAACACGGCCGCGGTGTCGACGGCCGGCGCCGACGCGCACGGTCTGTTCGTGCAGAGCATCGGCGGCGGGGGCGGGGCCGGCGGTTTCAGCGGCGCGCTCAGCATCGGCGCCGGCGCGACCGTGGACGCCAGCGTGGCCGTCGGCGGCACGGGCGGCGTCGCCGGCGATGGCCGCGCGGTGACGCTGGTCAACGCCGGCGCGGTGACGACCGCCGGCGCCGCGGCCAGCGGTCTCTACGCACAGAGTGTGGGCGGCGGGGGCGGCGACGGCGGCGGCAGCCTGGCGTTGTCGTTCGGCGCGGCGCCCAAGAGCGGGAACGCGTCGGTGGCGATTGGCGGCGCGGGCGCAGACACGGCCGGCACGGGCGGGACGGTGACCATCGTCAACGACGGCCGCATCGTCACGGGCGCTCCGCGGTCGAACGGCATTCTCGCGCAGAGCGTCGGCGGGGGCGGCGGTGAGGGCGGATTCGCGGTCAGCGGGGCGATTGGCACCGGGCCCGGCGCGACGAACCTCTCGGTCGCCGTCGGAGGCGCCGGCGGTGCCGGCGGTGGGGCCGGCGTCGTCACCGTGACCAACAGCGCCGACGTCACGGTGCTGGGCGGGAGCGCCAGCGGCATCCGGGCGGAGAGCCTCGGTGGCGGCGGAGGCGACGGCGGGCTCGCGGTGTCGGCCGCGCTGGCCACGACCTTCGCGCGGTCCGGCGGCTTCTCGGTCGGCGGCTTCGGCGGCGACGGCAGCGCGGGCGGAAACGTGACCGTGACGAACACCGGCACGATCGACGTGCGCCAGGACGTCAGCGAGGCCCAGGTGCAGGCGGCGCTGCTCGGCGCCGTCGAGGCCTTCGGCGGACCGCTGCCGATCGCGCTCTACGGCGACACGATCGGGAACCTGATCGATCGCCTCTATTCGAAGTCGCCGGCGTACGGCATCCAGGCGCAGAGCGTCGGCGGCGGGGGCGGCAACGGCGGCCTGAGCGTCGCCATGGGAACCGGCCTCGGCGGCCCGGCGGACACGGGCACCTACACGATCTCCGGCGCGCTCGGCGGGTTCGGAGGCAAGGGCAACGTCGCGGGTGACGTCCTCGTGACCAACGGCGGCGCCATCATCACCCGCGACGACGACTCGCATGCGATCTACGCGCAGAGCGTGGGCGGCGGGGGCGGGACGGGCGGCGCGGCGTTCACCACGTCGCTCGCGGCCAACGGCGCGACGCGCGGGCGCACGGTGAACGGAAGCCTCTCGATCGGCGGGTCCGGGGGCGAGGGCAACACGGGCGGGCGGTCCGACGTGGTCAACGCGGGGGCCCTGGTGACGTTCGGCGACCGGGCCGACGGCATCCGTTCACAGAGCATCGGCGGGGGCGGTGGGTCCGGCGGCAGTGCCAGGTCCGTGAACCTCATCGGCGGGGGAGGCAAGGTGCCCTTCTGGCCCGCGGACAAGAACTGGAAGGCGCAGATCTCGGTCGGGGGTACCGGCGGGATGGCGAACGACGCCGACGACGCGACCGTGACCAACGTGGGCGCGATCACGACGTTCGGCACGCAGTCGCGCGGCATCCTGGCGCAGAGCATCGGTGGCGGTGGCGGCGACGGCGGCGACGGGATCAAGGACACCGGCATCGGCATCATCGATCTCGCGCTCGCGGCCGAGGCGATCCCGACGGTCGGCGCGGTAGGCATGGCACGCGAGTGGACCTTCGCGGTGGGCGGAAACGCGGGCGCGAGCGGGAACGGCAAGGCGGTGACGGTGATCAACGGCGGCGCCATCACGACGTTCGGCGCGCAGGCCGACGCGATCCTGGCCCAGAGCGTGGGCGGCGGCGGAGGCATCGCGGAGGCCTACGCGAAGTCGAGCGGCGCCGGTGGCGGCGCGGAGGCCGGCTTCACGGGCAAGATCGCGATCGGCGGCGCGGGCGGCGCGGCGGGCGACGGCGCCCTGGTGCGCGTCGAGAATTCGGCCGCGCTGCACACGTCGGGCCGTGCGGCCTACGGCATCTTCGCCCAGAGCGTCGGCGGCGGCGGTGGTGCGGCGGGCGCGATCAAGCGGCTCGAGAACCCGACGTCGCTCGGCCCGGCGTTCAACGCCGGCCTCGGACTCGACTTCGCCCGCGAGGGCGGGTCCGGCGGCGATGGCGGCGACGTGGTCGTCACGAACTCCGGCACCATCCTCACCGAGAACCACGGGGCATTCGGCATCTACGCCCAGAGCGCCGGCGGAGGCGGCGGCCAGGTCGGCCGCGTCGGCCTGCTGGCCGATCTGACCGGCAGCGAGTTCTTCATGGGCAGCGTCGGCGGCGCGGGTTCGGCCGGCAACGTGACCGTGACGCACTCGGGCACGATCATGACGACGGGCGACAACGCGCACGGCATCGTGGCGCAGAGTGCCGGCGGCCTCGGCGACGCCGGCATCGTGACCGTGAACATCACGGGCGACGTGTTCGCCATCGGCACCAACGCCGCCGGCATCGTGGTCAACGGCCACGGAGGAGACTGGGACGGGTTCCTGACGGTCAACGTGACCGGCGCGACCGTGCTCGGCGGGCATCGCGATCCGAACGCGTTCGCGACCTTCGACGTCGCGGGCGTGACCTTCGCCGAGGGTGGGTCGAACGCGCTCTACAACTCGGGCACCGTCGGCACGGTGGACGGGGTCAGGGGCCGGGCGGTGAGCGGGACCACGGGCAACGACCGAATCGCCAACCTCGGCTGGCTCATCGGCAGCGTGGACCTCGGCGGCGGGCAGAACTCGCTCAGCAACCTGGCCGGGGGCTGGTTCGACAGCGGCGAGACCATCGCGCTCGGCGCCGGCAACACGTTCTTCAATGCGGGCACGCTCTCGATCGCGGGCGCCGGCAGGTTCGGGCGGACGGCGCTGATCGGTGACCTCGCGCACGCCGGCGCCCCGCGCTTGATCATGGACGTCGGCGCGGCGGGCCAGGCCGACGCGTTCGACATCAGCGGCCGGGTCCTGCCAGGCACGCGGGGGCAGGTCGACGTGAACCTGATCGGCGCGGCGACCGCGCCGGCGACCTGGCGTCTGGCCACGGCGACCGGCGGCGGGCTGGTGGACGGCGCCTTCGGTCTGGGCACCCTGTTCGGGGCCGTGCCGATCGGGCGCACGTTCACGCTGGTCAACACCGAGACGGCGATGGACCTCCGTCTGGTCGAGTCCTCCGGCACGTTCGTGTTCGGCGGCGCGGCCGACGCGTACTGGAGTTCGCCGTTCGTGAGCGGCGTGTCCAACTGGACGCGCACGGCGGGCGGGTCGGACTACGTGTATGGCACGCCCGGCGCCGCGTCGTCGGTCGTGATCGGCAACGGCGCGACGTCGGCACTCGGAGCCGACTTCGCCATCGCCGGCCTGACGTTCGCGGACGCGGGCGGCGCGGTCGCGCCCGGCGGGGTCCTGACGCTCGGCGCGGGCGGGATCTCCGTGCAGGCCGGGGCGGCGGGTGGCATCGTCGGCGCCGCGATCACCCTCGGCGCCGACCAGACGTGGACCAACGACGGAGGCGTGCTCCAGGTGAGCGGGTCGGCGATCTCGGGGACGGACCGCACGCTCACGATCGATGGAAGCGGCCAGACCCTGATCGCCGCGCCGATCGAGACCGGCGGGGGTGCGCTGATCAAGAGCGGCACCGGCACGCTGTTCCTCACCGGCGCCAACGCCTACAGCGGGGGGACGACGGTGACCGCCGGCGCGGTCGTCGGCGACGGCACGAGCCTGCAGGGCGCCATCCGCAACGACGCCGTCGTGGCCTTCGACCAGGCGGCTGCCGGACGCTACGCGGGCGTCATGAGCGGAACCGGAACGCTTGTGAAGACGGGGGCGGGCGAGCTGACGCTCGGCGGCCCGAACACCTATTCCGGCGGGACGCTCGTGGCCGGCGGCACGCTCCGCGGATCCACGCGCAGCGTGCAGGGCGACGTCCAGGTCGATTCGGCGCTGATGTTCGATCAGGCCGACGCGGGTGAGTTCGGCGGCAATCTCTTCGGCACGGGCGCGCTGACGTTCCAGGGAGGCGGCCGCTTCACCCTGAGCGGGATCAGCGGCCAGTTCGGAGGTCGGACGCGCGTGGCCGATGGCGCGCTCCTGGTGGACGGATCGCTCGGGGGCCTGATCGACGTGCAGCGCGGCGCGCGGCTCGGCGGGACCGGCTTCGTCGGGACGACGACCGTACGGAGCGGCGCCGCGCTCGCGCCGGGGGCGTCGATCGGGACGCTCCGCGTGATGGGCGACCTCACGTTCGAGTCCGGCTCGCGGTTCGTCGTCGAGACGAGCGCGGACGGCACGAGCGACGCGGCGGTCGCGAGCGGCACGGTGACCCTGGGCGGCACGATGCAGGTGGAAGCGGGCGAGGGCGAGGACTACGCGCCCATCACGCAGTACCAGGTCATCGGCGCCGGCTACGTGTCCGGTACGTTCGGCGCGGTGACGTCGAATGCGTCGTTCCTCGCGCCGTCCCTCGAGTACGGCACGAACCTGCTGGTGCTGACCCTGCGCCGGACGGACATCACGTTCGACCTGCCCGAGCTGCCCGGCGGTGCGGCGGCGGCCGGCGACGCGCTGTCGGCCCTCGTCCCGACGGCCGACGGGCCGATGGCCGAGGTCATCAACCACGTCTACGGGCTGTCCGACGCCGACGCGGCGCACGCGCTGCAGTCGATGTCCGGCCTGCAGTATCAGCACGTCGCGACGTCGTCGATCGAGGCGGCGCGGCAGTTCCTGGACATCAGCTTCTCGCGCCTCGGTCAGCCGCTGTCCGGCGCACCCGCGTCGGCGTCCTCGTCGTCGGGGCGTCCCCGTCCGGCCCTCGCGTTCGATCGCCGGTCGCTCACCGGCGGCGCGGCGTCGGCGTTCGTCGGCCCGGCCTGGTCGGCGGTGGAAGCGGGACCGGGTGTCTGGGCGCGCGGCATCGGCGGCCGCACGCGGCTCGCGGGCGGCGCGTCGGGGCCCGCGGCGCGGGTGCCGACGTCCGGCCTCGTGCTGGGTGTGGACGGTCACCTCGGCCGGCGCCTCACCGCCGGCGTGAGCGGCGGCCGGATGACGCCGCACGTGATCGAGGATGGCGGGATGGGCGATACGCGCGCCACGGCGTGGATGGGCAGTGCCTACGCGCGCGTCGCCGCCGGACGTTCGCGGCTCGACGTCGCGTTCGGCGCCGGTCGCCAGGACTACGAGACGCGTCGCGAGGTGACCGACGGCGTGGCGATCGCGTCGGCGCGTTCCGCGTATCGCGGGCGCACCGTCAACGGGCGCCTCGAGTACGGCCTGCGGCTGCCGGCGGTCGCCGGCCTCTCGTTCGAGGGCGTCACCGGCGTGGAAGTTCTGCGCCAGTCCTTCGACGGGATCACGGAGGCCGGCGCGGGCGTACTCGACCTGGCGCTCGTCGATCGCCGGATCGACTCGACGCGCTCGACCGCCGGCGTGCGCGCCGAACGGACGACGACGTTCGCGGGCGGCAGCCGGCTGATCGTCGAGGGGCGCGCGGCCTGGCTGCACGAGTTCACGGCGCGGCCGGACCTGGCGGTGCGCTTCACCGGCGACGACGTGACGGACGGGTTCCGCACGGCGCCGGCGTCGGTCTCGCGTGACGGGGCGGTGTTCGGGCTCAGCGTCTACGGCGACTGGCGCGGCGGCCTGCGGTTGTTCGCCGACGTGACGTTCGACGCCGGGGGGGCCGCGCACGGCGTCATCGGCAGCCTCGGCATCGGCCGGCGATGGTAGGGGATCACGCGAGCGGCAAGGCCTCCAGGGACCGGGTCCGCTCGTCGTGGAGCGCGAGGACCGGCGCGACCTCGGAGCAGGTCGCGCCGGTCCCGACGGTCTCGAGGTACCGGCACGTCGCGTGTCCGGCGCAGGCCTGGTCGTACGCCTGGATCCAGCGCGTGAGCTCGACGTCCTGCTCCGCGGTCTCGCGCGGGAAGGCCGGTGGCTTCGTCTTCACGCCCACGCGCCAGGCCTTGGGGGTGAGCCGCGCGCGGAAGCTCTGCTGCACGCGGCAGAGGCGCGCGTAGGCCGGATCGACGCCCGCGGCCGCCATGAGGGCCTGCGTCTCGTCGGCCTCCGGTGCACATTCGCGATCGACGGCCAGGGCGCGGAAGCCGGCGGCCGTCCGGTAGATTCGGCACGTGCGCCCCGTCGCGCCGAGCGCCGCGCGCAGCGCGGCGAGCCGCTCGGCCTCGGGATCCGACCGGCGGCCGAACAGGCCGCGCAGGAGCCCGCCGGCCGACGGCGGCGGCAGGTCCACGTCGAGGAACATCGTCCGCGGTGCGTTCAGCACCAGGCTGCCGTGCGCGTTGCGCGTGACGACGACGCGCCCCTGGCCGTCGCCGGTCGGGTCATCGTCCTCCACGTCCTCGCGCAGGGGGCGGCTGCCGTAGGCGTAGGCGTCGGGGAAGGGGTCGCCCCGTCGCAGGCGGTCGGCCTGCGCCGCCAGTCGATCGCGCGCCACCCGGCGGGCGTCCTCGATGCTCTCGGCCGACCAGCCGAAGGCGGTGAGCGAGGCCCGGCGTCCATCGGGAAGGCCGACCGTGTCGGTGGCGCGGGCCCAGTAGGGGAAGATGCGCACGTCGAATCAGCCGGTGGGCCCGTTCGTGGCGAGGCGGCGCATCAGCGTGGCAGCTTGCGGACGGGATCGCCGCGGCGGACCCGGCCGCCCTGGACGACGCGGGCGTTGATGCCGCGCAGGTTCAGGGCGCGGCCCTCGGGCGAGTTGACGAACGTCATCGCGTCCAGGCCGAAGCGGGCGATGAACTTCGCGCAGCCGGTGTGCGGCAGCGACGAGACCTCGACGATCGCGTCGCCGATCGCGAGATGCGTCCCCGGCGGCAGGTTGTCCACGGCGAGATCGAGGTCGATGATGAACTGGTCGCCCGCCAGCGGCCAGCGCGTCGGCTCGATGGCGACGAGCGTGGCGGCGCGGGCGCCCATGATGGTGATCTGCGCGTCCGGGTGCGCGGCGCCGTCCGGAGTGCGCGCGTGTCCGCGCGCGCGCCAGTTGTCGCCGACCAGTCCGTCGGTCACGTCCAGGTCGCCCTCGTCGATGACCTCGCGGCCGCCGACGTCCGGCCGGCGAACGATGAGCGCCACCGTGCTGGCCTCGCGCGGGGCGGCGCGAACGTGCGCGAGACCCGCCTCGAGTTCCTCGGTGCCGCGGTGGATGCTCATCGGCGTCATTCTCCCACGGGGGCGTCATTGTCCCACGGGGCGTGGGGGCGTAGGATGGCCGGGTCGAACGGAGTCCGCCATCATGTCCAGACGCGTCCTCATCATCGTGCTCACCGCCGCGACCACCCTCCTCGTGCCGTTGACGGGTGTGTCGGCCCAGTCGGGGCGCCAGTCGGGCCTGGCGCCGAGTGCCGTGCGGGCCATCCGCCGCAGCGTGCCGATGACCAACGCCATCCGCCAGGCGTTCGAGGCGGGCACGCGCGACCGCACGGGGCGGCCGGGGCCGAACTACTGGCAGCTCGAGGCGGACTACACGATCGAGGCGCGTCTCGACCCGGCGACCGACACGATCACCGGGACCGAACGCATCGTGCTGCACAACAACAGCCCGGACGAGCTGCGCCAGATCGTGCTGCGGCTGGACCACAACATCTTCCGCGGCCTGGTCCCGCGTGGCTCGTCGGTGCCGGCCGAGAACACCGACGGCATGGTGGTCACGTCCATCAGCGTGAACGGCGAGGCCGTCGACCTGGCGGCGCCGGCGGCCGGACGCCGCGGCGGCGGGCGCGCCGGGCGCGGCGGCGGCCGGGGACGCGGAGCCGCGCCGGCACAGGCGTCGGTCTTCGGTCTCGATCAGACGTCGGCGCGACTCACGCTGGGATCGCCGATCGCCACGAAGTCCACCGGGACGCTCGAGATCGCCTGGCACACGAAGCTGCCGGGTGGCGAGGGCGGGCGCGGCCACCGGATGACGCAGCGGTGGGACCACACGCTCTATCAGCCCACCCAGTGGTATCCGCGCGTGGCGAAGTACGACGACCTGCGCGGCTGGGACACGAACCCGTACCTCGGCCCGGCGGAGTTCTACAACAACTTCGGCCGGTTCGACGTCCGCATCACGGTGCCCGGTGGCTGGGTCGTGAGCGGCACGGGCGTGCTGCAGAACCCGCAGGAGGTGCTGACCGCCGCCGAGCGCGAGCGCCTGTCGCACGTCCTCGAGTCGGACCAGGTGATCACCATCGCGTCGGCCGACGAGGTTGGGCCCGGCCGGAAGACGGCGCCGGGCGAGTCGCTCACGTGGCACTTCGTCGCGGATCGCGTGAACGACTTCGCCTGGGCGACCGCGCAGAACTTCGTCTGGCAGGCGACGCGGGCGACGATCCCGGGCAAGGGGCCGGTGCCGATTCACATGGTCTTCCTGCCCGAGCGTGCCGGCCAGTACGCCAACGCCGGCCCCGTCGCGCGTCACGCGCTCGAGTTCTATTCGAAGCTCTGGGCGCCGTATCCGTTTCCACAGCTGACGCTCCAGGATGGCCCCGATTCCGGCATGGAATACCCCATGGTCATCAACTCGAACCAGGGCGCCGCGGATCACGAGACGGGACATCAGTGGTGGCCGATGATGGTGGGCACCGATGAGACCTGGTACGGCTGGATGGACGAGGGCTTCAACCAGTACATGAACATCCTCTCCGGCGCCGACGAACGGGGACAGCCGGCGAACCTCGACGGGCCCGGCTTCCGGTATGGCCGGACGAGCGGCGACGAGGCCGAGGCGCCGATGATGTGGTCGGCCAACTACGCCGGGCCGATGTACAGCTTCCAGACCTACTCGAAGACGCCGCTCATGCTCTCCATGCTCGGCGGCATCGTCGGCGACGAGGCCGTGCAGCGCGCGATGAGCGAGTACACGAAGACGTGGAGCTTCAAGCACCCGTCGCCGTGGGATTACATCTTCTTCATGGACCGCGCGCTCGGCCAGGACCTCGAGTGGTTCTGGTACTACTGGCTCTGGACGACCGAGTCGGTGGATGCCTCGATCGCGAACGTCGTCACCGCCGGAGGAACGACGACGGTGACGGTGCGGCAGGACGGCGAGATGCCGTCGCCGGTGGTGCTGGAAGTCACGCTCGCGGCGACGGGCCCGGCAGTCCGGCCGATGCCGAACGCGAAGATGATCGACGAACGCACCGCGGTGGTCACCTGGCCGGTGGACGTGTGGTTCGGCGGGAGCCGCACCTACGACGCGGTGCTCGACTTCGGCGGCCGCGCCGTCGAGCGGGTCACGTTCGACCCGGGGTGCCGTTTCCCCGACAGGGACGGCACGGACAACGTCTGGCCGAAGGGCACCGAGCCGCGCTGCCGGTAGCCGCCTGGGCCGGATGCCGTGGGCCGGTGTCCAACCTCTCAGGATGCCAGCCTGGCGCGCGTGGGTGGCCGCGGCACTGCTCGTGCAGAGCGTTCCGTCAGGGACGGCCGCCGACCAGGAGCCGGTCGCGGCGATCAGGGCGAGTGTCGTCGTCCGGACGAGCCAGGGCCGGTCGACGTTCGCGGTTGGCGAGCGGATCCCGCTGGAACTGGAGTTTCGCGGCCTCGGTCCACCGGACAGCTACTTCGACGCCCGGAGCTACGACCGGTCCGGCCGTCTCACGATCGAGCGCTACTCGGTCGAGCCAGCCGACGGGACTGATGACCCGCTGTCCGACTACTTCGACGGCGGTGGTGTGCTGGGAGGCGGACTCGGCGGCTTCCATCCACTGGATGGCAGTCCCCTGGTCATCCGCGCCACCCTCAACGACTGGATTCGCTTCCGCCGTCCGGGCCGATACATCCTGACCGTCAGCTCGTCACGACTGCACCGGTACACCCGTGGCTTTCCCTCGCAGATGCTGGTGGCAGCGCCGCTGATGCTGGAGATCGTCCCGGCATCCACGGACTGGGCGGCCGGGGAGGTCTCGCGCGCCCTCCGTCTCCTCGCGGCCGGCACGGAGGCGGAGCGCCTGACTGGCGCCGCCATCCTCCGATACCTCGGTACCCCCGCGGCGGCGCAGGCGCTGCTGGACCATTTCGCCGATCTCTCCGACACCGGACTCGGCTTCGAGGTGGTGGCCGGCCTGATCGCCGCGCCCGATCGCGAGTTCGTCGTGAACCGGATGCGGGACCAGGTGGCCTCCGGGGCCCTGGTGCCCGACAGGTATCTCTACGTCCTGAGCCGGCTCGAAGCGCTGCTCGCGCCGTCCGCGGGTTCCACGGCGCGCGAGCGAATGGAGGCGTGGACCGCGGGCCTCGACGTGATGCGAGCGCAGTGGGCCTCGGCGGTGGTGAGGCAACCACCGACGCCGGAGCGATTCGTGTCGCTGATGGGCGTCCTCCACGATGCCAGGCTCGAGCCGATGATCCTGGCGGCGTTGCAGGCGGAACCCGCCATCGCGGAAACGGCGTTCCGGCGGTTGCGCCCGGACGCGCAGCGCCGGTTGATCGAGCAACACTGGGAATCCCTCGATTCGCCCTGGGCGCGCCGCGCGATTCGTGGCCTCTACGAGGACGCCTCGCGAGCGACACCCGATCCCACCGGCAGCCGGGTGGTCGACGTGGTGCTCACGCGCCTTCTCGCGCTCGAGCCGGCCGAGGGCCGTCGTCTGATCCTGGAAGAGATTGCCACGGGGACGAGAGGCGTGAGCTACGAGGTGCTCGCATCGCTCCCGGATGGGCGGCGTCCCGACCTGGACCGGGCACTCGTGAAACGCTTTCTGGCCGCGCCGACGGACGGTTCCACCGGCGAGCGGGAGCAGTCGGCCTGGTTGCTGGCGCGGTACGCCTCGGGGGACGTCCTGCCCGTCGTTCGACGGACTCTGGAGTCGGGTCGCGTCGACTGCGGCGTCGAGGCCGGACTGCTGGCGTACCTGCTGGACTTCGACCCGGCCGCGGCCATGGCGCGACTGGATCCCCGGTTCGATCGTGCGGGGGGATGCATGGGGCCCCCGTTTCGCGCGCTGGCGCAGCACCGATGGGACCCGGGGGTGGAGTCGATGGTCATCCTGCACCTGAGGGGCCTCGATGACGGCGCGGTCGCGGAGGCGGCCGGCGTCCTCGGCTCGTACGGATCGGTGACGGCGAAGGCGGAGTTGTTCGCGCGTTTCGAGGTGTGGCACACGGAATGGGTAGGCCGCGAAGGTGATCTCGACGGGCAGGCGCCGTGGGCCGTCGAAGGTCGCCGCCGGATCGAGTCGGCGCTCCTGAATGCGCTGCTGGAAGGTGGCCGGCGCTGGGGCTTCAGTCAGGCGGACGCCACGCGCCTGCTTGCACTGTGTGTGACGGACGCCTGCCGCGACCAGGCCCGCATGACGGGCGGCCGCGGCGGTGGTCATCCCGGCAGCGGTTGGACCGTCTTGGGGCCGGGATGAACGGGGCGCGGGCGCGAGTGCCGCGACCGCGCGGCATGGGCCCGCACGCGACGCCACGCCTCCCACACGTTCCCGACGAGGACGCCGGCGAGCAGGTAGTACGCGGCGCCAATCCACTGGAAGACCGCGTAGCTCGTCAGCGCGACCAGCACCCCGCAGACGACCTGGTCGCGGTACCGCACGGGGGACGTCGGCGGGTCCGTCAGGATGAAGAAGGCGAAGAACAGCGCCATCTGCAGGTCCGGTGCCCGGAAGATTTCCGCCACGTGCGTCGGGCTGCCGACGAACGCGGTGACCGTGAAGCACAGGTAGTAGGCGCCGAGGAACGCGAGCACCAGCGGCATCTTGTTGACGCGGTCGGTGATGAAGACGCCGGTGGTGATGAGGACCAGCGTCAGCCACGGCGCCATGTCGCCCAGCGCGCCCCACCAGCTCTGGCCCGTGTCGAAGACGTAGAACGTCGCGATGATGGCGAGCGCGGCCGGGTTGAAGACGTTGGCGGTGCGCGTGCGGAAGGCGTACTTGCTGAGGACGCCGACCGCCGCCGTCGTGGCCGTGACCCACCACGGCTCGTGGGGGCTGAGCAGCATCGCCACGAAGAGCGCCGTCAACAGCGCGCCGCTCGGGAAGGCCCAGGTGCCGCCCCGAAGCCGCAGGATCGGCGCGTCGATGGCCATCGCCACCGCGATCGCGGAGAGGAGCCCCGGCAGCACGCGGGCGACGCCCTCGACCGGCGCGGCGACCGCCGCCAGCAGGACGAGCACGGCGGTCATCAGGCCCTTCGGCGTCCGGAAGAACTTTCGCAGGGCGGCGCCGGCCGGCAAGGGGTGCCTGACCCTCGTCACGTGGGATCTCCAGCAGGAAATCCCGGCGTCTGGCGTCGCGTGAGGTCGTCGGAGACGAGCAGGCCGTCCACGCCCTGCGCTTCGAGGAATCGCAGGCCCGCGTCGGGACCGAGCACGAACGCCGCCGTCGCCAGCGCGTCGGCCGCCATGGCGGATGGCGCGATGACCGTCGCGCTGGCGAGCGACGTCGCCGGGACGCGGCGCCGCGGATCCAGGATGTGCCCGCCGCCCTCGTCGTCCTGGCGCTCGTAGTCGCCCGACGTGCACACGGCCCGATCACTCACGCGGACGGTGGCGATCGTGCGGCCTGCCGCGCGCGGGTGGCGGATGCCGACGGACCAGAGGTCGCCGGCGGGGTTGCGGCCGCCGAGATACAGATCGCCCCCGGCATCGATCGCGAAGTCGCAGAGCGGCGCGAGCTCGCGGGCGGCCATGTCCACGGCCAGCCCCTTGGCGACCGCGCCCAGGTCGAGCAGGACCGGGCGTGCGAGCGTGACGGCCCTGGCGTTCGCGTCCACCCGCACGTCGCGGAACGTCGGGCCGTCCCCGCCGGCAGGCGTCATGGCCGTGCGGATTCGGCGTCCCGTGCGGTGCTCGCGGTCGAAGCCGCGAGCCTCCATGGCGTGCCCGACCGTCGGGTCGAACGCCCCGCCGCTCGCCTCGGCGACCGCCAGCGCGAAGCGGAGCGCCTCGAAGAGCAGGGCGCCGACGGGCACGGGCCGGCCGACGACGTCGAGGAGCTGGCGCAGCTCGCTGCGGTCGTCGAACCGCGTGCAGGCGGACTCGACTTCGAGGAACCAGCCGAACGCCCGGTCGATTGCCTCGTCGATGGCGCGCTCGTCGCCGCCAGGGACGTCGCCCGCTGGGGTGGCCTGGGGCTGCACCTGCACGGTCACGACCGTGCCCATCACGGCCGCGCTCCGCCGCCGCGGCTCACTTCGCTTTTGCGAGGGCCTGGATGACCGCGTAGTAGAAGGCATTCGTGCTCTGCGTGGCGCCGGAGACGAAGTCGACCTCCGGGCTCTGGCGCTCGGCGACCTGCGGCGGGAGCTTCGCGATCCACGAGCACGGGTAGCGCGTCCAGCACTCGCTGATTTTCGCGGACGCGATCCGGCCCCCTTCGATGACGACCGTCGCCTGGATGTCGCCATGGCGACTCGTGCCCCACCCCGTGTAGGTTCCGTCCTTGTAGAGCACCGCCGGCGCCGGGTAGTTGTCGGGCTCCGGCAAGGCCGGTTGTGGCGGCGGTGCGGGCGCTGGCACGGGCGGCGCGGCCGCCTGGGGTGACGGGGGAGACGTCGCGACCGGGGCCGCGGGGGGCGGCGCGGGACTCGGCGTCGCCTCGCCGGTGGTCGCGGGCGCTCCTGCCGGCGCACCACCGGGATCAGCCGTGGAGGTGGGGACGGGCGTCGCCGCCTCGACCGGGTTCGCCGTGGAGGCTGATCTCGCTTTCGCGGTAGACCGCGGCGTCGTCTCCGTGACCTTCGGCGCAGGTCCTCCGGCCTTTGCAGGATCGCCGGCGGGGGCCGTTGCGCTCGGTCCGGACCGCTCGCCGGCGGCCGAGGTTGTCGATCGAGCCGGCTCGGCGGACGCCGGCGCCGCCGCGGCCAGTGCCTCGGGCCGGGTCTCGGGCGGCGGCTCGACGTCGAGGGCCGGGATGACCTCGTGCAGGGGGGGAGGCGTTTGTGGCGGACGCCGGATGCCCGGCGCCTCCAGCTCGTCGGCCGCGGCCTTCGTCCGGAGGAAGCCGGCGGAGTAGACCGCGATGACCGCCGTCGCGGCAAGTGCCACGAGACCGTTGGTCATCCGCCCCGGCGAAACGTGCCCGGCCTTGCCGGAACGCCTGAGGGCGGTGTCCGGGTCCTGCCCGGCACCGGCGGGCGGCGTGTGCGACGAATGACGGCGGTGTGGCACGGGTTGACGGTAACCAGAATTACCACGCCGTGTCCCCCGGCGTTTACGTGCCACTGCTCCCTGCGGGCCGTCCGGTCCGAAGTGCCGGGATCCCGGCAGGTGGGGGACCCGGCCTGGCTGGCTCACTTCAGTGGCGTGGCGGGATACGTCAGTGGCGGATGCAATGCGTCAGTGACGGATGCAATGGGCCAGTGGCGGATGCAATGGGCCAGCGACGGATGCAATGGGCCAGTGGCGGATGGAATGGCCCAGTGGCGGACCGGGTCAACCCGGGCGGATAATGGACCGGTTGGTGCGGCTCCGGCCCGCCAGGGCCAGTAGCCATGTTCGAGCCGCATCCCCCGCCGAGCCAGGCCTTCGTCGACGTCGAGACCCTGGACGACCTCCAGCGGCTCGTCGACGCGTCGACGCACGGCCCGATCGTGATCTTCAAGCACAGCCTCACCTGTGGCACGAGTGCCTACGCCCGGGAAGAGGTCGAGGCCTTTGCCGAGGCCCACCCGGAGGTAACGGTGTACCTCGTGCGCGTCCAGGCCGCGCGGGCGGTGTCGAGCGCCATCGAGTCCCGGTTCCGCATCCGCCACGAGTCGCCGCAGGTGCTGCTCGTCGATCAGGGTGAGGTCCGCTGGAAGGCCTCGCACTTCCGGGTGACGGCGACGGCGATCGCTGCCGCGCTCGAGGCGATGCCCGGAAGCGACGTGCCGTCCACGCGTCGGACGGGACGATGAAGGCGGTGCCGGCGGGAGCCGCCGTCGCTCAGATCGGCTCGTCGAACGCCGTCGAGATCGAGCTGGCCAGTCGTTCCAGCGAATAGAACCTCGTCAGCAGGTTGCGGACGTGCGCGACCGTGGCGGAGGTGACGAACATCAGGCGCGCCAGGTGGCGCGAGTCGTCCTGGATGCGTTCGACGCGCGCGCGCCGCCGCTTCACGAAGAGCGCGAGCGCGTGTTCGACGAACCGGGCATCGGTTCGCGACAGCTCGTCGGCCAGCACTGCGGCGGACTCCATCGCCATCGACGCGCCGATGCCCGCCGTCGGCAGGAATGCGGCCGCCGCGTCGCCCAGCAGCACGACGCGGCCGCGCGACCAGATCTCGGATCGCACGTCCGACAGGCTCCAGTAGTACAGGTGGGCGTCGTCGCCGGGCATCGCCTCGAGCCAGGCGTCCACGAAGGGGCCCATGCCACGAAAACGGGTCCGCAACCGATCGGCCCGGCCCGGTTCGCTGCTCGAGAAGGCCTCGGTGTCCGGAGCGCCCGCGAAGATGCCGACGCCGGCCCGCGTCGGGTAGGCCCCCACGAAGCGCCCGGCCCCCCAGTGCTCCACGAACGTCTCGGCCGGACACGTTGACAGGTCGGCCCACCAGACCCAGCCGCCCCAGCCGGTCCGGTAGGCCGGCTGCCCGCCGAAGACCAGGTCGCGCACGCGGGAATGCAGTCCGTCCGCGCCGACGACCAGGTCGAACGTCGCGTCGGCACCGTCGTCGAACGTCACGCGGACGTCGTCGCGCGTGGGCACCAGCGCCTCGACGGTGCGGCCGAACGTGATGTCGGCCGTCGGCACCGCCTCGCGGAGGAGCGTGACCAGCTCCGGGCGCGTGCAGCTGAGAATCGGGCCGAAGCGATCGGCGATGGAGGCCATCGACCAGTGCTTGACGAGCCCGCCGTCGTCGGCGCGGACCTCGTATTCCCGTCCGAGCAGGGACCGGGCCACGAAGCGGTCGTACAGGCCGAGGCCGTGCAGCACCCGCGAGCCGAGCGGCCACAGGCCGAGCATGTAGCCGGCGTGGGAGAGATCGGGGGCCCGTTCGACGAGTGTCGGCCGGACGCCGCGGCGTTCGAGCAGGGCAGCCAGCGTCATTCCGGCGACGCCGGCGCCCACGATCAGGATTCTCAAGCGATCAGGATCCCGCGTGCGGCGCGCGGGATCAAGGCCCACCGGTGGGGGCCGGCGATCAGTGCCTCTGCGTGAGCCAGGCCGGCATATCCCAGTGGCGATGCAAGGCGAGGGAACGCACGAGGACAATCGTGACGATGCCGGCGGAGGACGCCCAGGTCGTGCCCGGCGTGAGCGGCAACAGCACCACGAACAGCGTGCAGCCGATGAGGATGGGCGTCGCGTAAATCTCCCGCGACATGAGGAGCGTCTCGCGGCCGGCGAGGACGTCGCGGATGAGGCCGCCGCCGATGCCGGTGAGCAGGCCCATGAGGACCGCGACCGGCGCCGGCAGCCCGAGCGCGAGCACCTTGCTGGCGCCCGCGATCGCGAAGAGCGCCGCGCCGACGGCGTCCAGGTAGAGCAGGATTCGCATCGTGCTGCGAAACACGTGGCCAATCCAGAACGCGGCCAGCGCGCCGGCGAGCGCCGCCCACACATGGTTGACGTCGCCGAACCAGAAGACGGGCTGGCCGATCAGGAGGTCGCGCAACGTGCCGCCCCCGACCGCGGTGACCATCCCCAGCGCGAGGGCGCCCACGACGTCCAGCCCGCGGCGGGCCACGGCGAGCACGCCGGTGATGGCGAACACCGCGGTGCCGACCAGCTCGACGTAGTACACGCATTCAAGAGTAACGCGGGTCCCGCGATCGGCGATGGCGCGGCGCCAGTCGCCACAGCCCTCACTCCGCCCGGAGGGCGTCGCCCGGCCGTACGCCCAGCGCCCGCCGCAGCGGGATCCAGGTGGCGGCAAGGCCGGCGACCAGGAGCAGAACGACGACGACCGGGAGGGTCCAGGGGCCGCCATCGCCCAGCCGCGATGCCAGGTTGGCGCGCATGCCGAGTGAGAGCAGCGCCAGGAGGCAGCCGGCCGCGCCGCCAGTCCCCACCTGCCAGGCCGCGCGGCCGACGATCGCCCGCACGACCCTGGTCGTCGTCGCGCCGAGCGCGAGGCGGATGCCAATCTCCCGTGTTCGGCGGGCCACGATGAGCGACATCATCGCGTAGACGCCCGCGAGCGCGAGACCGAGCGTCAGCAGGCCGAGGCCCACGAGCGTGACCGATCCCCACTTGAAGAACACGAGGTCGTCGCCGGCCACGTCCTCGAGCCGCTCCGGCCGCGCGACGATGAGACCAGGATCGAGATCGAGGAGCGCGCGGCGCAGCGGGTTGGTGTGCTCCAGGGGGTCGCCGGTGACGCGCATCGCGACGTAGAGGAACGTGGTCTCGGGCGCCAGCGGGACGTAGTAGCCCGCCGCCTGGGTCGGGTCGCCGACGCTCATCCCGAGGTCCGGCACCACGCCGACGATGGTCCGCCACGGGCCCGGGGTGTCGCCGGTGGCCGCGCGAATCCGACGGCCCAGGGGCGAGGCGCCGCCGAGCACGCGCTCGACGAACGGGGCGTTCACCACCGCGACCGGCGGCGCGTCAGGGGCGTAGTCCCCGGGCCGGAAGCCGCGCCCGGCGAGCACCCGGCCCTCGACGGCGTCGAAGAAGCCGGCGGTGACCTCCGCGGACGGGAGGCGCAGCCGGGAGGCGGGCGCGCCGCCCTCCGCGGCGTCGAGCTCGACCGGGACCGGTCGCGGGCTCTGGCGCGGCAGCGCCGTGGTCAGGCCCGCCGCCCGCACACCGGGCAGGCCCCGGGCGATGCGCTCGACGTCCTCGGCGCGCACGGTCACACGATCGCCCGAGGCCGCGTCCACGCGCGTTGCGTTGACGTTGACGTTCGCGGTCAGCACGTCGCGCGGCAGCGGGACCGTCGGCTCGGTGAACGCCCTGAAGCCCTGCGCGAGGATCAGCGCACCGTGAAGGAGCATGACGGACAGGGCGATCTGCACGACGACCATCGTGCCGGCCGCGCGGCCGAATCGGACGTCGCTGGCGCGGCCGTCGCCGCCATGGAGTCCGGCGGCGAGGTCCCGGCGCGTCGCGCGCAACGCGGGCCACGCGCCCGCGACCATCGTCGCCACCAGCGTCGCGACGACGACCATCGCCGTGGCGCGCGGACCGGCGGTGAAGTCCGCCCAGAACGGCAGCTCGTCCATCCGGTTGAACGTGCGCAGGGCCGCGTCACCCGCGACGATCCCGATGGCCGCGGCGATCAGGCCCAGCAACAGCACTTCCAGGAAGATCTGCCCGACGATCCGCCGGCGCGACGCGCCGAGGGCCGCCCGGAGCGCGAACTCGCGCTGGCGCGCGAACGACCGGGCGAGGATCAGGTTGCCGACGTTCGCGGCGATGACCAGCAGCACGGCCAGCACGGCGACGATCGCCGCCGTGGCCATGTCGATCGCCATCGGGCCGAGGTCGGTGAAGCCGGCGGCCTCGAGCCGGACCGAGGATCCCGGCGCGGGATGCCCGATCCGGTCGGACAGTTGCTCGAGCTGGTCGCGTGCGGCCCCGAGCGAGCGTCCGGGTGCGAGGATGCCGAACAGGCTGGCGTCGCCCGGCAGACTGGCGCGACCGTCGCGGAAGCCTTCGGGGATCGGCGTCCAGAGGTCGGCGGAATTCGGGAACTCGAACTCGTCCGGCAGGACGCCGACGATCGTTCTCCGCAGACCGGCGACTTCGAGCGTACGGCCGATCGCGTCCGGAACGTCGGGCATCGCGCGGCGGAGGAATCGCGCCGAGACCATCACCACCGGCGGAGCACCCGGCGCGCCGTCGGACGGGACCAGCAGGCGCCCGGCGACCGGCCGGGCGGGGAGATAGGGCAGCGAGGTCGGTGTCAGACCCGCGGTGATCAGCGTCTCCACGGCCCCGCCCGGCACCACGACGTTCTCGCGGCTGCCGGAGATGGCGCCGAGGTGCTCGAGGGTGGTCGCCTGCCGGGTGATCAGGCCGTAGTCCTCCGCCGACAGTCGCGCCGCGTCGCGTGACGGCTGCTCGACCGTGCGAATGGTGACGACACGATCTCCGCCCTCGAAGGGCAGCCGGCTGAAGAGGAGCGTCTCCGTGAAGGCAAAACCCACGGTGGCCACGGCGATGCCGACAGCCAGCGAGACGACCGCCGTGGCGGTGAGGATCGGCTGACGGACCATGAGGCGCAAGCCAAGGCGCAGGTCGCCGGCCGTGAGCCACCGGCCGCTCGCCGGCCGGCCGTCCCGCAGCCGCTCCCGCAGAAGCGCCGCGGCGATGACGACCGACTCGGCCATGGTGAGCATCCAGGCGCGCGGACGGGAGCGCGCCGCCCGACGGCGATGTGCCTCCTCGAGATCGCCGAGCGTGTCGTCGCGCCGATCGCCCGGAGCGGCCAGGCGGACCAGGAGTCGGGCCAGGCGGGGCGCGCTCATCGCTCCTCCAGCTGGGCGCCGAGGCCCACCCACATCCGCTGGAAGGCATGCCGCGCCTCGCGGACCGCCTCCCGGCCGGAGCGCTCCACACGCACGAGCCGCCGGGCCTTGCCGCCACGCTCGGGCTGGGGGGCGCCGAGCCGCGTGGCAATCAGGCCCTTCTTCTCGAGCCGCTGCAGGGTGACGTAGACGGCGGCCCGGTGGATGTCGCGCCCGGTGCGGGCGGCGATCTCGTCGACGATCGACACGGCGTAGGCCTCGGCTTCGCCGAGGCGGATGGCCGCCAGCAGCACCAGGAGTTCGAACTCGCCCAGCGTGTCCTTACCCATCGGCACGGTCTCGGGTGAAAGAATACATTGTCACTATTATTACGTGCCGGCGTCCGAAAGGTTCACGGTGGGCGGCGGGGAATTCCGCCGTATACTACGGCGTTTCCACCACACGTCCAGGAGGATCGACCATGCGATCGCGCTCCGTGCTGGCTTCGGGTGTACTCCTCGCGCTCGTCCTCGGCCTGGCCGCCTCGGGCGTGCCGGAGGCCGTGTCGCCCCAGGCCGCCAACCCGCGCTACGGCAAGTGGCGCCTGAAGCCCACCGACCCGAACGCGCCGCCATCGACCAACGTGATGGTCTACGAGCCGCACAACGGCACGGGCATGAAGATCACCATCACCCGCCTCGAGGCCGACGGCTCCCTGACGCCGCAATGGGGCTACACGACGATGTTCGACGGCAGGGAAGAGCCGATGACGGGCAGCCGCGAGGGCGAGATGGCGTCGGTCAAGATGCTGAGCGACCGCACGGCGGAGATTACCTACAAGCGCGACGGCCAGATCCGGCAGATCCTCACGAACGTGATCTCGACCGACCACCAGACGCTCGGCATCATCTACATGACCATGAACGCCGAGGGCAAGACGACGCGGGTGTCGTTCGCGACGTACGAACGCATGCAGTAGGCGCGCGAGGGGGCCGCGGACGCTAGGTGTCGGACCCGAGGGCGTCGGTCGGCTGCACGCGGAGTGCGCGGCGCATCGGGCCCAGGCACGCCGCCGTGCACACGACGACGAGGCCCGCCCCGAGCGCCAGCAGGCGGACGCCGTCGGCCGTGGTGACGCCGTCGGTCACCGCCGTCAGCATGCCCGCCACCAGGGCGCACCCGGCCACGACGCCCGAGGCGACGTGGGTGACCGGCCGCCGCACGATCGTCGCGGCGATGCGCGGCGTGGACGCGCCGAGGGCCACGCGAATCCCGATCTCGCGCGTCCGCCGCGAGACGGCGAACGCCGTCGCGGCGTAGATGCCGGCCAATGACAGGAACAGCGCGACCGCGCTGACCAGCACCAGGAGCTGCGCCCACAGCCGCCAGAACGCCACTTCGGTGTCGGCCGCCTCCGCCAGGGTGCGAACGTCGTGCAGCCGAATCGCCGGACTCACCGACCGGGCGATCTCCGTGAGCCGCGACCGCTGGCTCTCGACGCCGGCGGGCACGCGCAGCGCGACGAACACCGGGGTCGTCGTCGCGGCAGCCCCGCGCGGGCGATAGACGATCGGTCTGGCCGGGTCGTCGAGGTGGGAGCCCCCGGGCGGCGGTGGCGCCAGCGTCTCCACGACGCCCACGATCTGCAACCATGGGCCCGGCTGGTCCGGGCGCCGCCCGTCCACGACGCGGATCCGCCGGCCCACCGCCCCGCGTCCGCCGAGGACCGTGTCCACGAAGTAGCGATCGACGACGACCGCGCGCGGATCCGCCGCGAAGTCCGCGGCCTCGAAGCCGCGGCCCGCGATGACGGGCGCCTCGAACACGTCGAAGAAGCCGCGATCGACAGCCACCACGCCGGCCGCGATCAGCCCGGCGCCGGTCGAATCGGGATCCCTGGAGGCGCGCGCGGGCGTCTCCAGGGCCATCTGCGTCGGCGCGGGCCGGGCGACCGGCAGGCGGCTCGTGACCGTCACGCCGGCCACGCCCGGTTCGGCCGCCAGGCGCCGTGAGAACTGCTCGACGAGCGCGCCGTCCGGGCGATCCGCCGCGGTCAGCTCGTCCCGCTCGATCCGCAGCGTGAGGACGTCCTCGGCCCGAAGTGCGGGAACGGGCGACGCGGTGCGCCAGGCCTGCCGCACCATCAGCGTCGCACCGTCCGCGAACACGACCATGACGGCGATTTGCGTGATGACGACGGCCGTCCAGATGCCGCCGAAGCGCGGGCCGCCGCCGCCGGCCGAGCCCTGGGTGAGCCGGACCGTCACGTCGCGGCCGGTCGCCTTGAGGGCGGGCATGATGCCGGCCACGGCGGCGGCGACCACGGCCAGCACCACGGCGTACAGGGCGGTCGCCGGCGACACGCCCGGCTGGAACCAGAAGGGCGGCGTGCCGCCGCCCATGGCGGTCATCCGACCCGCCACCCAGTGCAGGGCGGGAGCCGTCGCGGCGAGCCCGCAGGCCGCCGCCAGCAGGGACAGCGCGAGCGCCTCGACGAACAGCTGCAGGACGATCCGTCCGCGCGTCGCGCCGAGCGCCGTGCGCACGGCCAGCTCCCGTTCCCGGGCCGCCGCGCGCGCGAACAGGAGCAGCGCGACGTTGGCCGCGACCAGCACCAGGAACAGCGCGCCGAAGGCGTTGACCTGGAGAAGGATCGCACGCATCAGGAGCGACACCGGCCGGTCGAACAGCGACTCCCGGTATGACAGCACCTGCGCCACCGGCGAGTGGTCGAGCCCCTCGGCGGACCAGTCGATGCGTGACGTCAGCGCGTCCGCCTCCGCCTGCGCGCGATCGAGGTCGGCATCCGCGGCCAGTCGGCCGAACGCGCGGAGACCCGGCCCGGGCGGCCGGTCCTCGTCGAGGCGAAGCGGCAGCCAGAGGCTGTGATGGACCGGGAAGCCGAACCCCTCCGGCATCACGCCGATCACCGTCGCCGCATCGTCGCCGAGGACGACCCGGCGGCCGATGACCGCGGGGTCGGCAGCGAACGCCGTCTGCCAGAGGCGATGACCCGAGCACGGCGACGGGTGGGGCGCCGGGCCGCGCGTCGGCCTCCGTGATGAGACGCCCGCGGACGGGCGGGATCCCGGCGAGCCGGAAGCCTGCGGGGCTCATCACCGCCACCTCGACCGGGCCCTGCGCATCGTCGTCGACGCTGAGGTTGCGCGTCACCGTCCGATACGCGCCCACCTCCTGCACCGAGGAGAGGGCGTCGTCCCAGAGTCTGACCGCGGAGGCGGGCAGCGGGGCCGGAGCGCCGGCCTCGCGATCCCAGAAGCGCAGGCCGACGATGCGGTCGCCGTGCGGCAGCGGAAGGTCGCGGCCGGGCAGCGTCAGGTTGATGAACTCGAAGAGCCCGGCGCCGACGAGGATGGCGAACGCGATGGCAAGTCCCCCGATGACGGTGAGTCCCGGGTACCGGCGGAGCATGCGCAGCGCCAGCCTCGCATCGAGCGCGAGGGCACGAGGGAGCGGCCCGTGGGTGCGCCGGCGTGACGACGGGGTTCGTTCACTCGCGCGGGGATGTTCGCGCCGCGGTCCCGCGGCGCGAACGATGGCCGCCCGCGCCTGGCGCCGGTACCAGCGACGGGCGGCGGTGAGCCCCTGGTGACGCGCGAGGTCGTCGAAGATGTCGGCGGCGTCCCCCGGCAACTCCGGCGTGCCGAGGCGCGTCGCGGCCCAGGAGAGCAGCCGCCGCGAGAGTCCTGGAGGCGACGGGGCCTGGTTCATGATCGTGTCTCCGAGCCGGGCAGACGCAGCCCGCGCCACGCCTTGCGCCACATGGTCTGGAAATCGCGCAGGGCGCGGATGCCCTCCGCGGTCGCGCGATAGAAGCGGCGGGGCCTGCCGCCGCGCGCGGACGGCTCGCCGACGGTCGACGTGAGCAGTCCCTTCTCCTCGAGTCGGCGGAGCGTGACGTGGACGGAGGGCAGCGTGACCGCGCGGCCGGTCCGCGTCTCGATGTCGCGATAGACGGCGGTGCCGTTGGCGCCGGCGCCCGCGTGGACGACGGACGTCAGCACGAGGGCTTCGAACTCACCGAGGTGATCGTCGTGTTCCATGGCGGCAGGCCGCACGCTCGGCGTGGGCCCGCCAAGTATAAGACAATGTCAAGAACTGGCGCCAGCGCGTGACGTCCGGACCGAGGCTGCGGCCACACCGCGCGGGAAGCCGGCCAACCGCGTGGCCGGCGAGGTGGGGGCTGATTTCGTTGTTGCTAAATATTTAGCACTCTGCTAACTTCTTACCCATCCGAATGGCCCGTCCACTTTCTCACTCGCTGTCGCGCCGGGAGCGCCAGATCATGGACGTGCTGCACCGGCTGCGCCGCGCCACTGTCGCCGCCGTGCGCGAGGAACTGCCGTCGCCGCCGAGCTACTCCGCGGTGCGCGCGCTCCTGCGCATCCTCGAGGAGAAGGGCCACGTCCGCCACCTCGCGGACGGTCCGCGCTACCTGTACGAGCCGACCGCGTCGCGCGAGGTCGAGCGGCGATCCGCGGTCAGGCATCTGGTGAAGACGTTCTTCGACGGGTCCACGGAGGACGCCGTCGCCGCGCTGCTCGACTCCACCGACCAGCAGATCGCCCCCGAACAGGTCGAGGCGCTTCTCGCACGCATCCGGCGCGCGAAGGACGAGGGACGGTGACCTGATGCTGCTGCTCCTGGCCCTCAAGGGCACGCTCCTCCTCGGCGTCGGGTTCGTGCTGGCGGCCGTCATGCGCCGGCGATCGGCGGCCAGCCGCCACGCGCTGTGGACGACGGTGTGCGCGGCGCTGGTCGTGCTGCCGCTGGCCGCCGCCGTCCTGCCGGAGTGGCGGGTGCTGCGCCTGCCGGCGGAGCTTTCGTTGCCGGCGACCGGCGCGGCCGCCGACGCGGGCGCGGTCGCGAGCGAGCTGCACGTGCAGGTCACACCGGCGCCGAGCGACCCGGTCGGCGCGTGGTCGCCGGCCACCGCCGCACTCGGCGTCTGGTGGCTGGGCATCGTCGCGTGCCTGGTCCGGTTGGGCGCCGGCTGGATCGGGACCCGGCGGCTGGAACGGTCCGCCAGGGAGGTCGCGGCGGACCACCCGGCGTGGGCCGCGGTGGCGGACGCCCGCGTGTCGCTCGGCGTCGAGCGTCCCGTGCGATGGCTGGCGGCCGCCGGCAACGTGATGCCGGTGACGTGGGGCATCGTCCGGCCGTGCGTGCTGCTGCCGGACGCGTCGCGCCGGTGGACGCCGGAGCGGCTGCAGGCGGTCGTCATCCACGAGGCCGCGCACGTGGCGCGGCGCGACGCGGCATCGCACCTGGTCGCGTCGCTCGCGACGGCCATCTGGTGGTGGCACCCGCTCGCGTGGCTGGCCTCGCGGCGTGCCCGGCTCGAACGGGAACTCGCGTGCGACGACCTCGTGCTGTCCGCGGGGACGCGCGCGTCGGACTACGCGGCGGATCTGGTGTCCTTCGTGGCGGCCCTGCAGCCGTCGATGGTGCGGTCGCCCGCGACGCTGGCGATGGCACGACCCTCACAACTGGAGAAGCGGGTGATGGCGATTCTCGACGGCGGGATCGATCGGCGGGGGGTGTCGCGCGCCGGAGTGCTCGCGGCGTTGCTGGTGGCGATGACGGTCTGGCCGGTGGCCGCCGCGGGGCCGGCCGGGCAGGATCGGGCGGTGAAGCAGGATCCGGTGCAGAACGTTCCGCCCCCGCCCACCGGGCCCGTCCGCATCGGCGGCGACATCCGGGAGCCGAAGAAGATCAAGGACGTGAAGCCCGTCTATCCCGAAGCGGCCATCGCCGCGGGCATGCAGGGCATCGTCATCCTCGAGGCCGTGATCGATACCGACGGCTACGTCACCGAGGCGAAGGTGATCCGGTCGATCGGGGAGCCGCTCGACACCGCCGCGGCCGACGCGGTGATCCAGTGGCGGTTCATGCCGACCGAACTGGCCGGGACGCCGGTTCAGGTCAAGATGACGGTGACGGTGAACTTCAGGCTCGACCAGAACGGCCAGCCGATCGTGGCGCCGCCGGTCATGGGGCCGGCGCCCGAGCCGAAGGCGGCGCCCGCCGAGCCGCTCGAGTGGTCGCCCGGCGATCCGCCCCTGCGGATCGGCGGCGCGGTGCGCGAGCCGATGAAGATCAAGGACGTCAAGCCGGTGTATCCACCGGACGCCCTGGCCGCGAACGTGGCCGGCATCGTGATCCTCGAGGTCCAGATCAACGAACTCGGCGAGGTGGACGACGCGCGCGTCCTGCGGAGCGTCGCCCTGCTCGATCAGGCCGCACGTGACGCGGTCCTGCAGTGGCGGTTCACGCCGACGCTGGTCAACGGGGTGCCGGTGCCGGTCGTCATGACGGTGACGGTGAACTTCACACCACGAGGCTCACGCCCTTAGGTTCACCCCGCGAGGCCCGCGCCCATAGGCTCACGCCGTCACTTCGACATCCGGGACCGTCCCTCGCGGGCCAGCCAGGCGACGAACGCCGCGAGCGGGACCGACCACCCGTCGGGGGCGCGCAGGTCGGCCGGCCAGGCGCCGTCCCTCTGGACCTCGAAGGGCCGCATGGCGAGTCGCCCGCGTGCCTGGCCGTTCTCGTCGAGGCGGAAGCTGATCCCGCGCCGGTCCTCCGGCGTGAGCGTCATCCTGCGGCTGACGAGGTCGAGCTCGAACTCGGTGAGCGTGTGCCGGACGAAGGGGCGATCGGGCTCGAAGGCGTGCATCCGGCTCCGGCGCTTTGCACTGGCGACGACCTGTTCGCCGCGGCAGAGCTGGTACCGGAAGCCGTTCCACGGCGCCGCGAGCTTCAGCAGGTAGTCGGAGCCCTCGACGCGCCCCTGCAGGTTGTGGATGAAGAAGCTGACCTTCCGGAAGGCGGCGACTTCCTGGTCGTCCACGCCGACGCGGACTTCCTGTGTGCTGCGGTTGTCGATCTGATAGTCCACGCTCCGGCCTCCGTCGCTCGTCACTCGATGGCAGGACGACGCCACGGCGCCCCGAAATGCGGCGCAGCGCCGGAACCTGCTCGTCAGACGTGTGCGGTGGGCCTAGTCTGACAGATCGGGCGTGCTTCCGCAGCCGGCCGGAGCGACTACCGCTGAGGCCGCCGCGCGGTCCAGGCGATGAGGAGCGGCTCGCGCGCGCGCCCCTGGACCTCGAGCGACCGCGTTCCCCCGAACTGGCCGTTCGTGATCGCGCCGTGGATCACCCAGCGCACCTTCACGGTGCGCGGCTCGCCAGCCGAGGTTACGGTCGTGTCGAACCAGTCGCTCGCCAGATCGAGCTTGCCGGCCCGCCAGGTGCCGGTGAGCGCGGCCCGCATCCGGCTGTCCGGCGGCGCGTCGTCCGGTCCCGACCAGGTGCCGGTGACCACCTCGTCGGTCACGGCCAGCTCGAGCGTGAAAGTCCCGGTCGCCAGCACCTCGACCGTGCCGTCGGTGTTCCGGCGGGTGGACGTGGCGCTCGTGACCTCCCATCGGCCCGCAATCGACGCGGCCTGATCCGTCGAGACACCCGGAACGGGAGCGGCGAGGCACGCCGCCAGCATGAGCCCAATCATCGGCAGTTCCTTTCGTTCAGTCCGTCCGCATCACCACGAGCGGATCCGTCCGGCCGGCGCGGCGCGCGGGTCCGGCGGCGGCGATGATCGCGGCGAGGGAGAGCAGGAGAGTCGTCGCGGCCATGACGAGGGGATCGACGGGGTCGGTGTCGAAGAGCAGCGCCTGGAGTGGCGGGCCGGCCAGGCAGCCCGCCGCCACGCCGGCTCCGCTGCCGACCAGCGCGGTCCGCGCGGCCGCGGCCATCACGCCGCGGGTCACGGCGTTCGGCGCGGCACCGAGCGCCAGCCGGACGCCGATCTCGTATCGGCGCGCCGAGACCTGCGCGGACGAGAGCCCGTACAGGCCGACCACCGCCATCATCAGCGTCCCGAGCCCGAAGACCATCGTCAGTCTCGCCGCCAGCAGGGTGTCGCCGACCGAGGCGGTCACCAGCGGCGCCAGCGGCTCGATGCGCCGCACGAGGATGTCGTCGGCGAGCGGCGCGAGCGCGGCCCGAACCGCCGCCGTGCTGGCCGCCGGCGGGGCGGTCGTGCGCACGAGGAGACGCGACGGGAACTCGCCCCGGTCGTCGAGCGGTGTCCACATGGCCGGCAGTTCGCGGTCTCGAAGCGAGCGCAGCGCCGTCTGCGTCACGACGCCGACGATGCGATACGTCGCCGGCCCGCTCGAGAGCACCTGGCCCGCGGCACGTGCGCCGGGGAACATCCGCCGGGCGAAGGCCTCGTTCACGACGGCCGGGACCTCGACTCCGATCCGGTCGCCCGCGTCCAGCACGCGCCCCTCGATGGCGTCGAGGCCGAGCACCTCGAAGAAGCCGGGGTCCGCCCCCGCCGCGATGACCGGCATCCGCCGCGCGTTGGGGTCGTACTCGGCTCCGGGGGGCAGGAGGACGCGACTGCTCTGCGGATCGGCGACCGGCACGCTGGTCGCGACGCCGACGGCCGTGACGCCGGGTACGCCCCGGAGCCGGCGTTCGGCGGCCTCCATGACGACCGACGATGGCGTCGTCCGGTTCGGTTGCCGCCGAAGGGACACGACGAGCGTGTGGGAGACGTCGAACCCGGGGGCCACGCGCGTCGCCTGGAGTGCGCTTCGGACGAGGAGCCCGGCCAGCGTCAGCACGAGCGCGGCAATCGCCAGTTCGAGGCCGACCAGCACGCGCCCGACGCGGAGCCGGCCCGAGGCGGGACGCCGGGCGCGCAGCGCCTCGTGGCCTCCCTGGCCGATCACGCGCAGGAGCGGCCAGAGTCCGACTGCGGTGCTTGCGGAGACCGAGGCGCCGACCGCGAACGCCAGCAGCCGCGCCGTCGGTCCGAACGCGATCGCCACCTCGTACGGCAGCGCCAGGCGCAGCCAGCCCGTCGTCCAGTAGGTCACGAGGAACGCGAGGCTCCCGCCCGCGGCCGCGAGCAGCGCCTGTTCGACGAAGAGCGCGCGCAGCACCCGCCGGCGCGAGGCGCCGAGAGCGCGGCGCACCGCGAGTTCGTGCCGCCGCGCGACGTGGCGTGAGAACTGCAGGCCGGTCACGTTGGCCGCCGCGACGACGAGCACGAGCAGCGCCACGGCCATGAACACACCGAGCAGCCGGTCCGCCAGGGCCCGGTCCGGCGGAGCCAGCCCGACGCCCTCGACGAAGGTCACCGTGTCGCCGATCGTCGGGGCGAAGCGCTCGGCCAGACGCGCATGCACGGCGAGCGTCGCGTCGCGCGCCGCGGACATCGAGACGTCCGGCCTCACGCGGCCGACGATCTGGAGCCAGGACCAGCCGCGTTCGGTCAGGCGCTCGCGCGCGTCTCCCGCCCCGACCGCGAGCAGTGGGAGCCAGACCGCCGGCGCGGGGATGCCGGCATCGACGCCGATGAAGCCGTCGGGCGTCACGCCCACGACGCGGAACGAGCGGCCGTTGAGCCTGACGTGTCCGCCATTCGCGACGATCTCGGCATCATGCGCGCGCCAGAACGCGGCGCTGACGACGGCCTCGGCGCGCCCGTCGAAAGCCAGCTCGTCGGCACCCACGAGGCCCGGGCCCCCGGTGAGGGCCACGCCCGTGACGCGGAAGAACCCGGCGGTCACGGCCTGCGCCGGGAGTTCCTCGGCGTCGAGGCCGTCGCCGGCCACCACGCGCGTGTTGGCCCAGCCGGCCAGGTCGAGGACGTCGGCGAGGCCGTCGCGCAGGTCCTGATAGTTCGGATACGAGAAGTTGTCGAAGCTGGCGGCGTCCTTCCGGCCAATCTGGACGAGACGCGCGGGATCCTCGAGGCCGGGTGGTGGACGGAAGAGCACGGCGTCGGCCAGGCTGAAGATCGTCGCGGTCGCGGCCGCGCCGACGGCCATGATGCCGACCGACAGCAGCGTCGTGGCGGGTGTCCGGCGCGCGGCGCGCCACGTGTCGCGCACGTCGGCCGCGAGGCCCGCGAAGGACCAGCCCTCGCGCCAGCCGTGCACGGCCTCGACGAGCGCGTCCGGCACGGCGCCGGCCACGAAGCGCAGCGTCGCTCGTCGCGGGGCCGTGGGCGTGCCGGGGTGCTCGAGCGCCCAGACTTCCGCGCGCCATTGCTCGAGCCACTCCCGGCGCCGGTCCGCGGGGACCAGGCGCGAGGCCAGCCAGAGGAGGACGCGGCTCACGACCGGCCTCGTGTGCGCCGCGTGGTCGCGGCGAGCTGGCCGAAGCGTGCGAGTGCCTCGTCGAGCGCGGCGGCCCCGGCGTCGGTCAGCTCGTAGTAGCGGCGACGCGGCCTGGCCGCGGCGTCGGCGTCCCGCCGTGATTCCCATCGCCCGCGCACGAGACCGCTCGCCTCGGCCCGGGTGAGGGTGGGGTAGACCGTGCCGCTCGGCAGGCCGGTGTCGCGCATGATGTCGAGGCCGAACCGGCTGCCACCGGCGACGGCCCTGAAGATGGCGGCGGTGGCGTAGCCAAGGCGCGTGCGCATGCGACTAGTATTGCTACATAGTGCGCGCTGTGTCAAGCAATGCTACATAGTGGTCGCGATGAACGGTCCGGGGCCCGGGCGAGGCCGAGCCGTCCGGGGCCAGGGGGCCGAGCCCCTACTTCATCTCCGCGTTGCGCTTCTGAATCGTCGACGCGGCGTTCTTCATCCGCGTCGCGTTGAGGCCGCGCATGGTCGCGGCGTCCTTCGCCAGCGCGGCCGCGAGCGCGTCGAGGCGCGTGACCGCTGCGCCGCGGGTGGCGGCGCTCGCGCCTTCGACCGCCGTCATGGCTGCGTTGAGCGCGTCGATCCGGTCCTGCGGCAGTGCCTGGTCGCGCGCGAGCTGATCCAGGTACGCGCGGGCCACCACGTAGCTGGCCGGCCAGACGTAGTGCGGCTGGCACTGCACGTTCAGATCGTTCGACGCGCCACAGCCCTCGCGGGTCGCGAGCTTGGCCGCGTCGATTTCGTTCTGCGAGAGATGCTCGCTGGGCGTCAGCTCGAAGATGTCGAGACCGCGGGCGATCTCCGAGCCGTAGAGGTAGCCGTTGTAGTAGTAGACCGACCAGTAGCCGCCGACGACCAGCGTGTCGGCGTCGATCGGGCCGCGGTCGAAGTAGGCGATTTCCCTGACGTCCGACGAGTCCGTGAAGTCGAAGACCGTCGCACCGCCCTGATAGAAGGCCTGGGCCATGATGTCGCGCCCGGGGACGGGGACGAGGCCGCCGTTGTGCGCGACGCAGTTCTCCGTCGCCGTCTGCCACGACGGCATCTTGTAGTAGCCGCCGAACCTCAGGTGGCGGCCGTCGCCCGTCCCCTGGATGTCGAAGACCGCGTCGCCGCCCCACATCGGGGGATCCATGGACTGGCACATCGGCTGCGTGCCGCCGCCCCACTCGTCGGAGAACAGCAGCTTGGTGCCGTCGTTGTTGAACGTCGCGGAGTGCCAGAACGCGAAGGCGGCGTCGGCCACGTCGTCCAGGCGCTTGGGATGCGTCACGTCCGTCGTGTCGAGCAGCAGCCCGTTGCCGGAGCAGGCGCCGCCGAGCAGATGGAAGAACGGATAGCTCGTGACGTCGTGGCAACCCGACGTCGGGTTCGGGTTGGGTTCGCCGGTGCCCTGGCGGCGGCCGTGCAGGCTCGCGAGCTGCCCGGTATTCGCGTCCGCGAAGATGTAGGCGTGGCTGACCACGGCGGCCTGCTCCGGATGCGCGAGCGGGACCTTGATCACGTCGATCCCGTAGGTCGAGGTGTTCGGCGCGTCCGGGTCGGCCACGCAGCCGGCCTTCTCCTCGGCCGAGCGGATGCCGGCGGTGCCGGAGACGTAGATGTAGATGTTCTCGGAGTCGTTGGGATCGGTGACGATCGAATGCGTGTGCGACCCGCGGCAGGTCTGGACGCCCGCGACCTGCCTGGGCCGGCGCGGATCGCTGATGTCGAAGATCCGCACGCCGAACATCCGGTTCGGGTCGGGCTGCGCCGCCCCCGCGCCGCGTCCGCGCCCGGCGTTGGGCGACGGCTCGCCTCCACAATCGAGCCGGCCGTAGCTTTCGACCGACATGAACGCCAGGTTGCCCCAGATCGACACGTCACCCTGGCCGCCCGGACACGCGACGATCGTCTGCAGCGCGGTCTTCGCCGGATCCTCGATGTTGTAGAAGATCAACCCGTGGAAGTTGCCCTGGAGCGCGAGCCTGCCGTTCAGGCCGAAGGCGAGATCCGAGTTCGCATACGTGAGACTCCGCGCGTTCGTGGGATTCGGATCGTACATGCCCTCGGGCTGCCGCATCGTGGTGACGAGCCTCATGTTGAGCGCGGCTTCGCCGGCGTCGTACTTGCCGGCCTTCAGGCCTTCACGCGGATCGGGCATGTGGCAGGGCACCCCGCGGCCCCGGCCGCGCCCGCGCCCCGCGGGCTGCGCCGCGGGCGCCTGGCCGGAGGCGGCGGCCTTCGCCGCGGCGATCTCTTCCGGCGTGCACGGCTGCGGGATCGGAATCTGCCCCACCGTGGCGGCCTGGCCCTGCTGTGGGGCCGGCGGCGCCCACGCAAAGGTCGTGGTGACGCCAAGGCCGAGGGCCGCACACACCGCCAGCCGCCACACGTGAGTTCGCGCGTTCATGACCATTCCACCGGCCTCCCCAGTAGTCCGTACATGCGGACGATTTCCATCCGTTGATCGTTGTCGACGCCGCTCAGGAAGTGGGCGATGTTCGGCTCGTTTCCTCCGCCGGCGTGGCGCAGTTCGGCGACCATCGTGAGCGCGCCCTTGTGGTGCTGGATCATGCCGGTGAGAAACAGCTCGTCGAACGCGGCGCCCCGCGCCGCGTCGAGCGCCGCCATCTGCTCCGGCGTGAGCATGCCCGGCATCGGCGCCATGTCCCCGTGGCCCATGTGGGCCGACCCATCGGCCATGAGCATCGGCACGTCCTGGTTGCGGCTGGTCAGCCATTCCTTCATGGCCTGGATCTCGCCGCTCTGCGAGAGCTGGATCTTTCTGCCCATCGCGAGCAGCTCCGGCGTCGTCGTGTGCGTGGGGATCATCGCCACCATCAGGAGCGCCTGATTGTGATGATGGATCATGCCCTGCATGAACTTCACGTCATCGTCCGTGTAGTTGTCGTCGTGAAACGCCGGGACGTCCGAGACGACGGCCGAGGCCTCGCCAGGGGCACCCGGCTGGACGATGGCCGGAGCCTGGGCGGTGTCCGAGGCGGCCGCGTCACCCTGGTCGGGTGCGGCCTGGCAGGCGGCGGCTCCCACGACGGCAAGCAACGCGAGTCCCGAGATCGACAGTGTTTTCGTCATCCTGCTCCGTTTCGCTCGCGGGTCAGACGCGAAGCATACACCCCATGGGCCCGGGGGCGCGCCCCGGAGGACGACCGGCGTTGCAGGACGTGGCCGAACGTCTCAACCTCGCGGCGGGGCACAGGCTCGGGTACAGTCGCCTCCCTCGGCGCCCGAAGCGTCGAAGCCGCCTGTCTGATTTTCTGAGGAAATGTGGTGCCGAGGGGCAGAGTCGAACTGCCGACACCGTGATTTTCAGTCACGTGCTCTACCAACTGAGCTACCTCGGCACTGGGGGGCTCGGCAGAGCGAAAACGAACGAACAGCATAGCACGTCCCGGGCTCGCGACTGAAGGCGCCGGGCCGCACCAGGCGCACGGCGCCTGCGGGCGGGCCGGGCCCATCACACCAGGTTCAGCACGGTGTCCACCGCGATGTCGTCGAGCCCGTCCACAATCAAGTGCGCTTCGGAGAGATCGGCGCGGTCCGTCGTCGTCGTGAGCGCGATCGCGCGCATGCCGGCGGCGCGGGCGGCGGAAACGCCCCAGCGCGAGTCCTCGATCACCACGCACCGGTCCGTCGCCACGTCGAGCGCCGCGGCCGCGGCGAGGTACGGCTCCGGATCCGGCTTCGTCCGCTCCACGTCGTCGGCGCCGATGACGGCCGAGAAGGCCGGCCGGAGATTCCCGGTCTCGAGGATCGAGACGATCTCGTCGTGCAGGGATCCCGACGCGATCGCCAGGCGGAACCGGGCGCCCAGGCGGGCGATGCACGCGGCGGCGCCGGGATAGAGCATGCCGCCCGTCGCCGCCAGGCGCGCGTAGGTCCGGGACTTGGCCAGCAGGATGTCGGCTGCGTCGTCCGCCGTGAGCGTCAGGCCGTGGTCCCTCGCGTATTCCCGCAACAGCCCGGCGTCGTCGTAGCCGAGGTAGCGGCCGAAGTAGGCCTCCGCGTCGAGCGTCCAGCCGCGCGGCGCGAACACCTCCTGGAACGCACGCAGGTGCACCCCCTCGCTGTCGGCCAGCACGCCGTCGAAGTCGAAGATGACCGCGGCGATCACGGCGCGGCCGGAGCGGTGCCCGGGGGCTCGGAGTGGCCCACCCGGCGGAGGAAGCCGCGCGTGATCTCCGGCACGCTCCGGACGCCCGCGAGCGCCATCGCCAGCTCGAACTCGTCGCGCAGCAGCTCGAGGACGCGCCGCACGCCCGCCTCGCCCTCGGCCGCGAGGCCCCAGAGGTACGGCCTCCCGATCTGCACCGCGGTGGCGCCGAGCGCCAGCGCCTTGAAGACGTCCGTGCCACGGCGCACGCCGCCGTCCACCAGGACCGGGACTCGGCCCTCGACCTCGTCCACGATGCCGGGCAGCGCGTCCACGGTCGCGATCGACCCGTCGAGCTGCCGGCCGCCGTGGTTGGAGACGACGATCCCGTCGGCGCCGTGCTGGAGCGCGAGCGCCGCATCCACCGGCGACGCGACGCCCTTGATGAAGAGGGGCAGCTTCGTGACCGACGAGAGCCAGTCGACCGATTCCCACGTCAGCGACGCGTCGAGCAGCCGGTGCACGTACTCGTTGAACGTCGAGCTGTCCTGCCACCGCGTGGCGTCGCGCTGGGCGTACCGCTCCAGGTTGCGGATCTGCACGTCGTCGGGCAGCACGAAGCGGTTGCGCAGGTCGCGCTCGCGGCGGCCGAGGCGCGGCGTGTCCACGGTGAGGACCAGCGCGCGGTAGCCGGCGGCCTCGGCGCGGGCGATCAGGTCGCGCGTGACCTCGCGGTCGCGATAGACGTAGAGCTGGAACCAGCGCGTCGCGTCCGGCGCGGCCGCCGCGACGTCCTCGAGCGACGTGGACGCGATCGTGCTGACGCACAGGATCGTCCCGAACGCCGCCGCGGCTCGCGCCGTCGCCGGCTCGCCGTCGGGATGGCCGAGCCGGTGGAACGCCGTCGGCGCGAGGATGACCGGACACGGCAGCGGCGTGCCGAGCAGCGTCGTCGTGGTGTCCACGGCATCGACGCCCGCCAGCACGCGATGGACGATGGCCCAGCGGGTGTAGGCGCGCTCGTTCTCGGCGAGGGTCAGCTCGTCGTTGGCGGCGCCGGCGTAGTAGTCGTAGGCCGCCTGGGTCATCCGGCCCTTCGCGATGGCCTGGAATTCCCGGACGTTGGTGGGGGAGGGCGACGCCATGACGTCACAGCCTACTTCGAGGCGTTGCCGTTTGCGAAGCCGCTGGCATACGCTGGCCTGCCGATCCCGTGGACACCGTGAAGCCCGACACCGCGCGTGCCTGGAGAGTGCTGGCCGGCCCGGCCGGACTCGTGCTGGCCGCCTCGGCCACCGTCTGGCTGGCCTATGGGGTGTCGCTCGACGCCGGCTTCCATTGGGACGACTACCACTTCAATCGGCCGTGGACGACGGCGGAACTCGGACAGGTGCTCGCGGGAACGTGGGACCCGGCCGGCATCGAGGTGCCGTTCTATCGTCCGGTGACGGTCTGGTGGTACGCCCTGCGCTTCGATCTGCTCGGCCTGAACGCGCGCGCGCAGCACGCCGTCTCGATCGCCGGCATGGGACTCTGCGCCGTGCTCGTCGGCGTGTTCGTGAGGCGTGAGACCGGCCGCGCCCGCGCGGGCTGGTGGGCGACGGTGCTGTACGCCGTTCACCCGGCGCTCGTGTACGCCCAGGGCGCGTGGCTGACGGATCAGATGCACCTGCTGGCCAGCCTCACGGTGCTGGCGGCGCTGCTGGTCTGGCAGCGCGTCCGGAACGGCGGCGCGGCCGGCTGGCTGCTGCTCGCGGCGCTCCAGGTGCTGGCGTTCGGAATCAAGGAAGACACGATCATGCTGCTTCCGGCGCTGGTCGTCCTGACGGTGCTGCGAGCGCGGTTCGTGGGAGATGCCAGCCGGCCGCGGATTCCCGCGCTGCTGCTGGTGGCCGGCGTTCTCGTGGCGCTCGTCCTCCTGCGCCAGTGGGCGCTCGGCGGTCTCGGCGGCTACCGCCTGCCCACGGCCGCCCAGGCGTGGGAGAACTTTCACCTCGGTCTCGACGGCGTGCTCCGGGTCGTTCCGGTGCGGCGTCCGTGGCAGGCCGCGGCAAGCGCGGTTTCGACGGGCCTGCTCGCGGCTGGCGCCCTGACCGCGCTCGTGCGCCGGCCCGCCCACGCGACGTGGTTGTTCGTCGCGGGCCTGACGATCGCCGTGGCGTTCGACCTGCCGTTTGCGCTCGTCACGAAGGCCGAACAACTGCACCTCGTGACGCTCGGCGCCGTGATCGCCTTGACCGGCGCGATCGAGATCGTGCTGACGTCGCTCCAGGCTCCGGCGCTTCGCCGGCTGGCCACCGCCACGGCGGCGGCGGGCGTCCTCACGTTCGTGCCGCTCACGCGCGATTTCGCGTCGGACTTCCAGCCGTGCTCCGCGGAAACGCTCCGGACTGACGGGCGGGTGCTCGACTGGGGCTCGGTCCCGGCCGGGATCCGGGAGTGGCTCGCGGGCAAGCCCGCTCGCTGCGCCGCCGGCGAGGTACCGTCGCTGCTGGACGATGTGGAAGTGGTCGCCTGGACGTACGGCCCGGAACTCGACGAGCGCGGCGAGGTCTTCCGCTGGACGAGCGACCAGGCGACGCTGCTGGTCGCGCGTTCGGCGACCGAGGTGCCGCTGGACGTCCGCGCGACGGCGGCCTCGCGCGAACGCCCCGTGACGGTCGTCGCCGGTCAGGCAGGTGGGGCGGCGGCCACGCTGACGCTGGAATCCGGCGACTGGACGCGCATCACGGTCGCGCTGGCGCCTGACTGGCGCCTGGTGCTGCAGGGCACGACGCGAATCGATCTGGCCGTGTCACCGGTGTTCGTGCCTCGCGAGGTCGATCCCGCGAGTCCGGACCAGCGCCGGCTGGGCGTGCAACTCAGGATCGGCGAGGTCCGGATGGCGCCCGGGGCGCCGTCCGAACTCCGCCGTCGCTGAATGAGTGACCGGCTGTCGTCCGGCCTTCGCGGCCGCGGACCTACTCGCTGGCGGGTTCCGCCTCAGCCGGCAGGCCGAGCTCGCGGCGCAGCTTCTGCTCGATCGTGCCGGCCGTCTCGGGGTTCTGCTTGAGGAACGTCTTCGCGTTCTCGCGTCCCTGGCCAAGGCGTTCGCCGCCGTAGGAGAACCAGGTCCCGCTCTTCTCGATGATGTTCAGCTCGACGCCCTTGTCGAGCAGGTCACCTTCGCGCGAGATGCCCTCGCCATACATGATGTCGAACTCGGCCTGCCGGAACGGCGGCGCGACCTTGTTCTTGACGACCTTGACCCGCGTGCGGCCGCCGACCATCGTCTCGCCGTCCTTGATCGCGCCGATGCGGCGGATGTCCACGCGGACCGACGAGTAGAACTTCAGCGCGCGGCCGCCCGTGGTCGTCTCGGGGTTGCCGAACATCACGCCGATCTTCTCGCGGAGCTGGTTGATGAAGATCAGGCACGTCTTCGACTTGGCGACGACGCCGGTGAGCTTGCGGAGGGCCTGCGACATCAGGCGGGCCTGCAGGCCCATCTGCGCCTCGCCCATCTCGCCCTCGATCTCGGCGCGCGGCACGAGCGCGGCGACCGAGTCCACGACGACGACGTCGACGCCGTTGGAGCGGATGAGGACCTCGGTGATCTCGAGGGCCTGCTCGCCGTTGTCGGGCTGCGAGACCAGCAGGTTCTCCAGGTCCACGCCCAGCTTCTGCGAGTACTGCGCGTCCAGCGCGTGCTCGGCGTCCACGAACGCGGCCACGCCGCCGAGCTTCTGGGCCTGCGCGATCGTCTGCAGGGCCAGCGTCGTCTTGCCCGAGGATTCCGGGCCGAAAATCTCGATCACGCGGCCACGCGGCAGGCCACCCACGCCGAGCGCCCAGTCCAGGCTGATCGACCCGGTCGAGATCGACGGGATGGCGGGCAGCGCGTCCTTGCCGCCCAACCGCATGATCGAGCCCTTCCCGAACTGCTTCTCAATCTGCCCGACGGCCAGTTCGACCGCCTTGAGCCGTTCCTTGTCGTTGCGCTCTTCCGTCTTCGTCGTCCGCTCAGATGCTGTGGCCATGGTTCTCCTCGACGCAGCGCCGGCAAAGGGGGCGACGCTCGCCGGATGGAACGCGATTCTAGGTTCGTGCCAGCCTGGTGTCAAGCGAAAATCGTTCATGTGAGTCCTCTATCGCACGTAGAAACAGCAACTTAAAGGCATCGACACTTTCGCCCCTCGTTCCGGCGATCGCACATTCTGCAATCCCGCGCCATCCTCGCTGTTGAGGATTCTGCCGGACGGGCGTGACAGGGGAGGACACACCGTGATCACGTCGGCGTTCGGCTCTTGGCTCTCGGCGTTCGGGGTGTGACACGACCGGGCCGGTCGGGGAGTCGTCCGGGAGGACGCGGCGCCGGGAGGCGAACGCCGCGCGTCGCCGACTGGCCAGACGCCGAGAGCCGACGGGTGCCCCCCTGGCCGAACGCCGACAGGGTTTGTTGTAGAGTCCGCCCATGCCCGCCGACCTCTATCGCCGCCTGCGTCGTCGCTTCGGACCACCCGACGATCGGCCGACGCGGCGCGAGATGCTGGCGCTCACGCTCGCCGGCACGGCGGGGCTGCTGCTGTCGGGGCGCGATCTCGGCGCGCGGCAGGGGCGCGCCGGGCGCGTGTTGATCGTCGGCGGGGGATTCGCGGGACTCGCGGCGGCGTACGAGCTGCAGGCGGCCGGATACGACGTGCGCGTGTTCGAGGCGCGCAACCGGCTCGGCGGCCGGGTGATCACCTTCCATGATCTGGCGCCCGGCAAGACGGTCGAGGGAGGCGCGGAGCTGATCGGCTCCAATCACCCCGCCTGGGTCGCCTACGCGGATCGCTTCGGCCTGGACTTCCTGGACGTCACCGAGGAGGACGCGGACTTTCCGGTGGTGCTGGGCGGCGACGTGCTGACGGCGGCCGAGAGCGAGGCGCTGTACGAGGAGATGGAGGCAGGCTATCGCGCCCTCGACGCCCTGGCGCGCACGGTCGTCGCCGACGCGCCGTGGACGAGTCCCGACGCGGCGGCGCTCGATCGCCGCTCGGTGGACGCGTGGATCCGGGACCTGCCGGTCTCGCCGCGCTGCCGGCTGGCGCTCGACGCGGAGTTCGCGGCCGACAACGGCGCCGACACCGCCTGGCAGAGCCTGCTCGGCAACCTCGCGCAGATCAGCGGCGGCGGCGTCGAGACGTACTGGACCGACTCGGAGGTCTTCCGCTGTCGCGGCGGCAACCAGCAGCTCGCGACGCGCCTGGCGGCCGCGCTGCCGGAGGGGCGCGTGCGCCTGCGGACGATCGTCCGGCGCATCGACGTGACCGACCGTGGTGCCGCGGTCGTGCTGGCCGACGGCAGCCGGGTCGAGGGCGACGACGTGATCCTCGCCGTGCCGCCGACGGTCTGGCACAAGATCGCAATCGATCCGCCGCTGCCCGGAGACCTGCGGCCGCAGATGGGATCGAACGTGAAGTACTTCGCGGTCCTGAAGAGCCGCTTCTGGCGCCGCGCGGGCCTCGCGCCGAACCTGCTCTCGGACGGACCGGTGTCGCTGACGTGGGAGGGGACCGACAACCAGCCCGGTCCGGGCGTGGTGCTCACCTCGTTCTCCGGCGGCCGGGCGGCGGACGAATGCCGGTCGTGGACCGCGGCCGAGCGACACAACCGCTATCTCCGCACGCTCGAGGTCAGCTACCGTGAGATCGCGCGGGAATTCGAGCGCGGCCGCTTCATGAACTGGCCGTCGGACCCATGGACGCTGGCGTCGTATGCGTTTCCCGCGCCCGGGCAGGTGACGGCGTTCGGCCCGACCCTGCATCAGGGCCTCGGCCGGCTCCACTTTGCGGGCGAGCACACCAACTACGCGTTCATCGGCTACATGGAGGGCGCGCTCGGGTCCGGCATCGCGGCGGCCAAGCGGATCGCGGCGCGCGACGGGCGGGGGGCTGACGCGGCGGCCGCGATGGCCGCTGCGCGCCTGCCGCGCCCGGCTGCCGCGCGATCGGCGGCGGGCGGCTGATGCCGAGCCCGGTCGGTCATGCGATGGCGGCGGTGGCGGTCGGCCTGGCGGTGTCGCCGGCCGCCGGCCCGGCGCGCGCGGACCGCTGGCGCCAGGCGGCCGTGCTGGCCGCTGCCGGTGTCGCCCCCGACCTCGACCTGCTCGTCGGCCGCCACAGCATGGAGACGCACAGCGTGGGCGCGGCCATCCTCGTCGCGTCCATCGCCGCCTGGCGCCTGTGGCCCGCCGGCCCCACGCGCACGCGGATCTGGCTGGCGATGTTCGCCGCCTGGATGAGCCATCCGATCTGCGACGCGCTCTCCCTCGACACGTCGCCGCCGCTCGGCGTGATGATCCTCTGGCCGTTCGACGCCGGCCACTATCAGACGGGCTGGTCGCTGTTCGCGGCGATCTCGCGCCGCTACTGGCTGCCGGAGTTCGTCTGGCACAACGCGCTGGCCGTCGTGCGCGAGATCGTCATCCTCGCGCCCGCCGTGGCGTTCGTCGTCTGGTGGCGCCGCCTGAGACGCACGACCGCGTGACGTCGGGGCACATGGCGGTGGCGCCCACCCGGCGCCCAAACCCGCATCCCAGCGCCCGAGAGAGAGGAGCCCCCCGGCGAGAGGGAAGAAGAAAGGAAGGGCCGGCGGAGCCCGGCCCCACCACGATTCGAAGTTCGAACTTCGAACTCCAAAGTTACGCGCCCGTCAGTACCGATAGAACCCCTGCCCGGACTTCCGTCCGAGGTGTCCGGCGGCCACCATCCGCTTGAGCAGGGGACAGGCGCGGTACTTCGGGTCGCCCAGGCCGTCGTGCAGCACGTCGAGGATCGCCAGGCAGACGTCGAGGCCGATGAAGTCGGCCAGCGTCAGCGGGCCCATCGGGTGGTTCATCCCGAGCTTCATCACCTCGTCGACGGCTTCCGGCGTGCCGACGCCCTCCATGACGGCGAAGATCGCCTCGTTGATCATCGGCATCAGGATGCGGTTCGCGATGAAGCCGGGGTAGTCGGACGCCTCGACCGGCGTCTTGCCCAGCGTGACGCACAGATCGGTCGCGGCCTTCATCGAGGCATCCGACGTGGCCTGGCCGCGGATGAGCTCGACGAGCTTCATCAGCGGCACCGGGTTCATGAAGTGCATGCCGAGCACCTGCTCCGGCCGCTTCGTCGCCGCGCCGAGCGCGGTGATGGAGATCGACGACGTGTTCGACGAGAGGATGACCTCGGGCCGCGTGATCGCGTCGAGCCGGCCGAAGAGGTCGCGCTTGACCTCGAGGCTCTCGATGACCGCCTCGACGACGTAGTCCACGTCGGCGAGGTCGTCGAGCGCGGCCGCGGGCTGCAGCCGCGCGAGCGCCTGGTCGCGGTCCTCCGCGGCCAGCTTGCCCTTCTCGACGAACTTGCCGAGGCTCTTCTCGATCGTCTTCCGCGCCCGGTCCACGGCCGCGGCGGAGGCGTCGTGCAGCCTCACGGTGAATCCCGACTGGGCGAACACCTGGGCAATGCCGTTGCCCATGGTGCCGGCGCCGATGACACCTACTGTTTTCATGACCAGAGAACTCCGCGAACTTCGACGTGCGAAGTTCGAACGTGGAACCGTGGTGTTCGAGCCTGTCGGCTCGAAGTCAATTCTGGTTGCGGGCGAAGCCCGCTATACCAATTCCACCGCCATCGCCACGCCGTTGCCGCCGCCGAGGCAGAGCGTCGCGATGCCCTTCGACTTGCCGGTCCGGCGCAGCGCGTAGAGCAACGTGGTGAGGATTCGAGCGCCGCTCGCGCCGATCGGGTGGCCGAGCGCCACGGCGCCGCCCTGGACGTTGACCCGCGCCGGGTCGAGGCCGAGCTCGCGGGTGACCGCGACGCCCTGCACCGCGAACGCCTCGTTGAGTTCCACGAGGTCCGCATCGCCGACCTGCCAGTCGATCTTCCTGACGAGTTTCCGCACCGCCTCGACCGGCGTCATCATCACGAGCTTCGGCTCGAGGCCCGAGGTCGCGTAGCCGACGATGCGCGCGATGGGCGTCGCGCCCAGGGCCTTCGCGACGTCGGCCGCCATGACGACCACGGCCGCCGCGCCGTCGTTGACGCCCGGCGCGTTGCCTGCGGTGACCGTGCCGTCCTTCTTGAACGCCGGCTTCAGCCGGCCGAGCACCTCGGGCGTCGAGTCCTCGCGGATCGACTCGTCGTGCGAGAACTGGATCGGGTCGCCCTTCCGCTGCGGGATCGCCACCGGCAGGATCTCGTCCTTGAACCAGCCCTGCGTGGTCGCGTGCGCCGCGCGGCGGTGGCTCTCGGCGGCGTACTGGTCCTGCTCCTCGCGCGAGACCCGGTACTTCTCGCTCACGTGCTCGCCGGTCAGCCCCATGTGCATGTCGTGGAACGAGTCCCACAGGCCGTCGTGGATCATCGAGTCGATGACCTTGCCGTCGCCCATCCGCAGGCCCTCGCGGGCCTTGCTGAGGAGATACGGGCAGTTGCTCATCGACTCCATGCCGCCGGCGACCGCGACGTCGATGTCGCCGAGCGCGATGCCCTGCGCGGCGAGCATGACGGCCTTCAGGCCGGATCCGCAGACCTTGTTGATGGTCATCGCGCCGACGTGGTTCGCCAGCCCGCCGCGCAGCGCCGCCTGGCGCGCGGGCGCCTGGCCGAGGCCGGCGCTGACGACGTTGCCCATGATGCACTCGTCCACGCGGTCGGGCGCGATCCCCGCGCGGGTGACCGCCTCACGCACGACGAGCGCGCCGAGCTGGGTGGCGGGGATGTCCTTGAGGGTGCCGAGGAACTTGCCGGTCGGCGTGCGAACGGCGCTGACGATGACGGCTTCACGCATGGCAGGCTTCACCTTTCGGATGTCGGGCCGGTGTCGATGATGATGCGCTGCACGACGCCGGCGCCGAGGAGTTGGTCCAGTCTGGTGGCGATCACCGGCTTGGCGCGGGCGGCCTCCCGCCGCCACGCCGGCGAGCTGGCGTGCACGCGCAGCGTGCCGCCGGTCGTCCAGGTGATCGTCGTCGCGCGGCCGAGCGCCTGGCCCGCCGCGATGCGCCACGCGAAGCCGACCTTGGCGGGCGTGGTGGGCTGCCCGGCCAGGAGCGTCTGGAGGGCGCCGATCGCGGTGGACTGCAGGGATTCCAGTGCCATGGCTCGGGACCGGGCGAACACTTCATCATAACCGGGTGGGGTCCAGGTCTTGGATCGCAGCCTCGGCGGGCGGACGATGACGATTCCGTGATACGAAATGGTCATCGTCCGCCCGCCAGCTGCGATAGACCTGACCCATGCTCATCTGGCCTCCGCCTCGCCCCGCCGCCGCGAACTGCTCGACGCGGCGGGCGTCGCCTTCGAGGTGTCGCCCGTGGACGTGGACGAGGCCGTCCTCGACGACGAAACGCCCGAGGCGTACGTCGTGCGCGTCGCGCGGCTCAAGGCGGACGCCGCGGCCGCGCGGCACCCCGGGCGCATCGTGCTCGGCGCCGACACCACCGTCGTCGTCGACGGCCGCGTGCTCGGCAAGCCGGCGGACCCTGCCGACGCGCGTCGGATGCTCCGCGCGCTGTCGGGGCGCGCGCACGAGGTGCTCACCGGCATCGCGGTGGCGCCGGCCCGCCCCGTAGTGCGCCCCCCCCCACGACCGTGTGGATGCACGCGATCGACGACGCGGAGATCGAGGCCTACGTCGCCACGGGCGAACCGATGGACAAGGCCGGCGCCTACGCCATCCAGGGGCGGGCCTCGCGGTTCATCCCGCGCATCGAGGGCTCGTATCCGAATGTCGTGGGGCTCCCCGTGGCAGCCGTTTTGCAGCTGATCGGCGCCAGATGAGCACGCCCGATCGGCGCCCGGCATCCCCGCCGGGACCGGTCGCCGGAAGTGTCTGCACGCCTTGCGGTTCGGGTTGATTCCGTGCGTCGGCGGACAGTATCCTGAGAGGCGGTCGGAGTCTGCGATGTCGAAAAAAACTCTGCGTGTGGGAATTTCCGCCCTGGTCGTCGTCGGGGCCCTGTCGCTGTTGATGTACCAGACGATGGCGGAGGACCTCGCGTACTACAAGCACGTCGACGAGGTGATGGTGAGCCCGGAGCAGTGGTACGGCAAGAAGATGCAGATCCACGGCTTCGTCAAGGAAGGCTCGGTCCAGATCAACCGGGAGCGGCTGGACTGGATCTTCGACGTCGAGAGCAACGGCCAGGTCGTCAAGGCGATGTACACCGGCACGGTGCCGGATACGTTCAAGGACAACGCCGAGGTCGTGCTCAAGGGCGTGCTCCAGGCCGACGGCTTTCACGTCCAGCCCCGCGACGGCGTGATGGCCAAGTGTCCCTCCAAGTACGACCCCGACTCGGCCGGCGCGAGCCGATAACCACGGGTCCCCGGACCCGGGACGTGGCGGTACCATAGATGTCTTCGCTCGGGACGTTTCTCATCCTCTGCAGCTTCGTGGTGGCGGCCGGCGCCTTTGCGGCGTCGATCGCCGGGGCGCGTCGCGGCCGCCGTTCGTGGATCAACGGCGGCGTCGGCCTGTTCCACCTGGTGACGGCGCTGATGCTGATGGCCTCGGCCATCATCGTCCACGCGTTCGTCGTCGGGGACTACTCGATCAAGTACGTCCAGCACTACTCGAACCAGGCGCAGCCGCTGTTCTACAAGCTGGCGTCGTACTGGGGCGGGCTGGACGGCTCGCTGATGTTCTGGGTCACGCTGCTCGCGATCTTCGGGAGCGTCGCGGTCCAGATCAACCGCGAGCGGCACCGGCTGCTCATCCCGTGGGTCGTCTCGACCATCGCCGTCGTGGAGATGTTCTTCCTCTTCCTGATGGTGATCCACAACAACCCGTTCGAGACCTACCTCACCGTCCAGCACGCCGACGGCGAGGGACTCAACCCGCTGCTCCAGAACTTCTACATGGCCATCCACCCGCCGTTGCTGTACCTGGGCTTCGTCGGGATGACCATCCCGTTCGCCTTCGGCATGGCGGCGCTGGCGACCGGGCAGCTCGACGACGCCTGGCAGCGCGCGGTGCGGCGCTGGACGATGACCGCCTGGCTCTTCCTGACCGTCGGCCTGGCGCTCGGCGCGCTCTGGGCCTACGAGGAGCTCGGCTGGGGCGGCTACTGGGGCTGGGATCCGGTCGAGAACGCGGGCCTGCTGCCGTGGTTCACCGCCACGGCGTTCCTGCATTCGATCATGGTGCAGGAGCGGCGCGGGATGCTGAAGATCTGGAACATCTCGCTCGTCATCGTCACCTTCTTCCTGACCATCTTCGGGACGTTCATGACGCGGTCGGGCGTCGTCCAGTCGGTCCACGCGTTCGGCGAGGACCGCGAGCTGGCCATGATGTTCACCGGGTTCATGGTCAGCCTGCTGGTGATCAGCTTCGGCCTGGTGATCTACCGGCTGCCGCTGCTCCGGTCGCGCAACGAGCTCGATTCGTGGGCCTCGCGCGAGGCGGCGTTCCTGGCCAACAACTGGGTCCTGCTGTTTGCCTCGTTCTTCGTCCTGTTCGCCACGATGTTCCCGACGTTGAGCGAGGCGCTCCGCGGCGAACGGCTGACCGTCGGGCCGCAGTTCTTCAACCGGTGGATGACGCCGGTGGGCCTCATCCTGCTGTTCCTCACGGGCGTCGGGCCGCTGCTGGCGTGGCGCAAGTCCACGCTCTCGAACCTGCGCTACCAGTTCATGTGGCCGGGCCTCGGGACGATCACGAGCCTCGTCGTGGCCATGGCGCTCGGCGTAGGGTTCTGGCCGGCGGGCCTGTGCTTCGCGCTGTGCACGTTCGTGCTGGTCACCATCGGCCAGGAGTTCGTCCGCGGCGCGAGCGTGCGCAGCCGGACGACCGGCACGGACCGGTTCACGGCGCTCGTCGGCCTCTTCTCGCGCAACAAGCGCCGCTACGGCGGCTACGTCGTGCACCTGGGGATCGTGCTGATCTTCTTCGGGTTCGCCGGCCGCGCGTTCGAGCGCAGCGAGCAGGTGCACCTGAAGCCGGGCCAGCAGGTCGAGCTGGCGCCGTACCTGCTGAAGTACGACACGGTCGGCATCAGCGACGACGGCCAGAAGCAGATGGTGACGGCCGAGTTCCAGGTGTTCCGCAACGGCAAGGCGCTCGGCGGGTTCTACCCGTCGAAGTGGTACTACCGCGGCCGCGAAGGGGAGCCGACCACGGAAGTCGCGCTGCGCCGCGGGCCGTCCGACGACCTGTACATCGTGCTCGACGCGTTCGACGTGGGCCTGCGCGAGTCCACCGTGTCGGTGCACATCAATCCGCTCGTCAACTGGATCTGGATCGGCGTCGGCCTGATGGCGATCGGCACGTTCATCGCGTGGCTGCCGGAACGCGCGCTCGTGCTCGCGGGCATCCGCGTGCCGGAAGGCGCGGTGACGACGTCGCTCGTGCTGCTCCTGCTCCTCACCGGCGGGGTGCCGCGGCTGCACGCCCAGCACGTGGAATCGCCGGACACCGTCGTCATCCCGCCGAAGTCGCCGCTCGAGAAGGAGATGCAGGACGGCATCATCTGCATGTGCGGTACCTGCGGGCGCAAGCGCATCGGCGAGTGCACGTGCCCGGTCGCGGCGGACCAGCGCGCCATGCTCGCGAGCCTCGTGGCCGAGGGGAAGTCGCGCCAGGAGATCATCGACTGGTTCGTGGCGAAGTACGGCAGCCAGGAAGTGCTGGCCTCGCCGATTGACGAGGGCTTCAACCGGCTCGCGTGGCTCTTCCCGTACGCGGCCGGGTTCGTCGGCATCTTCGGCGTGGCGGTGGCCGCGGTCCGCTGGTCGCGCCGGGCCGCGCCCGTGCCGGCCGGCGCCGCCGCCGCGATGACCTCGGCCGACCCGGCGCTCGCGCGCCAGCTCGAAGATGAGCTTCGCGACCTTGACTGAACAGCCGCCCACCCAGGCGCCGATCCGCGACGCGGGGTTCCGGAGCTGGCACTTCTACGTGCTGCTCTCGATGGTCGCGGCGACCGTGGCCGTCATGCTGACGCGCGAGACGCATCCGGCCGCGCTGCTCCTGCTGAGCGCGGCGGTGATCGCCGCCGGCCTGGCCGGCGTGGCGCTCCATGGCGCGCTCGCCGGCTTCGCCGGGCGCGGTGACCATCGCGCGGCCCTCACCCTGTCGGACATCGACGTGCTGGAGCGCGAGAAGGCGCTGACCCTTCGGTCGATCAAGGAACTCGAGTTCGACCGCGCGATGGGGAAGGTGAGCGACGCGGACTTCGAGGACCTCAGCGGCCGGCTCAAGGC